>CAIJPN010000016.1 GCA_903822545.1 uncultured Anaerolineae bacterium | reverse complement strand
GAAATCGCCAACAGCGCGCAGGAAATCCTGAGCCTGAACCATCAGTACGGCGAAGGCTGGCTGATTGCCGGTGAAATCGCCTCGTTTGCGCGCAACGGCGTGACGAATGTGCTCTGTCTCCAACCGTTTGGCTGCATCGCCAACCACGTCATCGCCAAGGGCGTGCAGAAACGCTTGCAGGAGAAGTATCCGCACATCAACCTGCTGTTCCTGGATGCGGACGCGGGCGTGAGCGAAGTGAATTTCTTTAATCGGATGCACTTTTTTGTGAACCACGCGCGGACGGCGGCTGGAGGTTTTGCCGGGCATCATGTTTCAGTTGGCGCACCTGCCAGCGCAGATTAAAAACCGGGACGCGGATTTGACGGATTACACGGAAAAACACGGATTTTTTCTTTTTTATAAAAATCCGCGCTAATCCGCGAAATCCGTGTAATCCGTGTCCAAATATTGGAGTCAATCTTGGACACAACCATCTCCTTTACCTACCGCATGACCCTCCTGCTCCTGACCCTGGCCGGGTGGATGGTGCTGTACTTCTCCGTCAACCGCCGCGCCAAGACACGCGACCGCCATCTCGATTTTGGCACCGAATGGGTGTAGAAAATCTTTTGCGGCAAGTTCACATTTGTGATAACATGGGGGTATGCGGACAGTAATTTTCTTTCGCCTCCCCAACGGCCAAAGCCCAATTGAGTCATTTTTAGACTCGCTAACAGGCAAGCAAGCGCAGAAGGTTCTCTGGGTATTACAAATCATCGAAGAATTAGAATCAGTTCCGCGCCAGTATTTCAAAAAACTGGTGGATAGTGAAGGAATTTGGGAAGTCCGCATCCAGTTTGGAAGTGACATTTTCAGGTTGTTGGGATTCTTCGAGAACGGCTCTTTGCTTATCTTGACAAACGGTTTTGCCAAGAAAACCCAAAAGACGCCTCCGCAAGAGATTGCGCTTGCTATCCGCCGAAAAAATGAGTATCTGGCAAGGAGTAAAAAGCCATGAGTGATGTTAAACGATATCTTCAAAATCGCACCGAGCGCGACCCAGAGTTTGCAGAAAATTATGAAGTCGGCTATGCCGATTTTAAAATCGGCGTTATTTTGCGACAGGCCAGGGAAGCGGCAGGATTGACCCAGGATGAAGTAGCGCAAAAGTTACAAACGAAAAAGTCTGCCATTTCTCGCATTGAAAATCATGCGGATGATGTCAGGTTATCAACCATTCGTCGTTACGCTGAAGCAGTTGGCGCAAATTTACAAATCAGGTTAGCCAGGGCATAATTTCTCCGAAAATGAGCAAATCTACCATTTCCAACAAATCTCAAACTGATTGGGAACGACTGGCAGCCATGGGCGATGACGATATTGATTTATCTGACATTCCCGAACTCACGCCAGAAATGTTTGCAAAGGCGGTTGTCAAACGCGGCTTGGCGGAAGATTATTTGGAAATGCGCGCGCAACGCGGCAGCAAGGAAAAATTTTTGAAAGCCATGTCAAAAGTTGCCAAAGTCGAACCGCCAGATTATGACCGCTTGTAAATAACTCTTGGACACACCCCTCTCCTTCACTTACCGCATGACCCTCCTGCTCCTGACCCTGGCCGGGTGGATGGTGCTGTACTTCTCCGTCAACCGCCACTTGGATTTCGACGCCGAATGGGACAGCCCGAGAGCGCGACGAACTCTTTTCGCTAACCTTCACATTTGACAACAAAAAAACTCCCGAAGCACTGGGAGTTTTTTTGTTTTTCGTAAGGGAAATCTATAGATTTGCTTACCGCTATTTGACGAACTGGTAAATTCTCGTGCTGCCAGTCTCAAAGACTTTTTTCCAGAGTTTGCCATCCTGTGCCTGGAATTTGTTCAATCCGGGGCCGGGGAAGTATTGCTGTTCGTTCTGGCCGAGGATAATATAGCTGACATCATATTTCTTGATGAAGTCGCGGGTGGATTGCAGGTCGGTGGTCAGGTAGAAGGCTTTGATCTCGTCTGAACGCTGGAAAACCCACGAATCGGGCAACAGAGCGCGCTGCTGGCGCTGGTGCCAGTTCCAGCCGAGGACGGTGGGCAGGCCAGTGTAAATGGTCATGCGCGTGCCCCAGCGGTATTCAGGCAGGCTGGCTTCGACAATGACTGGCGAACCCTGGACGTTGTCTTGCAGCCAGCGGATAGCCTGGTAATCCTGGTTCAGGTTCATCTCGGAGCCATCCCAGTATTTGGCGTATTGCATGTATGTGATGCTATCGAGTGTTAACGGAACGCCATCGGTCATGCGATCGGTGATCTTGTCGGATGTGGCGGTGAAGGTGAACATGAGCGCACCCACAAGCAGCGCGCTGCCAACGGCTTCAAAGAATTGGCGCCAGCGCAGACTCCACAAGTCAAACTCGTACAAAACCCAGCCCAGGCCGGCGGCGGCGCTGATGGCAAACAACACCCAGACTTGCAGGTAGAACTTGAAGACGGTGTTCATGCGTCCCAGGTCGCCAACCAGCACGATGATTTCGACCACCAGCGTCAGGGTCAGGCCGGTGCCGATCATGAAGAGCACCATACGCTTGGTATCGGGTAGCTCAGGACGCAGTAAAAGGACCAAGGCCCAGAAGGCCAACGGCAGGGCGAACCAGGCTACTTCGACTTTGAGCATAAACGTCAGCCCGAGCACGGCTACAACCAGCAGGGCGACTGCGGCTTCGATGAGCAGTTCAAACGGTTTGAGTTTGGCGAGCGCCGAAAGCGGGGTCTGCGCCAGCCACTGACGGGTTTCCCAGCTCATCCACGCGATGATGATGAACAGGAACAGGCCCCAGTGTGTCCAGTAAGACCAGATGGGGGTTTTGGGGCCGGTCCACTGGGCGATTTCGCTGTAGCCGAGACCGTACCAGCGGGCATAAGGCTGGAAGAATAACAGCGAGAAAGCTGCCAGGGCGGCCATCCCGGCCAGGGCCAGGATTCCGCGCTGGATGAGCGGAGGCAGGCCGTAGCGTGGAGAATCTCCCACTTCCACATACCTGAAAATGGCGTAACCTGTGAGCATCGCGCCGAAGAGCAGGTAGGTGGGGAAATCCCAGGTGTTGGTGGGGCGCAGGCTGCCGATGACCAACCCGCCAAAGGCCAGCGTGCCCAACCAGCCCCAGCGCCCGGTGTTACGCGCCATCAGCGTGGAAAGCGCCCAGGTGAGCGCCAGCACGGCCAGTGGCAGGGCGATCATGTGGGCGTGCAGATCGCTGTACAGGAAGGTGAAGAGCGGGAATTCAGTGATCGGCTCAACGTCGCCCGGCGCGGGGATAACGCGGCTGGGCTGCCAGTACCACTCGCCGCGCCCGTAGGGCATTCCCTGGCCCCCGATGACTTTCAGCAAGCCTTGCGCAGCCCACAGCCAGCGCTCGTAAAACCAGACGGTGGTCGCGTCAACCATTTCGTTGGGGACAACGAGCTTTTGCAGCCCGCGGAAAACCATCCGTATGGTACCCAGGTTGCCGAGCAGCACCAGCCCGGCAGATGCCGCCAGCCCGGCGATAACGCGCAGGTCGAACAGGTTGGCAGGTTGGATCGCGGCGGGCTGCGGCTCAGAAAGCTCAGGGTGGGCCTCGCCTTCGGCGTCCAGCGGCAATTCTGCTGACTTCTTTTCAGTTTCTACTTTCCACTTGCCACTCCCGACCAAATTCCAGGCCAGCGAGAAACCGCCGATGCCGAGCATGGCGAACAAGGTGGGCAGCACAAAGTTATATGCAATCGTCGGCACGATGCCGAGCAGCTTGATGGGCGTGCCCACCAGCACATAACCCCAGTAGTAATAGTTGATGTAACCGCCCGCGTACCAGGGGTCATAGGGCGGGAAGACCGTGCTGCGAATGACCGCATTCAGGTACGAGAAATCCATCGGGCGCTCGCCGCCTTTGCCGGGGTGCCACAGGTCGGGGTTGCCGATGCGGATGAACAGGTCGATCAGGAACAGCGCCAGGAAAACGGCTTCTACCATCAGGATATCGCGCCCGCGCGCTTTGATCTCATCCCGCAGTTCATCCCGTTTAAGGAATGCGGCCAACGCCCCGGCGATGGTGATCAACCCGAAGCCTGCCGCGATGGTCAAGCGGCTGTATTCTCCCCCGAGCGAACCCACCGCCCACGAGAAATACGCCAAAAGCAGCAAGCCCGCCAGCCGCGAGAACGGATACCCCCGGTCAGACAGGCCAGGGAGAACCAGTCGCACCAACGGGTAGGAAACCAGCCCCAGCACGGTAAAAGTCAGGTACCACAGCAAAAGCCCCAATGCCGGATATTGGTTGATGAGCGCATCATACGAGAAAAGCTGGCTCCACGTTCCACCCGCGCGCTGGGTGGCGAGCAGATTCTCTGGCAGAGTCAACAAGCCCGGGAAGTTGGAGGCCTTGCGCGGCGTCAGGTGAACGGTTTTGGTCAAATCCACCGCTTCGAGGATGGCGCGCACAGTTTTGGGGTTGTAGCCAGCCGATTTTTTGAAAATCAGCACCTTGGTGTGGTCGTAAACAGTGAAAGACTCATCTGCAAACTGGTCGTTGAAACGGAATTGTCCCAGCGTGGGGAATGACTCGAACACCTGCACCAACTCATAGCCCAGCTTGCCACTGAATTGTCCAGGCTGCGCCACGTTGTAGCACCAGATGATATCTTTGTCAGCGGGGCAGCCAATCAGGTTGCGATAATACACTGCCGTCAGCGGGTAGCGTTCTGGCACGCGCACCGTGGTGGCCCACTGGCGGTTGGAAGAGATGAAGATGTAATCGCCTTTATCCAGGTTGGTTTCAAAGCGGGTCAGTTTTTCCGGGGTGTCATCCCAGTACATCTCAAAGTTGAGTTCACCCTTGTAGATGCCGCCGTAGCCGTCGAAACCATCCATGCGCAGCGGCAGGCCGTCGTCCCAGGATGATTCATTGACCGGGGCGGTGTGCCCGATTGCCAGCGGGTTGCCCGCCACCGTCATGCGGATGGTGTAATTCTCGCCTTTGGTGACTTCCAACGGCTGGCTAAACTTGAAACTGTAAGCATCGCCGCGCGGATCGGTAGTGGCATCAAATGAACCATTGATGGTGACACTGCCGCCCTGCCGCCCGTTGGCGCTGAACACATCCACCGTCAGGCTGGTTTCGGGCGCGCGCGGCGCGCCGTTTACCACCAGCCGGCCAGCCACAGCAGAAGCCAACGGCCCGGATCCGGGCGAGAAAAAGCTGGTTTCAATGGTTTGCCCCGGGCCGAGCAGGCACTCGTTAAACTGGATCGGCAGAGTGGCTGTTCCGCTCACATCCAGCACAGTCAGCGTAAAAGGCGCACAAATATCCACCAGCCCGGTAGATTCAGAAACAGTCAGCGAAAGGTAATACAGCTCGCCGATGTTGAGAATACCCTGCTGTTGGAAATCGAAAAAGGGTGTGGCAGCGTTACTATCTGACTGGGAAAAATCACTTACCAGCACCGATTGGGCCACAGCATCCACACCGCCGGGCTGGCGCGCAACCGTCAAGATGATGGTCTGACTGGAGTTGGTGGTGCGCACATATGGCAGGTAGACCTCCGTCAGCGTGCCATCCACAGGAACGTTGAACCCTGCCTGGTGCGTGGCCGGGTAAAGCAGGTTGTTATATGGAAACGGAACCGGCACATTCACCAGAGAGCCATCGGCAGTGGTGATGCGGGCATTCAATGGCCCCGGCACATTCTGGAAAATCCAGCGGCTGGCCTGCACACGCGTATGCTCGCGAGTATAAATGCGGGTGAAAGCAAAAGCCCAGGCCAGGGTGGCCGCCAAAACACCCAGCCCAAGAACCCAGGCCACAGCCTGAAGTTTGAAAGTAAAGAGCGGCCTTTCAGCATCCCCGATGGGTTTCCTGAAACCCGGAAACTGGAACCTGGAATTCCCAACTTCAAACACAAACCAGGCCGCCATCAGTGCCAGCAGCGGGTAAATCGGCAGTTGGTAGCGCATCACCGGATTCCACTGCGTCGATTGCCAGGCGAAATAAAAAACCGTCCAACCCCACAACAGCAGGTGGGTGGTCCACTCGCCTTTCAGGCTGCGCCAGGCCATATACGCCATGCCCACAAACGCCAGGATGCCCAGGGGCCAGCCCAGCCCCCACTCGACGATATTCTGCATCGAGAAAAAGTTCGAGCGGCGCGCCCATTGCAGCGCGGGCGGGA
Source organism: uncultured Anaerolineae bacterium (assembly GCA_903822545.1). Taxonomy (GTDB): domain Bacteria; phylum Chloroflexota; class Anaerolineae; order Anaerolineales; family Villigracilaceae; genus CAIJPN01. The sequence continues at coordinate 14,040 of CAIJPN010000016.1, read as the reverse complement.
AATCCACATCGCCAGAAGCCTGCGCGCGCTGGTCGGCAATCGTCTGCACCCATTGCGGGTTGGGCTTCACGCCAAAAAAGCCAGGGCCGCTAAACGCATAAGGCTGGAAGATGCGGAAGGCAAATATCGAAGCCAGCGCGCCGATAACCACCATCAGCAGGGCCATCTCAAAAGTTTTGCTGTGGCTGGGGATGAATGATGGGGATTCCCCGACGACCGGGCTTGATTCCGTATCGAGAGCAGATTGTTCATCTGCCCCGGCCAGTGATTCGGGAACTGAATCGGATTCAGCGGCTGGGGTTGCTCCAGCGGACTCGGGCTGCGCGGGTGTTTCCTCCACAAATGCAGCGTCTGGTGCAGTTCCAGCCAGGGAAATCTCGCTCGGAGCAGCAACAACAGCCACAGGGCGGTTCAAGCGGAAGTAGCGCAGGATAAAAGCGCCTGGCAGCAAAATCGCCAGCGGGGCCGCATTCAACTTCGAGGCCACCGCCATCCCCAAAGCCAGCCCAAACCCGAGTGAGTTCAGGAACAGGCTGGAGCGTAAAATCGAAAAAATATTTCCAAACCGGATGTTGGCCCTGCCATCCTCCAGCAGGATTTCAACTGCGAAATAAGCGGCCAACATACAAAACGTGGTCGGGAAGTTATCCACCGTGAAAAAGTGCGACTGCTGGATTTGCATCACCGCAAAGGCCGAAAACGCCGCCGCCAGCAGGGCCACTTTGCGGTTATATAGTCGCGCTGCGACGATGTAAAGCAAAAAAACCGCCAGCAGGTCGGCAACGGCCGAGGCCACGCGCCCCACCAGGTAAATCTCATCATAGCCGGTCATGTGAACGAATTCGGCTATGTAGCGAATGATAAAAATGGGCAGCGTGCCGTAAACAAAGAACCCGTAGCCGCGATTGGCTGGATTGAAGCTGGATTGGGCCGTATCGAAGTAATCTGAAATACTTTTGACTGGCTCAAGCGCCGATGAAACCATGGTCAGGAAGCGTTCGTCGGGGTGCAGGTGTTGGCCCTGATCCCAGTCTAAGCCGACCAGGCGGAAATATGCGCCGAGCAGGAGCACGGCAATCAGGAGCAGGTCAAAAATCTGGGTACGGGTTGGGCGATTTTCCATAAGGTTTAAGGTTGTGTGGCGGGCACGTAATATATCCAGAAGCTCTGGAATGGGTTGGCGGCAGTAAAGTAATCAGTGTAATGCACAGGGTACAGGTTTTGCAAGATTTTAAGGGTTTCCACGTCGTCTTGTTTGACGATGAACAATTTTGCGCCGGAGATGTTGGTGGTATAAGGCAGGTCTTCGGGCCAGCGAGCAAAATCGCGGGTGGGGTACCCGGCCCAGATGCCCACCAGGCGCGTGTCGACCCAGTAGGGGTAGGGCACAACCCAGGCGTTTTGGGGGTGGTTGCCTTCATCAACGAACTGGCGTATGACGTTGCCCATATCCGATGTGTTCCAGACAGCCTGGTTGTACTGGTTGGTATATTGATTGAAGACCAGGTCAAAGTTTTGCCAGCCAGAAATCACAACCAGTCCGCCGAGTACAGCCAGGGCCACGGCCTGCCCGGTGCGGTGAGGGGTTGTCCAACGTTTGAGTGCCAGGTAGACCCCATCCAACACCAGGGCGATGATGACAAAAACGATCAGCGCCGCGCCACCCGACCGATTGACGGAGGGGTTTTCTTCGGGGAAGGCCAGTGACAGGATGGATGACATCATCAGCAGCGGGATGGAGACCAGCAGGAACAGGTCTATCCAGCGGCGGTAGATGAAATAACGCACGCCCACAAAAAAATACCCGGCGGCGAATAATGCCGCGGCGATGAAATCCAGCGCAGGCCGCCCCGGGATGCTGTTAACCCAGGTGCTGCCATTGTCGAGATTCATCATCAGCATGGATTTCCACAGGTTTTCACCAAAAATTTGCCAGGCCGGGCCAGGCAGCGGTTGTTCCCAGGTGGAAATGCGCGTCATGGAACGGTACATGACGAAGCTGGGGTTTTCGGTGGTGTAACGCAGCAGTGGCAGGAAAACCATCACCGAGGTCAGGATTACGATGGTAAGCATGAAACCCGACTGCCATTTGGTCTCGCTGGAGCGGGTGTGCAGGATGAAAATGATGAAGGCTGCCAGGATGACGAATGGCACCACGCGGAAGCTGCTGTAACCGTGCAGACCCAGCCCGAGGAATACTCCAGCCAGGATGAAGTCGTTGCGGCGCTGGGTGCGCAATCCGCGCAGGGTGTGGAACAAGGCCGGGGCGGCGAAGAGCGGGAAGAGCGGGAATCGCAGTCCTACGCGGCTGATGACGTTCAGCCAGTATGACATCCCGGCCAGCAGCATGGCCAGCAGCCCTACGCGATGGTTGGCGATTTCTTTGCCAAGCAGGTAAACATACGGCAGGGTCAAAATCCCGGCGGTTACAGTGCCGATTTTCAGGCTCATGTAGGTCAGGCCTGTGCCAAAAACCGTCACGATGAAGGCCGTCAGGTACATCTGGATGGCTTCGCGCCCGGTGTTGCGGATGAAGAAAATGGGGTACTGACCGTTGAGAATATCGTTTACATCCAGCAGTTTTTCGGCGTGGTCGCTGAATGGCTCAAAAGGCGTCCGATCCAGGTTGTAAACGCGGAAAAAGATTACGATGGCAAAAACCAGTGTCAGGAGGGCCATCCAGCGCCAGTTGAGGCTTGCAAACCAGTTTTTCAGGCGCGGAAACAATCCGGGCTGGGGCAGCCAGAGAGCGTAAAAATACAGGCCCATGGCAATGATCCACAGGCTGAGATTGAGCGGGGTGAAGCGGTTGCCAGCAAAGGCGATAAAAGCTGCCACCGCCATAGGGATCGAGATCAGGAAGGGGTCGCGTTCGTAGCTCTGGGGGTCAATGTGCTCCAAATCTTCGCGCGAGGCAGGTAAATCCCACTCATAGGCGCTGTAGGCCCAGGCAAAAAAGACCAGCGCCAGCGCATAGAAGATGATGGCTTGCTGGGTGTTGGCGGGTGGTTCAAGCTGCCGCTGGGCCAGAATCGCCAGGATTAGCCCAAGCAAGATGCGCCAGGGAAGCCTGGATGGCGATACGGATGGGGAAGCGGGAACCTGCGGCGGGGTGGGAATCTCAATCTGCACCCTGCCGGGGAGTCTGGATTTAAGATAATCGAGAACGCTGGGTTCTTCCATCGAGCAAACTTCGGGCGCTTATTTCCGCCGGACAATGTAGAAGGTGTACGCGCCATCCTTTTGCGGGATGGGTTCGTTGTAATATTTGCGAATGAGCGCCATGATGGGTGCAAAGTTCCAGCGTGCGTTGGTGAGATGCCATTTGCGCGTGAGCACGTGGATGATGAGCGATGGCAGGCCAAAGTAATGTCCCCATTCCAGCGTGGCCAGCGCGCCAGGCGAGAAGTAGTGCCAGTATTTTTCGATGCGAAACCCGGCAGCTTCGAGACGTTTATCCCAGGCGGCGGCATCTTCACAAGTCACGTGGCGCGAGATTTTATTGAAGAAGTCGCGGTAGGCGCGCGCCAGCGGAGCCAACCCAACAGCATCGAAGAAGCGTGCTACCGAAAGCTGTGGCAGGAAGTTATGGTTGGGTACGCAAAAGACAAAAATCGCGCCGGGTTTGAGCACGCGGGCGGTTTCGCGCAGCACATCATCCAGCTCAGGGATATGCTCCAGGACGGAATTGCTGAGGGCGCTGGAGAAATATGCCGTTGGGTAGGGCATGTGCGCGCCGTTGGCTTCTGTCAGCAGGTTGTAAACGCGGCGCGTCCCGGCTTCGTGGATGGGGCCTGTCCAGGGGTCGAGGCCGACATCCAGTTTGCGGTCAAAGGTCAGTTGGGCGAAGTGCCCGTCACCGCAGCCCAGGTCGAGTGTGGGAGATGGCAGGTTGATATCCTGGTAGAAGCGCGATTCCACCGCCCGCAGCAGGGCGCGGAAGTAGGGCAGGTCGCGGGTATGGGCAAAGAGGAAATCTTTTGTACTGTGTGATTGGCGATTGGTCATAAGTTTTTTCCGCGCGAGAAGGAGCAGGAGATGTATGGGGGAATGCCCTGCAATTTTAATTTGATGGCCCATTTTGGGGCGCTGGCTGGAGAACCCAAAAAGAAAGCGCGCCCAGCAACGGAATTACCAGGATAATCAAAACCCATAAGGCTTGCTGCGTTCCCGACAGTTTCTTTTTTCGCAGGGCAAAAATTGCGGCGATACTGAATACAGGCCAGGCACAAAACAGGGCCAGGTTAAGAAGTTGGATCGCCAGGAAGGGGAAATTTATACCGAGAGAATCCATAGCATTCTTTGATATGGGCAGCGTAGGGGCACAGCAATGCTGCGCCCTTACGATTTCAAGCGCGCGAACAGCTTTTCATACTCTGCCGCCACAGAATCGGGGATGTAGGGCAGGGCAATCTGGGCCGGGTCGCGGCGATATTTGGCGGGGTCAGCCAGGATTTCCAGGATGGAACCAGCCAGTTTGGCAGAATCACCAATCGGGGTGACCTGGCCCATGCCGGTCATCTGCACGGGGCGGCGCACACCCGGTAAAGCGGAGGCTACACACGGGATATTGTTCATCATCGCTTCAATCTGCACCAACCCAAAAGCCTCGGTGGAGTTCAGGCTGGAGACGACCAGCACATCCAGGTTGGGATAATAGGCCGCCATCTGTGCCGGGGACAGGTTACCGAGGAAAGTCCAGCGTCCCTGGGCTTCGTATTCACGGATTTTGGGGGCCAGCCGCTCGAAATATTTCTCTTCACCCATCACGTTGAGATGCTGACCGGCGAAAAGCACCTGCGCATTGGGATATTTTGCAAAAACGGCGGGCAGCGCCTCCAGCAGGATTTCCACACCCTTTTCGGATGCAAAACGGGTAGCCATGCCGATGACGGGATGTTTTTCGGTGGTCTGGTGCTTTTGAGCAAAGGCCGCGATGGCCCCGGCGGGTGGGGTGGGAAGCTGCACCGGCGGCAGGATCGGCGTCAGTTTGTTTTTGTAACGCGAGAGATAGGGCGAGTGATCGGCATAATCCTGGGTGTAGGTAACTATGTGGCTGGAGAGTACGCCCGCCATGTGGTTTTGAAAATCCACCACAGTGTTGACCAGCCGGTTGAACAGCCCGGAGGGCAGCTGTAGATCACAGTGATAGGTGAGGATCGCCAGCTTGCCCATCAAGCGGGCACGGAAGGCGAAACCGGGCGCGTCAAACTGCGGCAGGTGCAGTTGGACGACATCGTTTTCAGCCACATATTTCCAGGCCAGCAGGCCAAAGGTCGGCATGATGACGCCCTTGCTGACGCGAAACAGCACCGGGGCGCGCACAATTCTCACGCCGTTGCGCACTTCCTCCGCCGGGGTGGATTTATCGAAGTGCGAGGTCAGCACAGTTACCTGGTGACCTCGCCGCGCAAAGGCTTCAGCCAGGCGCTCGGCGTAAATCGTCAGGCCGGAAGTGTGTGGACGGTAGTAAGTGAGAACGGTCAGGATTTTCATTAGCGATCCGAGGTAACTTCGAGCAGTTGGCTGGGCATCCAGCCGGTTTTCTCGCCAAATTTTGCCAGCACCCATTCACCGGTCTGGTTGAACCCGAGCAATTCGCCAGATGCGCCTATCTCAATTTCGCCGAGCGTGGCAGATTGCAGGTCGGGTTTAGAAAACAAGAAAACTGCGCTGGCGCCGGAACGGTCACGCACAAGCACCCAGCCAGCCGCGGGAGAAAGGTCGCTGGTATCAACAGTGGCATCGGTGTTGGGAGCGGGTGTGCTGGAAGTGGATTCAGCCACCGGGGTAACTGGGCCGCAGCCAGGCAACACAAACAAGATCAGGAGCAAAACCAGGATGAGTTTTCGCATATTGTCTCTCTAGAACAAGTTTTTGTTGGCAGAAACCCAGTCGAAAAGCTGTTTGACGCCCTTTTCGACATCATATTTTGGCTTCCAAGCCAGGATTTTCTCGGCCTTGCGGATATCGGCCACGAAAACCTTCTGGTCGCCGGGCCGCCAGTCGCCCCAGGTAACGGGCAGTTTCTTGCCGAGCAGTTTTTCGAGCATCGGGCCGAACTCCGTCCAGATCGACATGGTATTTTCCGGCCCGCCACCCAGGTTGAAGACTTCGCCCTTCACATCATCAATGTTTTGGATGGCGAGATCGTAGGCGTCGTTGAGGTCGAAGACATGCAGCACATCCCGAACCTGTTTTCCATCCCCGTAGATGGACATCGGCTTACCCGTCACAGCGGCGATGATGAACCAGGCGACCCAACCCTGGTCTTCCACCCCGAACTGGCGCGGGCCGTAGATGCAGCTCTGACGCAGGACGACCGAGCGCAGGCCGTAAATGCGGCTGTAATCACGGACGTACTGGTCGCCGGTGCCTTTGGAGCAGCCATAGGGCGAGTGGAAATCCAACGGCTGGGATTCGGCTGCGCCAAAGGGCAGGTCTTTGTAGCCCCAGCGGGTGGCCGTTTCGACAACTTCGACATCATCCATGCCGCCATATACTTTATTAGTCGAGCTGTAGATGAAAATCGGGTCGCGGCCATTGAGACGCGCAGCTTCGAGCACGTTGAACGTGCCAAAGGCGTTGATCTCAAAATCCTCGCGCGGCTTGACCACCGAGGTAGTCACCGCCACCTGCCCGGCCAGGTGGACGATCACATCCGCATCGCGGGTGGATGCCACCAACTGCCCGGGATCGCGCACATCGCCAACCACCAGGTTGAAGGCTTTCTCGCCAAAAGTCTCTTGCAGCCACTTGAGATTCTTCGGTGCGCCCGCCCGCGAGAGATTGTCGTAGACGGTCACTTTTTCGCCGCGTTCCAGCAGGCGGTGGACATAGTTGGAGCCAATAAACCCGGCCCCGCCGGTAACAAAGTAGTGTTTGGACATAGTAACTCCTGTTGTGAACATGAACTCCAAAATCTGAAGATTTTGGAACTCAAAAGTCAGGAGACTTTTGAGTCCGAGGGCGATTCGTTTTTGCGGCTGACCAGTTGATCATATAAATCCATCAGCCCGATTTTGTCTACAGAAAAGCCATACAGGCCCACAATGCCCGCGTAGACGAGATGCGCCAGGTGATGCATCACGGCATAGGCCAGGGCGATGCCCGAATCCACGCTGACGATGGCCAGGGAGCCGACAATTGCGCCCTCGAAAACGCCCAGGCCGGAGGGCGCGGATGGGATCGCTCCCGCAAACGAGGATGCGCCAAAAGCAAAGGAGGATTGCGCCAGCGTGGCTGCCGGGTAGAAGCCGCGCAGCATGGCATACATATAGCCGAGGCCAAAAGCCCAGGTCAGGGCCATCCAGAACAGGCTGAGGGCGAAGCTTTTCAGGTTGGTGAGCACTACCATGCCATCGAGGAAGGTTTCGATTTGTGGGACGATGTATTTTTCTACCAGGGCGACTTTGTGACCAAGACGCTCCACCCAGGCTTTGAGCTGGACCCGGAAACGCGCCATCAGGTGCAGCGAAAGCAGACCAACGGCGACCACGATCAGGGTGGATGTGGCGGCAGGAGCAGCCCAATCGACGCCGGTCAAGACAAAGGGCAGGGTTCCGATCAGCACGATGGCGGCGAAGGCCAGGTCATAAAAACGTTCGATAACGATGGCCGGCAGGGTGTTGAACATCCCCACGCCGATTTTGCGCCCCAACACGTAAGCCCGGCCCAGTTCGCCCAGGCGCAGCGGCAGGACGTTGTTGAGCAGGTAGCCCTGCATCACCGCCAGGAATGAATCGCGGAAGCTGGGCCGATTTTCGAGCAGCGCGCGCGAGGCCATGGCCCGGCTGGAAACCGATGCGAAGTAAAAGGCCGCGTGCAGTATCACAAAAGCCCAGTTGACGGTGGTAAACGCAATAACCGCGCTGTTCCAATCTACAGCGCGGGAGAGAATGGCGAGCAGGACAATGCTGACGAGCACGCCCGGTAGCCAACGGCGGATGTCTTTCAGGATTCGGTTCATACACGTTTTTGGGTAGGGGCGGGGTCTCCCCGCCCAATTTGTACGGACAATCGGGGCGGGGCTTCCCCGCCCCTACCTGTTATTCATCATCTAATTTCAACACCGCCATAAAGGCTTCTTGCGGCAGTTCAACCGCCCCGACCATCTTCATGCGGCGCTTGCCTTTCTTTTGTTTCTCGAGCAGTTTCTTCTTGCGGGTAATGTCGCCGCCGTAGCATTTCGCCAGCACATCTTTGCGCATGGCCTTGACGTTGGCGCGGCTGATGATGCGCCCGCCCGAGGATGCCTGGATGGCGACCTCGAACATCTGGCGCGGGATGATCTCTTTCAGCTTGGTGATGAGCCGCTGGCCTTTGTGATAGGCGTGCTGCTCATGCACAATCGAGGCCAGCGCATCCACCGGGTCGCCATTTACCAGGATTTCGAGCTTTTGGAGCTTATCGGCGCGGTATTCGGCGAACTGGTAGTCGAGCGAGGCATAGCCCTTGGTACGGCTTTTCAGGTCGTCGAAGAAATCGACAATTAATTCAGCCAGGGGTATCTGGAAGTTCAGCTGAACACGATGCGGGGCGGGGTATTCCTGGTTCTTGTAGACCCCGCGCCGCTTAATAACCAGTTCCATGATCGTGCCGTAGTAATCCGTCGGCGTGATGATCTCGATGTTCATCCAAGGTTCGCGGATTTCGAGCACCATGCCATCTTCGGGCAGCTGCGCGGGTGAATCGATCAGCAAAACCTCGTTCGCGCCGGTCAGCACTTCATATTCCACCGATGGCGCGGTGAAGAGCACATCCAGGTCATATTCGCGCTCAATGCGCTCCTGGATGATTTCCATGTGGAACAATCCCAGGAACCCGGCGCGGAAGCCAAAGCCAATGGCCTGCGAAGTTTCGGGGGTGTAGGTCAGCGAGGCGTCGTTGAGTTGCAGTTTTTCCAGCGCCTCGCGCAGGTCGCTGTAATCGTCAGCATCCACCGGGTAGATACCGGCAAACACCATCGGTTTGGGATGGAAGTAGCCGGGCAGCTGCTCGCTGGCGGGATTGGCCGCGGCTGTGATCGTATCACCCACCCGGGCATCGTGGACGGTTTTCAGCCCTGTAGCTACGTATCCCACTTCACCGGCATTTAACCGGCTGACAGGTTTCATCGTTGGCGCAAAAATGCCCACTTCGATGGGTTTCACATCGATTTTGGTGGCCATCAGGCGGATGGTGTCTGTCGCGGCGAACGAGCCTTCTACCACACGCACGTAGCAGATGACGCCTTTGTAGGGGTCGTAGTGCGAGTCGAACACCAGCGCGCGCGGACGGTCGGCATCCAGCCCCCTCGGTGGCGGCACCCGCTGGACAATGGTTTCCAGCACGGCTTCGATATTCAACCCCGATTTGGCCGAGATGCGGATGACATCTTCGGCTTTGCCGCCGATCAGCGCGGCAATATCTTCGGCCACTTCATCGGGATGCGCCGAGGGCAGGTCGATTTTGTTGATGACGGGGATAATTTCCAGGTCGACGTTGAGCGCCTGGTAGAGATTGGCGAGGGTCTGGGCTTCAATCCCCTGCGTGGCATCCACCACCAGGATCGCGCCTTCGCAGGCGGCCAGCGCGCGGCTGACTTCGTAGCCGAAATCGACGTGGCCGGGAGTATCGATCAGGTTCAGTTCATACTCCACACCATCTTTGGCGGTGTACTTCATGCGGACAGCGGAGGCTTTGATGGTGACGCCTTTTTCGCGCTCCAAATCCATGCTGTCGAGCACCTGCTCGGTCATGTCGCGGTCAGAAATCGTCCCGGTGGCCTGCAATAAGCGGTCGGCCAGGGTCGATTTGCCATGATCCACGTGGGCAATAATACAGAAATTACGGATATTGTCTGTCATAGGCTTAAGCGGGGAAAGTATACTCGAAATTGGGGGGTAATTGGCGATTGGTAAGTAGTAAATTGGCCGGTTTTGGCCGGGAATAAACCTTTTTGGACACGGATTTGAACTTACCCCTTATCACTTATCACTTGCAACAGTTCTCCTGCATCCAACCTCCCCCAGTGATAGCCCATCTCGCGGCTCATGGATAGGGCGCGTTCGGCTTCCGCGATCGCAGATTTACGATTTTGGATTTTCAACGGCTCACTGCCCACTGATAACTGCTCACTGGCCAGCCACGCCCACCCCAATGCCACGCGGATGTCCGCCTCGTAGAGGCGATACCCGCCCTCGATGGCGTAGTGCAGGGCTTCGTTCAGGTCGCCGAAGGCATCGTCAATGGTAGGGGCAGGGTCCCCCTGCCCTGTGCCGTTTGCGCCCGAGATTGGGCGGGGAGACCCCGCCCCTACGATAACGATATACCGCGCCGCCCAGCGCCCACGCGCCAGCAGGGCTTCGATGAGCACATAACGAGCCGAAATCCCCCGCGCAATCTTGAGCGCGGTCTCGTAATGCGCCCGGGCGGAGGTGTGGTTGCCGGAATCTGCATAGATGTCGCCGAGAACGCGGTGACATCGGCTTGTATCATCCGGCCAATGTTGTTGCTCGCAGATTTGCAGGTTGGCATCGGTCACGCGGCGGGCGTAATCGGCCTGTCCCGTGCGGCGGAGGTGGTCGGCGTGATGAATACCATCAAGACTATACAAGTATTTTTTAGAAGAATCGCGCTCTTGTTGAATTGTTTCTAATTGCTTGTACATTTCATTTGCTGATTCTATATTTCCCAGCAAATGAGCATCCCAAGCATTCCATTCCAAAGACCATTGTTCATCCTGCTTATTCTCTGCGCGGCGGGCGAGATCGAGCGCCTGGCGGGCGGACTCGGCGCTCGCCTCCAGCGCGCCGAGCGAGGCGTGCAGCTCCGCCAGGTTTTGGTAGCCGATGCTGGCATTGTGCCAATCTTGTGATTCAATGTTGCCTTTGACATACCGCTCGAAGAACGGCACCGCCTCGCGCAGGCGTCCCAGGTTCGTGAGACAGAGTCCGATTGTCGCAAGTATCAATCGTTTATCCTCAGGTTTTGTTACCTGTGGCTCACCTGATAAATCATTAGCGATGAAAAACTCAGATAGAACAGAAAGTGCGGTGTCATAAGCGCCCAATTGATGCAATATAACAAAACGGTTTTTCTGGGAAATTCTTTCATAGTAAATATCCATTGCGGCATCATACACCCCCGCTTCACAGGCATGATGCACCACCTCGATGAGCGGCTTCAAATCATCCAGGGTAGGGTAGGTCAGGGTGTCGCCAGCGATTCCCAAATAATATTCTTTGATTTGGTTATGTACCGTTTTTCCGTTGTCCGGTTGTTCGGTTGTTCCGTGGGTCAGGATGGCGAGGTAGTGGTTGCGGACGAGGGGGTGGGCGGTGTAGGTCTGCGAGGCGGGGTCGTGTTTGAGGATGCGGTACAAAACCAAACGATTCACCATCGTTTGTAGGGGCGATATCATACCCGTAGGGTACCCATCAGAACCATCGGTCAAACCATCTGGGGATGGATTCCCGCCCGAATTCGTCCCGTCTGGCGATAGGCGGGTCGCCCTTTCCCGGCCATCGGTCAAACCGGCGGGCAACGGATTCCCGCCCGCGTTTGCCCTTTCACGGTCATCCGGCGTCTTTTTCCCAAACAGGCGGTTCGCCAAACGGGGCAGGGGCGACCCGCCCGTGCCAGACGAATCGGCTTTTCGCGGGGATGATTTGCCAGATGGGGTGTCTTTGGGATTTGGATGGGTCGCCCCTACGGTGGGGAGACCCAATAATGGCGCAAAAACCTTCTCGAAGGCATTTTCATGCACCGGCGTGCGAAACGCTGAGAACAATTTCAGGAATTCGCGTTCGGCCTGGGTCAAATGCTCGTCGTAGCGCCGCAGGACGCGGTGAACGCGCTCATAACGCGGTTCGTCCGCGATGGGCGCAGGCAGGTCGGCCAGGTGCGCCAGGTCGCCGCCGTGTTTTTCGGTCAGGTACGAGCCAATCAGGCTGATGGTTAATGCGTGCCCGTCCCAGTCGGAAACAATTCTGGCGAGTTCAGCATCACCCCTGCCCTCACCCCCGGCCCCTCTCCCGCCGGGAGAGGGGAGCACACCGAGTTTTTTCAACAACGCCACACCGTCCGATTCCGTCAACCTGTCCACGTCATGATGGCTGTAGGTGGTGTACTCCATCAGGTCAAGCAGGGGCGCGCGGCTGGTGATCAGGCAAAAGGAGGGGTTATCGGGGCGGGCGAAGTAGGCCAGCAGGTCGCGCAGGTCGTTGCTCGTCACCAGCCCGTACTGGTCGCCATCCTGGTGCTGCATCACCTCGAAGCCATCCAGCACGAAGAGATAGCGCCCCGCTCCCAGCATCGCGCCGATGATCTGCGCCCGCAGGCTGGAAGAAGGCACCGCCTTCGGGTCAATGCGCCCACCGCTGAGATACTTGAGCGCGGCTTCGATGAACTCATCCACGGAACGGTTTTCGTAAAAGCCCCACCAAAACACTCCATCAAGTGATGTCATTGCGAGCGAAGTAATCTCCCCTTTAAAGGGATTTTGCCCGTCGATGGGAGATTGCTTCGCCAAAGAGCGGCTCGCAATGATATTGTCAACCCATTTCCTCGCCAGCGACGATTTCCCCTCGCCCCCAAATCCGATGAGTCCGGCAACGTGCTTTTGCGGGTCGTTCCAGTCGGCGGTGAGGCTTGCCAGCAGGTCTTCGCGTCCCGTCCATTCGGGCAGGAGAGTCGGGGCGTTGTTCCAGGAATATTTTTGGGTGATAAAAACGGCAGCTTCGGCCTGTTTCCGGTCAAATTTGGGTTTCGGGGCAGTCTTCAGGGGGTAAGGTTCGTCTTCCAGTTTGAAATCGAAGGGGCTGAAGGTCAAAACGCGATTATCGACGGCAAAAGCCGTATCGCGGTCTTTCGCGCGCCCGGCGGATTCGTAGGTTTCAGCCACAATCCCCACAACCAGGTTGCGTTCGACATCCAAAACCGCCGCGCCGCTCATGCCGCTGTCGATGTGCTGGCATTCCAGCATCACCGGGTCGCAAAGCAGGGTTGCCCCATCTGGCGCAAGCGCAAAGTCGATAATTTCACCCCTGGCGGGCAAGCCCTGGTAATTGGACAGGCGCCGATAGCCAAAACTGGTGAATTTATGCCCGGCAGACTCGCTGGCGTCGCCCAATTTAGGCAGTTGTTCCGGCGCGAGCGGCGAATCGCCATCTTTCAGCCGCAAAAGGACAATATCCTCGTCATTTTGCTGGAAAAACTTTTCCACCACTGCCCGGCGCTCTTTTTTCTCACCGCCGGCCGCAAACTGGAAATAAACACCCATTTCGGCGTTTTCCAGCGTCATCCCGGTGCCATAAATCGCCGCATCGACCACATGCCGGCAGGTCACAACCTTCCCATCCATCGAAACCGCCAGCCCCGTCCCAACGATGGCATCCGCCGCGTTGCGGATTTGCACCGTAAAATCGCGCAAATTCTGTAAACGAACCCCAATTCGGCCATAGCGAACCCCTTCAAGATAATTTCACCGCCGAGCATGCTGGGAACGCGGAGAGTTTCAAATTCTCCACATCCCCGTGTTTCAGCGGCAAAACGGTTTACGCCTGCGCGTCTTTATGCTCCCAAGCCAGCGTCACCTTCACCGCCGCCTCGGCGCTGGCCTTCGCCACCACCGCCCCGGCCTCCATGCTGAAATTGATACCAAACTCCACCTCCACCTTCTGCGGGCGCTCACTGACCGGGATGGCCTTCACCGCCGCAACGGTTTTATTAGCCATCGCTTTGATCGTGCCCATGGCCTTTTCCACCGCCTCATCCGATTTCTCGTACATATCCACCGTTGAGAAGTTCGCCACCCCGCGCACACCGGCCGCCGGGCCAAATTCGATCAAGATAGCATTCTCTTTGTCAGGCATATTTCCTCCGCAAGTAAAAAAACGCAAGTCTCACCCACAATGAGTATAGCATCCCCGGCGGCTGCATCCGTCCCCAAATGTGGGCTGGAAAAGCCCATATTTGGGGACGAGAAAAGGCGCGGAGATTATTCCCGTTTCCTGGCCTTCATCAGCGTCTCCACCAGTTCATCCACATGAATGGGTT
>CAIJPN010000015.1 GCA_903822545.1 uncultured Anaerolineae bacterium | reverse complement strand
TTGCCTATGCCTGTACAGGCGCGAGCATGGAACAACTGACCGCACTGGATTTCCTGACCGCCAGCCAGGGAATGGTGCTTCCAATCTATGAGTTCATCTTCAACCCCGAAACGGTGACTCAAAAACTAGGAAAACGCCTTGTCTATGACAGCATCATCCGCATCGAAAGCCAGCCGGGACAACACACCCTGATCGGCAAATCAGGACAGGTATACCAGGCAGACAAGGTTGTCGTTGCCACACCAGCCACCGTTACCCAGCAATTGCTGGGGATAAGGGAAATTCGCGCAGCCAGCCAACTGCATGTTTTCCACGTCAAGGCCCGTTTGAAGGCGGAATTTCGCCAGCACAGCGCGAACCTGCTGCCGTATTCATCCGAAATAATGATGATCAACAAACAACACGATGGCACCCACCTGATTTACGCCCGCGAAAAGGAAGTGGATTTGCAGCAAGTCTGTGCGCAATTCCACCTGCTCGCCTCCATGCACTGGGAAAATGCAATGTATATCCAGGGGCCGGCCTACCTGGAGCAGCAATATGGAAATGGCATCTACATTGCCGGAGATCACAACGGTCTGGGCTTAGAACCAACCGCCATCTCCGGGATTTTTGCGGCCAACCAGATTCTTGGTGAGGGCGTTTAAAGACGGATTTGCGCGAAACAATCTCTTTGCTGACACCAACCAACACAATTATTCCCTACCCTGACAAGTTTTTACGCCAACCCGCCGCTCAACCCATTACAGGCCAGATTGTGCTATGAAAATGATCTCGAAAAACCGAACTTGCGCCTGGACGCGCGCTGGTGAGACTTTGTATCATCTAAAGAGATAAACCGGGAGTGAATGCGATGTTCCTGATCGTGATGGGTGTTTCTGGTTGTGGCAAATCCACAATCGGGCAGATGCTGGCCCAGCGCCTGGGCTGGGCTTTTTATGATGCGGATGATTTTCACCCTGTGCAAAATGTGGCAAAAATGTCAGCCGGGATTCCGCTGACAGATGAAGATCGTGCCGGTTGGCTGGAAGCGCTGGCAGGGTTGATCCAACAGCAAACGGAATCCGGCTCGAGCGGGGTGCTGGCCTGTTCAGCGCTGAAAGAATCCTATCGTCAGCGACTCAGGCGCGGGCGTGTAAAATTCATCTATCTCAAAGGAAATTACGAAACCATTTGGGCGCGAATGCTGCACCGCAGCGAACATTTTATGAATCCCGCCTTGCTGCAAAGCCAGTTCGCCACGCTTGAAGAACCTGCGGATGCCTTGACCCTGAATATCGAGCTTCCCCCAGAAGGAATTGTCCAGGAAATAATGGAGAGTCTTGTGGAAAATAAATATTCGCTAGGGATACTTGGCCTGGGCGTGATGGGGCGCAGCCTGGCCCAAAATTTTGCCCGCAATGGCTACCGGCCAATCGGCTTTGACCTGAACCCCAAACTCCCGGCGGGTTTCGATGTGTCTGTGACGAACTCGCTGGAAGAATTGACCGGCGCCCTGGCCGCACCGCGCACCGTGTTCCTGATGGTGCCCGCCGGTGCGCCGGTGGATGCGGCCATCACTTCGCTCATGCCTTACCTGCAACCAGGCGATGTCATTATCGATGGCGGGAACTCCTATTTTGCCGATACCGAACGCCGCGCGCGCGAACTGCAAGAAAGCGGAATCCTGTATATCGGTATGGGGGTTTCGGGCGGGGAGAGCGGTGCGCTGCGAGGGCCGAGTATGATGCCCGGCGGGTCAGAAGACGCCTGGCCGCGCATTCGGCCCATGTTCGAATCGGTGGCAGCCAAAACCGAATCTGGCGAGCCCTGTGTCGGGTGGATGGGCACTGGCGGCGCGGGGCATTACGTCAAAATGGTGCACAATGGCATTGAATATGGCGATATGCAGTTGATCGCCGAGATGTACGATCTGCTGCATCGCGGGGCGGGGCTTTCCAACCAGGAGCTTGCCAAAATCTTCGCAGCGTGGAACACCCGCGAGCTGCGTTCATACCTGATCGAGATCAGCGCCACGATTTTAGCGCGGGAGGATGAACTGACCGGGCAGTCGCTGGTGGATATGATCCTGGATGAAGCCGCCCAGAAGGGCACTGGCAAATGGACTTCGCAGAATTCCTTTGACCTGGGGATTGCCATCCCCACCATCAACGCGGCAGTGGAAAGCCGTATCATCTCCTCGCTGAAATCGGAGCGCATCCTGGCCTCGCAGGTTTTAGGAACAGCGGACCGTTTCGGTGGCGATGTGGGGCAATTGGTGCTGGCGGCCGAACAGGCACTGTATGCCAGCAAAATCATATCTTACGCCCAGGGGTTGCAACTGCTCAAGACTGCCTCGCAGGAATACGGATGGAATGTGAATCTGGCTGAAATTGTGCGCGTCTGGCGAGCTGGCTGCATCATCCGCGCCTCGCTGTTGGGCGACATCACCAACGCTTACCAGGATAATCCTGGCCTGCCCAACCTGCTGCTGGATACAACCTTCAGCCAAGCGGTGCTTTCACGCCAGGCGGCCTGGCGTGAAGTGGTGCGGGTTGCAGTTGGGCTGGGCATTCCGATGCTCGCCACTTGCGCATCCCTGGCCTATTTCGACGCATATCGCTCACAGGTTTTGCCCGCCAACCTGACCCAGGCCCAGCGTGATTTCTTCGGCGCCCACACCTACCGCCGCATCGACCGTGACGGTGTTTTCCATACGCAGTGGGAAATTGTATAAGTTTTTTGGGTCAAACAGATTTGTGATTTGCAACCCTAAGCTACCGCGCCCAACAAATTGTTGGGATTATTCGCCCCGTTTGTAGCGCATGGCATGACACGGGATGGGAAAACTATCAAAAAATCCAAATCGTTACAGGGCCGATAACCGCTAAAAAATTTCCGGCATCTCAATCGGCTCGGGTTGTGGTTTGCACACGCCACAGTAGATGGCGTTGGATACAACCACTGCCTTGGGGGTATTTTCCTCGCCAACAAAGATGGTCACAATGGCTGGCATTTTGGTCATGTG
>CAIJPN010000014.1 GCA_903822545.1 uncultured Anaerolineae bacterium | reverse complement strand
TGGCCCGGCCAGGACGGGCGAATAGGGCTGGCCATAAGCGTCGCTGAATTGTGGCAGGTTGGCCGGGTTAATGTTGAACATTTCGGCGGGTATGGCAGGCTCGAAAATGATCTGGTTGATGGTGTATTCGTAGCGGATAACATCGCCGCCACCTTTGTCCATGCCCTGGAATTTCAGGATGATACCGGTGTTTACATCCAGCCACATGCGCCAGGATGGCAGTGTGTTTTGGATGTATGTCCATTCAACAACCAGTGTCTCTCGCCCGATCAGTTGTTCGGTGCGCAGGGGCTTGAATGGGCCTTCGTTTTGGGCAAAGTCGGAGGAGAAAACCATCTCGGCCAGGCGCGAGCCAAGCTGCATGTTGATTGGGTTTGGGCTGGCTGTTCCGGGCGTTAGTACCGGGACAAATGGCCCGCGTGAGCTTTCAGCCAGGGCTGTTACTATTCGCTGGCCACTTACCAGGTCAAATTCGAGTATGCTGGTGCCATCTGAAACTTTGAACAAAGTTGCGGGGCCATCTTGTGGGCCGCCCAGGTAGCGGAAGCGTGGTGTTAGCTGGTCGAGCCAGACTTGTTCGTGCATCACCTGCCCCTGGATGATGAGCGTGCCATCCACCCAGATCGAACTCCAGTTTTCGGCGCTGTGCAGCAGCTTTTGCTGGATGGCCTCGGAGGTGGAATCTAACCCGATGGGCTGGGTGCCCGGCGCCAGTGTGACGACTGCCGTTGCCAGGGCGGCATTCTGTTGCTGGAGCGCTTCCAGCGTGGCCTGGGGGGCCACATCGGGTGTGGCAGTCTGGTAAACAGAGACTTCCAAAGTCCCGCATGCAGGAAGAAGCAGGGCTGCAAGGATTGTGAGCAGGATGATTTTTTTGAACATGATGACCTTCCAAAAAGCAAACTGGATTGAGGATTTTCCCACAATCCAGTTATATCAGAGTAGTGTTACGGGTCTGTGGCGGGGTTGTTACATTTTTGTCACATTTCTCGAATCTTAAAACAGGCAGAATCGATGTGATAAAATTCAGCCGCAATATTGCTATGCCTCTCGACTGCGCGGCGCTCGGGGCGAAAAACCCATTTATTCTCCAGGAGAATCCCCGTATGAAACATTTCCTCGATGTGTCCGACTATTCCCCCGCTGAAATCCAGGACATCTTAAACCTCGCCGTCCGGCTCAAAAAAGAGCATTTTGAGCGCGGAAACCCGCCCTTGTTCAAGGGAAAGGTGCTGGCGCTGATCTTCCAGAAGCCCAGCCTGCGCACGCGCGTTTCTTTCGATATGGCCATGCGTCACATGGGTGGTGATGCGCTTTATCTTTCTCCGAGCGAAATCGGCCTGGGAAAACGCGAAGCCATCTCGGATATTGCCCGGGTGTTGTCGGGTTACGTCAGCGGGATGATGGCGCGGGTGTTTGATCATGCGCATGTGGTGGAGTTGGCCAAATGGTCATCTATTCCCGTTATCAACGGCCTGAGTGATTATAGCCATCCCTGCCAGGCCATGGCCGATGCCCTGACCATCCAGGAGAAATTTGGCGAACTCAAGGGCCTGAACGTGACCTATGTTGGCGACGGCAACAATGTGGCGGTTTCGCTGATGCACATCGCAGTGATGCTGGGCGCTAATTTCACCATCGCCAACCCCGAAGGGTATGATATGCCAGTGGTGGCGCAGGAAATCGGCGCAAAATTGGCAGCCGCCAGCGGCGCAAAGATCACCTACCTGCGAGACCCGCACGCCGCTGTCAAGGATGCGCATGCCATCTACACCGATACCTGGACCAGTATGGGTCAGGAAGAAGAAACTGCCAAACGTGAAGCTGTTTTCCCGCCCTACCAGGTCAACGAAAAACTGGTCAGCGAAGCCCGCAAGGATGCCATTGTGATGCACTGCCTCCCGGCGCACCGCAACCACGAGTTGACCGACGATGTCGCTGATGGCGAGCATTCCGTCATTTTCCCGCAGGCTCATAATCGTTTACACGCGCAGAAAGCTATTTTGGCGCGGTTGTTTGAAGTTGCCTAAACTCAGTGATAAGTGACAAGGGATAAGTGGTAAGAAATACCACGCCCTTGTCGCTTTCCACTTACCCTTTAAAACTTATCACTAAATTATGAAAACCCAAGAATTTATCCAAATTGAAGAACAGTACGGCGCGCACAATTACCATCCACTGGATGTTGTTATCGAAAAAGCCGAAGGTGTGTGGGTCATAGATGTAGAAGGCAACAAATATCTCGATTGTCTCTCTGCTTATTCCGCCGTTAATCAGGGGCATGTTCATCCGCGCATTCTGGATGCCATGCTTTCGCAGGCC
>CAIJPN010000013.1 GCA_903822545.1 uncultured Anaerolineae bacterium | reverse complement strand
TTTATCAAATATTGGGGCAATAGAGATTCTGCCCTGCGATTGCCTGTCAATGGTTCGATTTCAATGAACATGGATGGGTTGTTTACCCGCACGACGGTCAGTTTTGTTGAAAGGGAGCAGGATGCGCTTTCGATCAACGGCCAGGCTATAACCGGGAAGGGTCTGGAGCGGGTATCTGGCATTTTGGAGATTGTCCGCCAGGCAGCGGGAATGACTCTCAGGGCCGAGGTGGTCTCAGAAAACAATTTTCCCACCGGGGCGGGGATTGCGAGTTCTGCCGCAGCGTTCGCGGCACTCGCTTTGGCGGCGACAAAAGCGGCAGGGCTGGAATGGCCGGAATCCGCCATCTCGCGGCTGGCGAGGTTGGGTTCCGGTTCCGCATCCCGCAGCATTCCATCCGGTTTTGTCGAATGGAAAATGGGAACGGGCGATGAAGATTCTTTTGCGGTCTCGATCGCCCCGCCCGAGCATTGGGCACTGGCCGATTGTGTGGCGATTGTCTCTGCCGGGCATAAGGCCACCGGTTCAACGGAAGGCCACGCCCTGGCGCCGACCAGCCCGCTGCAAGCGGCGCGTGTTGCCGATGCTGCCCGGCGGCTGGAGATTTGTCGCCAGGCGATTTTGGCGCGCGATTTCGAAGCGTTTGCCAATATCATTGAGCTTGATTCGGATATGATGCATGCTGTGATGATGACCAGCCAGCCTGCGCTGTTTTACTGGCAGCCGGCTACGCTGGCGGTGATGGCGGCGGTGCGCACATGGCGCAAAAGCGGCCTGGAAGTGGCTTACACCATTGATGCCGGGCCGAATGTGCATGTGCTTTGTCTGCAAGGCGTTATGGATGATGTGGCGGCGCGCTTGCGGCTGGTGAGTGGGGTGGGTGATGTGTTGGTGGCGCGCGTGGGCGGCCCGGCGCGGCTGGTGTAGTTCTTATAAAAATCTATCGCTGGGCTAAGGGTTGGCTAAAGTTTGGGGGATAAAATCGAGGATATAATCAAAGGAACACGTTTTTTACGTGTAAAAAGTATTCGCTTTGATGGTGAAATATACATTGGTTGAGCTATTGGCGCGAAAGGATATTTGCTGTGACTCTAATTCTGTTTATATTGGTGCTGGGCGGTATGATCTTCTTGCATGAGTTGGGCCATTTCCTGGCGGCCCGCTTTTTCAAAATCCCGGTGGAGGAGTTTGGGTTTGGCCTGCCACCACGTTTGTGGACTTTCTGGCGCGAGAAAGGCTCGTTGTCGATTGATGCGCAGGAAGTGGATATTCCCACAAATTTCAAGCTGCCTTTCGATTGGCATGAACAGTTGCATAAACAGGTCAAGGCCTCGGCTGACAGGGTGAATGACCGGTTGGTGCTGCGTTCCATCGAGGCGATTAATCCTGACCCGGTGGAGGAAGAAGACTCCTCGGCCCCGCTGGTTGTTGATGCGAATGGGAAGGTGCTTGGCCGTGGGCTGAATCCGCTGCCGATGGCAGAAACCCCCAAAGCTGCGCCTGTGGTTGTTCATAAAGGGGAAGTCAAGCTGGAAGGTGTTTTGTCGCGCATCGATGCTGGAACTGAGTTTACGCTCAACTGGCTGCCGATTGGCGGTTTTGTGCGCGCGCGCGGTGAAAATGATCCCAATGTGCCCGATGGTCTTTCTGCGGCAAACCCCTGGCAGCGCCTGGGTGTGTTTTTTGCCGGGCCGGCGATGAACCTGTTGACGGCGATCGTAGTGTATGCTTTTGCGCTGGCCCAGATGGGCATTCCCATTACCGATAAGGTGCTGGTGGACGATGTTACGCCTGATTCCCCGGCTGCATTGGCGGGCTTCCAGGCAAAAGATTTGCTGGTCAAAATTAATGGGCAGGCTGTCACCGATATTGCCCAGGCCCGCACGCTCATTCGCCAGAATATGGATACGAATGTGGAATTTGATATTGAACGTGATGGGCGGGCTGTGACCATTATGGCGATGCCGCTATCTTCTCGTCCTGTGGATAAGGGGGCGTTGGGTGTTTTGCTGGGCAACCCCTCCCGCCCGGCCAAGCTGGGTGAGCTGCTGATCGGCGGTGTGACGATGACCGGCTGGCAGGCGTACAGTATTCTCAATATTCCGATTGGACTGATCCGGGGTGTCATTCAGCCCAGCGAGGCCCGGTTGGTGGGTTTGAAAGGTATTTATGATACTTTTGATGCTGCCATGGCGCGTGATGCTGAAAATCGCCAGGCTGCTGCCAACGCATCGGGTGGCGCTCCCATTGATACCGTCAGCTACACTATTTTGCTGGTGGGCATGTTGAGTGTTTCGCTTGGTGTGATGAACCTGCTGCCCATCCCGGCTCTGGATGGCGGGCGCATTCTGTTTACGCTGCCAGAAATCCTGTTTCGGCGGCGCATCCCAACTCGCTTTGAGTTGCTGGTCAACGGTGTGGCGCTGATGATGCTGATTGGCCTGATGCTGTTCATCAATGTAATGGATTTCGTCAACCCCCAAAATGTTACGCTGCCCTGAGAAAAACCATGCCCAAAAAGAATATCCCGTTTGAAGAGATACTGCTTACCCTCAAGAATCCATCGGTTGGCCTGCCCACACGTCACCTGGAACGTTTTTCTGATATTCATCCAGCCGATCTGAAAGCGCTGATGGCTGTTTGGCCGCAGATTGTGCCTGCGCGCAAACAGGCCTTTTTGCAAGCCCTGGCCGATGAATACGATGAAAACACACAATACTCTTTCAGAGAGCTGGCTCATGCCATCATTCATGATCCTGAACCGGGTGTGCGTGTGCTGGCGGTGCGCCTGCTTGAAGAAATCGAAGATGTGAACAATCTCCCGCTGCTGATTGGCCTGTTGCGGAATGATCCCCAGCCAGTGGTGCGCGCTGCCGTTGCCACCATCTTAAAACCATTTGTAGAGATGGCAGAAATCGAAGAGCTTTCCCCGGGCGTGTGCGATGAATTGCTGAATAACCTGATCCAGGCGGCTCAATCAGGCGATGCGGTTGTGCGACGCGCTGCTTTGCAGTCCTTAGGCTATTCCAGCCGTCCCGAAGTTAGCGCGTTGATCGATGATGCCTTGCAACATCACGACCCGTTGTGGATTGCCAGCGCCTTGACCGCTATTGGGCGGTCGGCCAGCGCTCGCTGGAACGAGGATGTGCTGGCCCACATGCGCAGCGAAGACAGGGAAATTCGCCTGGCGGCGGTTGAAGCTGCGGGTGAGTTGGGTTTGAAAACCGCCCCCTCGCTTTTGTTTGAACTGATCGAAGATGAAGAAGATGATGAAGTGTTTGAAGCCATCATCTGGTCACTTTCACAGATCGGCGGGGAAGATGTGCGCCCCTTCCTCGAAACCCTGCTCGACCAGGCCGAGGAGGAGTCAGCTATCGAATTTATCGAAGAAGCCCTGATGAATCTCGATTTCACCGAAGATATGGAAGGCTTCGATTTGATTGCCTTTGATCCAGATGATGAACCGGATGTGGATGAATACAGGTAATGTCATTTGGCCTGCTGTTTGACACCTTTACTGCCAACCTCCTGCCTATCCTTTTGACCAGTGCAGGAGGTTTTCTCATTGGCAAATTCCTGGCAGTGGATTCGCGCACGGTGGGGCGATTGTCGTTTTACCTGTTTATGCCTGTGCTGGTCTTTAATATGCTGGTCGGAAACCGACTGCCGTTGGCCGAAGTTGCCGAGACGATGGGCATTGCTGCTATTGTTATTGTTTTCATCGGGCTGGTCACTTTTTTACTGGGTGCGATCTTGCAGCTCGAACGACACTTGTTGATTGCCGTCATCGTGACAACCATGTTTGGCAATGCGGGCAACTATGGGCTGCCGCTAGTTACATTCGCTTTTGGCAAAGATGCCGCTGCTTATGCCAGCCTGTATTTTGTCACCAGCACCATCCTATTTAATACCATCGGTGTTTTCATTGCATCCCTGGGCCACCTGAACGTCCGACAGGCTTTGACCGGGCTGCTCAAACTGCCCATGATCTATGGCGTTGTGCTGGCTTTGCTGCTCAACATCTGGCACATTAGCCTGCCCCTGCCCATCGAACGAACCGTAACCCAGATTGCTGGGGGCGCAATTCCGCTCATGTTGGTGCTTTTGGGGATAGAATTAGCGCGTGTAAACTGGTCACACAATCTCAAGGCGCTCGGTCTTGGTTCTGCGATGCGCCTGGTGATAGGGCCATTGCTGGCCTTCGGCCTTACTGCCCTGTTTGGAACCGGGCAGATTGCTCGCCAGGCCATCATCACCGAAGCCTCCATGCCTGTGGCGGTCAGCAATACCGTCTTGGCCAGTGAATACAAATTAGATTCATCTTTCGTCACGGCGCTGGTCTTTGTCAGTACCCTGTTAAGCCCGCTTACCCTGACACCCTTGCTGGTTCTCCTCGGAAAAATGCCATGAAAAAACAACTGCTGCTGCTTGTTATTGGGCTTCTTTTTTTCTCCATCAACATCCCCGTTGCGGCCCAGGGAAATACCCCCATCAAAGATTGGGCTGTGCAGTATACCTATGGCGAGCAGGTACTCTTCCGGGCGCGTGTTGAAACCCCCTCTCCAATCAAAGAAGCATCCATTTTCTTTCGCTCCAAAGGCGGCGATAGCACCACCGTTGTCCCGGCTACGCTTGATGCCGATGGCTGGCTGGTGTACCAGCACCAGCTTTCCCGGGCAGCCCTGCGTCCTTTTGCGCCGGTTGAATTCTGGTACCAGCTCACCCTTGAAGATGGTGAAACCCTCACCACCAACCAGCTTACCTTCGATTACATCGACAATCGTTTCCCATGGCAGGTGCTGCAAGATGAGAAACTGCGCATCCACTGGTATGCCGGTGACCTGGCCTTCGGGCAGCTTGCTTCCGACGCAGCGCATGTCAGCCTGCAAAACATCCAGATGCTGCTGGCTGTCGAACTCACCTCCCCGGTTGATATTTACATCTACGCCTCCAGCCCCGACCTGCGCTCCGCGCTCGACCTGGGCAACAGCCCCATGGTAGCCGGGCAAGCCAGCCTCGACCTGGGCGCAGCCTTCGTCACCATTGCTCCAGGCGCAGAACAGGGTCTTGAAATCGACCGCCAGATCCCGCACGAGCTGGCGCACTTGCTCACCTATCAAAAAATGGGAAACCGCTACCTGTATCTGCCAGTCTGGCTAAGGGAAGGGATCGCCTCTGTATCTGAGCGGGCCCCCAGCTCAGACTACCCGGTTGTTTTGTCGCAGGCAGTTGAAAAGGGCGCGATCATCCCGATGAGTCAACTGTGCGACTCGTTTCCTCCTGATATGAGCAGCACATTCCAGGCATATGCCCAATCCTACTCTTTTACCGGCTATATTGTGGATCAATATGGCCCTGCCGGATTGGTGGCACTTTCAGGGGCTTATGGTGATGGCCTGGGCTGTGAACAGGGTATCGAAAAAACCCTGGGCGTTTCGATGGAAGAGCTTGAAACGCGCTGGCGTCACGAATCCCTGAATGAAGATCCATTCCTGACTGCATCAGAAAACCTGACGCCTTATTTTGTGCTGTTTTTGGTGGTGCTGGTGGCTCCAATCTGGAATGCTTTCTCCATCAGCGCGGTGAAAAAATGATGCCAACCGCGGCAACCGTTCGGGTACACATCTCTGTGCATGGGCGCGTGCAGGGTGTGGGATTCCGTGCTTATGTGCAGATGGCAGCGGTAAAGCTGGGGGTGACTGGCTGGGTGCGCAATGTCGGCTGGAATGAAGTGGAATGCGTGGGCGAGGGTGCCAAGCCACAGCTGGAACAATTTGTCGAAGCGGTGAAACGCGGCCCGTCGGTTTCGCGGGTGGATGAGGCTAAGGTTGAGTGGGAAACATCCACAGGTGAATTCCGCAGTTTTGAGATGCGTTCCAGCCGGTGAAACTGGCTATTTTTTACGAAAACCCCAACCCCCGTTCTTTGAGTGAAACCCAACGCCCCTGGCCGATGACCAGGTGGTCGAGCACATCCACATCCAGCATTTTCCCGGCCTGGACGATGGCGCGCGTTAAAGCCACATCGTCTGGGCTGGGGGTTGGGTCGCCGCTGGGGTGATTGTGCACTACGATGATGGCCGATGCGTTTTTGCGAATGGCCTCGCGGAAAATCTCGGCCACGCGCACTTGCGCCGAGCTGGTGGAGCCGCGATACAGGTCAACCACTTCTAGCACACGGTTGCGCCGGTCGAGCAGCATGACGCGCAGGTGTTCCTGTTCGAGGGCGCTCATCTCGTATGAAACGAGTGCGGCGGCATCGGCGGGCGAGTTGATGGTGGGTTTTTCTTGCGGCGCTTCGAGTGTCAGGCGGCGTCCAAGCTCGATGGCGGCTTTGATCTGGGCGGCTTTGGCTTCACCGATGCCGTGCTGGCCGATCATTTCATCGAATGGGGCGCGATGTATGCCTGCGATTCCGCCAAATTTGCCGAGCAATCGCTGCCCCACTTGAACGGCATTCTCTCCCGGCACGCCAACCCGAATGAGAATTGCGATCAGTTCGGCGTTGGAGAGCGCCTGTGGGCCAAGTTTTTCCAACCGTTCGCGGGGGCGGTCATTATCGTTCAGGTCGGTGATGCGGTAAGCGGCGCGGGGGGCAGGTTCGGGCATAAGATTCCCTCCATGATGAATTTGTTTAATTTTACAATTAAGTTGGAATTTGGCAATATGGGGAGCGCACAAAATCATCCTGGTTTGTTCATTTTTGTATTTCACCGCCTGCCATCATGTATAATTTATTTAATGTTTCACATTGTTTCACTGGAGCCTGTCGATTATTTGCTCATCGGTCACCTGACGGTGGATTTGACTTCCACTGGCCCCCGGTTGGGCGGTTCTGTGGCGTATGCCGCGCTGACTGCTCGCGCCATGGGGTTGCGCGTGGGGGTGGTCACTGCCTGGGGAAACGAGATTCCGCTGACAGCTTTGGATGGTATCCCGGTGGTGGCGGCTGAAGCCCGGCATAGTACCACTTTCGAGAATGTGTATACACCCGAGGGGCGCATCCAATATATCCGCCATGTTGCTCCCAAAATTGATTTTGCTTTGGTGCCTGAACCCTGGCGGCGCGCCAAAATTGTTCACCTGGCCCCGGTGGCGCAGGAAGTTTCGCCAGTTTTGCCGCCGGATATTCGCCCGGCCTTGTGCGGGCTGACAATCCAGGGCTGGCTGCGCGCCTGGGATGAAACTGGCCGTGTGCATCCATGCCCCTGGCCCGATGCTGGCGCTGCGCTGCAGGGTGCGGGTGCGGCGGTGATGAGCGTGGAAGATGTGCAGCACGATGAAGAAAAAATCGAATGGATGGCACACCATGCGCGTCTGTTGGTTGTAACCGATGGGGCGGCTGGGTCGCGCCTGTTCTGGTCTGGCGACAGCCGTCGTTTCCGCGCTCCCAGGGCCGATGAAGTTGACCCGACCGGCGCGGGTGATGTTTTTGCCACCGGTTTTTTTGCCCGGCTGGTTGAAACGCGCGACCCCTGGGAATCGGCCCGTTTTGCCACCAACCTGGCCTCTTTTTCGGTTACGCGTGTTGGGCTGGCCGGTACACCAACCCCGGCGGAAGTGCAGCATAGTTTGATGGAAATCTTGAAATAACCTGGAGTTTACATGACGCGAATTTACACCATGGTCAACCAGAAAGGCGGGGTGGGCAAAACTACCACAGCCATTAACCTGGGGGCCTTCCTGGCGGCCAATGGACAACGAGTTTTGATCGTAGACCTCGACCCACAGGCCAACGCCACATCTTGCCTGGGGGTCGATAAGCACACTGTGAAAAGCGGAACGTATGAAGCCATGCTTGGGCTGGCTCCTGCTGCGGTTTCTCTGTTGAATAACCCTGCGCTCAAACTTTCCCTGCTGCCTTCTTCACCATCCCTGGCTGGTGCGGAAGTGGAACTGGTTGATCAGCCCGGGCGTGAATCCAGGCTGAAAGAAGCCCTCGAAGCATTGTCTGCCCGTTATGACTATATCATTATTGATTGCCCGCCCTCGCTCAGCCTGCTCACGGTTAACGCGCTGGTGGCTGCCAAAGATGGTGTCATCATCCCGGTGCAGTGCGAATACCTGGCGCTGGAAGGGCTGGGGCAGTTGATGCAAACCATCCAGCGGGTGCGCGCCGGGCTTTTTATCGACCTGAAAGTGCGCGGCGTGGTGATGACAATGTACGAAAGCCGCGCCCACCTTTCATCAGATGTCGTTGGCGAAGTTCGCAAGCATTTTCCGGGGCAGGTGTTCAACGCCATCGTCCCGCGCAGTGTCCGGTTGGCAGAAGCGCCATCTTACGGGCTGCCTATCTCAGCATACGCGCCTTCATCTACCGGCGCGCAAGCCTATGCCGCGCTGGCCCGCGAATTGCTGGCCGGGGATGGCGTTACCACCATAGAGGAGACATAGCACATGCCCAAACATACCGGACTTGGTAAAGGGCTGGATGCGCTCATCCCTACCGGATTCCAGCCGGGGGCGGCACCTTCCCAAGAGTCTCAGGGCGGTGTTTTGACCGTTCCGGTGGAAAAAATCACCCCCAACCCGCGCCAGCCACGTTCTCATTTCGACCCAGATCAACTCCAGGAACTGGCAAACTCAATCAGGGAGCATGGCATCATCCAACCGCTGTTGATCAGCCGAGACGATGTTGGCAGTGGCTACATCCTGGTGGCGGGCGAACGGCGCTGGCAGGCTGCCAGGTTGGCCGGGCTGAAAGAAGTGCCCGTCATCGTCCGGCAGACCACCGACCAGCAGCGCCTCGAACTGGCGCTCATCGAAAATGTCCAGCGCGCCGACCTGAATCCACTGGAAGAAGCCAACGCCTACCGCCAGCTTTCAGACGATTTTAAACTCTCCCACGAAGACATTGCCCAGCGGGTGGGGAAAAGCCGCGTTGCCATCACCAACACCCTGCGCCTGCTCAAACTATCAGATGCCAGCCTGCAAGCCCTGGTAGATGGCCGCATCAGCGAAGGACATGCCCGCGCATTGCTGGCGCTCTCCAGTTCACCGGCCCAAAATGCCGCCCTCCAGACTGTGCTGGCCAAAGAACTCACCGTGCGCGAAACCGAAGAATTGGTGCGCAAATTGGGGGGTGAAAAACTGCCATCCAAAGCCAAAGGCCGCCCCGCGCCCGATATCGTTGCACTCGAAGAGCGATTGCGCACCAGCCTTGGCACAAAAGTCAGCCTGAAAACCGGAAAAAAAGGCAATGGCAGCCTGACCCTTTATTTTTATTCTGATGAAGAACTCACCTCGCTGCTCTCGCGCCTGATAGAACCTGGCTGACCTGCAACAAACCTGGCAGGCATTCCCGCATCTGTTGGGTTATGATAAAAACAATACATCCGATGAAAATCCTTTATAACGCCCACATCCACAGCCTCGACCAGTCGCGCCCACAAGCCTCGGTGCTCGTCATCGACCGTGAACGTGTGGCTGCCATTGGCGGCCCCGAATTGCTCGATTCATTTGGCGCGCGCGCCAGCCGCGAAGACATGGGCGGGCGCACCATCCTGCCTGGCCTCACCGATGCCCATCTCCACCTGCAATACTACGCCCTCGGCCTGCAAAAAGTGGATGTGGAAACCCCCACCAAAGCCGAGGCCCTGCGCCGGGTGGCCGAACGCGTTGCCCAGACTCCACCGGGAAAATGGGTGCTTGGCCATGGCTGGCAGCAAAATGATTGGTCTGATGGCGCTTCCAATGGTGAATTTCCCACTGCCGATGACCTGGACGCCATCAGCACCGCCCACCCGATTCTTCTCACTGCCAAATCGCTGCACGCCGCCTGGGCCAATTCCACCGCCCTGAAGCTGGCCGGCATCACCCCAGACTCCCCTGACCCGGAAAATGGCAAAATCGTCCGCAATACCAGCGGCCAGCCTACCGGCATCCTGCTCGAAACCGCCATGGAAATTGGCCTCGCGGCAACCCCCGCCGAGACATCCTCAGATGTTGCTGAGGCCATCGCCCAGGCTCAAACCAACCTGTGGAAACTGGGCCTGACCGGCGTCCACGATTTTGACCGGCGCACCTGTTTCATGGCCTTGCAGCAGCTTCGGCAGGATGGCCGCCTGAAACTGCGCGTTGTCAAAAACCTGCCCGTCGAGTTGCTGCCGCAAGCCAGCGCCCTCGGCTTGCGCAGTGGCTTTGGCGATGATTTCTTGCGTATCGGTTCCATTAAAGTTTTTATGGATGGCGCGCTCGGCCCGCGTACTGCGGCAATGTTCCAGCCCTACTTGAATGAACCCTCAAATCGAGGTATCCTGAATATAGACGGTGAAGAATTCTTCGAGCATGGCCGCCAGGCCGCCGAATCTGGCCTGAGCATGACGGTTCACGCCATCGGCGACCGGGCTGTGCATGAAGTCTTGGATGGTTTCGAGCAACTGCGCAGCTACGAGCGCGAAAACCGCCTCCCGGCGCTGCGCCACCGCATCGAACACGTCCAGATCATTCATCCCGATGACGCCGGGCGTCTCGGGAAATTAAACATTATTGCATCAATGCAGCCCATCCACGCTACGTCTGATATGTTTGCCGCTGAGCGCTACTGGGGTGAGCGCACCAGGCTCTCTTACGCCTGGCGCACCCAGCTCAATCATGGCGCGGTGCTGGCTTTTGGTTCAGATGCCCCGGTTGAAAGCCCCAATCCCTTCTGGGGGTTACGCGCCGCCGTCACCCGACAGCGAGTTGATGGTGCTCCCGCCCCGGAAGGTTGGATCCCGGAAGAAAAATTGACCATGCCAGAGGCCCTGGCTGCTTACACCACCGGCCCGGCCTACACCGCCGGTTGGGAAGACCGCCTCGGGCGGCTGTCTCCTGGCACCCTGGCTGATTTGATAGTCCTCGAAAACGATCCTTTCACCTGCCACCCTGACGAACTTACAGAGATGCATTCCGCTGCGACCATGGTGGGGGGAGAATGGGTTTACCAGCATTAAACGCTTTCCAGGAGGTACACAACATGGATAACAATGAACTACTCACCCCTGAAGTGCTCGTGCCCCGGCTCGGAGATCAACTGGTTCAAATGGGGCTGCTGACCGATGCCCAACTGAAGCAGGCTCTTGATTACCAGCGCGCCCAGGCCGAGCATGGTAACCCACGCCTTTTGGGGCAAGCGCTCATCGACTTGCACCTGCTCGACCGCCCCACCCTCGACCGAGCCATCACCGAACAGATATTGCGGCTGCGTTCTGCGCTCGAAGATGCCAACAAAAACCTTGAGAATCGCGTGCGTCAGCGCACCGCCGAGCTGGAAGGGGCTTTGCGCAAACTTTCTGAGCTTAGCCAGATGAAGGCCAACTTCGTTGCCAACGTTTCCCATGAACTGCGTACTCCATTGACACACATTCGCGGTTACCTGGAACTTTTATCAACCGAGGCACTTGGCCCGCTCAACGAGGACCAAATCAAAGCGCTGGATGTTTCGGTGCGTTCCACTGGCAGGCTGCAAACCCTGATCGATGACCTGATCCAATTCTCACTGGCCGCCCGGGGCGAGATGAGCCTCCAGGTGCAGCCAGTGGACTTAAACCAGGTTGTTTCAGCGGTGGTCAAACGCACCTTGAACAAAGCCGACGATAAGCAAATCCAGATCGAGACCCATGTCGACCCATCCCTGCCCCCGGTGCGGGCCGATGAAGAAAAGATCACCTGGGTTTTCTTGCAACTGCTCGATAATGCCATCAAATTTACACCCAAAAATGGCCGGGTCACAATTTCCATTAGCAACGAGACCGGCCGGATGGCGCTGATATCCATTGGGGATACCGGCATTGGCATTCCGGAAGAACGTATGTCTGAGATTTTTGAGCCTTTTCACCAGCTAGACGCATCACCCACCCGCAAATATGGCGGAACCGGCCTGGGAATGGCCCTGGTTCGCCAGATTGTGGAGGCCCACGGCTCAATAGTCGATGTAAAATCAGTATTAAACGTTGGCACAACCATCACCTTCCCCCTGGTTTTTGTGAAAGATTGACTCAATGAATACTACAGAGCTCACCCCCGATTATTTAGCCATTGCCGAGGCCTTGACACAGCACCGTGACTGGAAGGAAGCACTCGATTCGGTTATTCAAGTAGTGCGCTCTGTGTTTATTTTTGACAACCTGGCACTCTACCTGTTTGAAAAAGAACATGAACCCCTCACAATTGCCTACGCCAGGGCAGTCGGCCGCGGCCAATCTGCCGAGGCCGATGCAGCCTGGGGCGAGGAAACTGCCAACGAAGTGATGGGGAAAAATTCCCTGGTGGTTCACGAAACTGCCAGGCCTGTTGATGGGGAAAACCGTGTTGATTTCCCCTGCCTGATGGGTTTGCCCCTGCGCACTTCTGAAGGAACCATTGGCGCGCTTGTTTTTGTGCGCTTTGGCGGCCCGGTGTATACCCCCGACCACTTACAGCGTGGGCAATATATCGCCACCCAGATCAGCAGCCTGATCGATCGGAAAATGTTGCTGGAAAAGATCAAGGCGCTGCAAGATGCCCGGCGGGTGATCGCCCTCCAGCAGGAGTTCATCGATACCATTTCACATGAACTGCGCACCCCGCTTGGGTTCATCAAAGGCTATTCCACCACCCTGCTGCGCAAAGATACTGAGTGGGATGAAGAAACCCGCCGGGAATTCCTGACCATTATTGATGAAGAAGCTGACCGCCTGGCTGAACTCATCTCAAATATGCTTGAGTCGGCGCGCCTGCAAAGCAATACCCTGCCAATGAACTTCCAGCCTGTCCGGTTGGATACGGTCATTCGAGATACCATGTTTCGTAGCAAAGCCCGTTACAATATGGATGTTAACGCCGACCTGCCTTCCTGCTCATCAGTGATGGCTGATGCGGTGCGCATTGCCCAGGTGATTGAAAACCTGTTCAGCAACGCCTCCAAATACGCACCAGGCACGCCGGTGGATATTAAACTGGGCGAATCTAAAAAGCACATCACAATTTATTTTAGCGATCACGGGCCGGGCATTCCTGCCGAACACCTGCCGCACCTGTTTGACCGCTTTTACCGGGTACCCACCCAGACTTTTAATACCACCGGGTCGGGGTTGGGGTTGTTCATTTGCAAGAAAATCATCGAAGCACATGGCGGCGAATTGAACGTCGAGTCGCAAATGGGCAAAGGCACTACCTTTATCATTTCTCTCCCGCTGGTCTTGGGGAAGGAAGTTCACCTTTAAGTTTGGAGGCATTAAATGGCTGAAAAAATTCTGGTCGTCGATGACGAACCTCGTTACCTGCGCCTTTTGGAAGCGAACTTGCGCACCGAAGGGTACGATGTCTACACCGCCCAGGATGGGGTGCGTGCGCTGGAAGCGTTTTCCACCAATCCTGCCGATTTGATCTTGCTCGATGTGATGATGCCCCGGCTGGATGGCTTTTCAGTCTGCCAGCGCATCCGGCAGTTCTCCAACGTCCCCATCATCATCCTTACTGCCAAAGGCGAGGAGCAAGACCGGGTGCGCGGCCTGGATATGGGCGCAGATGATTACCTGGTGAAGCCCTTCTCGGCCACAGAGCTGCTGGCGCGTGTTCGCGCGGTGCTGCGCCGCTCGCAGGTTTCAAAAGATGTGGCCCAAAGCCGTTTCTTTGAACATGGCGACCTGAAAATCGACTTTGCGCGCGCCGAGGTCTGGCGCGGCAGCCAGCCAGTATTCCTCTCTGCCACCGAATATCGCCTGCTCTTGCAATTTGCTCACAACATTGGCAAAGTGCTCAGCGCTGAAGAACTGCTGACCAGTGTGTGGGGCGCGGAATACCGTGATGACAAAGAAATCTTGTGGGTGAGTATTGCCCGCTTGCGCCAAAAACTGGAAGCCGACGCCCACTCACCCAAGCATATTGTTACCCGCTCTGGGTTGGGCTATCTCATGCCTCCCATAGAGATTTAACCACCCTGTGCCACCATCCCGACAGGCGATTTTTGATTTCTGCACCCAAACAACTGGAGCGTTGATATGTCTATCGAGTTCAATGACAAGGGTAAGTATTTCACCGACATTATTTCAAAGGTGGCGGTTCCGGCTATGATCCAGACGACCACCCACCTTATCGAAGGCTACATTCATATTCGCCTGGATGGACGGGTTAAAGATGAACTTGACAGTAGCCAGCCGTTTATGGCAGTTACCGATGCCAAAGTTTTTGGAGCCAATGGCGAAGTTTTGTACAAAACTGATTTCATGACCGTTTCACGCTTACAAATCATCTGGGTTATCCCGCATGATGATCAAAGCACTTCAGGAGAACACGAATGAGCCTGTTATCATCAGCACCTTCTGGGCTATCTGCTGCTGACCTGCTCAAACTCAAGACTTTCATCCTTGAGACCCTCACGCGAGAGCTGGAAAGCAAAAATCCGCGCTACGAAGAACGTGAGGCGGTTATCAAACAGACGCTGGCTGAGCTTTTCCCGCGCCTGAAAGTTAACGTCCCTGACTCGCTGCGCCAGCAAATTACAGGCGACATCTTAAACGAATTGCTCGGCTACGGGCCGATCCAGCCTTTGCTGGATGACCCGGATGTCAGCGAAGTCATGGTCAATGGGCCGAAAAAGGTATATGTTGAAAAGAAAGGCAAGTTAACCAAGACCGGCATCATCTTCGAGAACAATGAACACGTTCAGCGTATCATCGACCGAATCATTCTTCCCTTAGGCCGACGCGCCGATGCCGACAGCCCCACAGTGGATGCCCGCCTGCCAGACGGTTCGCGCGTCAATGCTGTTGTGTTGCCTGTTTCGATTGATGGCCCGTCGATCACCATCCGTAAATTCAAAAAAGACAAGCTGACGATGAAGCAGCTTGTCGAGTTTGGCTCGATGACCCCCCAAATGGCCGAGTTCCTGCGCGCTTGCGTTATCAGCCGCTTGAACATCATCATCTCCGGTGGTACCGGCTCGGGCAAGACTACCCTGCTCAACGTGCTTTCAGGGATGATCCCTGAAAATGAACGCATCGTCACAATCGAAGACGCCGCCGAATTGCAGTTGCAGCAGGAGCATGTGGTGCGTCTCGAAACCAAACCCGCCAACATTGAAGGCAAGGGTTTGGTGACCATTCGCGACCTGGTGAAAAACTCCCTGCGTATGCGCCCCGACCGTATCATCGTCGGTGAAGTGCGAGGCGGCGAAGCCCTTGACATGCTCCAGGCTATGAACACCGGTCACGATGGCTCCCTCGCTACTGTTCACTCTAACACCCCACGTGATGCGATCTCCCGTATGGAAACCCTGGTGTTAATGGCGGGCATGGATCTGCCCGTCAAAGTCATTCGCCAGCAAATCTCTTCCGCGGTTGATCTCATCGTCCAGCAATCGCGCTTGAAAGATGGCACCCGCAAAGTGACCGCCATCACCGAAGTAGCCGGCATGGAAGGTGATACCATTGTATTGACCGACATCTTCAAGTTTGAACAAACCGGTATGACTTCTGATGGAAAAGTGATTGGGCAGCTCAAACCCAGCGGCATCCGTCCGCTATTTACACCGCGCCTTGAAGCTTCCGGTTTCAAACTTCCTCCCGAAATCTTTGGTGCCAACCTGGGAGATATGCTGCGACGCAGGTAGTGATTTGCCTCGGGTATAATCAACCCTTATTGGATGGCGTTCGCGCCAAACTTTCAGGAAAACAGCATAAATGCATTCGCTTTTGTTTGAAAAACAAACATGGCGTGACGCACTGCTTGAAGGAAGTAACATGAGTTTACAAACCCAGATTGCCCTTCGCACCCGAAAATTGGGAGTCCTCATCCGCGATGCGCGCCTCGCTTCGCGCAAAACCCTGCCTGAATGCGCACGCGGGCTGGGAATTCCCACATCCACATTACGGGCCTATGAAGAAGGGCGCAAATCCCCTTCATTACCTGAGTTGGAAGTGCTGGCCTACTACCTCAATATGCCAATCCAGCATTTTTGGAGTTCAGACGCCCTCTCTGATGATGCCCCCCGCACAGAACACCTAGACCTGACCACCCTGGCAGGCCTCCGTCACCGCATTATTGGCGTCCTGCTCACCCAAAAACGCACCAACGCAAACATTTCTATCAAAGCGCTCTCACTCGAAACCGGCATTCCGCAAACCCGGTTGGCGTTTTATGAAAAAGGGGAAAAGCCTGTCCCGCTGCCTGAATTGGAAGCCATCCTATCTGTTCTGGGTACACGCGTAGAAAACTTCTTCGACCAGAACGGCCCCATTGGGCGTTGGATGAACGACCAGCAGGCCATCCAGGAATTCCTGAAAATGCCCCCCGATTTGCGCGCTTTTGTTTGCCTGCCAGTCAACCGTCCCTACCTTGAATTGGCGCAAAATCTCAGCCAACTTTCCACTGCCAAACTGCGCGCCGTCGCCGAAGGGCTGCTCGACATCACTTTCTAACCCGCAACCAGGCGACAGGAATCGAAACACCCCTATCGCTTTCCCTTTCCTGCTCAAGCGGAATCCCTATGACCGAATCCCAGGACCCCAAATACCTAAGCCAGCAAGCTGCCGAAGCCTACCAGTTGGGCGATTTTGAACAGGCCGCCAGTCACTTTAGCGCTGCCGCCGAAGCCTTCCTGAATGCCGGGAATCCCCTCGAAGCAGCCGAAATGAAAAACAACGCATCTGTCTGCCTGCTGCGTGCCGGAAAAAAACAGGAAGCCTACGATATCGTCACCGGCACCTTCCAGGTTTTTGCTGAACATGCCGACACACGCCGCAAAGCCCTGGCCCTGGGCAATGAAGCCTCCGCCCTGGAAGCCCTGGGGCGCCGCGAGGCAGCCATGGAACTCTTTAAACAATCGGCCCAGGCATTCCAGGAAATTGGTGATGATGAATCCTTTGCCACTGTATCCACCAACCTCGCTAAAATGCAGATGACCGGCGGCAAATTCGTTGATGGTGTTTTGACCATGTGGGTGGGTCTTTCAGGGCTCAAGAACCCCTCCGCGAGCCAGCGTATCCTGAAATTCTTATATTCCATCCTCGCCAGGATGTTGCGCGTACATCCACTATGATTGTTGGCGAACAGATTGCAACCCGCCAGGCCCAATCTTTAGATCATGGTCGTATTTCGAACCTGATCTACTTTGAACCATTTGTGCACCGCCACCTCGATTGGCGCGCCCCGCTCGATTGGCTTGGCGTACCCGAATACTGGGTCGCAGAACAGAATGGGCGCATCATCTCTGCCCTGGCCTGCCCGCCAGACCCCGAAAAAATCGCCTGGATTCGGCTGTTTGCGCGCACATCCTCATCCACCATCGAAAATAGCTGGGAACCACTGTGGGATACCGCCTGCCAGGTAATGGCAAAAACGCCAGGCTCCATCGTCGCGGCCATCGCTACCCAAGATTGGTTCCGCGCCATCCTGCGCCGCAGCAACTTTGAGCATAACCAGAGCATCGTACTGCTTGACCATCGCGCGCCCACCCCGCCCCGGCGAGCACTGCCGCCCGGCATCGAAATCCTTCCGATGGCTGACCCGCACCTCCCCGAAGTGGCCCGCCTCGATACCCGCGCATTTGCCCCGCTGTGGCAAAACTCTCTCAAATCGCTGCGATTCGCTTACTCGCAGGCCGGTTTCGCCACCATCGCCGTTGCCAACAACGAAATCATTGGCTATCAGATCACCACCAAAAACGCCTATGGCGCACACCTGGCCCGCCTGGCAGTTCACCCCTATATGCAAGGGCGGGGCATCGGCTACATCCTGATCCAAAAACTGCTCGAAGAAGCCCATCGCCAAAACATCTCCCGTCTCACTGTTAATACACAACATGACAACCAGGCCTCGCTCAAACTATACCAGAACGTAGGCTTTAAACTCAATGGCGAGCAGTATCCTGTCTTCACAAGTAAGTTTTAAACCTGGAGAATGGTATGCCGCGCCAACCCCGCCCCGATTCGTACATCATCAACGCCATCTTCTTACAGGCACTTGTTGCATCTGAAGAAGTTATGGGCGCTGAAGGCCTGAATGCAGTCCTGCGCAACTGCGGCCTGGAACGATTTGTGGGCAACTACCCACCCAACGATCTCGCGCACGTTGTAAAAACAACGGATTATGCTCGCCTGAATGCCGCCATCGAAGACTCTTACGGGCATACGGGCAGAGGCATCTTGCGGCGCATTGGACGCGCTTCCTTCCAATACGCAATCCGCGAGCAGGCCGCCCTGATGGGCATCGCCGGGGCCGCCATCAAACTGCTGCCCGAAAAACAACGCATCAAATTCATCCTCAACGGCCTGGTAAACGCCCTTAAAAAGAGCAACGCAGATGTCAACGCCTGGGTGGAAGAAAAAGACGGCGTGATCGCCTTCATTGACCAGACCTGCGGCATTTGCTGGAACCGTGAAAGCACCCATCCCATCTGTCATGTTTACATCGGTTCCGTTTCCGAAGCCGTCAAGTGGGCTACAGGATTTGATTATGAAATCACAGAAACCCATTGCAGCGCCATGGGCCATGAATACTGTCGATTTGAAGTAGGGACGCAGAAAAAGTGAGTTTACTTAACCAGCAGGCCTTCTCCCCGCGTATTTTGGGAATGTTATTGGAACTTTTGCTGGCTGAAATTGGCCACGAAAGCGTTGACATGGTGCTGGCGAAAGCCAACCTGCCCACCGAAATTGCCGCCCCGCAGCCTGCCAGCCGTTTAACCAGTCTGGCCGCCGCTGAAAATCTTGGCAGAATCTTGCGCGCCCTGCGCACCTTCTATGGGCGCGGTGCGCGCGGCACATTGATCCGCATCGGGCGATTGCTGTGGCCTCGGATGTTGGAATCGGCATCTATGACAGAAAAAGCCCAGGTGCAGGTGGTGCGCGCCTTGCCGCTGACGATGCGCCGAAAAGCTGCGCTTGAGTTGCTGGCTCGCCTGCTGCGCACTCGTTCCGATGGCATCACCATCCACACCCTGGATATGGATCTGATGCTGGTAGATCGCCAGACCATAAGCCCATCCCAACCCAGGGAGAGTGCGGCGATTTGTTATGTCACCATTGGGCTGATCCAGGAAACGTTATTTTGGGCTACCGGCCACGAACATGATGTTGAAGAAACTGGCTGCCGCGCTGCCGGGAATGATGATTGTGAGTTTAAAATTACCATTGGCACGGGCAAGTAAGGCGGGGGTATCATCCCGCTGTACGGTTTGAGTGGCGTGCTGGCTGATGGCCTGGAGCAGGCGACAGGGCGGTTAAAATCGATGCAGGAAATGTTTTGGGGAGCGAAAGCCGGGTTAACGGAAATATGACAAAAGTTGTGATAAATGTCATTTCCCTATGTTATTAATCCAGCTTTGTGAAAATTCACACGCTTATTATCTTATGTTATACTTCGCCGTCGAGATTCCATCCCCTGCATTGGGAGAATAATATGTTGCTTGAATACGCCGCCATAGGCATCATGATCCTCGTCGTCAGTTTGATCGGGTTGATTGCCATCGGTTTGGGTACCATTTTTGGCCCCAAACGGCAGACTGACAGGAAAGCTGCTCCGTATGAATCAGGTATGACCCCAATTGGGCCCGGTATCCGCCGGGTTCCTGTGCGTTTTTACTTGATCGCTGTGTTATTCATCTTGTTCGACATTGAAGTCGTGTTCTTCTTGCCGTGGGCGATTGCTTTTCGCCAGCTTGGCTTGTTTGGGCTGGCTGAGATGTTGATTTTCATCGCTATCTTATTGGTAGGATACATTTATGCCTGGAAGAAAGGAGCGTTGGAATGGGAGTAGAACAAAAACTTGCCAATATGGGCGTGGTTACCACCACGCTTGAAACGGCGGTCAATTGGGGCCGCACGAATGCCATGTGGCCGATGTTGTTTGGGCTGGCTTGCTGTGCCATTGAGATGATGGGCGCGCAGTCGGCCCATTATGATATGAGCCGTTTTGGTATGGAACTGATGCGCCCCTCGCCGCGCCAGAGCGATTTGATGATTGTGGCCGGGCGCGTTTCGCGCAAGATGGCCCCGGTGCTGCGCCGCCTGTATGACCAGATGCCCGAACCCAAGTGGGTGGTGGCGATGGGTGACTGCGCTTCGTGCGGTGGTGTCTTCAATAACTATGCTGTTGTTCAGGGTGTGGATGAGATTGTGCCGGTGGATGTGTATGTGGCGGGCTGCCCGCCGCGCCCCGAGGCGCTCATTCACGGGATTGTGACCCTGCACGAAAAAGTTCGCAAAGAAAAGTTCGTTAATTGGGCTTAGCTATGAACGAATCCAAATTCATCAGCCAATTGAAAGAGCAGTTTGGCGGCGAAACGGTGACGTTTGCTGGCGATACTGCGATCGTGGTGTCGCGCTTGCAAATTGTGGCTGTGGCCGAGATGCTGCGCAAGCTGGGTTTTGAGCGCCTTTCTGCCCTGACTGCGGTGGATTATTTCCCGCAAGAAGAGCCGCGTTTCCACCTGGTGTATGAGTTTACTTCGGTTTCCCAACAGGCTACGCTGGAAGTGCGCGTGCCGGTTCCGGCGATTAACCCGACTGTTGCAACCCTTGAAACGGTTTTCCCAAATGCCAACTGGCGTGAGCGCGAACTGTTTGATATGTTTGGGATTGTGAGCGAAGGTCACAGCGATCTGCGCCGCATTATGATGCCGCAGGACTGGCAGGGTCATCCGCTGCGCAAGGATTATCCGCTCGGTTATGAAGAGCCGCAGTACACCTTCAACTATGAAGAAATCCAACTGCGCAAGCCAGCCGGAAAGAGGATGCCATGACACAACTCCAGGCTGTTTCTTACGATGAAATCAAGCACCTGGTTTCTAACCGCGCCATGGAAGGCGAAACCATGCTGCTTAACATGGGGCCGCAGCACCCCTCCACGCACGGTGTTTTACGCCTGCTGTTGGAACTGGATGGCGAAATCGTCATCAGCTGCATCCCCGATGTAGGCTTCCTGCACACGGGTATTGAAAAGAACATGGAGGCCAAGACCTATCAGAAGGCCGAAGTGATGACCGACCGCCTCGATTACCTGAATACGGTCGGGAATAACCTGGTCTATAGCCTGGCAGTGGAAAAACTGGTCGGGTTGGATGTGCCGGCCCGGGCCCAGAGCCTGCGCGTGATCCTGGCTGAGTTGCAGCGTATCGCCTCGCATCTGGTCTGGTTGGGCACTTCCGCGCTGGATGTGGCTGCCATGTCCACCTTCCTCTACTGCTTCCGCGAACGCGAAATGGTGATGGACATCCTCGAACTGGTCTCCGGCCAGCGCATGATGACCACCTACATCCGCCCCGGCGGTGTCTGGCGCGATGTGCCGGTGGAGTTTGAAGCTGCAGTGCGCAACTTCCTCAAAGTGATGCCTGGTCGCATCGACGAGTACGAAGCCCTGTTGACGAAGAATCCGCTCTTTATTGACCGCACGGTTGGAATCGGCAAAATCTCGGGGGAAGATGCCCTGGCCTGGGGCCTGACCGGCGCCAGCCTGCGTGGCTCGGGTGTGGCCCATGATTACCGCAAATTCGCCCCGTATTCTGGCTACGAACAATATGATTTCGCCATCCCGACCCAAACCGGCGGCGATGTGTATTCGCGCTACCAGGTTCGCATCCAGGAAATGCGCGAGGCGCTGAAAATCATCGAGCAGGCCCTCAACAAGCTGCCGATGGGCCCGGTGCGCTCGAATAATTACAAATTCGTCCCGCCGCCCCGCTCCGAGATTGGCACCAGCATGGAGGCGCTCATCCACCACTTCAAGCTGTGGACGGAAGGCTTCAGCCCAGAAAAAGGCTCGGTTTACACGGCGATTGAATCCCCGCGCGGCGAGTTGGGCATTTATCTCGAAAGTGACGGCAGCCCGAAGCCTTACCGGGTGCATGTTCGCACCCCGTCTTTTGACAACCTGCAAGTTTTACCCGTACTGGCGAAAGGCTCCTTCGTGGCTGACCTGGTCGCCATTATCGGTTCTGTAGACATTGTGCTGGGAGATGTTGACCGATGAGCCTTGTCGAAAAATATCCCGAAGAAGTAAAGGCGATCTTCGCCAAATATCCTGCCGACAAGAAGCGCTCGGCGGTCATGCCCTTGCTGTATCTCGCCCAGCGCGAGGAAGGCTATGTGAAGAAAGAGTCGATGCAGGAAATCGCTGCCATGCTCGACCTCGACACGACCGAAGTTGCCTCCATCGTCGGCTTTTACACGCTGTATCACGACGAAAAAGCCGGGAAATACCGCATGCAGGTCTGCAACGATCTGCCCTGTGCCCTGCGCGGCGCTGATAAATTCCTGGAATCCCTGTGCGGCAACCTGGGCATCAAAGTCGGCGAGACCACACCCGATGGCCTGGTAACGCTCGAAGCCGTGATGTGCCTGGCAGCCTGCGACAAAGCCCCCATGTTCCAGTTACAGGACGGCGACAAGGTCGAGTATTACGAGAATATGACCGTCGACCGGACGATGGAACTGGTTGAAGCGCTCAAAAAGGGCGGCAAGGAGATCAAATAATGGCTCACCTGCTGCTTCGTCACCGCGATATTCCCAATCTTGACCAGCTTGACGTGTACGTCAAAAATGGCGGGTTCGAGGCTTTCAAAAAAGCCGTCACCGCCATGCAGCCCGATGCCGTGACCGAGGAAGTGAAAGCCTCTGGCCTGCGCGGGCGTGGCGGCGCGGGTTTTCCCACCGGCGTCAAGTGGTCGTTCATCCCCAAGAACATCACCCCGCACTATGTCGTCGCCAACGCCGATGAATCGGAGCCGGGCACCTTCAAAGACCGCGAGATCATGGATTTCAATCCGTACCAGTTCCTCGAAGGACTGGCGATTGCCTCCTACGCGGTTCAGGCCAACCTGTCCTTCGTTTACCTGCGCGGTGAATTTTATTATCTCGCCAAAAAGCTAGACGCCTGCATCGCAGAGATGGAAAAAGCCGGTTATCTCGGCGACAATCTCTTCGGCACGGGCTTTTCGCTGCGGCTGCGCACCCACCTTGGGGCGGGCGCGTACATCTGCGGCGAAGAAACCGCCCTGCTCGAATCCATCGAAGGCAAACGCGGACAGCCTCGCGTCCGCCCGCCCTTCCCGGCGGTGGTTGGCCTCTACAGCAAGCCGACGGTTATCAATAACGTGGAAACGCTCGCCAACCTGCCTTATATTGTGACCAACGGCGCGGCGGGTTTCCGCAAATTTGGCACCGACAAAAGCCCCGGCGTGAAGATTTTCTCGCTCAGCGGCAATGTCAACAAACCGGGCAACTACGAGCTGCCGCTGGGTGCCACTTTCCGCGAGTTGATCATGGGCTGTGGCGGCGGCATTTCGGACGGGCGCAAGCTCAAGGGCATCATGCCCGCCGGGGCCTCGTCCTCCATCATCCGCGTGGACGATACCAACCTGGACAAAGTCCTCGATACCACTATGGACTATGAAAACGTCCAGAGCGTTGGCTCCCTGCTCGGTTCGGCCTCCGTCATCATCATCGACGACAGCCACAGCATGGATTGGGTCATCAACAAGACCGTCCACTTCTTCAAACATGAGTCCTGCGGCAAATGCACCCCCTGCCGCGATGGCAACTACTGGATGCTACACCTTGTCGAGCGCATCCACGAAGGGCACGCCAGCGCCGGAGACATTCAACTGCTCAAGACGGTCGCCAACCAGGTCAACGGCAAATGCCTGTGCGCCCTGGGCGATTTCTCGACGATGGCCGTCACCAGCGCCCTCGAGCGTTTCCCCGAAGACTTCCACGTAGGACAGGCTTAAGCCTGCCCCACACGGAGCATTTATGGCAAAACTCATCAATCTCACCATCAACGGCGTCGCCGTCACCGTCCCCGACGGAACTTTAGTGGTCGATGCCGCCAAAAAGGCGGGGATCGACATCCCGGTCTTCTGCTACCATCCCAAAATGGAACCGGTCGGCATGTGCCGCCAGTGTCTCGTCGAAATTGGCCGTCCGGCCATTGACCGCGCCACCGGCCAACCCGCCCTCAACGATGACGGCACGCCCAAACTCCAGTTCATGCCCAAACTCGAAACCGCCTGCACCAACCCGGTTTCCGAAGGCATGGTGGTATTGACTGCCACCGAAAAAGCCAAAGCCGGGCAAAAAGAACTGCTCGAACTGTTGCTGACCTCGCACCCGCTCGACTGCCCGATCTGCGACAAAGGCGGCGAATGCCCGCTCCAGAATCTCACCGTCGAATATGGCTCCAGCCAGAGCCGCTTCATCTTCGATGAAAAACAACGCGCCGATAAGCACGTTCACCTGGGCGAACTCATCAACCTCGACCGCGAGCGCTGCATCCAGTGCGCGCGCTGCATCCGCTTCCAGCGCGATGTGGCGGGCGACCCCGTGCTCGGCTTCTACCAGCGCGGACGCCTGACCGACATCGTCACCTACTCCGACCCCGGCTTCGACTCGGTCTTCAGCGGCAACACCACCGACATCTGCCCGGTGGGCGCACTCACCACTGCCGACTTCCGCTTTGGCGCGCGCTCGTGGGAACTCAAACAGTCCGCATCGCTC
The DNA here is from genome assembly GCA_903822545.1 of uncultured Anaerolineae bacterium. Classification (GTDB taxonomy): domain Bacteria; phylum Chloroflexota; class Anaerolineae; order Anaerolineales; family Villigracilaceae; genus CAIJPN01. The sequence goes on along the minus strand of CAIJPN010000013.1, from coordinate 95,555 downwards.
TGCGCGCAGTGCCCGGTCGGCTGCAACGTCACCTTCAACACCCGCCGCGAAGCCAAAAGCGGCGGCGTGATGGCAATCAAACGCGTCATGCCGCGCCAGAACGAACAGGTCAACGAAACCTGGATTTGCGATAAAGGACGCTTCGCCGGGTACCACTATACAGAAGCGGAATCTCGCCTGGGGCTGGATGCTGCTTCAATGGAATCCGCCCTGTCGCAGGCCGCCGATAAACTGGCCGCCGCCAAATCTGACGCAGTTTTCCTGGCTGGCGGGCGCCTCTCCAACGAAGATTTCTACAATCTCAAACAACTTGCTGCCAAACTCGGCGCAAAAGCCTATCTCTACAGCCCCATGGCGGGCGGTGAATATACCACCGCCTACGGCCTGGGCGCAGGCTCCAACCTCGGCGACCTTGGCAAAGATGATACCGTGCTGGTAGTGGCATCCGACCTGTATAACGAAGCCCCCGTCTGGCACCTGCGCCTGAAAGCCGCCGCCAAACGCGGCGCGACGCTTATCGTCGCTGCCGGGCGCGCCACCAAACTGGATGAATTTGCCAGCTTTGTCGTGCGCTACGCCTACGGCGATGAAGTTGAAACCGTCAAAGGCCTCGCTGGCAAAGAAAAGATCGGCGATGCCATCAAGAATGCCGCCAACCTGGTCGTCTTCTACGGCTCGGATGGCCTCGGCCTGGCTGGCACTTCCGCCCTGGCCGCCGCCTGCGCCGACCTGCTCAACGGGAAAACCGGAAAAGTAAATAACGGCCTGGTTGGCGTCTGGAATGCTCCCAACACACAGGGCGCGTATGAACTTGGCCTGGCTCCCGCTGCCGATTTGAAATCTGAACTCAAGGGCAAAACTGTCTACGTCATCGCCGCCGACCCGGCGGGGGATGACCCGGCCCTGGCAGATGCGCTGAAATCGGCCAAAGCTGTCATCGCGCAGGATATCCTCGCTACCGCCACCACCCAAATGGCCGCGGTGGTGCTGCCAGCGGCGGCTTACACCGAACGTGAAGGCACTTACACCACAGCTGAACGCCGCGTCCAGCGTTTTTACCTGGCTGTCCCGGCCAAGGCTGGCACCAGGGCCGATTTTGCTATTTTTGCCGAACTCGGCAAGAAGTTGGGCGTTGAACTCGAAGGCCGCTCTGCGCTGCTGGTGATGAACAAGATCGCTGCCGAAGAAAAAGCCTTTGCGGGCATCTCTTACGCCAGACTGGCCGAAGTGACCGCGCAGTGGCCGATTGTCGGGCGCGGCGATTTGTATTACGGTGGCACCGGGTACGAGAATAAGCTAGGGCTGGGTGTGCACCTGGCGCTGGCCCTCACCCCCGCCCCCTCTACATCAGGGAGAGGGGGGCAGATGCGCCCGAAGGAAAATGAACTGGTGGCCGTGCCGGTCAGCAAGATTTATGACCTGGGCGTGACGATGGCTCCGGCCAAACTGCTTGGTCAGCGCATCGGCGCAGCGGCGGTGGGGCTGAACCCGGTCACAGCGGCAAAATTAAACGTCGAAAACGGTGGTAAAGTGCAGGTACAGGTGAATGGAGTCACAGCCGAGGCAATTGCCCGGTTTGACGAATCCATCTCCACTGGCGTTGTGCTCATCTACCGCAGTTTCGGAATCCCCATCTCCGAGCCGACTTCGGTGAAAATCGTTGTCGCCGAGAAGGCCTAAGGAGGACTCATGGATTGGATGTTGCTTCTTGAATGGGTGATCAAATCCTTTGTGCTTTCGCTCATCCTGCTGGGCGGGTTTGCCTACCTGACCTGGTTCGAGCGCAAGGTGCTGGCACGCTTCCAGGTGCGTATTGGCCCGAACCGCGCTGGCCCGTATGCGCTGCTCCAGCCGATTGCGGATGCCGTCAAGCTGATTTTCAAGGAAGAATTCACCCCGGCCCGCGCCGAAAAGATTTTGTTCTTCCTCGCTCCCATCGTGACGGTTGTCCCGGCGCTGGTGGTGGCGGCTGTGGTGCCCTGGGGGCCGGATATTCAGATTGGATCGTATACGCTCAGGCTGTATATCGCGGACATTAGCGTGGGTGTGCTGTATATCACTGCCATCACGTCGATTGCGGTGTACGGTATCACCCTGGCTGGTTGGTCGAGCAATAACAAGTATGCGCTGATGGGCGGCTTGCGTTCCTCGGCTCAGATGGTTAGCTATGAACTGGCTCTGGGTTTTTGTTTCGTGATTGCGATCCTGATGTCTGGCTCGATGCGCCCCATCGATATTGTCGATGCACAGCGCAACGGCTGGTTCTTCTTGATCCAACCTGCGGGCGCATTTGTTTTCTTGATCGCTACGCTGGCTGAAGTCAACCGTGCGCCGTTCGATATGCCCGAAGCCGAACAGGAACTCGCGGCTGGCTTCCATAGTGAATATTCTGGCATGAAGTTTGCGCTGTTCTTCATGGCGGAATACACCAAGATGATCACTATCTCGTCGATTGCGGTGACGTTGTTCTTCGGCGGTTATCTTGGCCCGTTTGTTGACCAACTGCCCTTCCTTGGCCCGATTTATATGCTTGCCAAGATTGTGGCGCTGTTGTTCTTCATGGTGTGGGTGCGCGCTACGCTTCCCCGCATCCGTTATGACCGCCTGATGGCCTTCGGTTGGAAAGTGCTGCTGCCGTTAACGCTCGCCTTGGTGCTGATCACTGCGGTGGGTATTTTGCTGGCCCAGGAAGTCAACCCGAACTTGATCTGGATCACCCCGGTCATCTCAGCCTTTGCTGGCTTTTTCGCCATCGGCCTGGTCGACCGTTCCCTGCGGAGGAAAGCCTATGCGGCTCGTTGAACCCTTCCTCGAACTGATGACAGGTATGATGACCACGCTCAAGATGCTGGTCACCGAAAAACCTGTTACCGTACAATATCCCGAAGAGAAAAAGGCCGTCAAGCCGCGCTATCGCGGCCGCCACTACCTGACTCGCTACGAAAACGGCCTGGAAAAGTGTATCGGCTGCGCCCTGTGCGCTGCCGCCTGCCCCGCCGACGCGATTTTTGTGGAAGCGAGCGAGAACACTGACGAAAAGCGTTTCTCTCCCGGCGACCGCTATGCCAGCACATATGAAATCAACATGCTGCGCTGCATCTACTGCGGTTTCTGCGAAGATGCCTGCCCGACCGAAGCGATTGTGCTTGGTGACAACTACGAACTTTCGTTCACGGATCGCCGCCAGGCTGTTTATACCAAGGAAATGCTGATCCTTCCGGTGCCACAGGGCGGCGCTCCTACGCCGCAGGTGACGGAACCCGGCAAGTTCACACGGTCGGTTCCTGAGATGAAAGATCCCGTGGATTAACATCCAATCAAGGTGAAACATGACAATGGACTTAATGGGTTTCATTCTCGTTGCCCTGATTGCCATCGCTACGGCAATTGGCATGTTGTATAGCCGCAATGCGGTCTACGCGGCCCTGTTCCTGGTGTTGAACTTCGTTTCTGTGGCGATTTTCTACCTGATGCTGGGCGCACCCTTCGTGGCACTCTCGCAGGTGACGGTGTATGCAGGCGCCATCATGGTGCTATTCCTGTTCGTCATCATGCTCTTGGGCGCAGAAAAGCTCCCGCCCGCCGAAGTCCTGCCCTGGCAGCGGCCCCTGGCGTTTGTGTTGGCACTGCTGCTCTTCATCGAAGGGATTTACTGGCTATCTGTCAAAGCCGGGACCACGGCCCAGATTGCCTCGCCTGATGCCACCATCGGCACAATGGATGCAGTCCGCTCGATGAGCATGATGCTCTTCCAGGAGTATCTCCTGCCTTTTGAAGTAACCTCCATCCTGCTGCTGATTGCGATGATTGGCGCGATCGTGCTAACGAAGAGAGTAGACAAGAAAGGGGGCCAGGCTTAATCATGGTACCTGTCTCATACTATCTCGTAGTTTCTGTAATCCTGTTCACCCTCGGCGCGCTCGGAGTGCTCATCCGCCGCAACGCGCTGGTAGTTTTTATGTCCATTGAACTCATGTTGAACGCCGCCAACCTGGCTTTTGTGGCCTTCTCGCGCACCTTCAACTCCTACGATGGGCAGCTATTCGTCTTCTTCGTGATGACTGTAGCAGCAGCGGAAGTTGCGGTCGGCCTGGCGCTGATCGTGGCGATTTTCCGCAGCAAACACAGCATTGACGTTGACCAGTTGAGCAGCCTGAAGGGATAAACCTATGTTCTTTAGCGAAACTTCCACTTCCGGCCTGTTTTTCAATCTCGTTCCCTGGATTGTCTTTGCCCCGGTGGTTGGCCTGTTGATCAATCTCATCATCGGCTCCAAATTGGGCGAAAAAGGCGTGGGCGCAATTGCCAGCCTGGCATCTGGTTCAGCTTTTGTGGTGGCCATCCTCCAGATCATTTCCCTCAACGCGCACCCCGAAGGCGCTGTCGTTAAGGTTGCAGAGTGGATCCACATTGGCAACCTGGCGATTGATTGGACTTTCCGCATCGACACCCTATCAGTGACGATGATGATGGTTGTCTCTGGCGTTGGCACACTCATCCACATCTACGCCATCGGGTACATGCACGAGGATGTGCGCTTCAAACACGACGAAGGCCGCTACCGCCGCTTCTTTATCTTCCTGAACCTGTTCATCGCCGCTATGATGATCCTGGTCAGCGGCAATTCATACATGATGCTCTTCGTGGGCTGGGAAGGCGTCGGCCTGGCATCCTTCCTGCTGATCGGCTTCTGGTACGACATGGACACGCTCGGCCGCCCGTCCTTTGCCAACTCCAACGCTGCCAAAAAAGCCTTCATCACCAACCGCGTTGGCGACTTCGGCTTCTTGCTGGCCGCCATGATGATGTTCTGGAAGTTCGGCTCCACTGACTTCGACCTGGTCTTTGCCAAAGTGGTTGAAGTTGCCGCCCACGAACCCTGGGTCATCCTGTGGATTACCATCTTCCTGCTGGTAGGTGTCGCCGGTAAATCGGCGCAGATCCCGCTCTACGTATGGCTCCCAGATGCCATGGCAGGCCCTACCCCTGTTTCGGCGCTAATCCATGCCGCCACCATGGTCACGGCGGGCGTCTACCTCGTCACCCGCTCTGCACCCATCTACACACTCAGCCATGATGCCCAATACATCGTCGCCACTGTCGGCGCGGTGACGGCGCTCTTCGCTGCCACCATTGCTGCTGGCCAGTATGACATCAAAAAAGTGCTGGCCTACTCCACCATCAGCCAGCTAGGCTTCATGGTAGCGGCAGTTGGCATGGGGGCGTTTGTTGCAGGAATGTTCCACCTGATCACCCACGCATTCTTCAAAGCGCTCTTGTTCCTTTCCGCCGGTTCTGTCATCCTTGGCATGGAACGTGGACACCACCACCTGCCGCATGGCGACCATCACGAAATCTTCGATCCCGGTGACATGCGCAACATGGGTGGGATGCGCAAAACCATGCCTGTGACTTTCTGGCTCTATATGATTGGCACGCTGGCGCTGGCGGGCATCTTCCCCTTCGCAGGTTTTTGGTCGAAGGATGAGATTTTGCTCGACGCTGCCAAAGTTTTCCCGCATGTTTACTATTTACTGGCAATCGCAGCCTTTTTCACCGCCTTTTACATGGGCCGCCAGATTTGGATGGTTTTCTTTGGCGAAGCGCGCCACGCTGCCGCTGCCCATGCCGAGGAAAGCCCCGCAGTGATGACCGTCCCGCTCATGGTTCTGGCTGCGCTCTCCATCCTGGGTGGCGCGCTGAACCTGCCCTACATCCACACCCTGACAAACTGGCTTGAACACACCGTCAAAGTCGTGGAACATGAAGGCGAAGTTGCAGCCTGGTTGGAAACATCCCTGGGTGGCCTGAATCCCTGGGTGGCGCTGATTTCCACCATCGCCGCGCTGCTCGCCATTTTCATCTCCTGGCTGCTTTACGGGCGCACCCCGCTCAAAGCCGGTCAAATCGACCCGCTCAAGAAGATGTTTGGACCAATCTATTACGGCATGGAAAACAAATGGTTCATCGACGAAGCCTACTGGTTCGTTTTTGTCGACCGCTATGTTGACCTGGCCCGCTACCTGGCCCAGACCATCGACTGGGATTTCTGGCACGAATGGTTCCACAACAACATCATCGCTGCCGGGTTCCGTGGCTTCACCCGATTCCTGGCCCAACTGGTTGACCTGGGAATTGTCGATGTCATCATCTCGCGCTGGCCGGTCGCCGTAGCCCAATGGCTCTCCGAAAAACTCCGCGCCCTTCAAAATGGCTTCGTGCGCTCTTATGCACTATCCGTGTTGGTCGGTGTCGTGGCAATTTTGGGATACCTGCTCCTGAATATGAAATAGCTCAAGGTTCCAGGTTTAAGGTTAAAAGTCGTCCAACCTGTGACCTGCAACTTTCAAACCTGTAACTTGAAACCTGTAACCGAGGTATGCACATGAACTTTCTTCTTCAACCCCTCACCCTGGTGACCTTCTTCCCGCTTCTGGGTGTCCTGGCGCTGGTGTTCATCAATGGCGAACAGAAAAACACCATTCGCTGGACAGCGCTCGGCACCGCCCTGGTCACTTTCGTCATCTCGCTGTGGGCCTTCTTCTTCAGCGGACAGTTCAACCCTGCCAATGGTGACCTGCAACTCGTCGCCAAATACGACTGGATCATGGTCGCGGGTTGGAACATCCGCTACTACATCGCAGCCGATGGCCTGAGCGTTATGCTCATCCTGCTGACCACCTTCCTGACCCCGATTGCCATCCTGTCCACCTGGAAGGCTGTGGAAGACCGCGTGAAGGATTTCATGATGTTCTTCCTGATGTTGGAAGTCGGCATGTTGGGTGTTTTCGTGGCCCAGGATTTGTTCCTCTTCTACATCTTCTGGGAATTCACCCTCGTTCCGATGTACTTCCTCATCGGCATCTGGGGTGGCCCGAACCGCCTGTACGCTGCCGTCAAGTTCTTCCTCTATACAATGGCTGGTTCCATCCTGATGCTGCTCGCCATCCTGTGGCTGGGCGTCAACCAGGGCACCTTCTCGGTGCCTGACCTGGTTGCCAAAGGAGGCATCCCGGTGGATATCCAGTTCTGGCTGTTCTGGGCCTTCACTGCCGCATTCGCCATCAAAGTCCCGATGTGGCCGCTGCACTCCTGGTTGCCCGATGCCCACGTGGAAGCGCCCACCGCAGGTTCCGTCATCCTGGCCGGCGTCCTGCTGAAAATGGGCACCTACGGTTTCCTGCGCTTCAACCTGCCGCTCTTCCCCGAAGCTGCGGTCGCCGCCGCTCCGACGATTGCTACCCTGGCTGTCATTGGCATCCTTTACGGTGCGGCAGTCTCCTATTCGCAGAAAGATGTCAAAAAACTGGTTGCCTACTCATCGGTCAGCCACCTCGGTTTTGTTATGCTCGGCATGTTCGCACTCAATTCACAGGGCATTCAGGGCGCGATTTTGCAGATGATCAACCACGGTCTCAGCACCGGCGCGCTATTCTTGCTCGTCGGCATGATCTACGAACAGACCCACACCCGCGAAATTAAAGTGTACGGCGGCCTGTGGAAAATCACCCCGGTCTTCGGCACCCTGATGCTGATCGTTGCGCTCTCCTCGATGGGCCTTCCTGGTTTGAACGGTTTCGTTGGTGAATTCACCATCCTGCTTGGCGCTTTTGGCTCGGTGGCTTACGGTTCTTACTGGTACGCCATGCTCTCTGCCATCGGCGTGATTTTGGCCGCCATTTACATCCTCTACATGTTCCAGAAGATGTTCCTCGGCCCGGCTGGTGAAATCACTCACCACCACGAGATCAAAGACCTCAACCTGCGCGAAATCATCACCCTGTTGCCCCTGCTGGTCTTCATCTTTTGGATTGGTCTCTATCCCGCGCCTTTCTTCAACCTGATGGCGCCCGCTGTTGAAAAACTGCTTATCCCCTTCCAGGCCGTTTTGATGGCTGCGCATTAGCCTTAGCCCTCGCCCCGCCGTCTCCCTGCAAAAGAGCAGGCGGTGGATGAGGCAGGAGTAATTATGACGCAACTCGACTTTTACACCCTCCTCCCGGTCATGACGCTGACCATCTGGGCCTGTGTGCTACTGCTGGTAGATCTGTTCATCCTCAGCGAACGGCGCGGGCTGACGGCAATCCTTGCGGTTGTGGGCCTTCTCGTAACGATGGGCGTTTCCATCAGCCAGATGGGCCGCGAAGCCACCGGCTTCAACCAGATGATTGTGCTGGATGGGTTTTCCAACTTCCTGAACCTGCTGCTCCTGCTGACTGGCCTTTTGGGCATCGCAGTAGCTTACGGTTACAATCGTCGCATGGGCATTGAGCGTGGCGAATACTATCCGATCATGCTGTTCAGCCTGGCCGGAATGATGTTGATGGCTCAGGCATCACACCTGATCATGATCTTCATCGCGCTTGAACTGCTCTCCATCCCGCTCTATGTGCTGGCTGCCTTTGCCTATCCTCGCCCTGAATCAGAAGAAGCCGGCCTGAAGTACTTCCTGTTGGGATCTTTCTCATCGGGATTTGTGCTGTATGGCATCGCCATGACCTTTGGCGCCACCGGTTCGCTTGCCATTCCCGGCATCGTGGCTGCTATCGCTGATGGGACTGCCAATACCTCCCTGCTGTTGATCGGCGCAGCGCTCATCCTGGTCGGGTTCGGCTTCAAAGTTGCGGCTGCTCCCTTCCACATGTGGACACCAGATGTCTACCAGGGCGCACCCACCTCCGTGACGGCCTTCATGGCTGCAGGTGCGAAAGCCGCCGGTTTTGCCGCCCTGTTGCGCGTCTTTGTAGTGGCCTTCCCCACGCTCTCTGACCAGCTGACACCCATCATCTCGGTACTGGCTGCGTTGACAATGATCCTGGGGAACGTCATCGCCATTGCCCAGACCGATATCAAGCGGATGCTGGCTTACTCCAGCATCGCCCAGGCTGGATACATGCTGATGGCCTTTGTGGCATATGGCAACCCGGCGGTCCAGGCGGTTTCAGTGGCTTCGGCTTTATTCTATATGGTGGCTTACACCATCACATCCTTCGGGGCCTGGGGCGTGGTCATTGCGCTCGAAAAAGCCGAAGGCAAAGGTCTCGCCATCTCCGATTACGCCGGAATGGGCAAAAAATACCCGTTCCTGGCTGCCTGCATGACCGTTTTCATGCTTTCGCTGACGGGCCTTCCCCCTACACTCGGGTTGATCGGGAAACTCTACTTGTTCCGCGCTGCTGTCGAAGGCGGATTTATCACCCTGGCCGTTATCGGCGTGGTGACATCCCTGCTCTCCGCATTCTACTACCTGCGTGTGGTTGTGAATATGTATATGAAAACCGGCGACCCCGAAGTAGCCCGCGAAACCTGGCTCGATTTCACCATCGGCGCAACAGCCCTGCTGACAGTCGTGCTTAGCGTTGTTCCTGCCGGGTTGTTTGCCTGGGCCAGCCAGGCGCTCTTTATCGCTCTGAAATAGCCAATCGTTTTTGAGATAAACAAAACGGGATGGTCAAACCATCCCGTTTTGTTTTATTTGTGGCCCTGTATCCGCCTGCCTGGTCGAGTGTTGCAATTTACGGAACAACCATTCAACTGCGGAGGTGTACGATGACAACGATTTTAAATCACATCTGGACTCGGCCTTCCACGAGACTTGGCTGTTTCGTTGTGGGTCACCAGCTCAAGGCTTGCACCCAGCCCATGCTGGCCGTTTTTCTCCAGGGCGAAGCGCATTCGCCCACTATCGATCCGATTGCGTTCTTTCAGAACGCCCTGCCCATGCCCGCTGATGATATGGTTGCAGATATGCTGGCACATACTTCCATCAACAATTAAGACGATTGTTCCCCGTGGGATTTACCAGCCGGGATAATGTGGTTGGTGGTGTTGCGAACACTGGGGATATGGCGTCCGGGTTCCTGCCTGTGGCAGCCCGGACGCCATATTTAAATCGGCTTTCCAACCAGTGAAGCGCGGCATTCCACGGCCCGGCATTATTTGGTGCTGTAATCATATTACATTCGTGATAAAAAGCACTATTTTCGAGTCGGTTAATTCAATAGAATATTATTGTGTCGTTTTTATATTCGGTTAACGATGCTGCCTGCTGGCAGCGTGAAAATGTTATCAATGTTGCGTTGGGGCGAAATAGCACGCAAATTTCTTTATTGGTCTGTGTGGGTATCAGAAAAGAAGATTCACGCTTGATGAAGTTTTAATTTGAAAAGGCATCATGCTGCACTTTTCATCTGGATGGATACAAAGAATGCTGGTTATCAACGCGCTTGTAAAAACACAGCACTTCGTGTGTTGATAATTTAAGCCAAAAAGGAGGCACATCTATCGAATAAAAAGATTTAATAAAATTTTCGAACGCTTGTCTATAAAAAAATTCAAAAGGAGAATGTAATACGATGTCTACAAAGAAACTGCTTATTGTTCTTGGCGTGCTGGCAATTGCCTGTAGCATGCTTTTGGCTTCTTGTTCTGGACAACCGGGCGCACAGGGCGCAACCGGACCGGCTGGCCCCGCCGGCCCGGCTGGCCCGGAAGGCCCCGCTGGCCCTGCCGGCCCGGAAGGCCCCGCCGGTCCCGCTGCTGTGGCTTCAGCCTCGGATCTTTTGCAATTTGAAACTTGCGCTGGCTGCCATCGTGACGCTGGTGAAGAACACCAGGGCTCATATAACATGTTGTACCAGGATGGCGTTATCCTGGTTACAGATGTGACTTACAAGTTCACCGCCGCCGCTGGTGATAAGTTGGATACAACCGTGGTCACTTTCAAGATGACCAAGGATGGCAAGCCGGTTAGTGGCGCATCTGTTGAAAATGCAAACATCTATTTCGCGGCCTGGACCGGCACTGCTTTTGAAGGCGCCGGACGCCTTTCCCTCAAAGGCAAATTATCCTATGATGCAGCGACTGGTGTGACCACCAGCACGCTGGTTGAACTGGACCCCAAAGAAGCCACTTATGTTGACTACACTGACTTGAGTGGTGTGGATGGCATAATTGTTGTCTACGGTTATGACAAACAGCTCGGCACCCTGCCTGCCCGTATCAAGCAGGTTCAATATCCGTATGCCGCTGTGAAGAATACCGGCAAAGGCACCGATTACGCCTCCGCAGCGAATAATAACGGCTGCGAAAAATGCCACACAGATCCCTATCTCAAGCATGGCAATATCTATGGCCAGATCGATGGCGATCCTGCCACCGATTTCTATTCTTGCAAAGTCTGCCACCTGGACAATGGCGAAGGCGGCCATTTGGAATGGCAGCTTTTGGTGAATGAGCCGGAACTTGCAGCTGAGTACCTCGAAGGCAAAGTTGAATTGACCGATGCCCAGAAGGCTCAGTATGCCTACAAGACAACGCTCATGAACGATGTGCATATGTCGCACGCCATGGAATTCCCTTATCCCCAGTCGATGGCTAACTGCGTAACCTGCCACGAAGGCAAACTGGATAAGGTTTTGTCGGATGCCAACTTCAAGGTCTCAACTTGCAAAAGCTGCCACCCTGTGACTGGCGCCGTTAAGAAAAATGGCGACGAGGTTGTTTACGATACAACCACCCTGGCCCTCAAAACCATCCTGCCCGAAGTTCATGCTTCGATGGATTTGGATACCACGGACTGCACAACCTGCCACGGTGAAGGCAAAGCCGCTGCAGCTTTCAATAAGATCCACACCGGTTATGATAAGGCAGTCTTCACTGCTGATGGCAAAAGAATTTCTGATATTGTCACCGTCAGCATCGACAAAGCCTCCTTTGCCGACAACAAACTGACCTTCTCCTTCAGCGCCGCCTCGTCCGAGGATATCGGCCTGGATGTTAAGACCATTTCACCCACTGTAATGGTTGGCCTCTATGGCTGGGACACCAAGGATTACCTGGTTGGCCCGCACGAAAGACTCAAAGACGACAACGGCGATGGTACGATCGATTCCAAAGATGGACGTGCCCTTGAATTTGTTGTCGGTGGTGAAGCAACGAATCCGCGATTTGCTGTGGGTTCCGCAGCCGATGGAAAGTGGGAAGTTACCGCTGACCTGACCGACTGGGCTGATTTGATCAAGAATGGCAGCGTTAAGAGAGTGGAAATTGCAGTTATGCCCGCCCTGAAAAACGCTGATGGTGTCATGGTTGCTGTCAAAGCCCCCTCGCGGACATTTGACCTGGTTACGAAAAGATTTAATGACAAGTTCTACAGCCCCATCGTCAAAGTAACTGATGGCTGCAACGACTGCCACGAAGCCCTGGGCATCACCTTCCACTCTCCCGATCGCGGTGGGAACATGGTGGTTTGCCGCTTGTGCCACATCACAAAAGCCGGTGGTTCACACCTGGAATTGCAGTCGCGCTCGATCGACTCCTACATCCATGCGATTCACTCCTCCCAGCAGTTCGATATCGGCGATATCGATTTCACCGATCCAGTCCTGGCTGAGAAGTATGCCACCGAAATTGAGATGCCGTTCCCGAAGCATGGCATCACCAATTGTGAATCCTGCCACGTTGCAGGAACCAACAATGTGCCCGATCAGTCCAAGTCTCTGCCCGGTTTGCTCTCCGCAACGGATGTAGTCAAGGACAGGGCCATCACCGATGTGCCGTCTTTTGTCACTGGCCCTGCTACCCGGGCTTGCGGCGGCTGCCATCGCGCTGTCTTAATCAACGAAGACAATGCCAATGGCCTGGCGCTCTTCAACCGCCATACCACCCAGTATGGGTACATGGTCGAAGCTGGCGAGAAGCCTCTCGTTACGCTCGGCGGTGTATTTGACCAGATCATGGCGCTCTTCAAGTAAACAATAAATCAGTGGGCCCCGGCCCACAGCAGTAAATAGACAAGGGTCCCCCAGGGCCCTTGTCTATTTTTGTGCACCAACAAAGACCCAGGATGCCACCCTTGCGCCCAAGTGATGGGATGCAGGTGAGAAATCATAAAAACCTGGCGATAAAAATCTCAACAACAAGAAGGCCTGGTATTTCCCCCTGAATATCTGTAGAAAGTCTTTGTAGTCGTTTATAATCTTTGCGCACGAAATCATGTCAGGAGGCTAGTGGTATGCCACTCCAAATAATCGTTGGCGCCCAGTGGGGCGACGAAGGCAAAGGTCGCATTGTCGATTGGTTCGCCGCCAAAGCTGATTATGTTGCCCGTTACAATGGCGGGGATAATGCCGGCCATTCCGTTACCGTTGGAAAACAGCTCTTCAAACTGCATCTCATCCCATCAGGAATCATCCACCCACACGCTGTGGCAGTACTCGGCAACGGCATGGTGGTCAACCCCAAATCGCTGCTCGACGAGATGTATTCACTCGACCAGGCCGGGGTAAGAGTCAACCCAGAGCGATTGCGCGTTTCACATGCTGCCCACCTGATCACAATTGCCCACCAGGCGCTCGACAAAGCCATGGAATCGGCGCGGGGCAAGGGCAACATCGGCACCACCGGGCGTGGTATCGGCCCGGCCTACACCGACAAAGCCCGGCGCTCGGGGCTGCGCCTGGGCGACATGTTCGAGCACAATTTCCTCGAGCGCATTGGGCTGCACATTGACGAGGCCAACCAACAACTAAGCATGCTCGGCGCGCCTTACGTCAACCCCATGCAGGTTATGGATGAATACCGCACCTATGCCGAAATCATCCGCCCGTATATCGTGGATATTTCATCAGAACTGGATGCTGCGCTGCGCGCCGGGAAAAGAGTCCTGGCCGAAGGGGCGCAGGGTACGCTGCTGGATATTGACCACGGGACTTATCCTTTTGTCACATCCTCGAACACCACCGCCCCCGGAACATTGACCGGCCTCGGCCTGGGCATCACCGCTGCCCGCGACGCCACCGTCAGCGGAGTGTGCAAAGCTTTCCAGACGCGCGTTGGCAGCGGCCCCTTCCCCACCGAAGTAACCGGTGACCTGGCCCTGCGCCTGCGCGGCACCGGCGAAAATCCCTGGGACGAATACGGCACCACCACAGGCCGCGCCCGCCGCGTGGGCTGGCTGGATGGTGTACTGCTGCGTTACGCCGTGCGCGTCAATGGCCTGACCGAACTGGTTATCACCAAACTGGATATTTTGTCGGGGATTTCTACCCTCAGATTGTGCACCGCCTATTTTGCAGAAGGCCAGCGCTATGAAGATATCCCCTTTGGCCCCACGGACCTGGAAAAATACCAGCCGGTTTACCAGGAAATGCCGGGCTGGAAAGAAGACGTCAGCAAGATCCGCAAATGGGCGGACCTGCCCAAAAATGCCCGCGCCTACCTGGACGCCATCAGCAAACTGGCCGGGGTTCCGGTGCGGCTGGTCAGCGTAGGCCCGGAGCGGGAACAAATTGTGGTGGTATCGTAAAAAAGACAGGGCTGGGAGTAGAACCCCAGCCCTGTCTTTTTGTTTATCAGCCCCATACCATTCCAAAAAACGGCTGCTACCATAACTGGGCCTCACCCCCGCTGGAATGATTACAGGTTGTGTTACAAAATTGGCCTGGTGCCGCATATAGTGGTTATATAATAGATTCTATAGGTTATGTAAAAAAATAATAGCAGGTCGAACTTGTCGGGAGGCCATTACTGGGGATGATGTCGACAGGACGATCCAAAGGAGATGACCATGTCTGTTAATCTGTACTGGCTCCAGGCTGGGGGATGTGGGGGAGACACACATTCATTCCTGAATGCCGAGTCTCCCGATGCGGTGGAATTATTCCAATTCCTCGATATCAACGTGCTTTGGCATCCCACCATTTCTAACGAAAGCCCCAAAAAACACCAGCAAGTGCTCGATGACATCCTGGGCGGCAAAACGCCGCTGGATGTGTTGTGCGTGGAAGGGGCCATCATCCGTGGGCCGGGTGGCACAGGGATGTATGATTTGATGCACGGCAAACCTAAAAAGGATTGGGCCGCCGCGCTGGCCCGGGTTGCGAAAATTGTCGTGGCCGTGGGCACCTGCGCCAGCTTTGGCGGCATTGGCAGCGAGGGAGAGATCGAAGCCGTCGGGCTGCAATTCCACAAATCAGAAAAAGGCGGCTTTCTCGGGGCCGGGTTCACATCCCAGGGTGGATTACCGGTCATCAACCTGCCTGGCTGCCCGTGTCATCCCACCGTGCTGGGCGCGGCGCTTTCCACGCTGGTCAGCGGCGCTGAACTGCCGCTGGATGATTTCAACCGCCCGCTGGAATGGTACGGGATGATGGTTCACCAGGGCTGCACCCGCAACGAGTACCACGAATATCGCGTGGAAGAGAAAAATTTCGGCGAAAAGGGCTGCCTGTTTTTCTATATGGGCTGTCATGGGCCGCTGGCGAACAGCCCCTGCAACAAAACACTCTGGAACAGGCGCTCTTCCAAAACCAGGGTGGGTGTGCCGTGCCTGGGCTGCACCCAACCCGAATTCCCGCAGCCGTACCCGTTTTTCGAGACGCGCAACATCGAAGGCATCCCGCTCGATTTGCCCAACGGCATCAGCCGCCCGCACTACATGGCCTACAAAGGCATGGCAGCCGCCGCGGCTCCGCAGCGTCTGAAAGAACGCAAAACGAACATTTAGAGCGCAGTGCAACGCACCCTCCGCAAGAAAGGCCCCAATATGACCCAAATTCACAAACTTAACATCCCGCTCAACCGCGTGGAAGGCGACCTGGAACTGCAACTGGATGTACAAGACGGCGTAGTGGCCGATGTGTGGAGCGCCGGGACGATGTATCGCGGCTTCGAGAACATCCTGGCCGGGCGCGGCGCGATGGATGGACTGGTCATCACCCCGCGCATCTGCGGGATTTGCTCAACTGCCCACCTGACGGCGGCCTCCCGCGCCCTGGACAGGCTCTCGGCTGCCAGTGTGCCCGATAACGCCCGCCGCATCCGCAACCTGGCGCTGATGACTGAACACATCCAGAGCGATATCCGCCATGGGTTTTTGCTCTTTGCCCCTGACTTTGCCAACCCGATCTACAAAGACCAACCCTGGTTTGACGAGGCCATCCGGCGCTATGCCCCGCTGAAAGGCTCCGCAGCCATCGAAACCATCCGCGAGAGCAAAAAAATCCTGGAGCTGGTCGCCATCCTGGGCGGACAGTGGCCGCACTCTTCGTTTATGGTTCCGGGCGGCGTGGTTTCAATGCCATCAGCGGGCGACCTCCAGACCTGTGCCTTCTTGCTGGAAAATTACCACCAGTGGTACCAAAAAGCTGTGCTGGGCTGCACGCTGGAACGCTGGCTGGATGTGAAGAGCCTGAAAGACCTGGATAATTGGCTGGATGAAAACGACAGCCAGCGCAACAGCGAAGTCGGCTTTTTTATCCAGGTTGCGCGTGCGCTTGGTCTGGACAAAGTCGGGCGGGGCTGGGGCAACTTTATCAGCTATGGCGGGCTGGATTTGCCCGCTGAAACCAGCCTCAGCGCGGCATCTGGCCAGTTGATCCCGGCCGGGTTTGCGGCGGGAACAAAAGTCGAGGCATTCGACCAGGCCCAGATCGCGGAACATGTGGCGCACTCGTGGTTTAACGGTTACCAGGGTGGCAAACACCCCTTTGACGGGGTTACGCATCCGTATGCCACTGGCAACGAGGGTGAGCGTTATTCGTGGGCCAAGGCGCCACGTTACCGCGACCTGCCCGCCGAAACCGGCCCGCTGGCCGAGATGGTGATTGCCGGGCATCCGCTTTTCACCGATCTGGTGGAAAAGGGCGGCCCGAATGTGCTGGTGCGCCAGTTGGCACGCCTGACTCGCCCAACGACCCTGCTCCCGGCCATGAAAACCTGGCTGGCTGAACTGGCGGCCTCCCCGAATGACCGTTTCTACAACCCGCCCGCTGCGCTTGAATCAGGCGAGGGCTTTGGCCTGACTGAAGCCACGCGCGGCGCGCTGGGACACTGGGTCAAAATCGAAGACGGGCAGATTACCCACTATCAGATCATCAGCCCGACCAGTTGGAATGGCTCGCCGCGTGATTCGATGGATGTGCGCGGGCCGTGGGAGCAGGCGCTGCTCGGAACAACCGTCCGCGACCCGGAGAACCCGGTGGAAGTGGGGCATGTCATCCGCTCGTTTGATGCCTGCCTGGTATGCACGGTGCACAGTCTCGAGCGCGGGAAGATGACTTACAGGTTGACGGTATAAACTCGTGCCCTCACCCTGGGCCTCCCCCGCGGGGGGAGGGGACGCCCTTCTCCCGCCGGGAGAAGGGCTGGGGATGAGGGAGGATTGGATCATGAATCGAATCATTTGCCTTGGTAACCCATTTGTGGAAAGTGACAGCCTGGGGCCGCGTGTTTTTGCGGAGTTATCGGCGCGCGGGCTGCCGCCGGGAGTTGAGTTGATCGATGGCGGGCTGGCTGGTTTGAACCTGCTGCGTTTTTTGGATGATTGCCAGCGGGTGGTTTTGGCGGATGTGGTTCTCGGGGCCGGGGAGCCTTTCATAATGGAGGCCAGCGCCGGGGCGGGGTTTTCTTCTGTCACAGCGTTTGGTCACAGTTCGGGAGCGGGGTACCTGCTGGGGGCGCGTTTCGCGCTCGGCGGGCCGGATATCCCCCAAATTTTTGTGATCGGTGCAGAATCCAGTCATCCACAAGTGGTGCGTGAGGTGGCCGGGCTGTGTTTGCAGGTGGCCCTGCACGGGCGGGGCGCGGAGGTTATGGCGTGATGATGAAGCTGACACTCCCTGAAGAGAATGCTTTGCTGCGTTCGGAAGTGCGCGTAGCGCGCCAGGCTGCCGATCTGACGGCGCAGTTGGTTTCGGAGCAGTTCGACGAAACCTACCGCATTTTGCAGAAGCTGGAACATGCCAACGAGTACCTGAATGCCCTGCATGAAGTGACGATTGGCCTGATGGGGCAGCTTGACCTGAATGAGCTTCTGAAAACGATCATTATGCGTGCCAGCGCCCTGGTGGGGACACAGCACGGTTATATCGATCTGTTGGTGGCTGATGGGACTGAAATGGAAGTGAAGGTGGGTGTTGGCGTGCAGGCCGGGCGGGTGGGCGTGCGTGTGCGCATGGGCGAGGGTCTGAGCGGCAAGGTTTGGAAGGCTGGCAAGCCTTGCACGGTCAACGATTATCTCAATTGGAGCGGGCGGCGCATTGACCCCACCCTGGCAGACATCCGCGCGATGATTTGTGTGCCGCTCAAATCGGGGATGAAGGTGGTGGGTGTGATCGGCCTGATCTATCTTGAAGAGGGCCGCACCTTTGGGAAAGCCGAGGAAGATATCCTGACCCGGTTTGCGGCGCTGGTTTCGGTGGCGCTGGAAAACTCGCGGTTGTATGCGCTTTCACAGCAGGAGTTGGAAGAGCGCCGCCGGGTGGAGCAGGAGCTTTTGCAGGCCCGCGATGCAGCCGAATCGGCTAACCGCGCCAAAAGCGCCTTCCTGGCGATGATGAGCCACGAAATCCGCACGCCCATGAATGGTATCATCGGTATGACCAGCCTGTTGTTGGATACCGAACTGAACCGTGAGCAGCACGATTACGCCAACACCATCCGTTCCAGCGCCGATGCGCTGCTGGGCATTATCAACGACATCCTGGATTTTTCAAAAATCGAGGCGGGCAAGCTCGAGTTGGAGGAGCAGCCGTTTGATATTTATGAGTGTGTTGAGAGCGCGCTGGAGCTGATCGCCGCGCCCGCCGCCGAGAAGGGGGTTGACCTGGCGTATATGATCGATACCAACGTCCCGCAGGCCATTGTCGGCGATCTGACACGCTTGCGCCAGATTTTGCTCAACCTGCTCAGTAATGCACTTAAGTTTACCGCCAAAGGCGAGGTGGTTGTGGCGGTGGATGTTCACCCTGATTCACTGGAGTCGGCGCATCATCCGCCTGCTGGGGCCGGGGTTCCGGTGACGCTGCATTTTTCGGTGCAAGATAGCGGCATTGGCATCCCGCCAGACCGTATCGACCGGCTGTTCAAATCGTTCAGCCAGGTGGATACATCCACCACGCGCAAATATGGCGGCACCGGGCTGGGGCTGGCAATCAGCAAACGCTTGAGCGAGATGATGGGCGGCTCAATCTGGGTGGAGAGCGAGGTGGGCAAAGGCAGCACTTTCCACTTCACCATCCGCGCCGAGGCGGCCCCGGCAGAAGCGCGGCCTTACCTGTATACCAACCCCGAACAGCTACGCAACAAACGCGTGCTGATCGTGGATGATAACGCCACCAACCTGCGCATCCTGACCACGCAGACGCGTTCCTGGGGTATGATCCCGCGCGAAACAGAATTCCCGCTGACCGCCCTGGAATGGGTGCAAAAAGGCGAGCCATTTGATATCGCCCTGCTGGATTTCCAGATGCCCGAAATCGACGGCCTGACCCTGGCGCGCGAGATCCGCCAGAAGCTGGATGCGCAAAAACTGCCGCTGGTGATGCTGACTTCGCTGGGCCGCAAAGACCCTGTCGCAGACGAGGTCAACTTCTCGGCGTATCTCTATAAGCCCATCCGCCTGTCGCAGCTGCATAATGTGCTGATGGAAGTTTTTGCCCACCAGGAAGTGGCGCGCCCGCACCGGGTGGAAAAACTTGTCGATGGTATCGATTCCAAGATGGCTGAAACCCACCCGCTGCGCATCTTGCTGGCTGAAGATCACCCGGTTAACCAGCGGTTGGCAACCCAGATTTTGCACAAGATGGGCTATCGCGCCGATGTGGCCGGGAACGGGGCGGAGGCGCTGGAAGCATTATCGCGCCAGATGTATGATGTGGTGCTGATGGATGTGCAAATGCCGGAAATGGACGGCCTGGAAGCCTCGCGGCGCATTTGCCAGCAGTGGGCACGCCATGAGCGCCCGCGCATCATCGCCATGACCGCTGAGGCCATGGCCGGCGATCGTGAGAAATGCCTGGCCGCCGGGATGGATGACTATCTCAGCAAGCCGATTAATATCGGGGCGTTGTCAAAAGCCCTGGGCAGGTGCCAGCCCCGGGCAGCTATGATCGAGGCTCCGGCGGCCGAATCCACGCCCCAGCCGCCTCCCCCGCCACCGGCTGTAGAATCCGCGGCAGCCCCGGCAGCGCCCAATCCAATCCCCGCCCCGGCAGCTTTGCCCGAAGAAATAGGGCAGATACCCAGCCTTGATTGGCATGTGGTGGATGATCTGCGCGCACTGCAAGAAGAAGGCATGCCCGATTTTGTGCAGGAAATGTTCGACCTGTTCATGCAGGAAACCCCCGGCCTGATCGAATCCATCCAAAAAGCGGTATCCCAGGCCAAAGCCGATGAACTGCGCCGGGGCGCACACACGCTTAAGGGCAACAGCAACAGCCTGGGAGCCAAACGCCTGGGCGCAATCTGCTTTGAGTTGGAGAAAATGGGTAAGGAAGGCCTCACAAATCAGGCCGGGCCGTATATGCAGGCCCTGGAAGAAGAATTTTTGAATGTGTGTGAACAATTCGGCTCGCGCCCGGCCTGAGCCGATTTCGAGAAAAAAACATTTCCTGCTGTTGCCAGATAAGACAAA
Organism: uncultured Anaerolineae bacterium; assembly: GCA_903822545.1. Classification (GTDB taxonomy): domain Bacteria; phylum Chloroflexota; class Anaerolineae; order Anaerolineales; family Villigracilaceae; genus CAIJPN01. The sequence goes on along the minus strand of CAIJPN010000013.1, from coordinate 75,139 downwards.
CATATGACTACCCCATCCAACCCATCCATACAGAATACCCGCTCCGACCACCTGATCTACCTGGTGGACGATGACCCGTTGCAGGTCAGGTTGCTGGCTGCCCAGATCGGGTATTTTGGTTATAGCGTGATCGAATTCACCACCATTGAAGCGCTGCAAGAAGCTATCGTGCGCGAAGCCCCGGCGGTGGTGTTGATGGATGTCATTTTCCCGGAAGGAGATATGGCCGGGATCGATGTTATCGCTCGCCTGCGCAGCACTATCCCGGTTATGCCGCCGGTTTTTTTTATTTCGGGCAGCCACGATTTTCATGCGCGCATCGAGGCAGTGCGGGCGGGTGGCGAGGCTTATTTTTCCAAGCCGGTCAACATCGGCGCGATCATCGATGCGCTCGACCGGGTGGTGCTGGGTAAAAACCCTGAACCATACCGGGTGCAAATCATTGATGATTCGCTCATCCAGGCCAAAACCAACGCCCTGCCGCTGCAACGCACCGGGATGCAGGTATCCATCATCACTGACCCGGCGGTCATGCTGAATACGCTGGAAGAATTTAACCCGGATGTCATCCTGCTGGATATGTACCTGGGTGATTACACCGGCCTGGAACTGGCCCGGGTCATCCGCCAGATGGATGCTTTTCTCAGCGTCCCGATCGTTTTTCTCTCATCTGAAACAGACCGCGAAAAGCAGCTCGAAGCGGTGGGGTTGGGCGGGGATGATTTCCTGGTAAAACCCATCCAGGCGGCGCATCTTATTTCAGCGGTCACATCGCGCATCGAGCGCTATCGCCCCATCCGCAACCTGATGTACCGCGATGGGCTGACCAACCTGCTCAACCACGTCAGCCTAAAAGACCGGTTAGAGAAGGAGATCAGCCGCGCCCAGCGCCAAAAAAGTGAAATCTCGTTTGCCATGCTCGATCTTGATCACTTTAAGGCGGTGAACGACCAGCATGGTCACGCTGTGGGTGACCGGGTGCTCAAAAGCCTGTCGCATCTGCTGGTGCGGCGCTTGCGTGCATCAGATGTAATCGGGCGCTACGGTGGCGAGGAGTTTGGTGTGATCCTGCCAGGGGCCGGGCCAGAACAGGCCTTGCAGGTTTTGAATGAAATCCGTGAGAGTTTTGCCAAAATCCGCCATCAGTGCGGGCAAACCAGCTTTGGAGCCACTTTCAGTGGCGGTCTGACATCTCGCATCAGCAGTTCTGCCGATGAAATTTGCCTGGCCGCCGATAAAGCCCTGTACCAGGCCAAAAAAGCAGGCCGAAACCAGATCAAACTGGCCGAATAGAGAAAGGCTTTTCTCGTGAAAATCCTAATCGTGGATGATTCCACCACGCAAAGATTGCTCCTGGCATCCATGTTGCGCTCACGGGGTTATGCCAGTATCGTCCAGGCAGATTCGGCCGCGCGCGCTTTTGAGATTTTGCGTCTGGCCGAACCTGAACCTGATTTGAGCATCGACTTGATCCTGATGGATCTCAATATGCCAGAAATCGATGGCCTGGAAGCCATCAAACGCATCAAAGCGGTGGAAGCATTGCGTGACCTGCCGATTATCGTTGTCACGGCCAGCGAGGGGCCATCTGATTTGCAGGCATCCTTCGATGCCGGGGCAATGGATTACATCACCAAACCGCCGAACATGGTCGAGCTGACGGTGCGTGTCCGCTCAGCCTTGCAGCTCAAACATGAGACCGATCAGCGCAAAGAGCGCGAGGAACACCTGAAACGTGTGCTGGGCGAGCTCAAGATCGAACAGGAAAAATCCGAAAGCCTGCTGCTGAACATCCTGCCGCAGCCGATCGCCACACGACTGAAGGATGGGCAGCAAATCATCGCTGACCGGTTTACCGAAGCGACAGTTTTGTTTAGCGATGTGGTCAATTTCACTGTCCTGTCATCGGTGATTATGCCCGAGGAGCTTGTTTCCATCCTGAATGAGTTGTTCGGCATGTTCGACACCCTGGCCGATAAACACGGGCTGGAAAAAATCAAAACGATGGGCGATGCCTACATCGCCGTGAGCGGCGTCCCAACCCCGCGCCCTGACCACATCCAGGCTGCCGCAGAGATGGCGCTGGATGTGCGCGAGGAGATCAAGCAATTTGGCGGCTTTGTGCAGGTGCGCATGGGATTGCACACTGGCCCGGTAGTGGCTGGCGTCATCGGGACGAAAAAATTCGCCTACGATCTGTGGGGAGATACCGTCAATGTTGCCAGCCGGATGCAAAGCAGCTGCGCCCCGGAAGAAATCCAGGTGACCGAAAAGGTTTACGAGCAATTGCGCGGTCATTATGAATTTATTGAGCGGGGCAAATTTACGGTCAAGGGCAAAGGCGAAATGTCCACCTACTTGCTAACTGGACGAAAAGCGATATGATCATCCCCTTTTCATCCCCATCCACACCTTCTGCTGCTGATGTTAGCCTGGACATGGTTGGCGGTAAAGGCGCCAACCTGGCCCGCCTGGCGCGCGCCGGGTTCAACGTCCCGCCGGGATTTATCATCAGCACCGTGGCTTACCGCGCCTTTGTGGCTGACAACGGTCTCGAAGCAGTGCTTGAATCCGCGCTGGAACATCTCTCTGCCGACGACCCTGCCCAACTCGAAGTGGCATCCGCCAAAATACGGGCGGCATTCTCAGCAGGTACCCTCCCCAGCGAAACGGAACAGGCAATACGCGCTGGGTATCAAAACCTTCCTCACCCCAGCCTCTCTCCCACCGGGAGATGGGCAAGGGCTGAGGGGTTTCCCGTTGCTGTGCGTTCGTCCGCCACCGCCGAAGACCTGCCCGACCTGTCCTTTGCCGGACAGCAAGACACTTATCTCAACATCCTCGGCGTGGAGCAGGTGCTCAAGGCCGTCATCGACTGTTGGAGCAGCCTGTGGACGGCGCGGGCGATTGGTTATCGGATGCGGAATGACATTCCGCACCACGAAACAGCCCTGGCGGTTGTGGTGCAGGCAATGGTTCCCAGCGAGATCTCTGGTGTGCTGTTCACCGCCAATCCCCTCACTGGCCTGCGCAGCGAATCGGTCATCGATGCCACCTTTGGCCTGGGCGAAGCGCTCGTCTCGGGGCAGGTGGAGCCAGACCATTATGTAGTTTCCATTCTCCCGCCGGGAGATGGGCCAGGGGTGAGGGTGCGTGAAAAAACGCTCGGGGCGAAACAAGTCTCCACGCGCGGCAAAACAGGCGGCGGGGTGGAAACCGTCACAGAAAACCTGTCAGCGCAGCAAACACTTTCCGATGAGCAAATCCGCCAGTTGGTGGCAACCGGCCAGCAGATCCAGCAGGAATATGGCACGCCACAGGATATCGAATGGGCCTATTTTGGCGGTGCGCTCTACATCCTGCAAGCGCGCGCCATCACCTCGCTTTTCCCGCTGCCGTTGGTTTCCTTCGATCCGCTCATCCTGTGGTTTTCGTTTGGCGCGATGCAAGGGCTGGTCGGGCCGATGACCCCGCTCGGGCAGGATGGCGTTCGTCACGTGGCCGCCAACGCCAGCCGCATGTTCGGCCTGAAGCCAGACCTGGAAAACTTCACCTATTTTGCCATGGCGGGCGAGCGAATCTGGGTCAGGGTCAGCGATGTTATCCGTCACCCGCTCGGCAACCGTATTTTCAGCGGCGCGTTGGATTTTATCGAGCCAAGCGTCGGGCAGATTTTGCTCCCGCTGACAGCCGATCCGCGCCTGGGTGCGGGAACCGGCAAATTCCACCTATCAACGGCACTGCGGCTGGCGCGGTTCGCCCTGCCGCTGCTGGCACGCTTCGCGCGCAACATGCTGCGCCCCGAGACGGCCCGCGCGCGCTTCGATGCTGCCATCGAAACCTACCTCACCAGCGCCCAGATTGCCCCGGCTGCAGATCGCTTCGGCCGGCTGGCCAACGTCATTGCCTTCATGCGCGAGCGTATGGCCGGCGTTTTTGCCTACCTGTTGCCCCAATTTGTCCCCGTTTTGGGGCCGAGCATGGGCGCGTGGAATTTCCTGAACCAGTTTTCACCGCATCTGGCGCTGGAAGTAACGCGCGGCCTGCCCAACAACGTCACCACGCAGATGGATCTGGCCCTCTGGGAGACAGCGCGGGAAATCAAGGCAGATCCTGCCTCTGCGGCAGTCTTCCGCGACCTTTCTGCCCCGCAACTGGCCGCCCATTATATGAGCGCCAGCCTCCCCGCAGCCGCCCAACGCGTCCTGGGCAGCTTCCTGACCCGCTACGGGATGCGCGGCGTGGGCGAGATCGACTTTGGACAGAAGCGCTGGCGCGAAGACCCCACCCCGGTGATGCACACCCTGCAAAGCTACCTGCAAATTGACTCGAACTCTGCCCCGGATGTGCTTTTTGCCAGGGGTGAACAGGCCGCCCAACAGGCCATCGAAACGCTGGCCGCCCTGGCAGCGCGCCAGCCCGGAGGTTGGATCAAAGCAAAACTGGTGCGCGCCTTCGCCCGCCGCATCCGCCTGCTGATGGGCGCGCGCGAAAGCCCCAAGTTTTTCGCCATCCGCACCATCGGCATCGCCCGTGCCGCCCTGCTCGCAGTCGGCCAGGAATTCGTGGCTGCCGGGACAATCGACCAGCCCGACGACCTGGTTTTCCTGCGCCTGGATGAGTTAGACACCCTGGCGAATGAAAATATTGTCACAGAGCCACAGGGAGCACAGCGAGATTTAAAGAATCTCCGCGCGCCCGGTGTCCAAGTGGCAAAAAACGATTGGAAAAGCCTGGTCGCCGGGCGGCGCGCCACGTATGAGCGCGAACTCCGCCGCAGGCAGGTGCCGCGCGTGCTGGCCAGCGATGGGCGCACCTTTTACGAGGGGATTGGCGCTGCCACCGACACGGGCGATGTGATCAGCGGCAGCCCGGTTTCGGCGGGCATGGTGGAGGGGATTGTGCATGTGGTGCTTGATCCGCGTGGCACACAGCTGGCTCCCGGTGAAATCCTGGTTTGCCCCGGCACCGACCCGGCCTGGACTCCGCTCTTTATGGCGGCGGGCGGCCTGGTAACCGAAGTCGGCGGGATGATGACTCATGGGTCAGTTGTGGCGCGCGAATACGGCATCCCGGCGGTGGTGGGGGTACACCAGGCCACACTCAAGCTAAAAAACGGTCAAAAGATACGGGTGGATGGAACATCCGGGAAAATTTCAGTGTTGGGGTAAAAGCTGCTTTCTGCGTACCTGCATTACAGCCAGAACTCAGCGCGCAATCCGCGCTGGCTATCAGGCGCGACCCAGACGTGAAACTGGCCTGGCTCCACGCCGCGCGTGCCGTCGGCGCGAGTGAAAGCCAACTGCTCCTCGCGCAGTGTAAACTTCACGGTGCGGGTTTCGCCGGGTTGCAGGTGCAGGTGCTGGTAGCCTTTCAACTCGCGGATGGGGCGGGTGAGTGAGCCGACCAGGTCACGCACGTACAACTGGGCCAGCTCGGTGCCGGGGCGCGGGCCGGTGTTGGTCACATCCGCGCTGATTTGCAGGCTGCCGCGCAGGGTTTCGGCGCTCAATTTCAGGTTGGAATACTCAAATTGGGTGTAGGCCAGCCCATACCCAAAGGGAAACAGTGGGGCGGTGGGCAAATCCACATAGCGGGTGCGGAATTCGCCATCTGGCGTGATCGGACGCCCGGAGTTTTTCTGGTTATAGTAAATGGGCACCTGGCCTGTGGCGCGCGGAAAGGAGATTGGCAGCCGGCCCGAGGGTGACCCCAGCCCGAACAGAATCTCGCCGAGTGCTGCGCCGCCTTCGATGCCGGGGTGCCAGGCGTACAGTACCGCATCGGCCTGCGCCACCTGGCGGGTGATGGCCAGCGGGCGGCCCGCAAACACCACCAGCGTCAGCGGTTTGCCGAGGGTGGACATGGCCGCTACAAGTTCGGCCTGGCCGGGGGGGAGTTCCAGTTGACTGACATTGGCGTTCTCACCAGAGCGCCAGGGATGTTCGCCCAGTACCAGCACAACCGCATCGACCTGCTGGGCCAGGATGAGCGCCAGGTCGGGCTGGTCGGCGAACCAGAGTTCGACATTGTTGGGGGCTACCTGGCGCAGGGCTTCCTCGAGCGGGGTAACATCTTCGGCGCGGCCATCGGGCGTCCAGGTGCCGAAGAGTTCGCTGGTGGCGTGGACGAAATTGCCCGCCACGAGGATGCGGCGGAATCTGCTCAGGGGCAGGAGCTTGTGTTCATTTTTGAGTAAAACCATACAGTCGCGGGCAAACTTCCGGGCAAGCTGGCGTGATTTGTCGGTAAGCAGCGTCAGGGCGGCGCGATCTGGGTCGGTAAAAGGTTGGGTGAAGAGTCCAGCCCGGTGTTTGATGCGCAGCACGCGGCGGGCAGCTTCTTCAATTTCCCCAAGAGAGATTTTGCCGTTTTGCAGGCTGGAAGCCAGGGTTTTATGATAAACGCCGCTGACCATGTCCATTTCGACCCCGGCGCGCAGGGCCTGGATGGCGGCGTGGGCTTCGTCTTCGGCGACGCCGTGGTGGATGAGTTCGCCGACTGAGTCCCAGTCGGAAACTACGAAGCCATCGAAACCCCATTCGCTGCGCAGCACATCGGTGAGCAGGCGGCGGTTGGCGGTGGCGGGAACACCGTTCAGGTCGATGAAGGCCGACATGAGCGTGCCGGTTCCGGCGGAGACGGCGGCCTGGTAGGGCGGCATGTAAACGTCGCGCAGGGTCGGTTCGGAGATTTCACCGCCATCGTAATCGCGCCCGCCTTCGGATGCGCCGTAGCCGACATAGTGCTTGGCGCAGGCGACGATTTTGTCGGGCGCGGAATAGCTATCGCCCTGGAATCCCCTGACCAGCGCCGCGGCCATATCTGCGCCGAGACAGGGGTCTTCGCCGCTGCCTTCTGCCACGCGGCCCCAGCGCGCATCGCGGGCGATGTCGATCATGGGGGCAAAGGTCCATTTGATACCGTCGGCACTGGCTTCGCTGGCGGCGATGGATGCGGCCTGCCCGGCGAGTTCGGGGTTGAAGCTGGCGGCCTGGGCCAGCGGGATGGGGAAGACGGTGCGGTAGCCGTGGATGACATCGCGCCCGAAGATGAGCGGGATTTTGAGGCGTGCTTCGAGCGCCAGGTTTTGGAAGTAGTTGGCGGTGGCGGCGTTGCTGGATTTAGATTGTCCCTGCCCGGTGAGCGCGCCGGATGCGTTGAAGAGCGAGCCGATCTGGCCCTGGCGCAGCAAGTCGGGGGATGTTTCAGGTCCGGCAGAAAATTGGGTTAACTGGCCGATCATTTCTGCGGGGGTCATTTGGGCGAGCAGGTGGTTGATGAATTCTTCGGTATTTTGTGTCATGGGTCGGTACCTTATATAAATCTACTCTCTGTATGTGGATGATGGTGATTATCTCAAAAATTAACCTGTGAAAGTTGCTGATTTGCCGAAGTGAAACGTTTCACTTTTTGGCGATTATACATTATAATGACAATATCGTTGACTTACCCAGGCCCTACACAGCCACCTATCTTCTCAGAGGCACTATGACCAGGAAATTTGAAAATGGCTATGGTTATTTTTCAGAAGACGGCAAAGAGTATGTCATTACGACTCCATTCACGCCGCGTCCCTGGGGGAACGTCATCAGCAATGGCGATTATGGGTTGATGGTCTCGCAGACCGGCTCTGGCTATAGCTGGCGGGGCAACGCCGGGCAAAATCGTCTCACACGTTCTTTCCAGGATTTGATCCGCGACAATTGGGGAAAATATTTTTACATCCGCGACCTGCGCCGCAAGGTGTTCTGGTCGGCGGCCTATAAGCCGGTTATGCGTCCGTACCAGTCGTTTTCGGTGACGCACGGCGTCGGGTATTCCCGATTTAACCAACAGGTGGAAGATATTTCCAGCGAGCTGACGCTTTTCGTGGCGGCAGATGCCCCGCTGGAGATTTTCCAGCTTAAACTGACCAATCTCAGCGCCGAAACCCGCGAACTGGATGTGACCAGCTACGCCGAGTGGCTGCTGGGCATGGCCCCCGATGAGCACCGCGAATTCCACAAGCTGTTCATCACCACCTCGGCGGAGGCAGGCCAGCGCGCCGTTTTTGCGCGCAAATGCCTGTGGGGCTTCCCCGATGAGCATGGCCGCTGGAACAACGTCGATTGGCCGTATACCGCCTTCATGGCCGCCAGCGAGCCGCTTAAATCTTTCGACTGCGATAAAGAATCATTTATCGGCATGTATAACAACGATGACAAGCCCCAGGCCATGTTGCTAGAAAAGCTGGCCGGGCGCAGCGGGCGCTTTGGCGATCCCATCGCCGCGCTGCAAGTGGCGGTCACGCTGGAGCCGGGGCAGTCCAAAATCATCGTCTTCACGCTGGGAGCCGCCGAAGACGGCAAGGAAGACGCCAGCGAGTTGATCCGGCGCTACACCAGCGTGGAAGCGAGCCAGAAGGCGCTGGAAGATGTGCGGGTGCTGTGGTCGCGCCACCTGGATGGCGAAAAAGTCGAAACCCCCGATGAAGCCCTGAACTTTATGACCAACACCTGGCTCAAGTACCAGGCCATTTCGTGCCGTGTGTGGGGAAAATCTGCGCTGTACCAGGTTTCGGCGGGCTACGGCTTCCGTGACCAGCTGCAAGACAGCCAGGTTTTCCTGGTTGGCGAGCCAGAGTATGCCAGGAAACAGCTTTTATTGCACGCTTCGCAACAATTTGTTGAAGGTGACGTGCTGCACTGGTGGTTCACCATCCGGGGCGGCGGGCCGCGCACCAATTGTTCGGATGACCTGCTCTGGCTGCCCTTTATCCTGGATGCGTACCTGCAAGAGACTGCCGACTTTGGGATTCTCGACGAAACCGCCCCGTATCTGAATGCGCCCGCCGAGACGCTTTACCAGCACTGCAAGCGCGCCATCGAACGGTCTTTTTCCCGTTTCTCGCCGCGCGGCATCCCGCTGATGGGGGATCACGACTGGAACGACGGCCTGAGCGCGGTTGGCACGCTGTTGAAGGGTGAGAGTTTCTGGGTGGCGGAATTCTTGTATATGATCCTGGGCAGCTTCGGCCCGCTGGCGCAGGCGCGCGGCGACGAGGCTTTTGCCCAAAAGTGTGCTATCGTGCGCGAGAGCCTGCGCGAGGCGCTCAACCGTCACGGCTGGGATGGCGAATGGTATTTGCAGGCCACCACCGATGATGGGCTGCTGCTCGGCTCGAAAGACAACGCCGAGGGCAAAATCTTCCTGATGCCCAACAACTGGGCGGTCATCAGTGGCGCGGCGGATGCCGAACGCACCCAAACTGCCATGGAATCGGTCACGAAATACCTGCTGAAAGATTACGGCACGCTCTTGAATTTCCCGGCTTTCACCCAGCCGCGCCGCGATGTGGGCTACGTCACCCGCTATGCGCCGGGGCTGCGCGAAAATGGCGGGGTGTATACGCACGCCGCCACCTGGTCGGTGTGGGCCTATGTGCTGGCCGGGCAGCCAGAGCGGGCTTACGAAGCCTACCGCAAAATCTGCCCGCCTAACCGCAGCGTGGATATTGAGATTTATAAGGCCGAGCCGTACGTCACCCCCGGCAACATCGACGGGCCGCTCTCGGAGTTTTACGGGCGCGGCGGCTGGACTTGGTACACCGGTTCTGCGCAGTGGCTGCAGCGTGTGGCGACTCACTGGATTTTGGGGATCCGCCCGCAGGTGGATGGGCTGCTGGTTGACCCGTCCATCCCGGCGGGTTGGGATGAATTCCAGGTGACGCGCAATTTCCGGGGTGCGGTATACCAGATACGGGTTGAAAATCCAGGCCATGTCAGTGGCGGGGTGAAAACTGTCAGTATTGATGGCAGTCCCCATTCCAGCAATCTCCTGCCTGTCTTTTCTGATGGAAAGACACATTTGATCCGGGTCGTTTTGGGAGCATAGGCAAGGCTTCCGGAAAGGATATACACTGCACAAAATTGCCTACTTTTACCTTTCTTGTTTATCCTGTTCAACCAAGTTAAAACTCAAAAGGAGAGAAGAATGAAATCGCTTGTAAAGTTTGTGAATGCAGCCATTGTGCTCGTGCTGGCTGCCAGCCTGCTGGCGGCCTGTGGTGCGCCCGCTACGGCTACCGAAGCTCCCGCTGCCCCAACCGAGGCGCCGAAGCCCACCGAAGCGCCCAAACCAACCGAAGTTCCGCCGACCGAAGTCCCACCAACTGCCGCGCCGGAACCTGTGACCATCCGTTATGCCAACTGGAACCTGGGCACCGAGGAAGAGAATAACATTCAGCGCCAGTTGGTTGCGGCGTACACGGAATTGCACCCGAATGTGACGGTTGAATTTGTCGATATGTCTGACCCCGATAAAAAGGGTTGGGATGCGCTGCTGACCGCCTATGCTGCCAAGGGTGAATTGCCCGATGTCTTTATGGCGAACAACGTGCCGCTCTATGTTCAGAATGGTTGGCTGTCTGACCTGTCTGACCTGACCAGCGCTGATGCGGATTGGGCCAATGTTCCGCAGGCTTTGAAAGATGGTTTTACCTATAATGGCAAGGTCATGGGCCTTCCGGCTGCCCAGTTCATCATGGGTTATTGGGTTAACAAAGATGTCTATGAAGCTGCCAACCTGGATGCCCCGGAATATGGCATTTCGGCTGATGACTTCTTTGCCACTGCCACTGCATTGAACAATGTCGATAAAGCCATGCTCGGCCTGGATGAACAGGAATTCATCATAGGCTGGTACCCGAACACGCAAGACAGCAACCTGAAGTGGTTCAGCTTCGATGGCACCAACATGAATTACAATTCTGCCGCCTTCAAAGCTGGCATTGCCAAAGCTGGCGAATCCAAGCCGCTCACCTGGCAGGGCCTGACTGATGAACAGAAGAAGAACTTCAAGTCGCAAGGCCCGTGGGAACTGTTCATGAACCAGGAAGCCGGTGTGCGCTGGGATGCGTCCTGGAGCGTTCCGGGCTGGGTGAAAGATGCCAAATTCAACTGGGACTTTGTCGGCATCCCCGGCGGGACCCAGGCTTTGGTCTACGATGTGATCGTGGTCTCCAAGACCGCTGCCAACCCGGAAGAAGCCTACAACTTCGCCAAGTGGATGACCTTCTCTACCGAAGCCTATGCCAAAGAAGTTGAACTGGCCAAGGCCGCCGGATCTGCGCCCAAGCTGCCCATTTCGGTTGACCCCGCTTCCATCGAACTGTACAAGACCTTCGTAGACAAGCCCGGTCTTAATGCCGCTCTTGAAAATCTTGATAGCAGCCTGGTTGAATCCCTGGCGAAAGTCATCCCTGGCTACATCCAGTCGCGCTGGGAAGGCAAACCCGGTATTGATGTCGGCGAAGACAAAGATGTTAACATGTGGTACATGTTCAACTTCGTCAATGATGGCCGCTTCAAGTATGAAGATTACGCTGCCAAGCTGGAAGAGTTTGCCAACAAGCTCCTGACAGATGCCCGCGCTACCGTAAACAAGTAATTCCTGTCTGATAGAAGGGGCGTTGCCAAAACAACGCCCCTTTTTTCCCTCACCCTCCGCCCTCCCCCAAAGGGGGAGGGGACTTGCTCCCCTCTCCCGCCGGGAGAGGGGCCGGGGGTGAGGGCGAGAACCTATATGCCCCCTCGCTTGAACGCAGTTTCCCGCATTTTTGCCGCCCTGCTGGTTTTGCTGGCAGCGTTGCCTTTGCCTGCGCCTGTTGCGGCGGCGGGAAATGGCACTGGGATCGAAATCCGGGCAGATTCTTTTGGATGGGAACTTGCCAGTGACGACAAAGCTAGTCTGTACCCCAAACCGAGCATTTTGCTCCACCAAAACGACAGAATCCAATTCCAGGCATCCATCCCTGTCGATGGGCTGTATACCGTTTCGTTTGACATGGTCGCCGCCGAAGCATTGATCGGTGCGCCCGAAGGACAACTGCTGGTCGATGGGCAATTCCCATCCAGCGAGGCGCGGCGGATCGTTTTTCCCATCTACTACCAGAACAGTGAAAACACTTTCCCGCAGGATCGCTATGGGAACGATGCGCTAATCCGGCAGGAACAAAGCATTCGCTGGACAAAAGTCGCCATGCGTGATGCAAATTTCAGCCTGGAATATCCCATCCAGCTAAAATTATCTAAAGGGGAACACACCTTCCAATTCCAGCTGACCGAAGAATCGCTTTACCTGGGCAGCCTTTATCTCGAGCCATTTTCCACTTATCCCGATTATTCCCAATACCTGGCACAAAACCTGGCATCCGATCCTGCCGATTTTTCGATCTCGCTCGAAGCCGAATACCCGACGTATAAAAACGACACATCGGTGCGCCCCGCCAGCAGTCGCAGCCTGGATGTGACGCCCTACGATACCTACCGGCTGCTGCTCAACACGCTTGGCGGCGAAACCTGGGACAAAAGCGGCAGCGCCGTCTACTATGAGTTTCCTATCCCAGCCGATGGGATGTATTTCATCACCTTTCGGGTGCAGCAAAACACCCGGAACAACTTCACCGTTTTCCGGCGGATCAGCATCAACGGGGTGGTGCCGTTTGCGCAGTTGAACAATGTCCCCTTCAACTATTCCGCTGAATGGGTTAATGTCACCCTGCCTTACAAAATTTTCTTAAAAAAAGGCCAAAACGTGCTGGCGATTGAAGCCAGCGATGCCCCCTACAACCCGGCCATCCAGAAAATCAGGAAGGCGTTGATCGACATCAACGCACTTTCGCTGGAGATCAAAAAACTGACCGGCAACCAGGCTGACCGCTACAAAGAATGGGTTATCTCCGATTACATCCCTGACATCCGCGAGCGACTGCTCAGCATCGCCGACGATTTACAGGCCGACAAGCAAACCCTGCTCGCCATCAACCAGACCGGCGGCTCGCCGGAAATCCTGACTTACCAGATGGCGATTGACAACCTGCGCTTCCTGGCTTCTGACCCCGATAAAATCCCCAACTACATGAATCGTTTTTCCGAAGGCTCGGGGTCGGCGGCGCAGCTGCTTGGCAACCTGCTGCCCCAGCTGCAGAGCCAGCCGCTCGCGTTGGATAAAATAACCATCCATTCAGCCGATGCGGCTCCCCATCAGGTTGAAATCCCCATCTCGCTTTCGGCCAGTGAGACGCTCAAACGCTTTATTCATTCCTTCCAGCCTGATCCATACCAGTCCATTGTGGCAGGTACAGACGAACTGGAAGTATGGGTCAACCGTCCGCGCCAATATGTTGACCTGCTGCAAATGATGACCGACCTATCTTTTACCAAAGAGACCGGCATCCGCGTAAAATTCTCGATCATGCCCGACGAGTCGAAGCTGGTACTGGCCAACGCCGCCGGTATCCAGCCGGATGTGGCCCTGGGAGTTAGCACCAACGTCCCATATGAGCTGGCCATCCGCAACGCCCTCAAAGACCTGCGCAGCTTCCCAGACTTTGACTCTTTCATTCGCATCTATACGCCCGGCTCACTGTTGAGCTACATCATCAACGACTCGGTTTACGCCATCCCCGAAACGCAAGATTTTTGGGTGACGTTTTATCGCAAAGACATCATGGATTCGCTCGGGCTGCCGGTCCCGCGCACCTGGCCGCAGGTGCTTGAGATTTTGCCCGAACTGCAGCGCTACGGGATGAACTACAACACCCCCTTCTCCACCGGCTCCGGTTTCAAAAACTACATCTTTACGGCCCCGTATCTTTTCAACCAGGGCGCGCAGCTCTACAGCCCAGATGGTTTTTCCACCGGCCTGGGCAGCAACGAGTCCATCGTCGCCATGAAATTCATGGCCGAGAGTTTCACCATCTACGGGATGCCGCTAACCACCTCCAGCTTTTACGACAGCTTCCGCTATGGCAGCCTGCCGATAGGCGTTTCCAACTTTACCGACTACATCAAGCTGATGACTGCCGCCCCCGAAATCACCGGGCTGTGGGGCATAGACCTGTACCCGGCCACACCCCAACCCGATGGCAGCCAGCTGCGCTGGACTACTGGCTCGGCCCAGGCCAGCATCATGTTTTCCGATACCAAAAAACCCGCTGAAGCGTGGCAATTTATGAAGTGGTGGATGTCCACCGAAACCCAGGTGGATTTCCAACAACAACTCATCCTGAACTACGGCATGGAATACCTGTGGAGTTCGGCCAATCTCGAAGCCTTCCAGCGTCTGCCAATCCCCGCTGAGCACAAAAAGGTGATCTTGGAGCAGTGGCAATGGCTGCAAGAGCCGGTGAAACTGCCCGGCAGCTACATGCAGGAGCGCGAACTAAGCAACGCCTGGAACAAGATCGTTTTCGATGCTACCAACCCGCGCGTAGCGATCGACAGCGCCGTGACAATCATCAACCGCGAGATCACCCGCAAAATGGAAGAATTTGGCTATCTCAAAGACGGCCAAAAGATTAGAGAATTCAAAATCCCAACACTGGAAACGGTTAAAGGTTGGATGGAAAATGCTCAATAAGCTTACTATCCAAAAATGGCTCGAAAAAGAAGGCAGTGCCTACAGTTTCCTGGCAATGTATGCACTGTTATTCATCGTTTTCATTATCGTACCGGTGCTGGTGGCTTTTTTGCTCTCGTTCACCTTTTTTGATACCATCCAGTTCCCCAGCTTCATTGGGCTGAAAAACTACATCGTGCTGCTGACGCAGGATGATATTTTTATGAAATACGTCCTGCCCAACACCATCCAGTTTGCCTTGATTGTTGGGCCGGGAGGCTACGCCTTATCTTTCCTGCTGGCCTGGATGTTGGCACAACTCCCCAAGCTTCCCCGCACCCTGTTCGCCCTGATCCTGTACTCACCCTCCATGACTTCCGGCGTGGCGATGACAGTTGTCTGGAAAACCTTCTTCAGCGGCGACCAGAACGGCTACCTGAACAGCTTCCTGCTCGGGCTGAACGCCATCCCCGAGCCGATCCAGTGGCTGCAATCACCGCAATACCTGATGACCATCATGATCCTGGTGACGCTGTGGAGCAGCATGGGCATCGGTTTCCTGGCCATGCTGGCCGGAATTTTGGAGATCAACCCCGAACTATATGAAGCCGCCAGCCTGGATGGCATCAACAACCGCCTCCAGGAGATTTTCTACATCACCATCCCATCCATGAAACCGCAAATGCTCTTCGGGGCCGTTATGGCGATTGTCTCCACCTTCCAGGCCGGGGCCATTGGTGTCATACTTTCTGGAGCCAATCCCACGCCGCAGTATGCCGGGCAGCTGATCGTTAACCATATTGAAGATTATGGTTTCCTGCGCTACGAAATGGGCTATGCTGCCGCTGTTTCGGTCGTGCTGCTGATGATGGTGCTCTTTTTCACCCGGCTGGCAAACCGCCTCTTTGCCAGCGAGGAGTAAACGATGCGCACCAATTGGCTGGGACGTTTTTCTGGGGTTCACAATCGGGGCATCAACCCCAAAGGTTTTCACGTTAGCCAGCTCAAGTTTTATGTGATCCTGCTGCCGCTGGCAGCCCTGATGCTGCTGCCGATTATCTTCATCTTCTCGCACGCCTTCAAGCCACCAGATGAGCTTTTTGCTTACCCACCGCGCTTTTTTGTGGTAAACCCGACTTTCAAGAACTTCACCGACCTGTTCTCCAAAATGTCGAATTCCGGGGTGCCGGTCAGCCGTTACCTGTTCAACAGCATTCTGATCACCGTTGTGACAGTGGCCGCCTCGATTGTCGTCTCCAGCACCGCTGCTTACGCACTCTCGAAAAAGCGTTTTGGGCTTAAAAAAGCGCTTTTCGCCATCAACACCATCGCACTGATGTTCGTACCCATCGCTGTAACCATTCCGCGTTTCTTGATCATCAACAATCTCGGGCTGCTCGATACCTTCCTGGTTCACATCCTGCCGGGGCTGGCCATGCCGGTTGGCCTGTTCCTGATCAAACAATTCATCGATGGCATCCCCGATGAAGTCATCGAGGCCGCGCAAATTGACGGCGCTTCAGATATTGAGATTTACTGGCGCATTATCCTGCCCATGATCCGTCCGGCGCTGGCAACTATTGCCATCCTGACTTTCCAGGCTGCCTGGAACAACGCCGATATTTCCAGCACTTACATCAACACCGAAAGCCTGAAAACTTTTGCCTTCTACCTGGGCACCCTGACCGCTACCAGCACCGGGGCCAATGCTGTAGCTGGACAGGGTATCGCTGCGGCGGCCTCTTTGATCATGTTCCTGCCCAACCTGGTTATATTTATCTTCCTGCAAAGCCAGGTGATGAGCACCATGTCACATTCGGGGTTGAAATGAGAAACGACATTACGCCCTCCCCCTCCGCCCTCCCCGGAAAGAGGATGGGACGATATTCCCCCTCTCCCCTCGGGAGATGGGCAGGGGTGAGGGCGCTTCTCCTCCTCTCTATTCTCTTCCTCTCCAGCCTTCCTGCCCTGCGCGCCAGCGCGGGCGCACCCTACACCACCTGGGCGATGGGCCCCGGCGGCTACCCGCTGATGACCCAGGATGCCTACACCCCCATCGCCGAGATCGACCTGCCGATTTCTGCCGCTGAAGATATGTTTGTCGCGCCCGATGGGTTTATCTACATCGCCGATACCGGTCATGGGGAGATTCTCAGGTTGGATCAAAATTTCCAAACGGTGGCCACCTACGGGGGCGGAATCCTGCAAGCCCCGAGCGGCCTGTTCGTAGATGAGGATGGCGTCATCTACGTGACCGATTCTAAGAAAAATTCGATTGTGTTGTTCGACAAAGATGGCAGCCTGCTAAAAGAGTTTGGGCGGCCCGCCGAACCGCTATTTGGAAAAGGTAAGGAATTCTTGCCGCGCAAAATTGCCGTGGATGTGCGCAAAAACCTTTATGTCATCAGTGAAGGCTCTGTCAACGGCATTGTACAGATGAATACCAACGGCAACTTCATCGGCTATTTTGGGGCCAACACTGCTGAGATGTCGCTGAAGATGATCTTGCAGCGCCTGTTCCTGACGCAGGAACAACTCGACCAGTTTGTGAAAAACGAGGCGGCTTCACCCTCCAACCTTACCATTGACAACCAATCGCTGGTTTACACCATCACCGCCGGGACGACACGCTACAAAAGCATTCGTAAATTCACCATCGCGGGCAAAAACATCTTCCCCGATATCTACGGCTCAAACAATTTCCGCGATATCAACGTCAGCGCCAGCGGCCTGCTCCTGGCAGTGGATGCCAACGGCCAGGTTTACGAATACGATTTGAACGGCACACTGCTGTTCGTTTTTGGCGCTCAAGATAAGGGCGAGCAGCGCCTGGGCACACTGCTCAATCCCACTGCCATCGAACGCGCCGGTGAGATGATTTATGTACTCGATAAAGATAAAAATGCCATCATCAGCTACCAGACCACCGATTTCGCCCGTAAAGTCCATGAAGGCGTGCGCCTGTATATGGATGGCTACTATAGCGAAGCCAAACCGTATTTTGAAGAAGTCCTGAACTACAACGGCTCGTTCATCATGTCTTACCAGGCCATCGCCGATGCTTATTACAAAGATGGCGACTACGCCCGCGCGCTGATCGCCTACAAGTATGCCGAAGACCGCGCCGGGTATTCACAGGCATTTTGGGAACTGCGCAACGCTGTTTTGCAGCGTTATCTTGCCAGCGCCATCTTGTGGATGGTTGGACTGTGGCTGGTGCTGGGCATCTTCACCCGGCTGGAAAAGCGCCGCCACTGGCTCGATCCGCTGCGCGCCTGGGGAAACAGTTTGCAGCGCATCAAGCTCATCGACGATTTCGTTTTCATGTTCCGCTTTATCCGCCAGCCCGCCGACAGCTTTTATTACATCAAAAAGAAACAGCGTGGCAGCCTGCTTTTTGCAGGGATCGTCTACGGCTGGGTTATCATCGTCCGGGTCATGTCGCTCTACCTGACGGGATTCCCCTTCAGCCCATATACATCCACCGTATACATCTACGTAGAAAACGAGATACTCTACACGGCCCTGGCGCTTTTCATCTGGAACACCGCTAACTTCCTTGTCTCCACCGTCAATGATGGCGAGGGTCGCCTGCGCGATGTAGTCGTTGCCAGTGCCTACAGTCTGTTCCCCTATGCGCTCCTGGCGCTGCCGATTGCGCTGGTTTCAAACATCCTTAGCCTCAATGAAATTTTCATCTACACCTTCTCAGTTAACCTGGTCTGGTTCTGGACGGGGCTGATGCTGTTCATCATGGTCAAAGAAATCCACAACTACTCAATTTCTGAAACCATCCGCAACATTCTCATCACCATGTTCACCATGGCCATGTTCCTCCTGACTGGCTACATCCTGTATGTGCTGTTTAACCAGTTGTACGATTTCATCCTGGCAATTGTCCAGGAGGTAGGTTTACGTGGATAAGCCGCGCACTTTGCCATCACCCTCTGCCCTCCCCTGGCGGGGGATGGGGCTGTATTCCCCTTACCCCGCCGGGGGAAGGGCAGGGATGAGGGCGTTTTTTGCTCTCTGGATGTTACTTCTCCTGCTGCTCGGCTGGATTCCACAACCCGCGCAGGCCGCGGCGCTGCGAGATGTTCCCATCCCCGACCCGTATGCGCTGGCCGCTGAAAACGCCTCGTTCAAGCTGTATGTCAACCCATCCACGCTGGGATTCAAAGTGGTGGACAAGCGCAGCGGCTACACCTGGAACGCTACCCTGGACGAATTTGAAAAAACCGACCGGCTGAATAAATCCTGGAAGGCTTTTGCCACAAGCGGCATCAGTATCGAATACCTGGATGCGCAGGCGATCAACAAACGGGTTTCCATCACCAACTCAACCGTTGCTTTGGATGTAAAGCCGGTTGAACAGGGTATATCAGCCACAGTAAAATTCAGCGATTACGGTATCACCATTGGGGTGGTGCTCAAGTTGGAAGAAAACGGCGTCAGCGTGGAAATACCCGCTGATTCGGTCAAAGAAGAAAATCCCGATTTTAAACTGGGGTTGTTATACGTTTACCCGTTCCTGGGAGCCACCCGCAGCGACAGCCTGCCCGGCTATATGTTCATTCCCGATGGGTCTGGCAGCCTGATCCGTTTTACGGCAGAAACCAAGGCCCGGAATATGTTTTACGGGCGTTATTACGGCGATGATTTGGGCATGACTGCTATTATGCCGTGGGACCCAGACACAAACCCTGCTTACAAGATTTCCATCCCGGTGTTTGGCATGGCGTTGGGCGAAAAGCAGAACGCGTTCATTTCGATTGTTGAAAAGGGCGCGTCGTATGGCGAAATCCAGGCCCATCCTTCGGGGATTATCACCAATTTCAATTTTATCTATAGCGCATTCATCTATAACCAGAGTTACTTCCAGGCTACCAACCGCTCTGGGGCAGGGGTGACCACCATCCAGCGCGCGACCAATGGTTTCGATGTAAAAATCCACTATCGTTTTTTGAGTAAAGATGCGGCGGATTATGTCGGCATGGCGCGCAGTTATCAGCAATACCTGCTGGAAAAAGGGGTTCTGAGCCGGCAAACCGGGGCAAACCCCAATATTGGCATCCGGCTGGAATTTTTGGGTGGTGATAAGGAAAAGGTGCTGTTGTGGCATCGCCTGATCGCGATGACCACGCTCAGCCAGGTGAATGCAATCCTGGGCGATTTGAACCTGCCCAACCCCGAGGTGGTTTATTACGGCTGGCAGCCGCTCGGCGCTACGAGTATGCCGCCGCGCGCGCTGCAACTGGATGGCGGCCTGGGCAGTCTCAGCCAGTTACGCGCGCTGGCATCCAATGTGGCAGAAACCGGCGGTAATTTGGGGCTGTATCTCAACCCGCAGGCGGCGTTGTGGAATGAAGCGGGTTATTCTCCGCGCAATGATCTGGCGATGGCCATCACCAACGTCAACCTGGAAGGGTATAACCGCAATAAGCTCAACTATTACCTGAATCTGGATGCGCTGAACGGGCGCTATCTCCCCCTCAGCCGGGATATTTTATCCATACCGGGAGCCGGCCTGGCCCTGGATGGTATCGGCTCTAGCCTGTATAGTGATTTTAAAAACGAGCATTTTCTCAGCCGCGAACAGTCCATCCAGTCCTACCAAAAGCTGTTGGCAGAAAACCCTGGCCGCCTGGCTTTTTACCAGCCCAATGATTATGTTTTTAGCCTGGCAAAAGCCTATTATGATATGCCTTTGGGCGATAGCGGCTACATTTACACCAGCGAGGCTGTGCCTTTCCTGGAAATTGTGTTGGCGGGTTACCTGCCTTTTTACGGCCCGGCGCTGAACTTTTCTTCCAATTTGCGCACCGATTTGCTGCGACATGTGGATTTTGGCGTTTATCCATCCTTTTTCTTGACCCAGGAAGTCACTGCCAAAATGCTGAACACCAGTTCCAACTGGATTTACACATCCTCTTATGCCCAGTGGGGCGGGCAGGTGAAGCAGACTTATCGGTGGTTGAATACCCTGCTCGGCCCGGTGCGCGGACAGGAGATTGTGGCTCGCCGGGCGCTGGCGCAGGGGGTGTTTGCCACCACATACGCCAATGGCAAACAGATTGTGGTTAACTATAGCGAACAGGCGTTTTCGGCGGGTGGGATGCAGGTTCCTGCCCGCGACGCCATCTTGCGCGAGGTGCAGCCATGAATCTGCCGCGTTTTTTTCGCAATGAGATGCGTCACAGTACCCGCGAGGCGCTCTACGGCTATGGATTTGTATTTATCTGGGTGATCGGTTTTGCCGTTTTCACGCTCGCACCGCTGGCCCAGACGTTTTATTACAGCCTGAACCAGGTGACTGTTTCGGCCACAGAAATCCACCTCGATTCTGTGAAATGGGCTAACTACACCCGCGCCCTGTTTACTGACCCGAACTTTATCGAACTGCTGGTCGGTTACATAATCCAGACACTTATCTCGGTGCCGATCATCATCATCTTTTCGATGGTGATCGCCCTGTTCCTGAACCTGGGTTTCAAGTTCAAAGGCCTGTTTCGCACCATTTTCTTCCTGCCGGTGGTCATCACCAGCGGCCCGGTTATTGCAGAATTGACCTCGCAGGGGGCCACCTCCGCGCCGGGCATTGCCCAATCTGCGGCTGTGACCGAATTCCTGATGCAGCTGCCGCGTTACCTGCGCAACCCGGTGGAATACCTGCTTACATCTTTTATCCTGATTTTGTGGTTTTCGGGTGTGCAGATATTGATCTATCTCGCCAGCCTGCAAAAAATCGACAAGAACATTTACGAAGCCGCCGCGATTGATGGCGCTTCGCCCTGGGAAGCCTTCTGGAAGATCACCCTGCCATCGCTTTCCACCACCACATTGATCAATGCCATCTATACCATCATCACGCTCTCGCACTTCTCAGAAAACAAAGTCATCAAATACGTTTCTGGCCAGACGTATGCCGTGGATGGCGGCATTGGTTACGCCAGCGCCATGTCGTTCATCTATTTTTCGGTGCTGGTGGCGCTGCTGGCGATAGTCTACCTTTTCATCACCATGCAATCGAAAAAGGATGCGGAATAAATGCGCAGCCTGAAAACCCTCAACCTCGATGCAGCAAAAGGCTTCTTGTTTGGCAGTCGCAGCAGTTACGGGCTGATCTTCAGCCTGCTGCTCTACCTGCTGCTCATCGCCATTGGTTTCGTCTATCTCTACCCGCTGCTTTTCATGCTCGTCACCAGCCTGAAAAGCCCCTCTGACCTGCTCAACCCAATGGTGCAGTGGGTTCCCACCGAGTTGTACACCGGCAATTACGAAAAAGCCTACCTCGTGCTCGATTATCCCAATACGCTGGTATCATCCATCCTGATCAGCGTAGTGCCATCGCTCATCCAGGCCATCGTGTGTTCGCTGGTGGGCTACGGGCTGGCGCGCTACCGCTTTTGGGGCAAAAACCTGCTCTTCATGCTCATCCTGGCCACCTTCATCATCCCGGCCCAGAACACGGTCATCCCGCAGATGCTCACCTACAAACAGTTCGGGCTGCTCGGCAGCAGCCTGTCGCTGATTTTGCCTGCGCTGGTTGGGCAAGGCTACAAAAGCGCCATCTTCATCCTGATTTTCTACCAGACCTTCCTTTCCCTGCCCAAAGTGCTGGAAGAAGCCGCCCGCCTCGATGGCGCCTCCGACCTGAAAATCTTCACCAGCATCGCGCTGCCTTCCGCCGCCCCGGCTTTCATCGTTTCCATCATCTTCTCCATCGTCTGGTACTGGAACGAAACCTACCTGACCATCATCTTCCTCGAAGGCGGCGTCCAGACCCTGCCCATGCAGCTGGCCAAATTCACCCAGGCCTACGAAAACATGTACCCGCCGGGCGTCGTCAACATCTTCGACCGGCTCAACGAAGCCATCAAACTCAGCGGAACCTTCCTCAACATCCTGCCCCTGCTCTTGATGTATTTTGTCTTGCAAAAATGGTTTGTCGAATCGATTGAAAGGACGGGTATCACCGGTGAATAGATTGATTCTTCTCGTTTTGATATTTTCCCTGCTGACAGGTTGTTCCACTCCCGCCCCGACCGTTGCGCCTGCCACCGTTACCGCGACTCTTGCCCCCACTGAAACACTTCCCCCCGCCCCAACCGCCACCATCGCCCCCGCCCCAAAGATTGAAGATGTCCTGGCCTACGAAACACGCGGATCGTTCGACTTCTTCTGGGAACAGGCCAACACCGACACATCCAGCCCCGGCTACGGCCTGGTGCGCGATCGATTCCCCGGCTCCGAGGGCATCGCCAGCATGGCATCGGTCGGGTTTGGTTTAACGGCCTACACCGTCGGCGTGGAAAAAGGCTACATTTCCCGCGAGGAAGGCCACAATCGCGCCAGCAAAACCCTCGACACCCTGCTCAAAATGGATCGCAGCGAGGGCTTTTTCTTCCACTTTGTAGATATGCAGACCGGCAAACGCGCCTGGCAGAGCGAAGTTTCCAGCATCGACACCGCCATCCTGATGATGGGTGTGCTGACCGCCGGGCAATACTTCGGCGACGAAGTGCAAACCAAAGCCGACCAACTGTACCGCGATGTGAACTGGCCCTGGTTCATCGACCCGGTGCGCGATATGTTCTACATGGCCTACCGCCCCGAAAAAGGTTTCGAGGGCCACTGGGATTTTTACGCCGAACAGTTGATGCTTTACATCCTGGCAGCTGGTTCGCCCACCCACCCGATTGAATCATCCACCTACTACGCTTTCACCCGCCACACCGGCAAATTTGGCGATGGCAAGCCATTCATTCACTCCTGGTTTGGCTCCATCTTCACCTACCAGTTCAGCCACGCCTGGATCGATTTTCGGCCCTACACCGACAAAGACGGCGTCAACTGGTATGACAACTCTGTGGAGGCTTCGCTGGCGCATTACAACTTTGCCATTGCTCCGCACAAAAGCTACCAAACCCTCAGCGCCAACGCCTGGGGACTGACCGCCTGCGATGGCCCGGATGGCTACAACGGACTCTACGGCGCGCCTCCCTCCGGTTTCGACAACAATTCTCACTTTATCGATGACACCATCGCCCCGGCAGGCGCCATCGGTTCGATCATCTTCCTGCCCCAAGAGGCCCAACAGGCCATGTTGAACTACTATTCTTATGATAAGCTCAAAGGCCGCTATGGCTTCATGGACGCCTACAACCTGAGCAAAAACTGGTTCGATAGCGACGTGATCGGCATCGACAAAGGCATCTCCCTGCTCATGCTTGCCAACCACGAGAATGAAACCATCCACAAGATTGTTATGCAAAACCAGTACATCTTGACTGGGCTGGAACGATTGCAGCTCATCAAAAAATAATAGCTGCTATCCCACCCTGCGCCTTCGTTTATAGGAATATTTCATGACAACCATTAAAGATGTGGCAAAACGTGCGGGAGTCAGTATCACTTCGACATCGTATGCGCTAAACGGCAATGGCACCATTGGCACCGAAACCCGCAAACGGGTGTTGGAAGCTGCTGATGCGTTGAATTACCATCCCAATGCGTTTGCCCGCCATCTTAAAAAGCGCAAAACGCGTACCATTGGCGTGTTCATCTCGCGTTTTGGTGGCTCGTTTTACGAAGAAATTCTCGAAGGCATCCACGATGCCATTTTGAAAACCGAATATGAACTACTTGTCTGCCCGGAAACCCGTACGGTGCATAAAATCTTGACCCACCGCCAGGTGGATGGCGCGATTGTGTTTGATTCAAAGATCCAGAGCGATGTCATCCTGAAACTGGCTTCATCGCAATTTCCCATTGTGGTGCTTGACCGTTACCTGGATGCCGATGGTCTGCTGCCGTTGCTCATCGACAACCGCCAGGGTGTACAGGAAGCCTTTTACCATCTCTACAACCAGGGTGCGCGCCGCATCTTTTATATTTCTGGCGCATCTGATTCGCTTGACAATGCCGAACGCTGGGAGGCCTTTTCTAGCGAAGCCGCAAAAAACCAGGTGCTTGTCCAGCGCTACGAGGGGAATTTCACCGAAGCATCTGGCTACGAAAACGCCCGGCAGATTATTGCCGCCGGGAATCTGCCTGATGCGGTTTTTTGCGCCAACGACCAGATGGCGATTGGTTTCATCAAGGCCATGAAAGCGCACAATTTGAAAGCTCCCGATGATATTGCCATTGTCGGTTTCGATGATATTCGCGTGGCCCAGTATATGCAGCCAAGTTTATCTACCGTGGGGGCTTCGCGCCTGTTGTGGGGATCACTGGCCGCCACGCAACTGATCGATTACCTTGAAAATGATACCCCTTTTGAAATACGACGAGTGCCCACAAAGTTCATTCAACGTGAATCATCCATCCGGCGGGGATAGCCATCATGGAAGACCCTGATCTTTTGCAGCGCGAACTCAAAGGTTCTTTCGACTTTTTCATCGATTACACCAATCTCACGCCTGGCAGCCGGGGTTTTGGACTGACGGTGGATGCGACCAAAGATGTCAAAGTTGCCTCGATTGCTTCAGTGGGCTTTGCCCTTTCAGCCTGGGTGATCGGCGCTGAGCGTGGCTACATTAGCCGCCAGCGGGCGATTGAGATTACCCGCCAGACTTTGCACACGCTTTATCACACAGCCAGTCACCACCGCGGTTTTTTTGCTCATTTTTTGGATATGGACAGCGGCAAACGCCTTTGGAAGTGCGAATACTCTACCATTGATACGGCACTGTGCTTAAACGGGGTCATCACCGCTGAGGCTTATTTCAAGGATGAAGAAATCAGCCTCATAGCGCAAAAACTGCTTGGGCGTATCGATTGGAATTACATCGTTTTTGAAGATGCCGGCCAGGCATTTTTCCGCATGGCCTATAACCCTGACCAGGATGGCGATTATGTTACCGGCGAGCCTGGTTTCATCTCTCGTTGGGACATGGCCGCCGAACAAAAGATGATGTATTTGCAGGCTGCCGGGCAGCTCGACCCGGCGCTGGCGCGAAAACTCTATCGGGGTTTTTCGCGCGACACCGGCTTTTTTGATGGGCAGCCCATCATTGTTAACCCTGGGGGCAATTTATTTGCCTACCAGTTCAGCGAGGCCTGGCTGGATACGGCTCGTTACCTTGACCCGGATGGCGTGGATTGGTTCAATAACACCCGGCTGGCGGCGCTGGCAAATCGCAGTTTTTGTATTGAACACGCCGGGGAATTCAAGACCTATCACAGCAACAGTTGGGGCAGCAGCTGCGGTGACAGTCCAGCGGGTTACGATGTCTCTGGGGCAACCCCCAGCCTGCACCCACCACAGCCCAACGGCACAGTATCCATTTATGGGGCGTTATCCTGCCTGCCGTTCATCCCCGAACTGACGCTGGCGATGATGCAGTATCTTTATAATGAACATCCCCAAAGCTGGGGAAAATATGGCTTTTTCGATGCGTACAATCTGTCGGTGAATCCGCCCTGGTACAGCAGCGCCATCTATGGCATCGACAAAGGCTGTTCAATGCTCATGATCGAAAATTACCTGAGCGGGCTGGTGTGGAAAACGTACACCAACAGCCCGGTTATCCAAAAGGCGCTGTTGGTGTTGGGGTTTTCCCGGCGCGCCGGGCTGTGAATTAAACTTTTGTAGGGCAAGATGCTCATCTTGCCCTACGGGTATCAGGCTTGCTGGAGAGGCACAAAAACTTAGGGCTCTACCATTTTTGGTGTGAAAATCTGTAGGGGCGACCCTTCAAAGCATAAACAGGCGCATTTTTGCAGGGAATTCAAGCACAATGCCACGAATTTTCGCACAGGGCGGGTCGCCCCTACCTGTTCCCCATTATGAACGGGAGAGCCAAACTTACTTTTGTAACTTTACTGGCTGAGAATGCCTGCGCTGTTGATCATCTCTACGATGGCATCTCCGGTGAACCAGAGGGTGGCGCCCAGAACGAGACAGCAGCAACACAGCAGGCCAACCACAATGGCGATAATCATGCCAGTGCGATTTTTCTTAGGTTCGGCGGGCGGGTAGGGGGCGGCTTGTTCAATGATGGTGGGTTCCATGATTTCTCTCCTTTTTTGAATGTGTCAGGCTTTGGTTTTCCGGCGCTGCATCCACAGATAAACCAGGATGCCCGCCAGGATAATGAAGATTCCAACCAGGAAGGGCAGGATGATGGACAGAATGGATGTGATTGTGGAAACGACATCTTCCGCGATGCTGACGGGGATGTTGCCCGCTCCGCCTGTGGTGGCTGTGACTACTGGACGTACCGCCAGGGCTTTGACAGCGTGGATGCTGCCCGCTACCAGCAATCCGCAGGCCAGTGAAACCACCGGGCTGACATCGGTCAGCACTTTGGCGGATGCCGCAAAAACGATGGCTCCGGCCACCGGGCGGACGAAGGTCTGGATGGCGTCGTTGATGTGATTGAAGGCCGGGACTTTATCGGCCAGGAATTCGATGATGATCAGCAGGCCGATTAGCAGCATGATCCAGGGGTTGGTGAGTGTATCGAAAGGCGCCTGGAGCTTGAACCAGTCGGTGTAACGGGCGATGAAGGCGATGACGAAGAGCGGGATGTAGGCATTCAGCCCGGCGCTGGCCGAAAGCCCAAAAGCGGAGAAAATGCCGAGAAGAAGTTCCATAAAGAGTCACCTTATCGTTTCTGGCGGGTTCGAAAGCCGGGAGACTTTTGAGTTGTTGCCGGTCACTCCAGCGTGAGGGACGTTGGGGTCCATGTCTGCGTATCAGCGCAGGGGGAATGCGCCCCATGTGTGTGTCAGCCACAAGCGGAACAAGTCGATGGCGGTGATCTGGATCAGTGCCACCGTTAGCCCGGCCAGCATGGGGAAGCCGTAGTCGCGCAGGCGCTCGAAGGTGTTTTCTTCGCGCATCACCATCAGCCATAGCAGGCTGTAAACCATGCTGAGGATGAGCAAAACACCCCCGGCGCTGATAAAAGCCATGGGGTACAGCACCACCGGCCATTCGGGCAGCATTAAGAGCCCGGTCAGGGCTGCCAGGGCCAGCATCAGGCCCATTGATTTGTAAGAATCCAGGGCGGGGGCGCCATCCCAATTTTTGAAAACAGTCTGGTTGAAAGATGGATATAAGGCTGTGGCAATTCCCAGACCGGCGCCCAGCCCGGTGAAGAGCCGCAGGGGGTTGTTGGGGGTGTACAGGTTGGGGATGGCTGAGAAAAACGAGCCGCCCGAAAGCCCTTTGAGCAGGTACAGGTACGAGTTCGCGCCATCGATGCCGAAGGCGGCAAACAGCATGCCCAATGGAATGATAACCTTCCAGCGTGGCATTCCACCGCGCCGGGGAGCGATGATGGCCTGGAAAAGCAGCCCCAGCACTGCGCCGATGTACATTCCCGAACAGCGGGCACAAACTGGCAGTTGTCGTCCGTCTATATGAAATGAGCGCTCGTCAATGCGGTGGCAGACGGCGTAACCCAGCGCATCCAGCTTGCCCAAAATGCCCGGCGGTGCGATGTATAACCAGGCGGCGACCATCACAATAGCGGCCAGTGGTATGAAGATGGCGGTCACACGCTGGCGCAGGTTGGTTTGCATGGCTTGATTATACAAGAACTGCCCGCGAATTGCACTTTTCCTTCAACCGGGCCGATGGCTTTCTTAACGCCCTAAATAGAGAAGCCGCCAGGAAGCCGTGGGGCCAAGATTTGCCAGGTTTCTTTGTTTTTATTGGCGTTTTGTGCTATCTTGGCGGCAAAAAAGCTGACTTTGGAAAGCCGTGTGCCGGGTAGTTGCTCTCAAGTGATGTCCAGGGCAGGGCGCGCATGGAAAGTATAATTTTGCGCCGCGTTGACCAGTCTATTCAGATTTGGAGTATGATAAAGAAAGGAGACACTATGCTACGTTTTTTCACCCTGATCCTGGCCTTGATTTTATTGACCGGCTGCGCCGCGCAGGTTTCTCCGCTTGGAGCCACAACCCCCGCGCCCCCCACTGCAACGGCAACAGCCACCCTGACTCCTACCTCCACTGCCACCGAAACGCCAACCGTTACCCCCACTGCCACCATCACCCCTACTCCAACGATTGACTATCCGGCAGCCGGGTATGGCCCCGAAAAATTCCCCGCTGATATTAACCCGCTGACCGGGCTGAAAGTGGCCGACACCACTTTGCTGGAGCGCCGCCCGCTGGCTGTGAAAGTTTCCAACCTGCCGCGCAATATCCGTCCGCAGTGGGGGCTTTCCAAAGCGGATAATGTCTGGGAGTATTACACCGAGGAAGGCACTACCCGCTTTTTTGCCGTCTATTATGGGCAGGATGCTGCCCAGGTAGGGCCGATCCGCTCGGGGCGGCTGGTGGATCATCACCTGATCAATATGTATAAGGCCAATATGGCTTTTGGCTCGGCAGATTATCGCGTGCGCCGGTTGCTGTTTAATCAGGATTACTCTGACCGGCTGGTACTTGAAGCAGCCTGCCCGCCGATGTGCCGTTTTGAGCCAAATGGCGAGAATGCTTTGTTGACCAATACCGCTGAATTGACCACCTTTATCAACGGGAAAAAAGTTCCGGGGGGCAATCAGCGCCAGAACCTGGATGGGATGCTCTTTCGGTATGAACTGCCTTATAACGGGAAACCCGCCAGCGAGGCAATTGTCCGCTTTTCCCCTGCGATTTACAATAAATGGACATATGATGCCGCCCTCGGCAAATACTTGCGCTCTGTGGATAAGGATAATGATTTTCAGAACGGCGCGAACGAGGTGTATGTGCCACTGGTGGATCGCGTTACCAATGAGCAGGTCAGTGCGGATAATGTAGTTGTGCTATACATCACCCACTCTTACTACTCGGTTAAACCAGAAATTGTGGATATCGTCATGTCTGGCCCTGGCAAGGCCTTCTTGTTCCGTGATGGGCAGATGTTTGAGCTGACCTGGTATCGCAACGGGTTGGATAAAATGCTGGTTTTTGCCACCCAGGATGGGAAATATTTTCCTTTCAAGCCGGGCAACACCTGGTTTGAAGTGATTGGATCTTCTTCGAAAATGGTTAACATGGATGCAAACTGGAGATTTACCTTCCAGATACCATAAAGGAGGCGATTATGAAGCGAATCGGCGTATTAACCGGCGGCGGCGATGCTCCGGGGCTGAATGCGGTCATCCGCGCGGTGGTTAAAACAGCGATCAATGATTATGGTTGTGAAGTGATGGGCTGCCGCGATGGCTATGATGGATTCTTGAAACCCAAAGGCATCGTTCCCCTGACCCATAATGTTGTGCGAGGCATCTTGCCGCGCGGCGGGACCATCTTGGGAACGGCCAACCGTGGCAATCCATTTGCCCAAAAAATCATGGTGGATGGCAAAGAGACGGTGGTGGATGTCTCTCACGAAATTATGCGCGCCATCGACGCTCAAAAGCTGGATGCGCTGATCGTTATTGGCGGTGATGGCACGCTGCGCATTGGCATGGAGTTGCACCAGAAAGGTGTGCCTGTCGTGGGTGTGCCGAAAACGATTGATAATGACATCGGCGGCACAGATGTGACCTTCGGATTCGACACCGCCCTGACCACTGCCACCGAAGCCCTCGACAAGCTCCACACGACAGCCGAGTCACACCACCGTGTTATGGTGTTGGAACTGATGGGCCGCGACGCTGGTTTCATCTGCCTGCACTCTGGCGTGGCTGGTGGCGCAGATGTGATTCTCATCCCCGAAATCCCCTTCAAATACGAGTGTGTTGCTGAAAAAATCCGCCAGCGACAGGCGCGCGGCAGCCATTTCAGCATCCTGGCCGTTTCAGAAGGCGCAAAACCGCTGGATGGCGACCAGGTTTTCTGGCGGCAGGGCAACGAGGTCTATGTTCCCCGCCTGGGCGGCATCGCCCAAAAAGTGGGTGACTATGTGGAAAAAGCCACCGGCTCTGAAACGCGCGTCACAGTACTGGGACACCTCCAGCGCGGCGGATCTCCCACCGCCTTCGACCGCTGGCTGGCAACCCGCTATGGCTCTGCCGCTGTGCGTGTGGCTGCCGAAGGCGCATTTGGGCATATGGTGGCACTGCAATATTCCAAAGTCGTCCACATCCCGTTCGAAGAAGCCCTGGCTGTGCCCAAACGGGTGGATGTCCACGGTGATGGTGTCCAGACGGCACGCTCGCTGGGCATTTCTTTTGGAGATTGTTAAACACTGAACGCCACCCTTGCGGATGGCGTTCGTGGCGCGCTGTGGCTTCGTTCTATCGGAGACCGAGGAGTGATGCCACAGCGCTGCGTTGGGTACTACTATTACTGTCCATGCTAGACATCACCTCCTCCTTTCGATGGGATGGCGATTGATGTGGCGGAGCGAACTCCGCGTTGATGCTGGTAGTATGACATAATCTAAATAGGATGTCAACAGGCGGAATTAATTTTTTAAGATCTTCTAATCTATCCGGCACTTTCGGAACCTATCAGAGAGATTTTGCCAGCCTGCAAGCGCTATCCTGATGCGAAAAGGAGATACAAACGATGAAAAATTCCCCAAATCGACTTTGGTTGACTGTTCTATTCCTGGGCTGGGTGCTGGATTTCCTCTTTTGGAACCACACCCCAGGCATTTCATTCGCCATCTACACCATAACCACCCTGACCGCCGGGTACCTCCTCCTGCGCATGGAAGGCATTCATCCGGCCCGCAAAACACTCTATCTCATCCCGCTGATCCTGTTCTTCACCAGCATGACCGCCGTTCGGGCCGAACCGATGAGCGTCTTCCTGGCCCACAGCTTTACCCTGCTGCTGATGATACTCTTCACCGTCACCTATCGCGGCGGGAATTGGGTTGCCTACAGCCTGGCAGACTACATCGCGCGTTTCTTCGGCCTGCTTGGCAGCCTGATGGTGCGCGGGCTGTTATTCTGGGGCGAAACTCGCCGCACCGCGCCCGAAAACCCCGAAGAAAACAAAAAAGACTCCCAGTTCTGGCCGGTTGTGCGCGGCATTTTACTCGCCATCCCTGTGCTGGCTTTTTTTGCGGCCCTGCTTTCCTCTGCGGATGCAGTTTTCGCCGCCCGGCTTGCCAGCCTCACCGACCTGCTGCGCCTGGAAAACCTGCCGGAATACATCTTTCGAGTCATCTATATCGTCATCGCCGCTTATGCCCTGGCGGGTGTCTATCTCCACGCCGCCACCCAGTCGGGTGACGAAAAACTCCTCGGCATCGAAAAACCCATCATCAGCCCGTTTTTCGGGTTCACTGAGGCCGCCGTGGTGCTGGGCAGCGTGGTGGGGCTGTTCGCCATGTTCGTTTTCATCCAGTTCCAGTACTTTTTTGGCGGGCAGGCCAACATCAATATAGAAGGCTTCACCTACTCAGAATACGCCCGGCGAGGCTTTGGCGAACTGGTGACAGTAGCCTTCTTCAGCCTGGCGCTCTTCCTCGGCCTTAGCACCACCGTCCGCCGTGCAAATCCTCGCCAGGGGCAAATTTTCTCTGGGCTGGGAGTAGCCCTGCTGCTGCTGGTAGGGGTCATGCTCCTTTCGGCCTACCAGCGCCTGGTGCTGTACGAAACCGCCTACGGCTTCACCCGTTTGCGCGCTTATACCCATGTCTTTATCATCTGGTTGGGGCTTTTGCTGGCAGCCTCGGTTTTGCTAGACCTGCTTCAGCGCCAACGAGCTTTCGCCTTCATCGCCATCCTGGCTGCACTCGGCTTTGGCGCATCGTTGCTGCTCATGAATGTAGATGGATTTATCGCCACCCAGAATATCCAGCGCGCCCAGGCCGGGCAGGACCTGGATGTTGGCTACCTGGCATCACTTGCCCCGGATGCGGTTCCCACCATGGTGAGCCTTTACCAATCTGACAAAGTGAACGAGTTCACCCGCGAGCGCATCGGCGCAGCCCTGGCCTGCATCCAATCTGGAAGATATTCATCCACCCGTTCAGATACATCCTTCCAGGCTTTTCACTTTTCCGAATACTGGTCTCAGCAAGCGCTTGGGCAGGTTGCTGGCTCATTAAAAGCCTACAAACTGGAAACAGTCGATTACTCTGATACGGTTACCACCCCTGCCGGGGATAAGTACAATTGCTACAGCTACACTTACGATTAGTAGTTGGACAATTTGCCCAGGCTGTTTTAACAAAAAGCGGGAGTGATATTCACTCCCGCTTTTATTCGTCAAGAGCTTCTACTACCCCGGCTTCATAGCCCGGGTAGCGATGTAAACCGGGTGGTATTCGCTCAATTCTTCATCTTCCATATAATCTTCATAGAAGCCGGTGATGTGGAATCCAACCTCCACCTGCCCGCCAAGCAGGTCGGCCAGGCTGTGTCCGAATTCCAGCGGCAAGCCCTGGCGTTCGTAGCGCTTCAGCGTGGCGTGGTGCAGGCTTTCAACATCTGAGTAAGGGATTTTGTGGCGCACGACCAGGATGGATTCATGTTCTCCCCACTCAAAGAGATAGAAGACCGGGTTCATCACACCTGCTAAAAGCACGCCGCCCGGTTTCAGTACGCGAAAGGCTTCTCGCCAGACGGGGCGCACATCGGGCATGAAAACTGTCGAAACGGGATTAAAGACCAGGTCGAAGGAGTTTTCTGGGAAGATGCCCAGGTTGGCGGCATCCCCTTCTATGATTTGCATGGAAAGGCCTTCGCGTTCAGCCACTTCCTTATCGCGCCCCAATTGTAGCGGGGAGTTATCTAACACAGTTACATTGGCACCGGCGGCTGCCAGGATGGGCGCTTGTTGTCCGCCGCCGCTGGCCAGGCACAGCACATCTGCGCCTTTGAGCGGGGGGAACCACTCTGCGGGAACGGGTTTTTGTTCGGTGAGCAGGATTGAGAACTGGCCCTGGCGCGCCTGGGCGATGGTTTCCGGGTCAACCGGCAGGCTCCAGCGATTGCCATCTTCCACCTGGCGGTTCCAGGCGGCGCGGTTGAAGGCGCGGATGTCAATTTGGCGGCTTTTGCGAGCTGTCATTTGGCTTTGTGCTCCTCGATCAGTTTTTTCAGGTCACCGGCGTGTTCGACTTCTTCGTGCTCGCTGAAGATTTCAATAACCTGCGCGATGGTGCCTGTGTTGCCCCAGGGCAAGATAAAAGGCTCTTCGAGTTTATCTTCGGGCAGGTTGCGGATGGTTTCTTTGAGTAGTTCGCGGGTTTTGACGTATTCGCGGTAGATGTGGTCGTAATCCAGCCCCTCGCGGGTGGAAATGGTCTCAGCGTTGTAGTGGTTAAGCCCCAGGGCTGCGGGGGTGCCTGGTTCGCGCCCATCCACATGGGCATTGAGTGATTGGATGATGGCGTCATCCCAGCCTGCGATGTGCGCCAGTAGTTCACGTACCGTCCACATGGGGTATATCTGGCGATTGATTTCGATTTCAGTCAGCAAGGGCAGCATGGTATTGCGGGCGTGATCGAGTTGTTGAATGAGTTCGTCTTTTTTGTTCATTCGTTTTCCTTTCGCATCGGACGGATATCTTATTTTACTATTCCTGACCGGGCAAGGGGATTAAAACGATCAGGGCGCTCCAGGATTGGCAGGTAGGATGAATGTGATGTGATTCGTCTCATTTAGAAAAGTAATTTCTTGACGATACATAATCCTTATGCTATAGTCTAGACTATGGTTTTCCCGTCCATAACGATACGATATTTAACAACATGGGAGATATCTTGCTATGATAGGAGGTGATACACAAACTGTTACTGTACCGGTAAGTAGATTTGACCACCCCCCTTTATTCTATTTCACATTTCTCTAGGAGGAGAAACCTAATGTTTCGCAAGCAACTTTTGACCGTTTTGGGTCTGCTCATGATCGCCAGCATGGTCCTTTCTGCCTGTGGTGCTCCTGCGACTGAAGCCCCGAAACCGACCGAACCCGCGGCTCCCGCTGCGACTGAAGTTCCGCCCACGCCGGAACCCACCCCCGTTCCTGTTCGTAATGGCGCCTGGCTTGACCAGATCGTCTTCACCAGCATTGACCAGGCCGACCAGGCCGTTGCCCAGGTTCAATCTGGCGATATTGATGTCTATGCTTATTCTGTTGCTGACCCGGCTGTCTTCAAGACTGTTGCCGCCGATGCCAACCTGACCTACTCGAACTCCCTGGGTTCTTACAACGAGTTGACCTTCAACCCGGCTGGCCCCGAGTTCGCTGATGGCCGCCTGAATCCCTTCAGCAATCCGAAGATCCGCGAAGCCATGAACTGGCTTGTTGACCGCGATAATATCGTCCAGAACATCTATGGTGGTCTGGCCAAGCCCAAGTTCCTGCCCTTGAACTCCGCTTTCGCCGACTATGTTCGCTATGTTGATGTCGCTCGCGAACTCGAAGCCAAGTATGCTTACAGTGTTGACAAAGCCAAGGCCGCGATTGATGCTGAAATGACTGCCATGGGCGCTGTTGTCGGCGCGGATGGCAAATGGGCTTATAAAGATGCCCCTGTTTCTGTCATCATGATCATCCGCACCGAAGATGCCCGCAAGCAGATTGGTGACTATGTCGCTAACCAGCTTGAAAGCATTGGTTTTGTTGTTGACCGCCAGTACAAGACCCGCTCCGAAGCCTCCCCGATTTGGAACCGCTCCAACCCGACCGAAGGCCAGTGGCACGTCTACACCGGCGGCTGGATCACCACCGCGATCTCCCGCGATGATGGCACCAACTTCGCTTATTTCTACACCAACCTGGGCAGCGGCTCACCCCTCTGGCAGGCCTATAAGAATACTGAAGAATATTACACCATCGCCGAAAAACTCTGGAACAATGAGTTCAAGAGCATGGACGAACGCAATGAGCTCTTCCGCTCGGCCATGCGCCTTGCCATGGAAGACAGCAACCGCGTTTGGTTGATGGACCAGGTTTCTTTCTCGCCTTTCAGCGCGAAAGTCCAGGTAGCATATGACCTCGCTGGTGGTATTTCCGGCAGCCAGCTCTATCCCTTCACCGCTCGCCTGGTTGGACAGGAAGGTGGCGTTGTGAAGATTGCCCAGCCTGGCATCCTGGTTGAACCCTGGAACCCTGTTGCTGGCTCCAACTGGATTTATGACACCATGCCCCGCCGCGCCACCCAGGATTACGGCACCGTTGCCGATCCCTACACTGGTTTGGCTTGGCCTCAGCGCATTGAAAAACTTGAAATCACTGCCAAAACTGGTTTGCCCATCACCAAGACTCTCGATTGGGTAACCGTCAGCAGTGGCGATGTTGTCCCGCCCGATGATGCCTGGGTTGATTGGGATGCCACCGCTCAGAAGTTCCTGACTGTTGCCGATTGGAAAGCTGCCAAAGAAGTTGCTGGCAAGCTCGATGCCAAGGCCGCTGAACTTTCCGGCGCTGCCGCTGCCTTCGATGCTGCTGCCACCACCCAGTTCCTCACCGACCTGGCCGCTGACTACGCTGCCAATGGTGGCGCTGCTGTGGATGTTGCTGCTGCTATCGCTACTGAAGAAGGCAAAGCCGCCTTCGAAGCCAAAGTTGCCGAAATCGGCGCCCTGGCCACCCCTGAAGAACAGAAGGCCGCCCTGGCTGCTTACGGTACCGAATTCGTCGGCACCGACTTTACCTATGCCTTTGCTGGTCGCGATTACTCTGCCGCCCTCACCAAGCGTGTTGTGACCTACCCGGCTGATTTCTGGAGCAAGGCCAAGTGGCATGATGGTTCCCCGATGACCATGGCTGACTTTGTCATGGGTTGGGTTTTGACCTTCGATCGCGCCAAGTCCGAAAGCCCGATTTACGATGAAGCGTATGTTCCAGCTTACGATTCCTTCGTATCCGTCTTCAAGGGCGTCAAGTTCGTTTCCACTGACCCGCTGGTTGTTGAATACTACTCCGATGGCTATGGTCTTGATGCCGAACTGATGGCTTCTGACTCCTGGCCCAACTACGGCTTTGGTGATGCCCCCTGGCAGACGATTGCCATGGGCGTCCAGGCCGAAACTGCCAAAGAATTGACCTTCTCGGTTGACAAGGCTGATGTCCTCAAAGCCGAAAACGACAAGATCGAGTGGATGAGCTTCATCTCCGGCCCCAGCCTCGACATCCTCAAGAAGTATGCTGACCAGAATGCCGCCGATGGCTTTATCCCCTACGCCCCCACCATGGGTCAGTATGTCACCGCTGACGAAGCCAAGGCTCGCTATGCCAACACCGTTGCCTGGTTCGGTAAACAAGGCCACTTCTGGCTTGGCACCGGCCCATTCTTCCTCGACAAGGTTGATACCACCGCCATGTCGCTGACCCTCAGCCGCAATGCTGACTATGCTGATCCCGCCGATAAATGGGCTGGCTTCGGCACCCCGATGATTGCGGAAGTGACCGTTGATGGCGCTGGCCAGGTCACGATCGGCAAAGAAGCTGCCTTCGATGTCTATGTCACCTTCCAGGGCGCTGCTTATCCTGCTGAGCAGATCGATGCTGTCAAGTTCCTGCTCTTCAACGCCAAGGGTGAGCTCGTGACCGTTGGTGAAGGCGTCGCCGCTGATGGCAAATACACCGTCACGCTGAGCGCCGAACAGACCGCCAAGCTCGAAGCTGGCTCCAACAAGATCGAAGTTGCGGTAACCTCCAAGGCCGTTTCCATCCCGACCTTTGCATCCTTCGAATTTGTGACTGTTCCGTAACACTCAAGCTTCACAGGTAAAACAATGGGGCGGGAGAAATCCCGCCCCAACTATCACTATACAATGACTCATTCTGTATTTTGCTTTAGAAAGTGAGCGACCATGAGCGAAGCATCCGATGCGCTTTCGGTTCAAAAGGAAATCTCCCGTAAGGCGACAATGGCCACTATCGCACGCATTTCCCGTTATACGGCTTTGCGTGTTGTGACCTTGTTTATTACGATCGTGATTGGTATGTACTTAACGATTTTGATTGCCAACATGGGCGGCTATGTGGATGAAATCCGGCGCGGGGAAATTCGCGAAGGTGTCCAACAGCGTGTCTTAACCGATCAAACATTGCGCCAACTCTCGGCAGAAGAACGGGCCAAACGCCAGGAAGAGATGATTCGCATTGAAGAGAAACGCTACGGTCTTGATAGGCCCTTTGCCCTGCGCAGTATGGGCTTCCTGGCCGATGCTTTGAGCCTGAACCTGGGCCGCTCATTGAATGTCACCAGCGCCAGCGGGTCGCGTCAGGTGCGCTTAATTTTGCTCGAGCGCCTGCCCACCACCCTGATGTTGTTTGGAACGGTCAATTTTATCCTGTTCTTTGTTGACATTTTCATTGCCTTATCTTTGTCTCGGCATTATGGCAGCTGGCTTGATAAATTTTTCGTAGCCATGTCACCAACATCTTCTGCGCCAGGTTGGTTTTATGGCATTTTCTTGATATTAATCTTTGCCGGGTTGCTTCGCTGGCTGCCATATGGCGGCCTGGTGGATGTTCCACCCCCGGACAACAAGGTGGATTACTTCTTGAGCATGCTCAAGCACATGATCCTGCCTACCATGGCAATCACAATCAGTTCTATTTTTGCAAGTGTTTATAACTGGCGAACCTTTTTCCTGATTTATTCCAGTGAAGATTACGTGGATGTCGCCAAGGCTAAAGGCCTGAGCGCGCGCGATATCGAAAACCGTTATATTCTACGCCCCACCATGCCGAATATCGTCACCAGCTTTGCGTTTTTCCTCATCGCTGCGTGGACCGGCGCGCCAATTTTTGAAACCGTCTTCATGTGGCCCGGCCTGGGACGCGTAATTTACCAGGCAACTGGCCTGTACGACACCCCGGTTATTTTGGGCTCTACGGTGATTTATGCCTACCTGCTGGCGATCACCGTTTTCTTGCTCGATTTTATTTATGCCATTGTCGATCCGCGTGTCAAAGTTGGCGGATAGGAGACAACCATGAGACTGGCTAACTCTCTTCGCGAATTGCTTCGATATCCATCTGCGGTGGCTGGCATGATCATTATTTTAGTGCTGGCCGCTATTTCGATTTATGCGCCAATTGCCATCCCTTACGATAAGGCCATTGAACTGTGGCGTGGCAGCGAACAGACCTGGTATCGCAACCCAAAATATGCTTCCCCTGAATGGATTAATTACTTCCGTTCAGAGAAACTCGCCAAATCCATTGCCTTGAGCACCGCCGAAGGCACTGCCACCAAAGAAATTGTCACAGATGATAA
This sequence comes from uncultured Anaerolineae bacterium, assembly GCA_903822545.1. Lineage (GTDB taxonomy): Bacteria > Chloroflexota > Anaerolineae > Anaerolineales > Villigracilaceae > CAIJPN01. Next base: position 36,673 of record CAIJPN010000013.1, on the reverse strand, counting down.
GGGCTCTTCAACCATTACCATGACTTTTCCCTTTGAGTACACGGCAAATGTCTTTCCCCAGGAAATGATCCTGTACTTCAAGGCAGATTACAAAGAGAAAAAACCGTATGTTTCTGCCACCTGGCTTACCCCTGATGGTCGTGAAATTCGCCTGGGCGATTTCTCCGTTGATAAATCCCAATCCTTATGGTTTTCTCAAGATCCTAAAATAAAACTTCGTCTGGGCGGGCTTGATGCGCAGGAAGGTTTATTTGTAGACAACCCCCGCGCCGAAACGCGCAATCTGCTCAATGGCCAGTATATGGTCAAAGTGGTCGCCATAACCTTTGAGCCAGATACAGATTTGGATGTAGAATTTGTCCTGCATGGTCAGGTTGCCGGTTGGGCCGGTACCGATCACCTGCGCCGTGACCTGGGGATCGCCCTATTGTGGGGCACACCGGTCGCATTGGCGTTTGGACTGGTAGCATCACTGCTGACCACCTTTGCGCATATGGCAATTGCCGCGGCAGGGGTTTGGTTCGGAGGCTGGCTGGATGAACTCATCCAGCGTATCACCGAGATTTTTCTCGTTTTGCCTTTCTTACCGATCCTTATCATGATCGGCACGTTTTACTCGCGCAGCATCATTGTCATATTTGGGGCGGTCATCTTGCTTAGTTTGTTTGGTGGCTCCATTAAAAGCTTGCGCGCCACCTTCTTACAAATAAAAGAAGCCCCTTACATTGAAGCTGCCCGGGCTTATGGCGCCGGGAATGGGAGAATCATCTTCCTCTACATCATCCCGCGCCTGATTCCCCTGCTGGTTCCCGCCCTGGTAGCTGCCATCCCCGGCTATGTCTTCCTCGAAGCATCCCTGGCCGTGCTTGGCCTGGGTGACCCTGTCCTGCCCACCTGGGGTAAAGTCATCAACGATGCCTCAGCCAATGGCGCACTTTACAAAGGCCTGTATTACTGGGTACTCCAGCCATCCATCTTCCTGATGATCGCTGGCCTGGCTTTTGCCATGCTCGGTTTTTCTCTTGACCGTATCTTCAATCCCCGCCTGCGAGGAATTTAACATGGCTGAAAACAAATTACTTAAAGTTGAAGGGCTGAAGCTGTATTTTAGAACAACTGGTGGCAATGTCCAGGCGGTTGATGGGGTCAACTTCGATCTTGATTACAACCGGGCAGTTGTCATCCTTGGCGAATCGGGCTGTGGCAAAAGCTCACTGGCCAAAGCCATCCTGCGGTTGCTGCCTCGCAACGTTGGTGAATATGGCGGCAAGATTAACATCGATGGCCTGGACGTGATGGAACTTGACGACGAGACATATCGCAAAGATGTTCGCTGGGTCAAAATGTCGCTGGTGCCGCAAGCTGCCATGAATGCGCTCAACCCGGTGCTGCGTGTGGGTGACCAGGTGGCTGAACCTGCCATAATCCACCTCGGCATGAACAGGGAAGAAGCCATGAACGTTGCCCGCAAAATGTTCCAACATGTGGGCGTTCCGGTGGATTTCCTGGCGCGCTATCCTTTTGAACTAAGCGGAGGAATGCGCCAGCGTGTCGCCATCGCTATGGCACTGGTCACATCCCCCAACCTGATCATCCTCGACGAGCCGACCTCCGCGCTGGATGTGTTGACCCAGGCCAACATCTTCAACGTGCTCAAACGGCTCAAAAAAGAGCTAGGCATCAGCTTTATCTTGATCACACACGATATCGCCACATCCAGCGAACTGGCAGATGAAGTAGCGGTTATGTACGCTGGTCAAATCGTGGAAGTTGGTGATGCTGCCCGTTTCTTCGACGAACCCCTGCACCCCTACTCTAAAAAGCTGATGGCATCTGTGCCCCGCCTGCGCGGCACCAAAGAGCTGGAATTTATTACCGGCCAACCACCCAGCCTGATCAACCTGAAGCCGGGTTGCCGTTTTGCCCCGCGTTGCCCGTTGCGCTACGAAAAATGTGATCAAGAACCGCCCGTCGTTGAGAAAGAAGGGCGTAAAGTAAAGTGCTGGCTGCACGCCTAGAGGAGCCTGGTATGATTTACGAAAACAAACCGAATTTAACTAATATGACCCAACAGCGCGAAAGCCTTTTATCGATAAAAAACTTGCGTGTCTGGTTTGAACTCCGTCGTTGGGGGTTTGGCCTGGCTGGGCATGTTCGCGCTGTGGATAATGTCTCCTTCGAATTGGGACGTGGCGAGGCCATCGCCGTAGTAGGCGAATCGGGGTGTGGCAAATCCAGCCTGATGAAAACGCTGCTCGGCCTCTACAAACCCACTTCAGGTGATATTACCTTCGAAGGTAAAAACCTGAAAGATTTCGACTCCGAAGGAATGCGCAGTTATCATGCCCGTGTAGGCTATGTCCAGCAAGACCCCTTTGGCGCGCTGGCCCCATTCCTGTCCGTAGAGCGCATCCTGGAAGAGCCGCTTATCATCGGCGGTGTCAAAAGCAAGGAAGAACGCCTCCAACGCATCAAAAAAGTTATGCAAGAAGTTAAATTGATGCCATTTGAAGACTTCCTCGGTAAATTCCCGCACATGCTGAGCGGTGGGCAGCAGCAACGCGTAGTGATTGCCCGCGCCATGATCATGGAACCGCGCTTCCTCGTTGCAGATGAGCCGGTTTCCATGCTCGACGCTTCAGTGCGTGTGGAAATTCTCAAACTGCTGCGCGGCCTCCAGACTACCCACAACCTCTCGGTCATTTACATCACCCACGATCTTTCCACCGTCAGCTACTTCTCAGAGCGCATCTTTGTAATGTATGCCGGGCAGATCATCGAAAAAGCCAAAGTGCGCGACCTGCTCGATGATGCCAAGCATCCCTACACCGTAGCCTTGCTTAACGGTACATCTGAACCAGATGCCAACAACGCCAAAACCTTCAAAGAAGTGCCGCCTGGCGAACCCCCCAGCCTGGTCAAACCGCCTGCTGGATGCCGCTTCCATCCGCGCTGCGCCCACATGATCGCCGGGACCTGCGATATCAAAGAACCAGAAGAGTATGAGCCAACCCCCGGTCATTTTGTGCATTGCTGGTTGTATGACAAAAAACAATGAACCTGGCTGAAACCAACCCACTCGCCTTGATTGTGATCGGTTTCTTCCTGGTGTTAGCCGGGATGGTTATCCCCTGGCTCATGGTACTTAACTATATCGAATCCACCTACTTTCTCAACTTCTTCGCATTCGCCGCGTCATTCCTTGGGCTGATGCTGGGACTGATTGGTGCTGCGTACTATGTGCGCAGATCAAAACAGTAGTACTTTGCGTGAAGGAGTGCGTCAGCACTCCTTTTCGTTTTAAATTTACCCAGGCTGGAAGATAAGAACTTCCCGCGCTGAGCGGCCCGCCTTCGAGCGCGATTAGCCAAAAGTGCGCGCCAAAATCCGCTCAGCGCAACCATCTTTTCGAAAAAGAACGCAGTGGAAGCGCAATTCCAAAAGATAGCAACTTGAAAATAAAGGCTCTCCCGTTTTTAACGGGATGGCGCAGTAGGAGCGACCCGCCAGGGCGTAAATGAGCGTCTTTTTGCAAGAAATCCCGGCACAATGGGTGATTTCTCACGCTTGACGGGTCGCCCTTACGGTTTTCACACCAGAAACGGTGGAGCCAAAATAAATTAAGGCCCAAACCTTTTTACAGTAAAAAAACCAGCTTTGATTTATAATCATATTAACGCCTGATCGAGGAGCTCGCAGTGACCGAAAAAACCCCCTTGCTCGAAGTAAAAAACCTGAAAACCTACTTCTATACTGAAGATGGCATCGTGCGTGCCGTGGATGGCGTCGATTTCCACGTTTTCCCCGGTGAAGTCTTGGGTCTGGTGGGAGAATCTGGTTGTGGTAAAAGCGTTACATCGCTTTCCATCATGCGGCTTATCAGCCCGCCCGGGAAAATCATCCAGGGGCAAATCTTGTTTGATAAAAAAGACCTGGTCACAGCCACAGAAAATGAGATGATCCAGGTGCGTGGCAACCGTATCTCCATGATTTTCCAACAACCCCAGACCGCCCTCAACCCGGTCTTCAAAGTGGGCGACCAGATTGCCGAAGTGCTCCAGATCCACCAAAACATGAACAAAGAAACTGGCAAAGCCCGGGCCATCGAACTACTCCAAATGGTAGGTATCCCCGATGCCGCGCGCCGCGCAGAAGCCTATCCTCACGAACTTTCTGGTGGTATGGCCCAGCGCGTTATGATTGCCATGGCCCTGGCCTGCGCCCCGGCCTTGCTCATCGCCGATGAACCCACCACCGCCCTCGATGTCACCATCCAGGCTCAGATCCTCGACCTCATGCGCAACCTGCGCTCCAACATCGGCACTGCCATTATCCTCATCACCCACGACCTGGGTGTGGTGGCCGACATGTGCGAGCGAGTGGCCGTCATGTATGCCGGGCGCATCTGCGAACAAACAGACGTAAACACGCTTTTCGCCCATCCACTGCATCCCTACACCGTCGGGTTGATAGGATCCATCCCCATCCTGGGGAAATTGAAAGAGCGCCTGGAAGTGATCCCTGGCTCTGTGCCGAATCTTGTCAACCTTCCGCCCGGCTGCCGGTTTGCGCCGCGCTGTCGCGCCCGCCTTGACCATGCACTCAGCATCTGCACCGAGCAGGAACCCGAATTGATCGAGGCCGCCCCCGGCCACATCGTCCGTTGCTGGCTTTACCAGAACGCCCAGGGGCATTCCGCCCCGCTATCCCATGAACTTGCCCGCTAAGGCTGGAGAAATATGTAATGACTGAGACAAACGTTGACATACAGAAGCCGATAATCCAGGTAAACGGGCTGGTAAAGTATTTCCCGGTGCGAGCCGGGTTGTTACAGCGTGTTGTTGACTATGTTAAAGCTGTCGACCATGTCAGCTTTACCGTCCGCGAGGGAGAAACCCTTGGTATGGTGGGCGAATCAGGCTGCGGCAAAACCACTGTAGGGCGCACCATGCTCCGGCTGATTGAACCCACATCCGGATCGGTCAAATTTGGGGATAAAGATGTCTTTACCCTGCGCGGCCAGGAGCTCAAAGCGATGCGCCGTGATATGCAAATCATCTTCCAGGACCCCTACGCCTCGCTTGACCCGCGCATGCCAATCGGCGAATCAGTTATGGAAGGGCTGAACATCCACGGCATCGGCAACCGTAAAGAGCGTTTCGACATCATGCTTGATACGCTCAAAAAAGTAGGGCTGGAAGACTACCATGCCCGCCGCTACCCGCATGAATTCTCTGGCGGCCAGCGTCAGCGTATCGGTATTGCCCGCGCCCTGGCTTTGCGCCCCAAATTCATCGTTTGCGATGAGCCGGTTTCAGCGCTGGATGTGTCCATCCAGTCACAGGTGCTCAACATCTTGAAAGACCTGCAAAAAGAATTCGGGTTGACTTACCTGTTTATTGCCCACAACCTGAGCGTGGTGGAACACATTTCAGACCGGGTGGCCGTGATGTACCTCGGCAAAATGGTGGAAATGACCGGGCGTGATGAGCTTTTCAAGAACCCCATGCACCCCTACACCAAAGCCTTGATGTCCGCCATCCCCATCCCAGATCCAACCCTCAAGCGCGAACGCATTATCTTAAAGGGTGATGTTCCCAGTCCGCTGCGTCCGCCCAGTGGATGCCGATTCCACCCGCGCTGCCCGGTTGTCAAAGAGATTTGTTCGCAAAAAGAGCCAGTTTTCAAAGATGTCAGTTCTGATCACCAGGTGGCTTGCTGGCTGTATGATTAATATGACTATCTTGATAGTCTCATAGGGTAACAGCCTGAGCGAAGCGATAGCGCAGTCAAAGGGCGGTTTTGCGCAAAGTCTCCTTCGCTTAAGCCGCGCAAAGAACGTGTGGCTCCGCTCAGGATCGATATGCGTACATGCAAAAGTTTTTTCAAGTTCTAAGGTGATGCTTATGGCTTATAGAGTCTTGATCGTTGACGACCAGCGTGATGTCAGCCGCCTGCTTAAATCGGCATTGGAAACCATCGAACAGGGGCTGGATGTTTTCGAAGCCCGCTCCGGCGAAGAAGCCATCCTCGAAGCTACACGGGGCAAAGTCGACCTGCTTGTGGCCGATTTTCGTCTTCCTGGTATCACCGGCATTGACCTGATGAAGAAATTCCGCGCCCGCAACCCTGATATTAAAGTCATCATGGTAACGGGTGTGACTGAACCCAAAGCCCGCGATGAAGTGCAGAAGGCCGGGGCAGATGCGCTCTTTTTCAAACCGGTTCCGATGGGCGATTTCCTGGCGCAAGTGGAAAAATCCCTCGGGTTGGCGCGCACCATCGTCACACCGGCCCCTGCCGAGGAAGAAAAAGCCCCGCCTTCGCCCCCTGAACCAGTCGAAGAGAAAAAGACCATCGCCGGAACCATCACCAGGCTGCGCCAGTTGCTGGATGCCAAAACAGTTACCCTGCTTGACACACAGGGACACGTAGAGGCCGATGCCGGGGAAATGCCTGATCCTAAGAACGCTTTCTCCCTGATCGTGTCCCTGATGGGCCTGTACAGCGCTGCCCAAAAAGTGGCAGGGCTCAACGCCCGGGCTGATGGACACATCCACCTGTTCGCCGGGGCCGAGTTCGATAGCGCTTTTATGCCGGTGGGCACATCCCACATGCTCTATGTGGTTGGCAAAAACCTGGTGCCGGGTGATGCCCTGTCCAAAACCGTCACCGCACTGCGAACCGCCTGCGATGATATTATCGAATGCCTGACCAATATGGGTGTGATTGAAGCTGCGCCTGTTGTGGAAGCAGCGCCAACCCCTGTGGCTGCCCCCGCCGCTCTTGAGCCTGCCTCCCGGCCCCTGCCTGTTCCACCCCAGCCGGTGGCGGCCCCGGTAATCGAAGAAGTGGCGGACGATTTCCTTTCCCTGCTTAGCCATGTTGCTGATAAACCCGCTGATGCAGGCTCCTTCTGGGATACCCTGGTGGAAAAGGGCACCACCTATGCTGAACCTGATAAGCTCACCTGGGAACAGGCCACCCAGTTGGGCCTGACTCCTGGCGAAAGCAAAAAATAAGGTTGCCCGGAACCCCGGCCTGTGATACAATTTCGCCCGCTTTCACTGGGGCGTGGTGCAAAGGCAGCACACCAGACTTTGGATCTGTGGATCTTGGTTCGAATCCAGGCGCCCCAGCCTAATTAAACAAACAAAACAGGCCTTGCGCGCGCAAGGCCTGTTCGTTTTCTCACCAGCGGAATGTATCGCGCCAGGTTTTTGGGTAAACTCGCTTAACCTGGCGCGATGCAACCTCCCCATATAGGAGATTTTATGAAAATAGCCTCTGTCATCCTTGCCGCCGGGCAGGGAACCCGCATGAAATCATCCCTGCCTAAGATGCTGCACCGGGTGTGCGGCAAACCCATGCTGCAACATGCGCTCGAAGCTGCCCGCTCGGCCAGTGACCAGACACCGGTCGTGGTGGTTGGTCACGGTGCGGAGCAGGTGCAAAAAGCCGTTGCGGGCGTTCAGTTTGTGGTGCAGGAGCAGCAATTGGGCACCGGGCACGCTGTTATGCAGGCTGAAAATGCGCTCAAAGGCCAGGCGGATTATGTTATCGTCACCTATGGCGATATGCCGTTGCTGCGGCCCGAAACTGTCCAAAAACTGGTGGATGCACAGCTGAAAAACCCCGGGTCGATGAGCCTCCTGACCGTGATCGCGGAAAATCCGCGCGGATTTGGGCGGATTGCCCGCCACGCTGATGGGACGGTGGCTGCCATTATCGAGGAAGCGGTTGCCAGCCCTGAGCAACTCCAGTTAAGGGAACTGAACGTGGGCGCGTACTGCTTCAATGCCGACTGGCTGTGGGGTGCGCTGCATCGTATCCAGGTTTCGCCCAAGGGGGAGTATTACCTGACCGATACGGTGGAAATTGCCGTTAAGGATGGTTTGCCCGTCCAGGCTGTGGTGTTGGATGACATGGAAGAAACCATCGGTGTGAATAACCGCATTCACCTGGCGGAAGCTGAAGCTGCGATGCGCTGCCGTATCAATCAGCGGCACATGCTTAACGGCGTGACCATCATCCAGCCGGAGAGCACGTTTATCGAAGCGGGAGTCACAGTCGGGGCGGATTCTGTTCTGTGGCCGAATACTTACCTCCAGGGCAGTACAACGATCGGTAACGGCTGCCAGATCGGGCCGGATTCCCACATCCGCGATACAAAGATTGGCGATGCTTGCCGGGTGTTCAAATCGGTGTTGGAAGGCGCGGTTTTGGAAGATGGTGTGGATATGGGCCCGTTTGCGCGGCTGCGGCCCGGTGCGCACCTGGGCAAGCACGTCCACATGGGCAATTTTGGCGAGGTGAAAGACTCGTACCTGGGCGAAGGCGTGAAGATGGGGCATTTTTCGTATGTTGGCAATGCTACGATTGGCGCAAATGTTAATATCGGCGCGGGGACGATCACCTGCAATTATGACGGCGTGAAAAAGAGCCCGACGGTGATCGGCGAAGATGCGTTTATTGGCTCGGATACGATGCTGGTGGCCCCGGTGACGATTGGCGCGCGCGCGCGTACTGGCGCTGGCGCGATTGTGACGAAAGATGTGCCGGATGATATGCTGGCGGTGGGGATGCCGGCGCGGGCCATCAAGAAGCTGGAAAGAAAATTGCAAGAGTAGCTGAACATCCGGAGTTAAACGTCTCCAACCGCGTTAAAAACGCATCGTTTTATGCCTCCCAGGCCAGAAAAATTTCAGCTGCCAAGTTTTTGCTCATTCCTGCAGGTCGGATTGCCAATCTGACCTGCAGGCTAAAGAAGGTGATCATGACCGAACTGACCGATGTTGAAAAACAAGCGTTGATTGATCTTGCGAACGAAGCCCGCAAGCTGGCTTATGTGCCATATTCCAATTACCATGTCGGCGCGGCGCTGCGGACGAAATCGGGGCGTGTTTATACCGGGGTGAATGTGGAAAGCGCTGCCTATCCAACTACGATGTGTGCTGAACGTGTGGCGGTCTATAAGGCGGTTTCTGAGGGCGAGCGCGCGTTCGAGGCGATTGCGGTGGTTACCGATAATGGTGGCTCGCCGTGTGGCGGTTGCCGCCAGGTGCTGGCCGAGTTTGGCCTGGAGACGGTGGTGCTGATTGCGGATGGCAGCGGGCGGCTGGTTGTAGAAACCAGCGTGGGCGGGTTGCTGCCGCTGGCCTTTACGCCGGAGCACCTGGGCAAGTGAAACTCCCGCGCTCTTTTCGCGTTACCGCGATTGTGCTGCGCCACGCCGATTGGGGTGAGGCCGATCGTATCATCACGCTTTTTACGCGTGAGCGCGGCAAAGTGCGGGCGATTGCGCGTGGCGCGCGCAAGATCAGGTCGCGCAAGGCTGGCCATTTGGAGCCGTTTACGCACATTACCATGCAGCTGGCAGCATCTCGTGATATGCCGATTGTCCAGCAGGTGGAAACGCTTGACCCCTACCTGCCCATCCGCGATGATTTGACGCTTACTGGTTATGCCGCTTATGTGATTGAACTGCTCGATCGCTTTTCTTACGAAGACGGAACAGAATCCCCATCGACCTTTCAGCTGCTGGCTGAAACCCTGAAGCGCATCTCCGCTGAAGCTGATCCCTGGCTGGCAGTGCGCTACTACGAAATGCGCCTGCTCGACCTGTTGGGGTTTCGCCCGCAGCTGTTCCAGTGCGTCAACTGCCTGCGCGAGGTCCAGCCGGAAGAGCAGTATTTCTCGCCTGGCTCGGGTGGTGTTATCTGTCCGCGTTGCGGGCAGGGATTGCCGGGGCTATGGCGCGTTTCGGTGGAAACGCTCAAACACCTGCGCCACTTCCAGCGCAGCAACTACGCCGAAGCCAGCCGCGCACACCCATCTGCCGGGACGCAAAAAGAACTCGAACTGCTGATGCAGGCCTATTTCACCTATCTGCTGGAACGTGAACTCAATACACCCGGCTTTATCAGACGGATAAAAGGGTAGGGATAACCTTTTGATGCGAGCAAGAGCCGGGTGGCTACCTTACTCGGTAAAATGGATGACAATGAAAAATCGCCACATCCTCTTGAAAACGGTAAAACCCCGGAATTGGAATCGCTGAAGATGAGAGATTCTCTCAGATGTGTCAATGATATAATTTTAATGCCATGAAAAGAATACTTATTTTTACCGCTGTCCTGCTTTTTAGCCTGTTACTTGTTCAGGCCTCCCTTGCTGCGCCGAACCAGCAACTCCCCCAGTATGCAACTCCCACGCCCGGCGCCGATGGGCGCATTATTTATACTGTTATCGATGGGGATTCGTGTGTGCGTATCTCCTTGTTGACCGGCGTATCTGTGGATCAATTGAAGAAGTTGAATGGCCTGGGTGATGACTGTTTCATCTCTGCCGGGCAAAAACTAATCTTGAATATTGTCGGCCCCTCAGCTGTGACTGCTACCCCCGGCCCCACACCCACGCCTGCTCCCGTTCTCCCAACAGCCACCGCATCCCCCGGTTCTGCAACAGTGTGCGTGCTGCTCTACGATGATCTGAACGGTGATGGTATTCGCCAGGAAACCGAAGTAACGGTGGAAGGCGGCGCGGTGAGTGTTACCAGCGCTTCGGGGCAGTTCTCGCAGACCGGCAGTGTCCCGGCGGGAACCGACCCGGTTTGTTTTGAAAAAGTTCCCGAGGGCAGCTACACCATCAGCGCGGCGGCCCCGCAGGGCTACAACGCTACCACCCGGCAGACTGATACCATCGAAGTCAAGCCTGGCGATGCCTTTTATGTTGGGTTCGGCGCGCAAAAATCGACTCAGATTACCACTCAGCCTGATCCAGCCGAAGATAACCAAAACCCCAATTTGCTCGGCATCTTGGGCGGGGTGCTGATTTTTGGCGGGGTTGGGTTGGGCGCATATTACTGGTTGAGTTATGTGCGTGGGCCGAAGTTGAAAGCGTAAAATAGGTATAACTTGCCACGAGACACAAAGAGCGCGGAGATTTTATCTTCTCCGCGCTCTTTGTGTCTCGTGGTAGGTTCCTGATTACTCCCAGGTTCTTTCGTCGCGGATGGGCGGGGCATCGGCGGGAAGTTCTTCCACGATTTCGACTTTGAGCTGGAATTTAAGGGCTTCGTGGGCGGCTTTGGCGAGATCCCCTGGCAGCGAGGGGTCGGCGCCGCTAACGGGTACCACATTCAGGGCGAGGAAGTCGCGGTGTTCCTTGCGGGTGACGACTGCCTGCCAGCGCTGGATGACGCCGCTGTAACGGGACATTAAATCGCGCAGCTGTTTGGGGTGCAGGAACATTCCGCGTACTTTGACGGCGTCGCCGATGCGCCCCTGCCAGCCCATCAACCGCCCGCCGGGCAGGCCACAGGCGCACGGTTCGGGGTTGTAGGAGGACAGGTCGCCGGTGCCAAAGCGGATGAGGGCGTAATCTTCGTTGAGCAGGGTGACAACAATTTCGCCGCTGACGCCGGGGGGCAGCGGCTGGCCGCTGTTGATATCGCAGACCTGGATGATGGCGTTTTCGGGCAGGTGCCAGCCGTTTTGCTGGCTGCATTCGAACCCAAGGTTGCCGCATTCGGCGGTTCCGTAACCCTGGCGGGCGGTTTTGACGCCGTGTTCGTTGAGCCAGGCGCGCAGCGAGGGCGGCAGCGGCTCGGCGGTGAAGAAGGCTTTTTCGACATAAAGCTCCAGGTTGATGGCTTCGGCTTTTTCGATGAGCGCCTTGAGATACGAGGGCAGCCCAACGTAGGCGTTGACGCGCAGGTCGTGGAGCACGCGCACCTGCTGTTCCTGGTTGCCGATGCCGCCGGGGATGACGGCGCAACCGACCGCCCACAGGCCTTCTTCGAACATGGCGGCGGCGGGTGTCAGGTGGTAGGTGAAGCAGTTCATGGCCACATCGCCGGGGGCGAAGCTGTTGGCTTCGAGGGCGTTTTTCCAGCGCCAATAGTCAGGGATGCGCGCTTCGGGGTCGTAGATCGGGCCGGGAGATTGGAAGATGCGCTTGAGTTCGCCCGGTTTGCAGGCCAGGAATCCGCCAAAGGGCGGGTTGGCGGCCTGGAGTTCGACCAGGTTATCTTTGCGGATGACCGGCAGGGCGTTCAGGTCGTTGACAGTGTGGATGGAATCGGGTTTGATCCCGGCAGATTCAAGACGGGCGGCAAAGCCGGGAGCGTTTTGGGCGAGGTGGGAAATCAGGGCATTGAGATTCATGATAAATGCTCTTTATGACATTCAATTAGACGAACCGCGAAGTTCACAAAGAACGCTAAGGATTTTTAAACTTGGCATTCTTCGCGCTCTTTGCGGTTCGATATTGTTCCTTACAACTTTGACGTGCCGAAACTTGCGCACTCTAAAAATAAAATTTATGACAACCAGCGCTTGCGGCGTTTATAGTGCTTTACCTCGCGATAAGATTTGCGGCTACCGACTTCGGTCAGGCCGAGGTAGAACTCGCGCACATCAGCGTTCTCGCGCAGGTCGGCGGGGTGGCCTTCAAGCACGATGCGCCCGCTTTCCATGATGTAGGCATAATCAGCCACGCTCAGGGCCAGGTTGGCGTTCTGTTCCACCAGCAGGATGGTGGTTTTCTGTTCTTGATTAATGCGTTTGATGATTTCAAAAATTTCGCGCACGAGCAGGGGGGCAAGCCCCAGGGATGGCTCATCGAGCATCATCAGCCGGGGTTTTGCCATTAGCGCGCGGCCAATGGCCAGCATTTGCTGTTCGCCGCCCGAAAGGTAGCCCGCTGTCTGGTTGCGGCGCTCCTTCAGGCGCGGGAAATAGCCATATACCATGTCAACATCATGAGAAAGGCTCATTTCGCGGCGTGTATACCCGCCCGCGATCAGGTTTTCTTCCACAGTGAGATGCTCAAAGACGCGCCGACCTTCCATCACCTGGAAAATGCCTTTGCGGACGATGTCATCGGCATCGCTGTTGTGGATGTTCTGCCCGATGAACTCGATCGACCCGTCGGTCACCTCGCCATCTTCAGGTTTGAGCAACCCGGAAATGGCCTTCAGCGTAGTCGATTTTCCCGCGCCGTTAGAGCCCAGCAGCCCGACGATTTTCCCCTCTGGCACCTGCATGGACATGCCTTTGAGCACGAGGATCACATCGTTGTAGATGACTTCGATATTGTTGAGTGTCAACATAAGCTTTTTCCGGTGAATAGTTACATCCTGGGGTGCGTAGCACCAGGTTTCAGGTGGTTTTCGGTTAAACGGGCTGTGTGCCAGCCTGGAAAATTCCGTTTCGCCTGGTGCAACGCATAATCAGGGTGAAGAGATCGGTCAGCGGCCCTCCCAGACCGCTGACCAGCTTTTTACACTTACTACTTTGCCGAGATAAAATCGCTTACCTGTGTCCAGTTGCCACCCGACACCTGGTACAGGCGCAGGGAATTGTTGCCCTTGTGGCTGGTGGGCGAGAAGCTGATGGGCGAGGTAATGCCACCAGTGTCAAAATTCTGGATGGTTTCGAGCGCGGCTTTGATGTTCTCGCCGGTCAATTCCTTGCCATCTTTGATGACTTTTTCGATGCCAGCGGCCATGACTGCCATGGTCCACCAGCCCTGGGTATAGTGCAGGCCTTTTTCAGCCAGGCTGGAGCCTTTGGTCTTGAGGAAGGCATCGGCATCCTTGTGCCCGGCCACAGCGGCGGTGGGCGGGGTGAACGGGATGGCACCCATCACGCCTTCAGCGGCGGTGCCGGCCAGGCGCACCAGGTTTTCATCGGCGCACCAGTTCAGGCAGATGAATTGCGCGCCAAAGCCCTGGCTCTTGGCATCCTTGAGCAGCACAGCCGCCGGGCTGGAAACATTCTGGACAATGACATACTGCGCGCCAAAGGTGGTCATCTGGGCCAGTTCAGCTACGTAGTCGGTTGCGCCCTTGGGCATGGCCAGGTCGAGGAACGCGCCGCCATTGGCTTCGGTGAAGGCTTTGGCATCGGCCACAGGTGACTGGCCGAATGGGCTGTCGTGGTGGATCAGGGCGATTTTGAGCTGGTCGCTGCCGCCCTTGGCCTTGTAATCATCCATGGCCCAACGGATGGCGATCACAGCCTGGTCTGAGTAGGTGGTGCCAACCAGGAAGTTGTAGGGAGCGGCGTTCATATCGAGCAGGGCCGCAGAATAGGAAGCCGACATGAAGGGGATTTTGTCTTCGGCCACTTTGGTGCGAAGCGCTTCCGTGTCGCCGGTGCCCCAACCCTGGAATGCTACAACGCCTTCCTGGGTGTACTGGGTGTAAAGTTGTTCGGCCTGGTCGACTTTATAGGCGTAGTCAGCCGAGGTCATTTCGATCTGGTGGCCGTCAATGCCGCCGTTGGCGTTCTTCCATTCGACAAAACCCTTCATGCCTTCAGAGTAGGGCGTGCTAACATCGGCAGTTGCACCGGTCAAGTCGAAAATCGCGCCGATTTTGATGGGGGCTTTTGCGCCGCCGCCGCCACCGCCGCCACATGCGGTGAGCAAAAGTGAGGCCACTACGATCAGGGCAAACAAATTCTTTATGCGAGACATGGTCTTTTCCTCCTTTGAGCGGAAAAAATTGATTGAAAAGTGGGTAAGTGAGAAAGGGAAAAGCGGTTCGTGCTTATGTCAACACACCTCCTGCTTGTGCCCGGGCTGGATAAGAGTGTAGTATTAGCAAAACTGTTGTTTGTCATGTAGCCTGTACCTTCAGGGCGAGTCCGGGTGCTTAGTAGCTGAACGGCCAGAGCCGGAAGTAGTCTTTTATGTTTTTCCAGATTTTGTTCAAGCCTTCAGGTTCAAGAATTAAGAACAGGATGATGACCAGGCCAAAAGTGGCTTGCTGTATGAATGGGATAATGCCTTCCACGCCCGGGAAAACGCCTTTGACCACCCGGCCCAGGTTGGAGAGCACTGCCGGGAGCAGGGTCATGAAAATTGCGCCGAGATACGAGCCTGTGATTTTTCCCAGCCCGCCGATGATGATCATGGCCAGGTATAGCACCGACACATCGATCGTGAAACGCTCCCAGGTGACGATGCTGCGATAGTGTGCTGTTAACGCTCCGGCCAGCCCCACCCAGAAAGAAGAGATGGCAAATGCCAGCAGTTTGTACTTGAACAAATCCACGCCCATCACCGATGCGGCAATATCCTGGTCGCGGATGGCGATGAAGGCTCGTCCAAAACGCGTGCGGAACAGGTTGACCGATGCAAATGTCACCAGGATGACCAGCGCCCACACCAGCCAGTAAAAATTAAAATCGGTGTTCATGCGGATGCCGAAAAGCTCAGGGTTGGGCACTACCAACGCATCTACACCGCCGGTGACGGCCTTCCAGTGGGTTACCACCCACAGGATGATTTCCTGTGCTGCCAGGGTGGCAATTGCCAGGTACAGGCCTTTCAGCCGCAACGATGGCAGGCCAAAAGCTGCGCCGACCCCGGCAGTGACAAAGCAGGCCACCAAAGTGGATGCCCACCATGGCATTCCCATGCGGGCGGTTAAAATCCCGGCAGTATACGCACCCACCGCCATGAACCCACCCTGCCCCAGGCTGATCTGCCCGGTGTAGCCTACCAGGATGTTCAGCCCAATCGCGCCGATGACGGCAATGCCAATCTGGTTGGCGAGCGTCAGGTAATAACGATTGGCGAGGAAGGGAAATACCAACAAAAAGACAATCAAGATTGCCAACCGTATCTTCTGGGCATGGGTATGGCGCAGGGCCATATCCTGTTCGTAGGTGCTGTGGAAGATGCCTGAGATCATAATTAATCCTTTATTTGTTTTGTCTTAAGCAGCGCCGTGCGTTCTTTGCTTTGTTTAATCGAAGGCCAATTGTGCAAAGCTGCCCTTCGACTTTGATACCACTCCGCTTGGCTATACTCGCTCGATGATTTCCTGGCCGAACAGCCCGTAGGGACGGAACATCAGGATGACGATCAGCACGACGAAGGGTAGCACCTGGTTCAGGCCCTGGCCAAGATAGCCGCCTGTGTATTGTTCCAGCAGGCCGATGATCAACCCGCCCACAATTGCGCCAGGGATGGAATCCAGCCCGCCGAGGATGACCACCGGGAAAACACGCAGGCCAAAGTGGGAAAGTTCTGGCCCCACCCCCACGATGTTTGCCACCAACGCCCCGCCAATGGCTGCCGTTGCCGCGGCAATCGACCAGGCCCAGGCAAAAATGCGTTTAACGCTGATGCCCATGCTCAGGGCAGCCTGCTGGTCATCGGCCACAGCGCGCATGGCAATCCCTTCGCGCGAGCGGCGGAAGAACAGGTTGAACCCACCCAGCAGCACAGCCGCGATCACCAGCGCCCACAGGCGGTCTTGCCCAACCGTGGCACCCAGAATATTGACCGGTTCGCTGGGAATAAAGGGCGGGAAAGCCTGCGGCGTATTCCCCCAAATGGTGCTGACAATGGCTTTGAGCAGGCTGGACAGGCCAATTGTGACCATGATGACCGAGATAATCGGCTCGCCGATCATCGGGCGCAGCACCAGCCGCTCGACCATGACCCCCAGCCCTACTGCCACTGCGATGGTCAGCACCAGGCCAAATGTCCAGTGCAGGCCCGCCTGGGTCAGCATCGCAAAGATGACGTAAGCGCCAATCAGCAGGAATTCGCCCTGGGCGAAGTTGATCACATCGCTCGATTTATAGATGAGCACAAAACCCAGCGCAGCGAGAGCTAAAATTGCGCCGCTGGTCAAACCGGTAAGGGTGAGTTGGATGAAAAGTTCCATAAAGGGCTCCGCTTATTCGGTTTTCAGGCCTTCAATCGCCAGCCGGGTGGCAAGGCGGGCCGTGCGGCCATCCTGGTAGGTGATGACCGTTTCCACATCCACGTGGTTATTCTGGCTGTAGAGCGCCGAAATGATATCGGCATAGCGCTGGGCCACCAGGTTGCGGCGCACTTTGCGGGTGCGGGTCAACTCGGCATCGTCCGCATCCAGTTCCTTGTGCAGCAGCACAAACCGCTGAATGCGCGCCGCGGGCGGCAGGTCCACGTTGGCCTGTTCCACATGCTTGCGCACAAGCTGGTAAACTTGCGGCTTTTGGGCCAGGTCGGTGTATGTGGTGTAACCAATCTGATTGTTTTCGGCCCACTTGCCAACGTTGGCAAAGTCGATGTTAATCATCGCGCTGACAAACGGCCAGTCGCCGCCGAAAATCACCGCTTCTTTGACGTAAGGGCTGAACTTGAGCTTGTTTTCAATGAACTGTGGGCTGAATTTCGTCCCATCGTGCAGCGTCATCACATCTTTGGCGCGGTCAATCACGATCAGGTGACCATCTTCATCGAAATAACCCGCATCGCCCGAATGCAGCCAGCCATCCTTGAGTGTGTCGGCGGTGGCTTCGGGGTTGCGATAGTAGCCATCCATCAAGGCCGGGGAGCGCAGCAGGATTTCACCATTCTCATCGACTTTGATTTCCGTCTCCGGGATGGGTGTGCCCACCGTCTGGAACTTGACATCGCCATCACGATGCACCACCGCGATACCGTTGATCTCTGTCTGCCCATAAATCTGCTTCAGGTTGACACCCAGGGCATGGAAAAAGCGGAAAACATCTGGCCCCAACGCTGCGCCGCCGGTGTAGGCGCGTTTGAGATGCCGCAGCCCCAGGTGATCCTTGATTTCCTGGAACATCATCCAATCTGCCAGGAAATACTTGATTTTCAGGCCCAGGGAAGGGGTTTCCTTGCGGAAGCGCACATCGGCCATGGCATAGCCAACCGGCATGGCCCAGTTGAAAATTGCCTTCTTCAACCTGGTGCTGTCTTCCACCTTCACCTGCACCTGGCTGACCATGTTTTCCCAGATGCGCGGCGGGCTGAACATGACGCGCGGCCCAATCTCGCGGATGTCGTGCTGCACCGTCTCTGGCTCCTCGGGGAAGTTGACCGTGAAACCAAGTTGCAACCCGCACGACATACACATCATCTGTTCGCCGATCCATGAGAGCGGCAGGAACGAAACAAAGTTGTCATTGGTTGAGAGCGGGTCGATGCTCATCAGGTTGTGACCCATCGAGATCATCGATTTGTGCGTCAGCATGGCCAGCTTGGGGTTGCCGGTCGTCCCCGAGGTGGTGGAGAGAATTGCCAGGTCTGAGCTTTTGCCCTCGGCCACCCGTTTTTCGAACCAGCCCGGGTTTTCCTTCTCAAATTTCTGCCCTTCCACTTCCACATCCGGGAAGTAGACCAGGAAATCTTCGGTGTAATTGCGCAGGCCTTTCGGGTCGTAGTAGATGACCCTCTTTACCCCTTTGAGTTCGTCCCACATCTCCAGGATTTTATCCACCTGCTCCTGGTCTTCGACAACCACGAACGACACATCGGCGTGGTTGAAGATATAAATCATCTCTTTCACCACCGAATCCTGGTACAGCCCGATGGATTTCGCCCCGGCAGCTTGCGCCGCCAACTCGGCAATTACCCAGTCTGGGCGGTTGTCGCCGATGATGGCGATTGTTTCTTCGGGGCGCAGGCCCATACTGACCAGGCCCAGGCAAAAATACTTCACATGCCCGGCATATTCAGACCAGGTCATCGATTGCCAGATGCCATAATCACGCTCGCGCAGTGCAATTTTGTTCGGCGTGTTTTTGGCGTGTTCAAGCAGGAATTGAGGCAGGGTTTCAGCCATACGTCACCAATTAGAGTTTTGAGCGCAGGGGATAGGGGCTGTGTTCTTCGCCCAGGTAGGCTTCAATGACCACCGGGTTGCGGCGCACTTCATCGGGCGTGCCTTCGCCAATCTTTTGTCCAAAGTTCAACACAGCAATGCGGTCACTGATGTCCATCACCACGCCCATATCGTGTTCGATCAACACAATGGTCACGCCGTGTTCCTCGTTGATATCGAGGACAAAGCGTGCCATATCTTCTTTTTCTTCCGAGTTCATGCCTGCCATTGGCTCATCCAGCAGCAGCAGCGAGGGTCGCATTGCCAGCGCGCGGCCCATCTCCACCCGTTTCTGTAAACCGTACGAGAGTGAACCCACCGTCTGGTAGCGGATGGCTTCAATCTCCAGCAGGTCAATAATATCTTCCACAAACCGCCTGAATTGAATGTGTTCGCGCTGCGCCTTGCCCCAGTACAGCATGCTTGAAAACAGGTCCGTTTTCATGTGAATGTGGCAGCCCGAAAGCAGGTTATCGAGCACCGTCATGTGCCGGAACAGCTCAATATTTTGGAACGAACGCGCCACACCCAATTGGGCGATCTGGTGCGGCTTCATGTGCGTCATTTCGTGCTCGCTGCTATTGAAATAGGTGATTTTTCCGCGCTGGGGGTGATACAACCCGCTGATACAGTTAAGCAGGCTGGTTTTCCCCGCACCGTTCGGCCCGATAATTGCCAGGATTTCACTTTGCTTGACTTCCAGGCTGATGTTGTATAGGGCGGCCACGCCGCCAAAGTTCAGTTGCAGGCCATCAATTTTTAGTTGGGTCTGACCTGCTTCCAGGGTGCTGCTATTGAGAGTGCTGGTAAATTCGCTCGGCATAAACGCTCCCAAAAAAAAGACTTTTCACAATCTTCTCCAATCATAGGACACCCGCGCTAAAGAAGCGTTAATGCAGGCGTTAATGCCAAAATTGGATTTCACAGTTTCCCGGTTTTTCATAGCTCAATATCAGATGATGTTGGGCTTCGATGATGCACAAAGTGATTTATTCTGTACAATAGGCATCTAATAACCTTTTCCCCAGGCAGAGAAAAACATGGCAACCAAACAGGAATTGATCGAATTTATGAGAAACGCCTTCCCGCAGAGTAAAAGCAGCGTGGAAGAAGTGGGAAACCTTTCAGCCGTGGTGCGCAGGAAGATCGGCGCGGATGATTTACGGCCCGGAGGAACAGTCTCCGGGCCGGTGATGTTTGAAGTGGCGGATGTTGCCTTGTATGTGGCTTTACTCGGCGAAATTGGCATTATCCCCCTGGCGGTTACAACCAACCTTTCGATCAACTTTCTCAGGAAACCCCAGGCAGACCGTGACCTGCTGGGGGTGTGCAAACTGCTCAAAGTAGGGCGCAGCCTGGCGATTGGCGAAGTGTCACTCTACTCCGAGGGCAGCCCCGAGGCAGTGGCGCACGCCGTCGGCACGTATTCCATCCCTCCGCAAGGTTAAATTGCTTCGGCAGGCTCAACCGTTGTGCGCAGATCGTGCAGGTCTTTCTGGTCGTAGTGACTGGGGCGGGCCATATCGATCATGTTCATGCGGATCATACGCTCGGTCATTCGCGTCACCAGGATGCGATTCAACTGCGGATCTGCCGACATTTCGCGCAGCAGTTGGGCGGTCACACGCACCAGCATGGTCGGCTGGTCTGTGATCACGTTGGCCGTGCGCAGCGCGCCGGTCAGCGCTGCGATTTCACCAAAGAAATCACCGGGGCGCAGGGTTTCCAGCACTTTTGTCGAACCGTGATTATCCCACCCGGCAATCGCCTGGCCCGACAGGATGAAAAAAGCCGCGTCATTGGTCTCATTCCGGCGGATGATGATCGTCTCCGGGCCGACATCGTGCAGGGTCATCCGGGCAAGCAGCCGCTTTCGTTTTTCGGCACCCAACCCGGCCAGCGGCGGGACAAGCGCCAGCAGGCGATCAAACTCGGGTGGTGTAAGCACCCTCCCAATGCCAATACTGGCATATTCAGATGTGGCGCGTAACAGCGCAATTGCTCTCCGCCACTCTGCCGCGGGCTGCCCCAACCCCGGCATGAACAGGATCGCAATCCCGGTTGCCAGGATGACCAGGCTGGAGAGAAAATAAAGCATGCGCACATCAAAAATATCTGCCAGCCCGGCCATTGCCATCCCCGTCATAAACATCACATCGCGGGTGACAAAAAAAGCGCTGAAAACCCGTCCGCGCGCCTCACGCGGCGTATTGCGCTGGATGATGAGCGCGCGCGCAATCACCGAGGGCGCATTGACAAAACCCTCCACTGTAATCACCGCCAGGGCCAGCCCCACACTGGTAGAAAAAGCAAAGGCAATCCCGGTAAACGCCATCCCGATGATACTGATAGCCAGCCATTGCCCTTCGCGCAGGCGGTCACCCATCTGGGCCATCAAAAGGCTGGCAACCACAAAACCAATCAGCGTCACACTTTCAATCATTGCAAAATCAAACTCTGTCGCGCCAAGCGACTGCACCGCAAACGGCAGCCGAATGGCATTGCTGAACCCGAAAATAATCCCAATAAAGAAATAAGCAACAAACAGCGAGCGCAAAAGATCGGTTTTCCTGATAACATCCAGCCCCGACTTCAGGTTTTGGAAAATCGAAATAATATTGGTGCTTTCATCAATCTTGATCGATGGAATGCGCGTCATACGAATCAGCATCGCCGAAACCAAAAATGTGGCCCCATCAATGTAAAACGCCCACTCGATTGGCAATTGCGCAGTGATCAACCCGGCCAGGGCATACCCGATCACCTGCGAGCCAAACGAACTGATCGCCATCAGCGAATTGGCAGCGTTCAACTCATCTTCAGATGCAATTTCAGGCAGGATACTGGCATGGGCCGGGTTAAAAAACTGCCCCACCGTGGCCGAAAGCGCCACCAGGATATACAACCAGGCGATATTGCTGGGCATTAAAAATGGCACAGCAAAAATCAACACAGCACGGATCAAATCCGAAGCCAGCATAATCTTCCTGCGGTCGTAGCGATCCACAAAAACCCCGGCTACCAGCCCCACCACCAGGCTGGGCAGCGCCGAAGCCATCATCATCAGCCCCACATTCAGCGCAGAGCCGGTAATTTTGTAAACATAAATTGAAGCCGCCAGCGAACTGAGCGCAGTGCCCATCTCTGTAACCAACTGCCCGATCCACATCAACGAAAAATTGCGGTTGCGGAAAATGGAAAAGGGCGAACTCAATTGGGAATTGCTCATCATCATGGGGGTTTCCTCCTGGAACCTGGTTCTTCGACCCTTATCAGGCTGCCATTATCGGCAATTTGATCTGCCCGTGCAGTTCAGCCAGCGTTCGAGCTGTCGCTTCCACGCTAGGCCCGTGCAGCATGATCTCGCCCAGCCAATCAGGCACACCCATATCTGAGCCGGTCACACGCTGCCCGGCCTCCACTTTCGTCCGGGCATGGATCACCTGTGGGTGGTTCGCAATCGGCTGCAAGAAATCGGTGTGGGTTACGATACCGCTCAGTGGGCTGGGCAGGTCTGAAGTCAGCAGGTATGTCAGCGGCCGTTCCGCCTTGTGGGGGCGCACCGGCACGCCCAGGCGCGTCAGCAAATACTGTTCCACCAGATCCACACCCCAGACATGCTCGTTGAAATAAAAGATCGGCCCTCCGCCAATGCGCGCATTGACCTCAATCAATCGTGGCCCATTGGAGGTGTACTTCAATTCCACGTGGAATGAGCCATCCGTAAATTCCAGCGCCCGCAGCACAACCTGCGTGAAGGCGATCATTTCATCCTGCTTTTCCTGCGGGAAATCCGGGGGCATCTGCGACCCTGCCTCCTTCAGGTGATTCGGCTCGGTCAGGTCGCGTGTTACCGCCGCATATACTGCTTCGCCTTCCGAGAGCAGCATATCCACGTCAAATTCTTCCCCATCCAGGTATTCCTCCAGGGTCATATCAAAGCCTTTGCCCCAGACCATCTCCGAATCATCATCGCTGTGAACCCCCTCAGTCTTTAAATGCCCCATCACATCGTTGATCGTCTGGTGATAACGCGCACTCAACATCTCAAAATCGGTGACCAGGTACGTGGCGATGGAGCTAAACCCCGAAATCGGCTTCAACACCGCCGGGAATCCAACGTGCGCTGCGGCTGCATCCAAATCCTCGGCAGCTTTAACCCGGAAGAATCGCGGTGATGGTATGCCCGCCTCCACACAGACTTCACGTGTAAAAATTTTATTTTTGCTAAATCCAACCGAAAGCAAAGGGTGACCCGGCAGTCCCATGGCATCAGCCAGCAGGGCCACCAGCGGCCCGGCGCTATCATCAAAAGATGCGATCCCATCAAATTCCAGTCCACTGGCCTGTATCGCCGCCAGGCATCGTTCAGCCAGGGATTCTACAGGGTGCAGGTCAACTTCCAGGTAAGCCTCGAACAGGCCCTCTTTGGTTGCTTTTTGGGTCCAGTGACCCGGCCCATCCAGCATCACCATCGAAGCTCCCAACGCCTGGGCGCGTTCATACATGGGACGCTTGCCAGGGTAGCAGCCCATCACAAACAAAAATCGCCGTCCTCGCAACAAAGCGCGACGCTGCGCATCCACTTCCGGCCCGCAAGCGCGCAGGGCGTTTTTGAGTTCATCGGTCAACTTAAATGATGTACTCATTATTTTTATTCTCCTGTAATAGAGGATGGATATGCTGCATTAGCCGTCCGCTTTTTTTCCCGATGCTGTGACAATGAATCAAACGGCTAATTTTAAAACTTGGAAAAACTTTACTTAAACGCCGCAATTAAGACTTGCGCGCCCCGGTTTTTTAGAATGATGCAATTGCCTGGCTAAGATCGCTGTGGATCTCGATATACATATTGAACCCCATCACTTCCAGAGCTTTCCTCACATTTTGTGAAGGGTTGAGCAGTTTGAGATAGGCTGATTTGAAAGTCCCCGCGCGAAATTCTGTATGCTCGGTTTGCTCACCCAGTGTGGAAAGGGCCTTTGCTACAGAATAAATCACCCGCAGCCCGGAACTGCTGATATATGTTACCTGGCTGAAATCGATCACCATGTAACGTGCCCCGGCATCCAGCGCTTGTTGGATTCCTGCCTGGACTTGGGGTGAATTGCTGGCATCCATTTCGCCTATCAACTCGAACAGGGTCACAGGCACTCGGCCTGCATGTTGCGATGTTTTTATTTCCAGTTTTATCGTCATTTTCCACTACTCCTGCCGGGTTGAACTTGTCTAAAATTTATTATAACAAATCTTGTCCGAATTTGCATATTTGCAAGGTTTAACTCTTGGAGATTTGTGCGTTCTAACAATTTGTATCAAACGAAATCCAGCAACTTTTCAACAGAAATTGCATCAAAAAGCATGAAAACCCAACCGGAAAATTAAGGAGAAATTTACCTATGGAAATGATGATTGACTTCCCCGGCGGTGCGCGCGTTGATGCCCATTTTGGCAGTTTCACAGTCCGCACCGACCAGCCCCCGGCGGCTTCTGCCCCCACGCCTTTCGCCACCTTCCTGGCCTCGCTCGGCACCTGCGCCGGCATCTACGTTCTTGGCTTTTGCCAGCAGCGTGGGCTGCCCACAGAAGGCATCCGCATACTCCAGCGTATGCACAGCAACCCCTTCAGCGGCATGATCGAGAAAATTGATCTTGAAATCCAGATCCCACCCACCTTCCCTGAAAAATACCGCTCCTCGCTCATTCGCTCTGCTGAACTGTGCGCCGTAAAAAAACACATGGAAAACCCGCCTTCGTTTGAAGTAACCACAAAAGAAGTGACTATCGCTTAACCTGTTTTTTCAGCACAGGTCATTTGGAGCAGGGGCGCAGCAATACTGCGCCCCTGCTGTATAATGCAGGCATGCCCACCCTGATCGACGGCCACAACCTCGTCCCAAAAATGGGGCTAAGCCTCGCTTCGTTTGATGATGAACTGCAACTCGCCGAACGATTAAGCGATTACTGTCGTCTTGCGCGTAAAACGGGGCTGGAAATCTACTTTGATAATGCTCCTGATGGTTATCCCGCCACCCGTCGCATCGGATTAGTCACCGCATATTTTGTGCGCCGCCCGCAAATTGCCGATGAAGCCATTCGGCTGCGGCTGAAAAAGCTGGGAAAAGCCGCTAAAAACTGGGGTGTTGTTTCATCTGACCACCGCGTGCAGGCTGAAGCGCGAACAGCCGGGGCCAGGGTCTTTTCATCAGACGAGTTTGCGGCCATCGTTGGCGCTGCGCTGCGGGCTGGCCCTGCTGCTTCAGATGCCAGGAATGCCATTGGCCCGCGCGAAGTAGATGAATGGCTGAAAATTTTCAGCGAACGGGGAAAACAAAAATAATTTTCTTACCTAATTCTAATAAAAGCCTATTGAAATTCGGACAAAATTGGTGTATATTATCTATAACAGCATCTGAAGTCCCCCCTTATTGGTAAACAGGTGTTGTCATCGAACGGAACTGTCTGTCCCCCCCCATACAGCCCGATCGGTGGTGTCCCTCCCCCTCAAGACTACACGGTAGGCTGATATGGCCTACCGTGTAGTCCCTTTTAAGCGCCAGTGCGTTTGATTCGAATCCTCTCCACAAAACCCGGGCAAGTTACCAATATGCGCTGGGCTGTGCGGTAAAATCATGCCATGAACACTCTTTACACCTATATCCCATCCCTGGAACATCGTTTCCATGACCATCCTGAGCGGCCAGGGCGGTTGGATGCGCTCCAACTGGGCATTATTCCTGGCATCGAAGAAATCCAGGCAGCGGCGGCCAGCTTCGACGATGTGAGCCGGGTGCATACCCCGGCCATGATCGAACAACTCGAAGCCTGGAGCGCCGAAGGGCCGGGAATCATCGACCATGCGCCCACGTACGTCACGCCCACATCATACAAAGATGCTTTGATGGCGGTGGGCGCTGTGCTGGCTTGCACTCGCGCTGTGCAGCGCGGCGATGCCAGGCGGGCCTTTGCCCTCGTTCGCCCGCCTGGGCACCATGCCGAGCCGCATCGATCCATGGGGTTTTGCCTGTTCAGCAACGCGGCCATTGCGGCCAAAACAGCGCTGGCGGAGGGGCTGGAGCGGGTGGCCGTGGTTGATTTTGATGTCCACCACGGGAATGGGACCCAGGCCGCCCTGGCAGTTGACCCGCGCGCGGGCTTTCTCTCCACCCACCAGGAGGGAATCTACCCCCAAAGTGGGTCGCTGAGCGAGATGGCGCATACTGGCGGACGGGTGATCAATGTGCCGCTGCCGAGCGGAACTGGGGAGCAGGGTTTCGGCCTGCTGACTGAGAGGATCATTACGCCGTTTGTGCGCAAATTCAGGCCGCAGATGTTGTTTGTTTCGGCAGGGTATGATGCGCACTGGAGCGATCAACTGGCCTCGCTGTCGATGACGGCTGGCGGTTATTATGCTATTTCGCGCAAGCTGGTGGAACTGGCCGATGAGTTTTGCGGTGGGAGGATCGTTTTTGTGCTGGAGGGCGGTTATGATGCGCTGAATGTGGCGAATGGTGTCGCTGCGGCTTTTGCGGCCATGACCGGCGCGCAGCAGCCCGATGTGCCAGACGAGAGCCCGTATGGCGAGCCGGATATCAGTAAGAGGCTTGGGGATGTGATCAGTGTGAATGGTTTGTAAAATGACCGGCGTGGGATAAGTTTATAGACTTGCCCACGTTTTTTTAACGGGAGAAAGGCTGCCGGGTGGAATAGTCCGCGCGGGAGCAGGCTGGGGATGGGGGCGTGCCTGGGATGTTGGAAAAAGTTGTAGCCCGGGATGAGATTGGATGATTCAAATAAAAAAACGCCCTGTGAAGGTTCTAAATTTTCACAGGGCGTTGGTTTTGCTGGGCGCAGGGGTTTATTTGCCCCGGCTGCGGGTGGTGACATCGAAAACGACTGCGGCGACGAGTACTGCGCCGCGCACGATGTATTGCAATGAGCTGTCGATGCCCATCAGGTTCATGCCGCTGGTAAGTGAGGTCATGACCAGTGCGCCGATGATGGAGCCGAGCACTTTGCCCACGCCGCCCGCCGCCGATACGCCGCCGATGTAGGCCGCGGCGATGGCGTCCAGTTCAAACAGGGTGCCAGCGGTGGTGGTGGCCGATTGCAGGCGCGAGGTGAACAGGATGCCGGAGAGTGCGGCAAGCATGCCCATTGAACCGAAAACCACGTAGGTTAGTTTTTTGACGTTGATGCCGCTCAGTTCGGCTGCTTCGGGGTTGCCGCCGATGGCGTAAATGTGGCGGCCGAGCACCGTTTGGGTGGTGATGAAGTGGTAAATGGCAACGATGACCAGCATGATGACCACCGTCCAGGAGATGCCGTTGTAGCCGGAAAGTACCCAGGTGATGCCGCCTACCAGCAGGGAGACAAATACCAGCTTCAGGGCAAAAATATCCATGGGCAGGACTTCGAAGTTGTAGGCTTGTTTTTTGCGGCGGTCGTTGATTTCACTCAGCACGAACAGGATTATGGCAATCAGGCCTAACAACAGGGTCAGCTTGTGTTTGCCCGGTAAAATGCCAATATCGGGAAAGTCGGGTATGTAGCCGTTGCCGATGGCGTTAAACGCTTCGTTGGGGATGATAATGGTGCCCGTGCCCATGGTGCTGAGCAGTAACACACCGCGATAAACCAGCATCCCGGCCAGCGAGGCCACAAATGCGGGAATGCCAAGCTGGGCAACCAGGAAGGCTGTTCCCAGCCCGGCGATTGCGCCCAGTACCAGTACCATGGGGATGACGATGTAAACTGGCAGGCCCCACTGTACCAGCGCGATGGCTGTCACTGCCCCCAGGAAGCCCGCCAGGAAGCCCACAGACAGGTCGATATGGCGGATGACAATCACCAGCGTCATGCCAACTGCCAGCACAGCGATGTATCCTGTCTGGTTGAGCAGGTTGCTGATGTTGCGCGGGGAGATGAAAATACCGTCGGTGGTATAGGTAAAAATCGCCATGATGACGAACAGGGCAATATACATGCCATATTCGCGGATGTTCTGGCGCAGGATCCTTTGGAAGTTGTTCAAAAAGTTCATGGGGGCCTCTTTAGTTGGTTGCCAGGTGCATGATTTTTTCCTGCGTGGCTTCCTCAATTGGAAGTTCGCCGGTAATTTTGCCAGATGAAACGATGTAAATACGGTCGCTCATGCCCAATACTTCAGGTAGTTCAGACGAAATCATGATGATGCTCATGCCTTGTTCTACGAGACGGGTCATGATGGTGTAGATTTCGAACTTGGCGCCTACGTCAATGCCGCGTGTGGGCTCGTCGAGGATCAAAATGTCGGGTTTGGCGAACAGCCATTTTGCCAGTGAAACTTTTTGCTGGTTGCCGCCGCTCAGGTTACCAACTTTTTGTTCCACGCTGGGGGTTTTGATGTTAAGTGAGCTTTTATACTCGTTGGCGATTTTGACTTCAGCATTCCCATCTACCACGCCGTTATTGGCAATTTCCCGCAGGTTGGCCAGGGTGATATTCTGTTTAATATCCTGGATCAGGATCAGGCCTTTGGCCTTGCGGTCTTCTGTTACATAGGCCATTTTCGCCTGGATGGCGTTTTGCGGATGACCGAAATCCTGCTTCTGACCATTGATGTAAAACTCACCTGACAATTGGTAACCGACCGAATTCCCAAAGATGCTCAGTGCCAATTCTGTGCGCCCCGAGCCCATCAGCCCGGCAAACCCAACGATTTCACCCTTTTTGATGTTGAAAGATACATCTTTGAGCACATAACGTCCCAATTTGGGGTCGTAGGCGCTCCAATTTTTGACTTCGAGTACCGTCTGGTCGGCGCGGGTATTCTTGCGGGCCGGGTAAATATTGTCGATTTCGCGCCCTACCATGTGTTTGATCAACACTTGTTCACTGACTTTGCCGCCTTTTGCATCGAGTGTGCAAATCGTTTGCCCATCACGCAGCACCGTGATCGAGTCGGCAATGGCGAGCACTTCTTTCAGCTTGTGAGAAATCAGGATGCAGGTGACGCCATTATCGCGGAGTTCACGCAGCAGGTTGAGCAGATTCTCGCTGTCGTCTTCGTTCAGGGCGGCGGTGGGTTCATCCAGGATCAATAGTTTGACGTTTTTGCTCAACGCTTTGGCAATTTCCACCAATTGTTGTTTGCCAACGCCCAATTCTTTAACCTTGGCCGCCGGGTTGACGTTTAACTTCACTTTGCGGAGCATTTCCCCGGCCTGTTTAATGGTTTCGTTCCAATCCACCAGCGGCCCGTTGCGCAATTCGTGACCGAGGAAGATGTTCTCGTACACGGTCATTTCTGGGACGAGCGCCAGTTCCTGGTAGATGATGGCGATCCCGGCGATTTCGCTATCGTGGATGCCGGAGAAGGTTTGCTCTTGCCCGGCGAACAGGATTTCGCCGCTGTATGAGCCATGCGGGTAAACGCCGCTGAGTACCTTCATCAGCGTTGATTTTCCCGCGCCGTTTTCGCCCACGAGGCAGTGAATCTCGCCTTCAGCGACCTGAAAGCTGACGTTGTTAAGTGCCTTCACGCCAGGGAATTCTTTGACGATGTTTTTCATCTCGAGAATGGGGGTATTCATAGGCAGATTCCAGATTTTTTGGGGATAGGCGTTGCGCCGGTTGTCAGGAGAACCTGTTTCTTGGGTTTCTTAGCCTTTGAGTGAGCCAGCCAATAGCCCACGCAGGAAGTAGCGCCCAAGGAAGATGTAAATCAGCAGCGGAGGTAGTGCCGCCAGGAAAGATCCCGCCATCTGCACATTCCAGGCGATGATCTGGCTGCCTGCCATGTTGTTGAGTGCGACTGTGATGGGCCATTCTTTGTTGCCGGTCAGGATGACCGCAAAAAGGAAATCATTCCAGGCCGAGGTGAATTGCCAGATGAGCACAACCACAAAGCTGGGGATGGAGATTGGCAGCAGGATGTAGCGGTAGATGCCGAGCATATCGGCGCCGTCAATTTTGGCGGCTTCGAGCAGTTCCTGGGGCAGGCTGGCGTAGTAGTTGCGGAAGGTCAGCGTGGTAATGGGGATGCCATAGATTACATGCGCCAGCACCAGCCCCGGTAAACCTTTAATCCCCGCTGCGCTCATGAATTGTACCAGCGGGATCAGGATGCTTTGGTATGGGATGAACATCCCGAACAGGATGAACGGGAAAATGATGTCTGCGCCTTTGAATTTCCATTTGGCGAGGATAAAGCCGTTGAGCGAACCCAGTGCCGATGAAATCAATGTGGCCGGGATTACCATCAGGAAGCTATTCCACAGGGATGGCGATAGCTTGGAATAAGCTTCAACGAAGTTGTCGAAGTGGATGCCGTTGGGCAGGTTCCACATGGTTTTCAGGTCGATTTCAGCGAAGCTCTTGAATCCGGTGACGAGCATCACATACATGGGGATCAGGTAAAAAATCGCCATGAAAATTAGCGGGATGTAAAGCCATTCTTTGCCGATACGGAGATTGGTTTTCATTGTTCAGTCTCCGTCTTGAGTGTGTAGCGGATGTAGGGGATGATCAGGACGGCTACGCTGATCAATAGCAGGATACCGATGGCTGCCCCGCGTCCGTAAAACAACCCATCAAAGGTGGTTTGCCACATATAGATGGCGGGCACATCCAGCGGAAGTTGTTTCCCAGCGATTGCAACGATCAGGTCAAAGACTTTGAGCGACATGTGCCCCAGGATGATCAGCGCACTCAGGGTCACTGGTGAGAGCAGCGGTAGCATGATATAGCGGTAAATCTGGAGTTCGGTGGCGCCGTCCATTTGGGCGGCTTCGCGTAATTCAGCCGGGATGGCACGCAAGCCGGCCAGGTACATTGCCATGGTGTAGCCAGACATCTGCCAGATGGCAGCCAGTGCAATGGCGGCGATGCCCCAGGTTGGGGTGGTATGCCAGGTAAGGCCACGGAAGACTGCTTCTGGGTCGAAAGGTTTTACAAAAATTTGGAAAAGATAAGAAAATAGCAGGTTGAAACCACTGGTACGGGAGCCCATGGCCGGGTTCATCAGCCAGCGCCACACCACGCCGGTCACGATATAGGAAATTGCCATTGGGAAAAGGAACAGGCTGCGGAAGAAACTCTCACCTTTTAATCCCTGGTCGAGCATGACTGCCAGGGTAAAGCCGAGCAGGATGCTGCCGATAACAAAAACGCCTGTAAAGATCAATGTGTTGCGCACATCCACATGAAAACGTGGATCGGAGAACAGGTTTATGTAATTATTCAGTCCATTCCAGGTGTAATCGGCGCTCAGGCCTTTCCACTTACTGAGGGAGACGCGCACAGACCATGCGATGAAACCATAAATAAAAATCAGCACCGCCAGGATGGACGGTGAGATCAGGATAATCGAAAGATAGCGGTCTTTATCTCTAAACATGGCGCGCCTTCTTTGTGAGTAAGTTTGAGCTGTTTGTTGAAGTGCGTAACACTTCAGTGTGATAAGGATGAGGCTCCGCATACGCGGAGCCTCATCAATTTTACAGCAGATTTACTTGCAGGGGCCAGAGGCCTTGCAGGCGGAAGCCAGGGCAGCCTGGAAGGCATCCACATCGGCGTAGCCACCAGCGACGAACAGACCGATGGCGGTGTCGATTTCGGATTTCCAGGAGTCGTTGGCAACCACGCCGTGAGTCAGCGAGCCGACAACGGTGTTGGATGCCCAGTCAGCCATGGCAGACTGGAGGTAGACGCCGAAGAGGGCGGGGTCGCAGTCGGTGCGGGCGCAGATGGAGCCCTTGACCGGGTTGAAGGCTTCCTGGCCTTCTTTGGAGCCGGCGATCTTCAACCAGGCGGTGGCAGATTCTGCATCAGGAGCGCCAACGGCCAGGACGAAAGAGTCGGACAGGAACTGGAAGGTGCCAACGGTGCCGGGAACGGGGGCCCAACCGTAATCGGTGTTGGGGGCTTTGCCGAGTTCGCGGAAGTAGCCTTCGGCCCAGTCGCCCATCACGTTGAAGGCGGCGTCGCCGTTGATGACGAGTTGGGAAGCATCCTGCCAGGAGAGCGAAGCGGAATCGCTATTGGCGAAGGATGAAACCTTGACATAGTTTTCGAGGGCGGTTTTTACATCAGCGCCAGCCCAATCGGTGGTGCCATCCCACAGGCCGTTGTATTTTTCGGGGCCGAGGGTGCCGAGCAGGACGGTTTCGAACAGGTGCATCTTGGTCCATTGTTCGCCCAGGGCGAGGGGTTGAACGCCAGCAGCCTGGAGTTTTTCCATGGCGGCGATCCACTCTTCAACGGTGGTCGGGACGGCAATGCCGTTGTCGGTCAGCAGTTTCGGGTTGTACCACATTACGTTGGCGCGGTGAATGTTGACCGGCACCGAGTAGATGTTGCCATCATTTGAAATGAGCGGGATCAGGGTTTTGGGCATGACATCGAGCCAGCCTTCGGCCTGGTACAGATCATTCAGGGGTTCAATTTTGCTATCTTTGACGTAGGTGCCAATCAGTTCCTGACCAGCATGACCCTGCCAGCTATCGGGCGGGTCACCAGCTTGCAGGCGGGAAGCCAGCACGGCGCGCGCGTTGGTGCCAGCGCCACCGGCAACAGCAGCATTGACGAATTCAATTTCGGGATATTCGGCAGCAAAGATCTTGATCATGGCTTCGAGGCCGGCAGCTTCACCACCACCTGTCCACCAGGAGAAAACTTCCACTTTACCAGCAGCGGCAGGAGCTTCCGCGCCGAGCGTATCGAGACCGGTGAAATCACTGGCGGGCCAGTAACCAGAGTCGATCACAGCTTCTTTTACGTTGGCCTTGTCCACGGAAACAACTTCGGAGGGTTTGGCGGGGATTTCGGCCTTGCCGTTGTTGTAGGTGGTGGTCTTTTCAGGGGTCTTGTTTTCCAGGTAAGCCACAGCGGCGGCAATGGCATCGGCAACCAGGGTGCGAACATCCTTGAGCACGGTCATAGACTGCTTGCCATCGATGATGTACTGGACGGAGGCTTTTTCGGCATCCTGACCGGTCACTACGAAGCTGGAAACATCTTTGTCGGCGCCGAAGGCATCGGCAATCGCGCGGGCGGTGCCATCGTTCGGGGCGAGGATGAAGACATCGCCCTTATCGGCGGCGGTCGCAACCGTCAGGTTGGATTCGGCCAGGGTCTTGGCGGTGTTGAAGTCCCAGTTGGTGGTAACCTGGCCGATGATCTTGGCCTGCTCATCGCGGGTCAGGTCAACTTTGCCCTGGAGGGCAACAGCTTCGGCAGAGTTCTTGATGACGAAAGTGCCATCAGCGATCTTGGGTTGCAGGACATTCCACGCGCCCTGGAAGAACAGGAAAGCGTTGTTGTCAGAAGCAGCGCCAGCGTACAGGTACAGCGGATTGCCAGCGCCAGCGGCCTTGTCGACCAGGTACTGCGCCTGGGCAGCGCCCACGGCCATGCTGTCGAAGGTCACATAGTAGTCAACGGCATCGGTGTTTAGGATCAGGCGGTCATATGAAATCACCTTGACGCCAGCGGCCTTGGCAGCCTCAGCGGCGGCGGCGGCAGCGGTGCCATCCTGCGGGCAGATGATGATAACTTTTACGCCCTTGGTGATCAACGATTCAACATTGGCCTTTTCTTTGGCCGAATCGCCCTGGCTGAACAGGATTTCAACCTGGTAACCAGCTTTGGTAAGTGCATCCTTGAAACGGGTTTCATCCTGGATCCAGCGCGGTTCGTCCTTGGTCGGGAGAACGATACCGACGGCCAGTTTGGTCTCTGCGGGTTTTTCAGGTTCCGCAGCGGACGGGGTCTCTGCCGCACCGCCACCGCAAGCCGACAAAATCGTCGCAGCGATGACAAGCATGGCAAAGAGTGTGTAAAGTGAACTCTTCTTGAACATGAACAATCCTCCTTGAAAGATTGGGGGGGTAAATGGGCATTATCGCCAGTTAAAAGATGCCCAGGAAACGCTCCTGTGCTTTACTGGCATAAATGCATACAATATAATCATATCGAATCGTTGAAACCGCTTTCAACCCTTGCCTACCCCCATTATTATCGGGGGTTTCCCCCTAATTGCTCCGCCGCCTGGGATTTTTGAGCCGCTGTGACCGGGAACCACCCCAAATGCCACCAATAAAAACAATTCTGGCTGATGACCATGCTCTCATCCGTGCCGGACTGCGCGATGCGCTGACCGGTATTCCTGGTGTCGAAGTTGTCGGTGAAGCCGGAACCGGCCCGGCCCTGTTCCATGCGCTGGAAATTTTTCAGCCCAATTTGCTGGTCATGGATGTCAACATGCCCGAATTTGAGCCTGTTGCTGCCGTTCACAAAATTCGAGCCGGGTACCCGTCCCTGAAAATCCTGGTTGTCAGCGCCTACGATGACCAGTCTTATGTTGTCGGGCTGCTCTCGGCCGGGGTGAATGGCTACCACCTCAAAGACCAGCCTCTTTCAGATTTACACCTGGCTGTCCGCCGAATTTTGGATGGAGGCCGCTGGATTTCTGACCCGCTCGTCACTCGTCTGGTTGACCAGCGCGCCCTGGTAGTGGATAGCGCATCGTCGCACCTTACCCGCCGCCAGCGTGAACTGCTCTACATGCTCACACAGGGCTTCAACAACCAAAAAATTGCCTTGGAGATGGAGTTAAGCATCAAAACGGTAGAAAACCATCTCACCGCGCTCTACCGCGCCATCAGCGTGGAAAGCCGCCTGGAAGCGAATCGCTTTGCCAGCCTGCATCCAGAGCTTTTATCCCCGCTCGAACAGGGCAACAGCCCCAGCCCCGCGCCCCGCACCCCGGAAACCATCAACGTGCTGGTGGTGGATGATAACCGGCGTTATCGCGCCCAACTCTCCAAACTGATTGGCCGCACTTGCCCCAACTCATCCATTTACGAAGCCGAAGATATTGCCGATGCCATTCGCCTCGGTCAGGAGATGCTCCCCAGGCTGGCCTTTGTTGATGTTGTTTTGCGTGAAGAAGATGGAATTCAGTGTGCGCGCCGATTGAAAGTTGTTTCTCCGGCCACCCGTATAATACTGATCAGCGCCTATCCCGACCGCGAATTTCGCCGCATGGGCTTGAGTGCGGGCGCAATCGCCTTCCTCGATAAAAAAGACATCGACGCCGCCACTGTCCGGCAGGTCGTCGATGATGCCCTGGGGAGTTGATAAAGCGCGCAGCGCGATTTTTGGAAGGGTTACGCTACCAGTGATGGATATGGGCTGGGGATTTCGATAAGCAGCCGCAACCCGCCAGATTCTGCCGTTTCCATCTGGATCGTGCCCCCCAGCAGGCTCACCCGTTCGCTGATTCCCACCAAACCAAAATGCTTCTCTTCTGAAAGTGCCGCCAGGTTGACCGGCGTCTGGATGCCCTGCCCGTTATCTGCCATGTGAACTACCAGGCTGGCGGTTGGCGTGCGCACCAGCGATAGCTTTACCTGGCTGGCATTGGCATGTTTGCGCACATTGCTCAAACCCTCCTGGATGATTCGAAAA
Source organism: uncultured Anaerolineae bacterium (assembly GCA_903822545.1). Lineage (GTDB taxonomy): Bacteria > Chloroflexota > Anaerolineae > Anaerolineales > Villigracilaceae > CAIJPN01. The sequence goes on along the minus strand of CAIJPN010000013.1, from coordinate 1,584 downwards.
ACTGATAGTTCGATCAACTCTGGCAGGCGGCCCAGCGCCGGGTCAATTTCCAGTTCCACCGGGATGCCGTTTTGCTTTGTCCACTGGTGCGCCAGTGAGCGGATGGCCGCTGGCAATCCGTGGCTATCGATGGTGGGCGGGCGCAGGTCGCTGCACATCTGTCGCAGATTGCTGACCACATCCCGAATCCCGTTGCGGATGCCCGCCAGCTCACTTCGCAGGGTTTCATCGCTTGTTTCGCTTTCTGCGTCTTCGAGCTGGTAGTTGAAACTAAGCAAATCCTGGATCACCTGATCGTGCAGGTCGCGCGCCAGCGATTTACGCTCGGCTTCGCGCTCGGTCATCAGGCGGCGGTTGGCTTCTTGCAAAGCCAGGTTCAGGCGATCCAGCGCATCCAACTGGTCGTGCAGCCGCTCGATCAACTGCCGGTTGAGCGAATCTTGCGCTTTCAAGCTCTGGCGCAGGGCCAGTTGCGCGCGCCGCAGTTCCTCGGCTTGCTGTTGGGCGGTGTGATAGCTCTCAAACGCCCAAATCACCGGCGTCACCTGCTCCTGGCGGTTTGAACCGACGATCAGTTCAACAATTTCGCGCGGGGTGGTTTCAGATGTCAGCCGCAGGGTGGCCTGGCGTCCCTGGTACAACACCAGGATGCGATCTGTTACCGAGAAAATGTGCTTCAAGTCATCGCTGCCCAGGATGATGGCCACATTTTGTGCCGAAAGTTCCTTGATGTGCGCTAAAAGCTTTTTCTGGCGCTCAAACCCCAGGGAAGCCAGGGCGTTATCAAGCAGCAACAAGCGGCAGGGTCGGCTCAAAGCCCGGGCCAGGGCCACCATCTGTTTCTGTTCGTCAGATAAGTTGGCGGGGTGTTCATAGATCAGTTCTGGTGGCATATCAAAATAAGTGAACAAGCGCCGGGTGGCTTCCACCATTTCCCCTTCTTTAAACCACCATTTCAGGCGCGGCGCCGCGCAAATTTCGCGCCCCAAAAAAACATTTTGAACAACATCCAGGTTTTCGGCCAGTTGGGGCTGCTGGTGAACCATTTCGATGCCCATCCGCTGGGCCAGTACGGGTGATTTTAACTGGGTGCGCTGGCCGTTTATAAACATTTCGCCGCCCGATGGCGCGTAGATGCCACTGAGCAAGCGAAATAAGGTGGATTTACCGGCCCCACGCTGTCCAACGATGCCCAACACTTCTCCCGGTTCCAGGTCGAACGTCACCCCCGCCAGGGCTGGGACCGAGTCGAAAGATTTGGAGAGATTGCTGACACTGAGAAGTTTTTGCACGCCAAGCCTCGAGTTTGATGATTATGATAACACTTTCACCCGGGTTGGGTGGCTTTTTTCATTCATCCAGCTCTTCCAGACGTTCAGCGGCGCGCAACTGGCCTTTGCGCCGCGCCAGCGAGAGCAGCACACTCACCGCCGGGGGCTGGACGCTCAACCGTTGGCTCAAACCATTGATCTTGCGCTGGATTTCCTCGCGAGATGGCCGGGCGTTGGCCGCCTGCAGCCAGTCGATGATCTGTTCGGCGGCGGCCTGGTTGCGGATGGATGGATCGTCGCACAGCACCCAGAT
>CAIJPN010000012.1 GCA_903822545.1 uncultured Anaerolineae bacterium | reverse complement strand
TGCGGCTGGAGCAGGTCAGTGTAGTGATATTTCCCAAACGGGATACCGGTTGATGATCCGAGCAGCTCTGCCAGGTAAGATAGCACCACAACGATGGAGAAAGTTTTCAGCGTGCGCCAAAAACCCCAGGCGTAGTACAAAACCAACAGCACCACAGCAGCCTGCATCAGCACGCCGAAAGACATCCCGCGCAAGAGATAATCCTCGCCCAAGATCCACCCCAAGATTGGCAGTGAAATCATCGTCAGCACCCACGAAAAAATTGGAGCGAGCGTCGAGCGCGGGTAACGGATGGCATGAAAGGCTTGTTTCATAGCCTCGATTAAACGGGATAAAGGCCATCAGTTGCTATCCAAAATAGAAAGGCCCGGGAGCAAATCCACCAGCCCCAGCCCTCCTGCAAAAAGCCCGGCACATACAGACAAGGCTGGTAAAATTTACCAGCCTTAAGATGTTATACCCGCAAATTCAAAAGAGCATACAGTCCCCGGGCTAAAAACGCAATTTTTGAGCGCAGGCACGATAAAACCCAGGAATCCATGGCACACCGCCTTACCCCCAAAATCATCACCCAAAACTACCGCGCAGGCCGCTACAAGGGCAGCCTGGATGCGGTTGGCATATTCCTCGATATCAGCGGCTTCTCCACCATCACCGACACCCTCATGCGTCACAGCCAGCATGGGTCAGAAGCCCTGGCCATTCTCATGCGCCAGGTTTTTGAGCCAATCTTGCGCCACATCTTTGCCCAACAAGGCTTTGTAGCCTCCTTCGCAGGAGATGCCTTCACCGCCCTGTTCCCGCATCGCAACAACCCAGACCGAGCTGCGCTGCGCGCCCTCACCGCCGCCATGCTCATCCAACAACACCTGCGCCAGAACCCCACCTACCACACCGCCTACGGCGACTTTCCCATCACCGCAAAAATTGGCATTTCGAGCGGCACAGCCGAATGGGGCATCCTTTCATCGCGTGACCAGCGGCGCGCCACCTACTACTTTCGCGGCGGCCCGGTGGAAGATGCTGCCAAAGCGGAACATCTCGCCAGCGCCGGGCAGGTCATCCTCGATACAGCGTTCTACCAACAATTCCAGGGATTTTTGGATGTCACCCCCCTGGGCAATTACCACCTGCTCAAATCCCTGCTCGTCCCGGCAGCGACTCCCCGCACCATCCGCCCTGACGCTGTTGACCCAAAAATCCAACAAGTTTTCGACCCCGAACTGCTTCGCCAGGAACTTCGCTCAGAATTTCGCTACGCCGTCAACCTGTTTCTCAGCCTCCCCGACCTGCCCGACCCTGACCTGCGCCAGATCATCTACCACATCTTCGATCTCCAGCAAAAATATGCCGGGCTGATCGGACGCATCGACTTTGGAGACAAAGGCTGCAATATCATCCTCTTCTGGGGCGCACCTGTCACTTACGAAAACGACATTGGCCGGGCGCTCAACTTCGTCATCGAACTCCAGAAACTTATCCCCCACACCATCACCGCCGGGATCACCTACTACATCGCTAATGCTGGCTACATCGGCAGTGAACTGGCTGAATTTTTCACCTGCTACGGACGCGGCATCAACCTGGCAGCCCGCCTGATGATCCGCGCCCCACGCGGGCAGTTTTGGGTTGATGAGCGTATCTACCAGCGCGTTTACAAGCACTTCGACCTGGTAGAAACCGGGGAATTCAGCTTCAAAGGCTTTTCCCAAAAACAAACCGTTTACACCCTGCGCGGGCGCAAACCCGAGCCCGAACGATTCTTCCAGGGAGAAATGCTCGGGCGCGCCACCGAACTGTCACAGATGGAACAATTTATCACCACCATCTGGGAAAAGAAATTCGCCGGGGCGACGGCCATCATTGGCGAACCAGGCATCGGCAAAAGCCGCCTGCTCTACGAATTCCGGCGCTCCCCCATCTTCAAGAAAAACCCGGTTCAATGGTTGCGCTGCCAGTCTGACCAGATTTTACGCCACTCCTTCAACCCCTTTCGGTACGCCATCCGCCACTACTTTGATATTGACCCAGCCACCAGCCCCGAAACAGCTCGCCAAAAACTGGAAACCCTGCTGCAAGAACTCATTCGCATCACCCCCAACAGTGATCTGATCGACGAGCTGCATCACGCCACATCCTTCCTGGCCGCCCTGCTCGATATCTACTGGCCTGATTCTCTCTACGAAAAACTGGATGCCCCCAACCGTTACAACAGCACCCGCGCCGCCCTGATCGCCCTCATCAAAGCCGAAAGCCTGCGCCGCCCAATCATCCTGCTGATTGAAGATGCCCACTACCTGGATGACGATTCGCGTATCTTCATCACCTACCTGAAGCGCGCACTCACATCCGAAGAACACATCGCCTACCCGGTCGCCATCTTGCTTGCCACTCGCCCCGATGCCCAAAGCTCCATCGCCCTGGCCGACCAGACGATTGTCCTGGGCGGGCTGCCAGGCAAAATACTCGAAACCCTGGCACAATCCATTCTCAATGGCCCCGTCGACAACCGCTTGCGCGACCTGCTGCAAGAAAACTCAGATGGCAACCCATTCTTTGCCGAACAACTCCTGCGTTATCTCCAGGAAGAAAAACACCTGGTACAGCAAGAGCTGGGCAGCTGGGGATTGGTTCCAGGCTGGCAAAAAACCCTGCTTCCATCTGATATCAACACCGTGCTGATCGCCCGTCTCGACCAATTAACCCACCAGGTAAAAGAAGTCATTCAGACAGCCTCGGTGCTGGGGCGAGAGTTCGAGGTCAGCATCCTGGCGCACATGCTCAGCCAGGATGCCGAAATCAACCAGAAAGTATCCGAAGCCGAGAAAGCCGCCATCTGGCAGCCAGTCAACCAAATCCGCTACATCTTCAAGCACGCCCTGCTGCGCGATGCCGCCTACTCCATGCAGATGCGCAATCGCATTAACAAACTGCATGCCATCGCCCTCGATGCCCTGGAAAACGTCTACGCTGACGATCTCAATGCGCACTTTGGTGAGCTGGCCTACCATGCCGAACAGGGTCACCTGGATGAAAAAGCGCTCACATATCTTGAGCTGGCCGGCAAGGAAGCCCTTAACACCTACCAGCTCACCCAGGCCCAAGACTACTTCACCCGCGCCCTGGCCCTCACCCCCGCTCAAGACCTGCGCAGTCAATACCAACTACTCAAAAACCGCGTCCGGGTCTATGCCTGGCAGGGTAAACCAGATCTGCGCCTGGCCGATATTGATACCCTAACCGACCTTGCCGAAAAACTACAAGATAACGCGCTAAAAGCCCAGGCCCTTTCCCAGCGCATTGACCTTTATCATTCATCCGCGCGCTGGGATGATGTTATCGCCCTGGTTAAACTGACCGAACCCCTGGCGCACAGCAGCGGCGAAGATAACCTGCTCGTAGAAATCCGGCATTCCGCCGCCCAGGCGCTTTCGCGGCTCGGCAGGTTTGAAGAAGCCCTGTCCATAGGCCACCAGGCGCTCAAACTGGCCGAAAAAATTGCCAGTATCGACCAGCAAGCATTGCTAAACAACGGCTTGGGACTAATCTACACCGAACGCACCGGTCCGGGTGATATCGAAACCGCCATGCGTCATTACTCCCGCGGGCTCAAAATTGCCCGCCAGACTGAAAATCACTACTACCAGGCCCAGGCACTCAACAACCTCGGCAAACTGACAGCCGCCAGCGGGCAATACCTGGCAGCCCGCGCATATTTTGAACAATCCTATGAGCTTGCCCGCCAGATCAGCAATCGCCCCGGCCAGGGATTGGTGCTCGGTAACCTCGGCTGGGTGGCTGGCCTGCTGGGCGAATTCAGTGCAGCCCGCGAATACCAGCTGCGCGCCCTGGCAATCTCCCGTGAAACTGACAATCGCTACCCTGTAGCCTACACACTCATCAACCTGAGCGCCATCGCCGGGTACGAACAACAGCCGACCCCGGCCATTGAATATGCCCGCCAGGGTTTGGAACTGGCCCGCAGCCTCAATGACCAACCCGCAGAAGGCTGGGCCCAGCTTTTCATGGGATTTGGCCTGCTGCTAGACAACCGACTCGACGAGGCCCGCTCAGCCTTCAACGCTTCGGCAGCCATCCGGCAAGAAACCGGCCAGCCCAACCTGCGCATGGAGGCCCTGGCCGGGCTGGCGCAAACCGCCCTGGCAGCTGGTGACATCGATGAAGCCCTGGCACAAACCGAAACCATTCTGTCCCACTGGGCAGCGGGCGGCACATTCGACGGCGCAGAAGAACCCCTGCGCATATTCCACACCTGTTACCTTGTGTTGGAAAAAGTCAAAGACCCCCGGGCCGCATGGATCGCCCAAAACGGCTACGATTACCTCACCAACAGCCTCGTCACCATCACCGATGCAGAAACCCGGCGCAGGATAATCGAAAACGTACCCTGGCGCCGGGCTATTCGTGATTTGGCTGGAGGTTAACTAACGCTCGCCCCAGCCCGTTGCGGGATCACCAAAATTAAAAGTCACCTTCACTGTGCCAGTGCGCTCGCTGCGTTCAAGTTCAATATCATCACGCACCGTCTTGCCATCATGTGCAAAAAACTTGCGCCCGGCCTTAAAATAATCATCCGGTAGGAAAACTGAATAACTTACCCCATCAAGTGGTTTGTTGTTCTTTTTGACAGTAAAAAAGTTTACCCAGGTAATATTCATATCCCCAGGCAGGGTATCCAGGCTCAACAACTCCACCGACACATCAGATACATCCAGCCCATCGGGCAGCACGATAGCAATTTCCTGGCTTTTATCGGCATTTTTGCTTTGCTGGGCAGTATGCTTGGGGGCTTTGAACTCCCTGCCGCCCTTCGTGGTCGGATCGAGGGTGCGTAACAACTTTTTTTCCATAAAAATTCTCCTTTTCTAACATCAATTTTATCCTGCTTCCCAACATCTGGCGATTTGCCTGTCCAGAAATTTACTCGCGTAATTTGCCAAATTTGCGCAATTCGCGTTATGGTTTGGCTGTGTTGCGCAAAGTATCAGGTTGTTAAACCAGTCCTACTCAACCCTACCGCGCATCTGATCGATTTTGCGCTGTAAATAGGCCGAAAAATAGCCATCATAACGGGCCCAAAGCTCGCGGCGCGTCCAATCGCTGCCAGCCACCCGCCCCCGGCAGCTTGGCGTACCACAGGCGCACTCGAACTCATCGAACGAACTGCTATCCGCCATGGCGTAATCGAACGTGATTTCCTCGCCCGGCGCAATCGCGCGCATCGCCACCAGCCCCACCTGTCCCCACAATCCACAGTTAGGGTCGCAAGAGTGGTTGACATAATCAGCGGGTTCGTCCATCGTTTCAGGGGTCAGGTACAGGTTATCGTAAATTTGGATGGTGTGCCCCTGCTGCTCGCGCGGCAATGCCAGCACATCCTCCAGCAATGAGACACGCCCGCCCCACATCGCCAGCAGCTCATCTTTTGCCACAGACTGGCACGCAAACACCGCAAAACCGCCTTTTTCGGGCGTCATACGCACTTCCAGTTTTGGAGATAAAAACCCGGTTCTCATCACTCACCATCCAGCGTCAGGAATTGCCCGTTTTTGCGCAGCCAGCCCAGGCGTGGCTTAAAATCCGGCATCATCCGCGCCACCTCGGCCCAAAAAACCGCCGAATGATTGCGCACGCGCAAATGTGCCAGTTCGTGGATGACTACATAATCAACCACATCCAGCGGGGCCATCACCAACCGCCAGGTAAAGCTCAACGTCCCGCGCGCGCTGCACGAGCCCCAGCGCGTCCGCGCCGAGCTGATGCGGATTTTCTCGTAGCGCAGGCCAAACTTGCGGGCGAAGAAATCCACCCGCTCGGTCAGGATTTCCAGCGCCCGGGTTTTGTACCACTTCTCAAAAGCGGATTTCGCTTTCAGCGCGGTATTTTTTCTCAGGAAAAATCCATCCTGGAAAGTGAGCGCGGTTTTCTGGCTTTCCACCAGCCTGAGCGGATACTCCTTCCCGAGCAGCAAGAACATCTCACCGCCCTGGAAACTTTTCCCCGTTACCAGCGGCATTTTGGCCGCCTGAGCCTTCTTCTCGGCAATCCACCCGCTTTTGGATTCAACAAATCGGCGGATGCTCACTTCCGTTGCCCGTACCGGCGCGCGCACCACCACCTTGCCACCGCGCTGCACGATAATGGCAATCGTCTTGCGCCGCGTGCGGATAATTTCATCAACATTGGGGATGGACATGCGCCAAAGTATATCAAAACTCACCCGCGCAGCCGGTTTTTGCCCTATAATCGGCGATATTACCCTCACCCTCCGCCCTCCCCCACAGGGGGCCCCTCTCCCGCCGGGAGAGGGGTTGGGGTGAGGGAGAAAGAACTCATCATGCCAGACAGTCCATACCTTAACCGTGAACTCAGCCTGCTCGAATTCCAGCGCCGCGTGCTAGAAGAAGCCGTGGATGAGCGCAACCCGCTGCTTGAACAGCTCAAATTCCTGGCCATTTTTGGCTCCAACATGGATGAATTCTTCATGGTACGCGTCTCTGGCATCCGCCGCCAGGTAGAAGCCCGCATCATGAAAGAATCCATCGACGGCATGATCCCGCCCGATGTGCTGGCTGCCATCCGCAAGGCCGCGTTAGAACTGTACGATTCAGCCTATGATTTCTATCATAAAAAACTGCTTGGCCGGCTCGACCAGGCCGGGATACACATTCTCGATTACACCCAGCTCACCCCGCCCCAAAAAGAAAAAGCCGATGCTTATTTCCGCGAAGTGCTTTTTCCCGTGCTGACACCGCTGGCGCTTGACCCGGGCCACCCTTTCCCGCACATTTCCAACCTGAGCCTGAACCTGGCGATTGTGGTCAAAGACAAAAAAGGCAACGAGAAATTTGCCCGCGTCAAAATGCCCGATACTCTGCCCTTCCTGCTGCCCATCAAGCGTTCGTCCGGCAGCGTCAAAAAAGACGGTACCATTCCGCACCACCATTATTTTGTCTGGCTCGACCAGGTTGTTTCGGCCAACCTGTCGGCGCTGTTCCCCGGCATGAACATCGCCTCAGCACATCCGTTTCGCATCATCCGCGATGCCGATGTGGAAATCCAGGAGTTGGAAGCCGATGATTTGCTGGAAACCATGCAGGCCAGCATCCGTAAACGGAAATTCGGGTCGGTGGTGCACGTTGCCATCTATGAAAACATGCCCAACCATATCCGCGATTTGCTGGTAGAAAACCTGGAGATCAACCGCAACGACCTGTATGTGCTCAAAGGCCCATTGGGATTGGTCAACCTGTGGCAGATCTACAACAACGTTGAGCGGCACGAACTGAAAGTCCAGAGCTACACCCCGGCCCTGCCAAAAATCCTGAAAAATCTCAGCGAGCCAGGTGACTTTTTTGATGTCATCCGCGAGCGAAACGTGCTGCTTCACCACCCGTATGATTCTTTCGCCCCGGTGGTAGATTTCCTGTACGCTGCCGCCCGCGACCCGAACGTGCTCGCCATCAAACAGACGCTCTACCGCGTAGGTTCAAACGCCCCGGTGGTGGATGCGCTGCTCGAAGCCTCCGAGCGCGGCAAACAGGTGGCCGTGCTGGTGGAACTAAAAGCCCGTTTCGATGAAGAGTCCAACATCGGCTGGGCCCGCACGCTGGAGCAGGCCGGGGTGCATGTGGTGTACGGGCTGCTCGGGCTAAAAACTCATAGCAAAATCGCGCTGGTCGTACGCAAAGAAGGGGAAGGCATCCGCCGCTACCTGCATCTTGCCACCGGCAACTACAACGCCAGCACCGCCCGCATGTATGAAGACCTGGGGCTTTTCACTTGCGACGAAGCCATCGGCGCAGATGCCACCGATTTGTTCAACTACCTGACCGGTTATTCCACCAAAACCGACTACAACAAACTGCTGGTGGCTCCCGTCAACCTGCGCCAGCGCCTGGAGGGCCTGATCCGCCGAGAAATGGAGCACGCTAAAGCCGGGCACAAAGCCCATCTCATCTTCAAAGCCAACGCAGTTGTCGACCCCAAAATGATCAACCTGCTATACGAAGCATCCCGGATTGGCGTCAAAGTCGATTTACTGGTACGCGGCATCTGCTGCCTGCGTCCCGGCGTACCCGGCATGAGTGAAAATATCCGCGTAGCCAGCATCGTTGGGCGCTACCTCGAGCACAGCCGCGTTTACTACTTCCACAACAATGGCAGCGAAGAAATCTATCTTGGCTCTGCCGACCTGATGGAGCGCAACATGGATCACCGCGTGGAGGTGGTTTTCCCGCTCGAAAGCCCCGCCAACATCCGTTACCTGCGCGACCAGGTGCTCGAAAGCTACCTGCATGATAATACCCGCACTCGCCTGATGCAGCCTGACGGCAAATATAAACGCCTGAAACCATCCGCCGAAGATAAAATCATCGATGTGCAAGACTGGCTAATGAAAAACCGCCCATGACGTTGACGAAATCTCCCCCAGCCAGTAAAATCACCGCCACTATGAAACTGATCTTTGCCCTGCATCACAATCATCACACTTGCCCCCTGCCCGACCGGAGCGCAGGTTAGTTTCATTACCTAACCTTTTTTATCTCAAGCCCCCGGTCATCTGGCTGGGGGCTTTGTTTTATTCTCGTTGGGGCGGGGTTTCCCCGCCCAAGCGGGGCAAGAGAACCTTGCCCAAGCGGGGCGAGAGAACCCCGCCCAAGCGGGGCGAGAGAACCCCGCCCAAGCGGGGCGAGAGAACCCCGCCCAAGCGGGGCGAGAGAACCTCGCCCCTACAGAAAGAGAACTATGCAGCGCCCCATCCGTCTCTCCCTCCCCTCCAAAGGCCGTCTATCCGAAGACGCCATCAACTTCCTCACTGCCTGCGGCTTTAACATCTACAAGCCCAACCCGCGCCAATACGAGGCCAGCATCCCGTCCCTGCCAGGGGTCAGCGTGCTCTTCCAGCGTCCCACCGACATCGTGATTTCCGTCCGCAATGGTTCGGTGGATTTTGGCATCACCGGGCTGGATGTGCTGACCGAACACGGCGGCCCCAACGGGGCGATTCTGCCCATCCATACCGCCCTGGGGTTTGGCGCCTGCTCCCTGAACGTGATCGTCCCCGAAGCGTGGAGCGCCGTCAGCCAGATGAGCGACCTGAAACAGATGCAGGCCGAAATCGGGCGTCCCCTGCGGGTGGCGACCAAATTCCCCAACGCCGCCCGGCCCTTTTTCGCGGAACACGGTCTCAGCGAGGTGACTTTCATCGAAGCGGAAGGCACCCTCGAAATTGCCCCCACCATCGGTTACGCCGACCTGATCACCGACCTGGTCTCCTCCGGCCAGACCCTGCGCGACAACCGCCTGAAACTGCTCACCGATGGACAAATTCTCTCATCCCAGGCGGTTTTAATCGCCAACAAAGCCGCGCTCAAAGAGAATCCCGCCGTGCTGGCAATTGCCCGCCAGCTTTTAGAGCTGATCGAAGCCTACCAGCGCGCCCAGAATAACGTCTCAATTTTCGCCAACATGCGCGGCGAAAGCCCCGACGCCATCGCCGCGCGCGTCTTTTCGCAGAAAACCATCGGCGGGCTGAACGGCCCCACCCTGAGCAACATCATCCGCAAAGATGGCGACCCGAACTGGTATGCCCTGCATATTGTCGTCCATCGCGACGAGCTTTTTGCCGCCATCAACGAATTGCGCGCCATTGGCGGCAGCGGCGTGGTGGTTGCACCCGTGACATATATCTTCGAAGAAGAGCCGCCAAGATACAAGGCGATGTTAACCGCGTTATCGTAGGGGCGGGGAAACCCCGCCCTTGCCGGGGCGAGAGAACCTCGCCCCTACCCAAGGAAATTAATATGATCAAAATTTACGATGTCGAAACTGCAAAAAAATCTATTTTGAAACGTATCCCCCCCGACGAAACCGCTGTTCCGCCGGTTGTCCTCGACCGCATTGAAGCCACCTTTGGTGAGCGGATCTCTCCCGAGGAAGCTGTTCGCCGTATCCTGCGCGATGTCCGCTCCCGGGGCGATGTGGCCCTGCGGGAGTGGAGCGCCAAACTGGATGGTTTCCCCGCCGACGCCCCAATTCGCGTCCCCGCCGAAGCCTTAACCGCCGCCCTGGCGGCCCTCGCCCCTCAGACGCGCGAGGCCCTCGAAGTGGCCGCGACCCGCATCCGCGAGTTTTACCGCCGACAGCCACTGACGAGCTGGTTCACCAATGACCTCGGTGGCACCCTCGGCCAGTTCATCCGCCCGCACGCCCGCGTCGGCCTGTACGTCCCCGGCGGCACCGCCCCGCTGCCCTCCTCCGTGTTGATGTCGGCCATCCCGGCCCAGGTGGCGGGCGTCAAAGATATTGTCATCGTCACCCCTCCCCAACGAATTACAAATTACGAATTATCGAATTACCAAATCGTTTCACCCGTTATTTTGGCCGCCTGCGCCCTCTGCGGTGTGACCGAAGTCTACGCCATGGGTGGCGCTCAGGCCATCGCGGCCCTGGCCTACGGCACCGAATCCGTTCCCGCTGTGGATAAAATCTTCGGCCCCGGCAACCTGTTCGTCACCCTCGCCAAACGCCAGGTTTTTGGCGCAGTCGGCATCGACGGGCTGGCCGGCCCAACCGAAACCGTCGTCATCGCCGATGACAGCGCCAAACCCGCCTGGGTTGCCGCCGACCTGCTGGCCCAGGCCGAACATGACGTGCTTGCCAGCGCCATCCTGCTCACCCCCTCCCGCGAACTGGCCGAAAAAGTCCAGATCGAAGTGGCCCGCCAGCTGGAAACCCTGCCGCGCGCCGACATCCTGGCCCAATCCCTGCCCGGCCAGAGCGGAATCGTGGTCACCAAAGACCTCGACGAAGCCGCCGCGCTCAACAACGCCTACGCCCCCGAGCATCTCTGCCTGGCCGTGCGCGATCCCTGGGCGCTGAGCGAAAAAATCACCAACGCCGGCGGCATCTTCATGGGCGAACACTCGTTTGAAGTCCTGGGCGACTACATCGCCGGGCCGAGTCACGTCATGCCCACCGGCGGCAGCGCCCGCTTCGCCTCCCCGCTCAACGTCTGGGACTTTGTCCACATCGTCAGCCTGATCGCCCTCAACCCGGCCACCACCGCCCAAATCGCCCCGCTCGCCGCCCGCATTGCCCGCGCCGAAAGCCTCGAAGCCCACGCCCGCTCAGCAGATTGCCGCACCAAATAAAAACACGGAGACACAGAGAAGAGCATTAAAAACTCCGTGTCTCCGTGGTGAAAGGTTTTTATGAACCTGCCCCCACACATCGCCAATTTACCGCCCTATACCCCAATCGAGCCTTTTGAAGTGCTCTCCCAGCGAGTTGGTCGTTCCCCTGATCAAATCATCAAACTCGACGCCAACGAGAACCCCTACGGCATGTCGCCGCGCGCCCGCGAAGCGCTGGCAACCCTGGCCTACGGCCACATCTACCCCGATCCCGAGAGCCGCGCCCTGCGCGCCGCCCTCAGCCGCTTCACCGGCACCTCACCCGAAAACCTGCTCCCCGGCGCGGGCGCAGACGAACTGATCGACCTGATCATGCGCGTGGCACTCAACCCCGGCGACGCCATCATCAATTGCCCGCCCACCTTCGGCATGTATAGCTTCGACGCCGACCTGAACAACGCCCGCATTATCAACGTGCCGCGCAAAGCCGATTTTTCTTTGGATTTAAATGGGATTTTGGAGGCTGCTGAAAAGTTTTCCCCCAAACTGATCTTCCTCACATCCCCCAACAATCCCGACGGATCGCTCATCCCGCCACCTGTCTTGCAAAAACTATTAACCTTACCCGCCCTGATTATTTTAGACGAAGCCTACATCGAATTCTCGAATATCGAATATTCGAATACTCGATATTCGAACTCCCAAATTACCAAAGTACCAACTACCAATAACCTGATCGTCCTCCGCACCTTCAGCAAACTCGCCGGTCTCGCCGGGCTGCGTGTCGGCTACGGAGCCTTCCCCACCTGGCTGATGCCGACCCTGTGGAAGGCCAAGCAACCCTACAACGTCAACGTCGCCGCCAGTGTCGCCGCGATTGCCTCCCTCGACGACCCCGATTACCTTGATTGGACGGTCAAAACCCTCGTTGCTGAAAGGGAACGCCTTTTCGATGGCCTTTCTCGCCTCCCCTGGCTTTCCCCCTACCCTTCGAGCGCCAACTTCCTCCTGTGCCGCGTCGCCCCGCAAGTGGATGCCGCCCAACTCAAAGCGGATTTGGCCCAAAAACACGGCATCTTCATCCGCTACTTCAACAAACCCGGCCTGACGGACTGCATCCGCATCAGCGTAGGCAAGCCTGAACAAACAGATGCTTTGCTTTCGGCATTATCCAGTTATCCGGTTAACCAGTTGCCCGGTTAACTAAAAAAACCGGAAAACTGGACAACAGAAAGATCATTATGCGTACATCCAAAATTGAACGTAAAACATCTGAAACCCAAATCAGCATCAAACTCAACCTGGATGGCTCCGGCCAGCACGACATCACCACCGGCGTTGGATTCCTCGACCACATGCTGACCCATATCGCTGTTCATGGACTATTCGACCTGACCGTGCGCGCCAGCGGCGACCTGCATATTGATGTGCATCATACCGTGGAAGATGTGGCCCTGGTACTCGGTTCGGCCTTCGACCAGGCACTCGGCGACCGCAAAGGCATCACCCGCATGGCCAGTTTTTACGCCCCGATGGACGAAACCCTGGCCTTCGTCGCCCTCGACCTTTCGGGGCGGCCCTACAGCGTGATTGATGCCGAGTGGGGCAGCGCCCCCGTCGGGCAAATCCCCACCAGCCTGTTCCCGCATTTTTTCGAGAGTTTCGCCGTTACGGCGCGCTGCAATCTCCACGCTCGCGTTCTCTACGGGCGCGATGACCATCACAAAGCCGAAGCGCTCTTCAAGGCCCTGGCGCGGGCGCTCGATGCGGCCACGACCGTTGACGGTAGACGACAGGCCGTCCCCTCAACCAAAGGCACACTGACAAACTGATGACTGATACCCCCTTTACTATATTCCCCGCAATTGACTTACGCAACGGCAAAATCGTCCGCCTGGCCCAGGGCGACCCCGAGCGCCAGACCACCTACGGAGACGATCCGCGCGCGCAGGCGCAAAAATTCAAGGATGAGGGCGCGGCCTGGGTTCACGTCATCAACCTGAGCGGCGCTTTTGGCGAGGAAGCTTCGGCCAACTTAAAAGCCCTGGAAACGGTACTCACGGTCGGGTTGAAGGTGGAGTTTGGCGGCGGCATTCGAGATGAAGAATCCATCAAAATCCCGCTCGAAATGGGTGTGGAGCGCGTTTTCCTGGGCACGGCGGCCATCCAGAACCCGGCGCTGGTGGATTGGGCGATGGCCCGCTATGGGGCAAACCGCATCGCCGCCGATATTGGCGTGCGCGACGGAAACGTGATGATTCGCGGCTGGCAGGAATCGACGCCGCTGAGCATGCTCGAAGCTGGTAGGCGCTTCCGCGCCCAGGGGCTGGAATGGTGCGTCGTGACGGATGTGCGCCGCGACGGGGTGGGAACCGGCGTCAGCGTGGATTCGGCTGTTGAGTTGCAAACCGCTACCGGGTTGAAAGTGGTCGCTTCGGGCGGCGTCTCCAGCGTAGAGGATGTCATCCGCGTGAAAAATGCCGGGCTGGCGGGCGTAATCATTGGCCGGGCATTGTATGATGGCAAGGTTACAATTTCTGCATGCAGGATGATAGGGATATAAAACTACTTCTCAACCAGGTTATACAAGACGCGCACACGCTCGCCGGTCAGCAGCGGTACACCATGTTCAAGCCAGTGTCGAAAGTGAATGGTGCGCCGGTGAGATTCAAGAGCTTCGGCATTTTGATAGACTTCAAATAGCATAAATTTATGGGGCGCATCAGCCTGCTGGAGCAGGTCAAATTGCGTCACGCCGGGCTCCTGGCGGCTGGCGCGAGCATTGGCTGCCACCTCGGCCAGGAAAAGATAGATTTTTTCGGGGATTACTTCAAGATAGACCACCTGGGCGATCATTATTTCCTCCGCACACGTTTCAGGTTAACCAATTTTGATGAAGTTTCAGGCAGATTTCAACGGCAGGATTATCTTGAACTCACTGCCTTTGCCAGGCTGGCTTTCCAACTGGATTTTGCCATTCATCATCGCTGTCAGGTTGGCAACGATTGATAGTCCAAGCCCAAAACCGGTCTGCCGCCTGTCTGTAATATTGCTTGATTGTTCAAAAACCCTGAAAATCCGCTCCTGGTCTTCAGCGGGGATGCCAATCCCGGTATCAGAAACCCGGATATGCCAGTGTGATTCATCGGTTAGCCCAATGAAGACGTTGACTGAACCCTTGTCGGTGAATTTTTGGGCATTGTGAACCAGGTTGAGAATGATCTGCCGCAGCCAGAAAGAATCACCGCGCATTTGAGCAGGCAGCGCCGGGTCTATTTCGTAAGAGAAATCCAGCCCCTTTTTACCGGCATGAAAACGCAGGGTGGAAAGCAAAGGGCTGATCAGGTCTGAGAGTGGGAAGATACTTTCGCGCAGCAGCATTTTCCCGGTTTCGAATTGTGCCTGCCCGATGAGATTGTTCACAAAAGCCAGCACCGTATTGGCGCTATCCTGGATCTCCTGGGCGGCATTCTTTTGCTCGTCGTTAATCGGGCCAAACAGTTCGTCTCCCAGCATATCGGCGTACCCAATGACTGCGCCGAGCGGGCCGCGCAGGTCATGGCTAAAGTTGGCCAGCAGTTGTGATTTGAGGCGGTTGGCAATTTCAATATCTTCGTTGGCCTTGCGCAGGGCGGTGATGTTGTGCATCAGGATGATGCGTCCGGCAGCCTGGCGGCGGTTTGTTTTCAGGCCCGTGGATTCAATGGTGTAGGTGGTTTTGCCGCCAGCAGAATCGAGGCTGTATTCGCTCTGGAATTCGCCATCGGCATTGGCCTGCACCTGCCACTGAGCCCAATCAGGGAAGAGAGTCTGGATGTTTTTTCCCACCAGCCCGGAATTTTTATCTAAAAAAATGGCCGAAGCTGCCGGGTTTAGCTCAACAATCCGATCTTTGCTGTCGATAACCACGACCCCATCTTTGATGGAGGCAAACACCAGGCTGTGCGCCACCGGCAAGATTTCCATCAGCCCATGCTGTAAAAAGCCGATCGCCACAATAATGTTGGTGAACATGAAGGCCAGCGGGGTCAGGTCGATATGGCCTACCAATCCGCTGAGGTATATCATGTTCCCGATCCAGGGGCAAAGCAGGCCAACCAACATGATGACGGCCTGTCGGCGATAAATTCCTTGAGTTGTGTAGGCCAGGCGGGCAATTAACAAGGTGGCGATGAGCATCAAAAGGTATGTGTAGGGGACGTAGATACTCCAAAACCACAGGCCATGATCCAGCTGGAGTGGGCCAATCCCCCCACCGGATGGCATTTCGATGTTGCTCCATATCTGATGATGCAGCGGGTTGGTAAAAACAAGGAGCAGGGTCAGCAGCGCGGGGGCAGAAATCCAGACCATTCGCGTTTGACCGATATGCTGACGATTCCCCGTAAAAATAATGGCGAAAAAGAAGATCGCAACCGGAATAAGCGCGATGCCAATGAATTGCATCTGCGCCCAAAATAGCTTGGATTCGAGTGTTCGCGCGGCGATTTCAAAAGCGTAGGTAATGGCCCAAAAAGCATCCGCGATGATGGCAAGCATCATAGCATCTGCGCCTGGCGCCTGGCGGCGAGGCAGCAGGCGCAAAAGTAGCAATCCAGAAATCGCGGTGCTGATTAATAAGAGCGCAATAAATGCAGGAAAAAGCATCGGTGTCACCTTATTAAAATCATATCACACCCGTATAACTCTTTGACACCCAAACCTGGACTCTCGCGGAATTTCTGCTACGAACCAGTATACTGACAGGCTGGCTATCCGCACTATATCTTTGCGAAAGCCTTGTCTGGAATTATGAGATTAATAAGCGTTGTTTTGTGGGATATAGTGGACAGGCCCGCCAGATAGTTGACGGACCTGTCAGGGTGATTGCTATAAGGTTTTGAGCAATGCTTGCCGGCTGTTACGCAGGCGGTCCGATACCAGTTCCGCGATCCGTGACATGACCTTGTACCCGGCTTCGGGGTTAGCAGACAGGATTTTGACCAGTTCTTCGCCATCCATCTCCAGGATGCTGGTTTCTTCATCACAATATGCAGAGGCAGTGTAATGATGCGGACGCACCAAGCCAGACCAACCGAAGCATTCATAGGCTTTGGCTACGAACGATACCGTGACGCTATCAGGCTTGGACATGATGGAGACTTTCAGGGCTACGCTTCCTTTGAGCAGGAAATGCAGTTTTTGGGCCGTCTGGCCTTCACGGAAAACGGCTTCGCCTTTGGCAAGCACATGCTCGTGGCTGATGGCTGCTATTTTTTCCAGAATAACCGGGGAAATATCCTGGAAAAGGGGAAATCTTGTAAATAATGCCGGGTCAATCATGGGGGGAGCCTCCTGGGAAGTTGATTATAAGAAGTATAGCATGATGTTAATTGTCATGCACGGGGTAAAATAGGTATCATTTCCCGGTCAAAACACCCAAAGGACACGGAAGATATGCCAAAGGAGATGATTGTGTTTAAGCCAAAATACAACGGCAGTATGCGCTTTGCGCTGTATCTCTGGCCAGTGTGGGCCGGGCTGTTCCTGTATTTTGTCTTCCGAACTGCCGCGACCCAGTTAGAGAAACTATCGTAGTAAAGCGCATTCTGCCGCCCGATATTGTGATCAAATATGAGGATATACTGGAATATAGCCCAATCGGGTTAAAAGCAAAGACCGGCAATCTTTCGCTGCTCATGATGAATGCCGATAGCCTGGCAGAATTTGATAAGATTAAGAAGCAGTAACCAAAAAACATGAACTTCACCCCGCGCCCATCTCAAAAGAAAATCCTCGCCTACCGTGGCGGGCGGTTGGGTATTGCCGCAGTACCAGGTGCGGGAAAAACCTTCACACTCAGCGCCCTGGCCGCGCAAATCATCACCAACGGAGAACTGGCCGCCGATCAGGAAGTGCTGATCGTCACCCTGGTCAACTCGGCTGTGGATAATTTTGCCCATCGCATCGGCAGCTTTATCCAGCAAAAGGGGCTGATCCCGCACCTGGGCTACCGCGTGCGCACCCTGCACGGCCTGGCGCACGACATCGTCCGCGAGAAACCGGGGCGCGTGGGGCTGGAGGAGCGCTTCCAAATCGTAGATGAGCGCGAAGCCGATTCCATCCGGCGTGAGTCGGTGCGAGCCTGGCTGGCTTCCCATGCAGATTTGATGGATTCCTACCTGAGAGCAGACCTGGACGATTACCAGCGCCGCCGCGTCGAGCAGAATGACCTGCCCGAAATGGCGACCAGCCTGGCCCTGGCATTTATCCGCTCGGCAAAAGATCGGCGGCTCAGCCCCGAACAGATTCGCGCCCGGATCGATGCCGCCCCGGGGCCGGTCTTACTGGCCGAGATGGGCTGCGCCATCTACGCTGATTATCAACGTGCGCTTGCTTATCGCGGCGCAGTCGATTTTGATGATCTGATCCGGCTCTCGCTGGATCTGCTCGAGCGCGACGAGGAATTTCTCGAACGCCTGCGCTACCGCTACCCGTACATTTTGGAAGATGAAGCCCAGGATTCGAGCCAGCTGCAAGAAAAAATCCTTGGCCTGATCGCCCCGCCAGACCCCGCCAACCGCGCCGGGCGCGGCTGGGTGCGCGTTGGTGACCCTAACCAGGCCATTTTTGAAACATTCACCACCGCTTCGCCCGAACTGCTGCGGCGATTCATCCGCGAGAACCGGCATGTGGATATGCCCGAATCGGGGCGCAGCCAGCCCGCCATCATCGGCCTGGCAAACCGGCTGATCGATTGGACGATGAAAGATCATCCAATCCCAGAAATCCGCTCGGCGCTGGAGCCGCCCTATATTACCCCCGCGCCAGAAGGCGACCCGCAGCCCAACCCGGAAGATAACCCGATGGGCATCAACTTTGTCCGAACAAAGTTTTCTCCCGAAGAAGAAACCAACGCGGTGGTCAATTCCATCGAAAAATGGCTGCCAGAACACGCCAACTGGACGGTGGCGGTGCTGGTACCACGCAACACACGCGGCACCGAAGTGATCGATGCACTCAAAAAGCGTAACATCGAAACGGTGGAATTCCTGTCGAGCACATCCAATACACGCGCGGTAGCTGGGTCGTTGGGGCTGGTGCTGGGCTTCCTGGCTGACCCGCAGAGTTCAGCCAAACTGGCAAAGGTCTACCAGGTCTGGCGGCGCGAAATCTTCGGGACGGGTAAAAAGGCCATTGAAGATGCCAGCGGCGCGGGCGCGGCGGAAAAACATCCGTTTGAGCAGGTGTATGGGGTGTTGCGCAAGCTGGGGGCGGTGGAAGATTTTATCGCGCCGACGGAAGATCGGGATTGGCTGGCAAGCGTCAGGGCGGCTCTCACCCCTAACCCACCTGCCCCCGATAGGGGGTCGCCCAATAGAGGAGAGCAGGCCCTCACCCCTAACCCCTCTCCCGGCGGGAGAGGGGAATCTGAAAACTTCATCCTGGATGAATTGGGCAATTTCCGCGAAAACGTGCGCCGCTGGCTGGCTGGTGTGACGCTGCCAATTGACCAGCTGGTGCTGACGCTGGCGCAGGATATTTTTGGCGAGCCTGCCGAACTGGCGCTGGCGCACAAACTGGCGCTGGTGCTGCGCCAGGCCGCCGACACGCACCCAGATTGGCGGCTGCCCGAACTGACCGCTGAACTGGTGGTGATTGCCAAAAACGAACGCAAGTTTATCGGCTTTTCAGCGGACGATTCAGGGTTTGACCCCAACAGTCACCGCGGCAAGGTGGTGGTAACGACGATGCACAAGGCCAAGGGGCTGGAATGGGATCGCGTGTACTTGATGTCGCTCAATAATTACGATTTCCCATCTTTGGGCGGCAAAGATACATATATTTCGGAAAAGTGGTTTGTGAAAAATAACCTGAACCTGGAGGCCGAGGCGTTGGGCCAGTTGAAGGCGTTGTTCTCAAACAGCGAGTATGATTGGTATGAAGAGGGGGGCGAAAGCCAGCGCGCGCGTGTCGATTATGTGCGCGAGCGACTGCGGCTGTTGTACGTAGCCATTACGCGCGCGCGGCGCGAACTGGTGCTGACGTGGAATACGGGCCGCAAAGGCGAGGCGCTGCCGTGCCTGGCCTTCCAGGCACTTTCAGGATGAATTATGGATATGCTTAAACCTTTCGAAAACCAAAAATACCTAAATCTTGAAACCTTCCGCAAAAACGGACAGGCTATGCCAAGCCCCGTCTGGTTTGTGCAGGATGGGGAGGTTATCTACATCCGCACAGCCGCAAATTCCGGTAAAGTCAAGCGTGTTCGCGCCAATCCGCGGGTCAATCTTATGCCTTGCGGGGTGGCCGGCGAGCCACTGGGAACGTGGATGCCGGCAATTGCCCATGAAACCAGCGATGAAGCCATTTTTGCGCACGTTCGTGAATTGCTGCTGGAAAAGTATGGCAGTATGGTAGAAACATACGAAGCCAGGCTGCGTGAGCAAGGAAATCAATATACCGTCTTGCAAGTGGAATTTAAACCAACCTGAACCATTTTTGCCAACATTGCCACATTAGGGTTGTCCAATATTTGTGGATCAGAGATTTATTGGAAAAATAATCTTATGCAAGAATTTATTGTCACCTTCTTGTTAGCATCATCCCTGCTTCAGGCCATGCTGGGGATTTATATTTGGGGCAGACGCCAGGAAGCGGTCGGCAAACCGCTGATTATCATAGCAGTTATTTGTTTTACCTGGATGTTTACCTATGCCATGGATTTATCCAGTGAAAATCTGAATGAAAAAATCATGTGGATGAGCATCCGCTTCAGTGTCAACATTTTCATCGCCCTGCCGGTGCTTTTTTTTGTTATCGAACATCTCGAACTTCCCACCGTTATCGATCGCAAAAAACTATTGGCCTTGACCATCATTCCAGTGCTCTCTGTTGGGATGGTTTGGACGAGCGGCAGCCACCAGCTCCTGCGCTACGATTTCTACATCGAAAAAATTGGCGAACTGCCGGTTTTGCGCTGGAAGAGCGGGCCATTTATCTGGCTGGCGCAATTTTATGCCAACGTTTTGCTGTCTTACAGCGTGTATTTGCTGCTGCGCTCGCTGCCAGGAGCCGGGCCGGTTAAATCCCGGCAGACAGTGTTGATCATTATCGCTTTTGCGCTGCCAGTCGGAGTCAATATCTTATACACGCTGGGCGTTTCACCTATCCCGGATTTCAACTTTGCTCCGTTTTTGCTCTTTTTCAGCTGGCTGGCGCTGGCATTTGCCATCTTCCAACATCGCCTGCTGGAACTCGTCCCGCTGGCACGCAACACGCTGGTGGATATTATCCCCGCCGGGGTGATTGTGCTGGACAAACATAATCGCATTGTGGATGCCAACCTCAAAGCAAAAAAAAGCCTGTCGGCGGCGCATCAAATTATCGGGCAGGATATTAAAAAGGCCTTTCCCGCGCTCAACCTGGTCGAGGCAGAAGCCTTCCAGGCTGGTAATCCCAACCAGGAAATCCAGGTCAGCGGCGAGGACGGGGAGACCAGTTACCTGGAGATTGAAAATATCCCGCTAAAAAACACAGACGAGCAGTTTAACGGGTGGTTGATTATGATTTACGATGTGACAGAGCGGAAAAAGGAAGAGCTGCGCTTGCTGCAACTGACCCAGGGCGTAGAACAAAGCCCCACATCCGTAGTCATCACCAACCTGGCTGGCGATATCGAATACGTCAACCCGCAGTTTACCCACCTGACCGGGTACACGCTGGAAGAAGTGCGCGGGGCAAATCCGCGTATCGTCCAATCGGGCCAAACATCGCGCGAAGTGTACGAAGATATGTGGAACACGATCATGACTGGGCGCACCTGGCGCGGGGAATTCCTGAACAAAAAGAAAAACGGTGAATTATATTGGGAGCTGGCTGTCATCGCCCCGGTAAAAGATCGGGAGGGGCAAATTATCAACTTTGTGGCCATCAAGGAAGATATCTCAGCCCAAAAGGAAGCTGAAACCGCCCTGCGCGAATCAGAATCCAAGCTGCGGATGCTCAACCGCGAGTTGGAAGCCCGCCTTGAGAAAATCGCCGGGCTGGAATCTGAACTGCGCGAACAGGCCATCCGCGACCCACTGACGGGACTGTACAACCGGCGATTCTTAAACGAAACTATTGAGCGCGAATTTGAACGCGCGCGCCGCAACCAGCAGCCGCTCAGCATCGTGATGATCGACATCGACCACTTCAAATCCATCAACGACAATTACGGGCATCTCAGCGGAGATGCCTGTCTCGAAATGCTGGCCACCTTACTGCGCCAGACCACCCGCAAAGCCGATATCGCCTGCCGTTTTGGTGGGGAGGAATTCCTGCTGCTGATGCCCGGCGCAGAACCCGAAATGGCAGCCCAGCGCGCCGAGGAACTCCGGCTTTTATTTGCCAATTCCATGCCACCCGCACAGGTGAGAACCAAAATCACCATCTCTATTGGCGTAGCAAGTTATCCCGTCCACGGGACAAATTACACTGATATCATTAGCAAAGCGGACGAAGCCCTGTACATTGCTAAAAACCACGGACGCAACCGCGTGGTGGTATGGGCAGGTCATCCGAATTAAAACCAGCGCCCGGTCATGAGACCGGGCGCTGGTTTTTAACTTAACTGCCCAAACTGGCGCAATATTAGACGTGTTTCCTGCCTCCCAGCCCTTTTGGCGGGAGAAGAAGGGTTACGGGCAACTGAAGCTGATGGAGGCTTCACCCGTCCCGGCGGCATTGTAGGCCAGGACATTGTAGGTAAAAGCCGAACCAGATGAAGCCACCGCCACATCGGTATACCCCACAGATTGGGC
Organism: uncultured Anaerolineae bacterium; assembly: GCA_903822545.1. Lineage (GTDB taxonomy): Bacteria > Chloroflexota > Anaerolineae > Anaerolineales > Villigracilaceae > CAIJPN01. The sequence continues at coordinate 38,779 of CAIJPN010000012.1, read as the reverse complement.
GGGTAAATCCACCACCTGCTCACCATTACGGAAAATCTTGTAGCCCTGCTCGTCGATGGCAACATCCGTCCAGGTTAAGTTGACGGTGACATCTGAGAAAGAACAGGTGAACGAGTAGCTCAATCCGCGCGGAGGGGCGGGCGGCGCGGGTGTGGAGGTCGGCGGAGGCGTCATTTCTGGCATCGAGGCCACGCTGCCGCTGGGTGTGGCAAATTCGCCCCACATCCAGCATTCGCCGCTGCCATTGGGCATTTTGACAATCCAATAGCTGTTGTTCTGGTACCTGCCCGTCACTTCAACCTGGGTTTTCTCTTTCAGCACCACCAGCACCGGGTAGCTCTGCCCCGGCCCACTTCGACAGTTCGTATCTGCGCTGACCAGCAGCACCGGCGTGGAAAATGTGGGGGTTACGGAGGCCGTAGGCAGCACCAGCGTGGGGCTGGGCGGCAGCGGTGTTGCGGTCTCAGTCGCGGGGGCAGCGGTCGGCGTCAGCGCGGCAAAAGTGGCGGCCACCATCGTTTCCAGTTGCCCAGAAGTTGTTGGGGCGGCGGCGGGGGCCTGTTCCGCTGCGGGAAGTGTGCAGGAGGAAAGAATTAACAAAATGAGAGATGAAAAAAGAAAGAAGTTTTTCATAGGAATTCCTTTACCGGATTCCAAAGTCTCCTGACTTTGGGGTTTTATATGGCGGCTCTCCCATTTTTAATGTGGTGATGGGTAGGGGCGACTCGTCCAGCGCGGAAAATCTTGGTTTTATGCCAGAATTCTTTGCAAAATTTCGCCATTTTGAGCCATGAAGGGCCGCCCTTACAAATTTTCACAAATTCACGAATGGGGCGGCCTTGATTCGTTTATTCGTGGTGAATTCGTGGATGGATTTCGAGAAAAACTACGAATCAAAGCCCAGGCCCAAAGCATCCATCACCTTCAGCCACAGGTTGCGGCGGCCCTGGTTTTGGTCGGCCTGATCGAGCGACCAGCGGCTCAGGTTGATGCCAATCGAGCGCAGCGGCTCGGGCGGGAAGGGAGTCGGTTTGGTGCGAACCATTTCCAGGGCGGTGCGTTCGGTGGATTTGCCGTCGAGCAGGTCCAGCATCACCAGCGCGCCAAATCTCGAAGCGCCGACACCCAACCCAGTAAACCCGACCGAATAAGCCGTGCGCCCGCCATGCAGCGATCCCCAAAAAGCGCTGAAGCGCGAACAGGTATCGATGGCGCCGCCCCAAGCATGGGTAAAACGCAGCCCATCCAACTGCGGGAAAACCTGGAAGAAATGCTCAGCCAGCCGCCCAAACGCGCCCTCATCCGTCTCAAACTGCGGCCCAAAACCGTTGTTCCAGTGATAAATCGCATCGTAACCGCCCCACAAAATGCGCCCGTCCGCGCTCATGTGATAGTAGTGGAACTGGTTGGCCGCATCGCCGATGCCCTGGCGCGCCTGCCAGCCAATCGACTCGCGCTGGGCCGGGGTCACCGGCTCGGTCATCAGGGCATAATCATAGACCGGCACAATGTAATACGAGAGCCGTTTGAGCAGCGGCGGGAAAGCATTGGTGGCCAGCGCCACTTTTTGGGCGCGGATTTGGCCTTTTTCAGTGCTGACGGTGATTCCCGCGCGCGACTCTTCCAGCCCTGTGGCCTTTGTCATTTCAAAAATGCGGATTCCACGCTGGAGACAGGCCCGCCGCAGCCCCCAGGCCAGCCGGGCCGGGTCAACCATGCCCACATTTGGGTCAAACAACGCCCCCAGGTAAGCCGGTGAGTGGACATCTGCCTGCACCCGTTCTTTGTCCCAAAACTCCGTCATTTCCCCGTGCGCCCGGGCTTCATCCACCACCCCGCGCATCTCCTCCACCTGATACGGTTCCACCGCCACTGTCATTTCTCCCGAGCGGATGTAATCGCAATCAATCTCATAGCGCCGGATGGTGTCTTCAATACCTTCCAGGTTCTTGTGGCCGAGCGCAATCAGTTGATTAAGTTCCCCCGGCCAGCGCTGGAGGCCATTGTGGAAGCCATGCGTGAGTGACGAGGCCACAAACCCGCCATTGCGCCCGCTGGCGCCGCTGGCGCTCTCCCCGCCTTCGATCAGCACCACATCCCGGCCCGGATTCTGCTCCGCGGCGAGCAGCGCCGTCCACAGCCCGGTATAACCGCCGCCCACCACCAGCAGCTCGGTATCGATGGATTTTTCCAGCGCCGGGGCCGCCTGGGGTTTGGAGGAATGTTCCAGCCAAAAAGGGTTGGGGGATGCATCGGCCAGGGCTTTCAAAGATTCAGGGCGGGGGTTTTTGGAGAAAATCACAAGGTTGCTCCAGGGAAAAGGGAAAAATGTCAGTTTTTCTTATTCTACGCTAAAAGCAAGATTTTCTTAAAGCCGGCTTTTTTACCGCCAAGTTGGCAAGGATAGCACAAGACACCTAAAAACAAAATTTGCGGTGAATCTTGGCTCCCTTGCTTCTTGGTAGTTTCAATTTGGATTGTGCGGCGCGAATTGTTAATCCGTCTGCCATCTGCATCTATTTCTTTGCCAGCGAGATGACTTTTTCGGCATATTCATCCAATTGTTTAAGAATTTCTTCGTCGAGTTCGTTGGTGTCGATGGCGATTTGGGCTTCATGGCACAGGCCGATATAAACAAGGTAAGCGTCTTGCTGGCGAATGGCAGCTCGCACATCCGGCCCCCCGATAGCATCCAAAACCCGTTTTTTGGTGCGATTCATGCGGTCAAAAAATGACTGGCGTTCCATAACTTTCACCTCGCCTTGAGAAATTTGATGTGGGTGACACGCCCGGCGTTGAGATCAAAGCCCTTTATGCTGCCATCCTTGCCCAGGCGCAGGCGCAGTTCACCGATGGCGCTGCGCAGGGCATTTGGCGCAAAAAACTGAATGGCCTGGGGAGCGTCGAAGGGTGTGCGCTTAAGGTGCAGCTTGCCATCTTTTTCAACGATGCTGTAGCGGATGTCGAGTTCGGCGCTGTAATATTCGCCAGGATAGGGAGTAAGCGCAGGCGGGCTGTAACGCTGCGGCAGGATGCGTTTGAAATGGGAAACCCGTTCATCTTCAGTGATAGTCAATCTCTGGTTGTTTTTGCCGGAAGCCGCCAAAAAGACGGGATATTGCCCTAGCTGGAATTTTTTACCGCCCAATGAGACGAGCTGGAATTCGTGGCTCCCATTGTTGAAGAAAAGGCTGCCATCCCTGGCAAACAGCTCAAAGGTGAGCAGGTTGCCCTGGTAAACGCCGCAAAAATCTTCAGGGCGGATGGCGGCGGCAGCTTTTGAAGCGGAGGAACTGCCCTCGCCAGCCGGTTGCTCGGGGGCGGGCCCTTCCTCCAGCACCACATCAGCCACTTGCTGGCACAAAATGGTTGGATCCATGTTCCCCAGGTTGCAGAGACAGATGATGGTCAGGTGCTGGTCAGGGAAGCGCATCATTTCGGTGCGATATCCCGCCCACGCACCACCATGGCTGACTCGTTTTTGGCCTTTGTACTGATCGATAAACAGGCCAAGCGCATATGGGAGCGCTTTCCCGTTGTTGAGCGCGCCCACCGTGTGCAGCTGGTCAAGAAGATCGGGCTGGGCATTGTTGAGTTTGTTGCCGTAAAAGTTGCGATCCCATAAGAGCAGGTCATCCACGCACGAGAGCAAAGCCCCATCACCAAATCCGCCTGAGAGCGCCAGGTCATTCGTGAAAGCGCCTTCGACTTCGCCAGGCTCATAACTCATGGCGCGATTTTTGACGATGGGCCGGAAATCCATGTTGTAAGTGGTGTGCGTCATGTCAAGCGGGATCAGGATCATCTCGCCGATGAGTTGGGTGAGGTGCTTGCCCGTGACGCACGCAGCAATGATGCCCAACAGGAAATAACCAGAATTGCTGTACAGGAACTCACTGCCTGGCGCGAAGTTCAAGCCGCGCTGGCGGGTGATCAGGTCGAGCAGCAGATTCTCGCTGTAGCTGTTTTCGAAAGCCATCCCGCGCAAATACATGAGCGTCAGGTAATCGCGGATGCCGCTGGTATGGTGGAGCAATTGCCGGATGGTGATTTTTTCGGCGCAGGCGGGCATCTCGGGCAGGTATTTGCGAATTGGATCATCCAGCCCCAGTTTGCCCTGGCTGGCAAGCATGGCAATAACTGCCGCGGTGAACTGTTTACCGGTGGAACCCAGGTCGAAAAGCGAATCCGCGCTGATGGGTACGCCGCGCTCCAGGTCAGCCATGCCGTAGCCACGTTTGTATACAAATTCACCATCTTTGATGATAGCCAGGGTGCAGCCTGGGGAGCCTGGTTGGTCCCAGGTGGCGAAAATTGAGTCGATGCGTTGAGAGTCTATTTCCATGATGAGTCCTTTTTGGGTTAAATAAATACTTCCCCGAGCATATCGATCATATCGTACACATCGCGCAGATTGGCCCCTGCCTCCACCGTGACGTGCGTCAGCAGCGGGGTGGAAAGCTGGCGCTGCTGGTGGTTGGGGCGGCGCAGCAGCTCTTCCATAATGCGCTGGCCGTGCGCTGGTGGCACGATCATATCAGTGCTGTCATGCAAAACCGCCACGCGCGCCCGCACCTTTTCCAGCTTGCCGCGCGGCGAAAGCAGGTCAAAAACATCATCCTCGCGCAGCAGATCGGAGCGATGCGGCAGATCGCAGGGCGCAATCACGCACTCGAAAAATTCACGCTTGGCCTGGTCACTCGCGCCAAAGTCGTAATTCCAGAGTGTATCGTGGATGGTGGCCTTTTCCGCATCGCTAAAACCCAACTGGTCGCGGTTGCGATAAGCAATCACATACTGCGTCCACAGCGAAGCATCCAGCTTTTTATGGTCGCTATCATTAATTTCCTGGTTGTGGAGAATATGCCAGACCTCACGAATGTCGTACAAAGGGCCAAACGCCAGCAGCGAGTGGATTTTATCCGCTGTGCGAGGGTGGGCAGCCGCGCTCAGGCTGATGCTGCCACCCGCGCTGAAGGCCACCACGCTGACCGGGCCGGGGAAGCGGCTGTGCACCGTTTCGATGGCATCCAGCATAGACTCCAGATCGCCGCCGCGAAATTCATACTGCTTAATACCCGGCAGGTTCGGCACGACCACGCGCGTCCCGGCTTCCAGGCAGGCCTGCACAAACTTAAACAGGCGCGGATCGCGCTCCCCGCGCAGCCCCATCCCGTAAACAGGCACCACCGTCTTCCAGGGTGTGCGCGGCGGCTCATAAACCTCCATCGTCCTACCCGCAAGCGTGGCCTGAACCTGGTGCGGAATATTGCTGACCGGCCTGGCTTGCAAACTGCGGATAAAAAGACGGAATCCACGTCCCAATCGCCGAATATCTGACATCACCATATGCGTTCTCCTGTTTCACCAATTCAGCACGGGTTGCACCAACCAGCCTCCCACATGCTGCGCATCGCCCGGGTAGGATTGCACTAAAAAGATTTTACGACAAGAACTATCCGAACGCAAACACCAGGCAATTCCACAGCATGAGGTTCTGCACAAACCAGCCATTCCGCCATAGAAAAGAACGCAATTTATCACCGCCACAGGTATAATCCCGCCCATGACCCAAACAGCCAACAACCAAATCGCCCGAGCAGCCGGGACAGTAGCCTTTGCCATCGTATTTGGCCAGATGATGGGCCTGCTGCGCGGCATCCTGGTTGCGCGAGCCTTCCCCGTCACCGAATTAGACGCCTTCTACGCCGCCAACCGCGTCAGCGAAACACTGTTCACACTCATCGCTGCCGGGGCACTAGGATCAGCCTTCCTGCCCACTTTTACAGGAATCCTGGTAAAAAATGATAAGGATTCCGCCTGGCGGCTGTTTTACTCGCTGGCGAACCTCGTCACCCTGACCCTCAGCCTGCTCGCCGCGCTGGCAGCAATTTTCGCCCCGCAAATCGTCCGTTACGCCCTCACCCCCGGGCTTTCGGCTGACCCTGTGCTTTTCTCGCTGACCATAGATTTACTACGCATTCAACTGATTTCATCCATCCTGTTCGGCCTGGGTGGGTTGATCGTTGGCGTGCTCAACGCTCACCAAATATTTTTCATCCCGCAGCTCACCGCCGCCATGTACCAGCTCGGACAAATTTTCGGCGTCCTGGTGCTTTCGCGCTGGCTGGGAATCTATGGCCTGGCCTGGGGCGTTGTGATCGGCGCGGGGTTGTACCTGGCAATCCAGGTGCCCACATTACGAAGATTGACCACCGAGCGAGGGCCAAAAACAGTGGAAAACCGCCCGGCACTCGCCATTTCTAGTCTCGGGTTGAATAATCCCGCCGTCCGCCAGGTGATCACCCTCATGGGGCCGCGCGTACTGGGGGCAGGTGTGGTACAGCTCAATTTTTGGGTCAACATCTCACTGGCTTCGCAAATGCCAGAAGGCAGCATCACCAGCCTGACCTATGGCTTTGCGCTGATGCTGATGGCGCAGGCTGCCATCGCGCAGAGTGTCGCCATTGCCGCCATGCCCACGTTTTCGGCCCAGTTTGCGCTCGGCAAAGTGGATGAGATGCGCAATTCGCTGGCATCCGCCATCCGCGGGATGTTGTTGTTCGCCATCCCGGCCAGCCTGGGGCTGGTGCTGCTCGCCAACCCGATTGTGGCGATGCTTTACCAGCGCGGACGCTTCGATGAGATTGCCGTCCAGATGACAGCCTGGGCGCTGGCCTGGTACGCTGCCGGGATGATCGCCCACTCGGTGCTGGAAGTGCTGACGCGCGCTTTTTATGCCCGACAGGATACAAAAACCCCCGTGCTGGTCGGCGCGGGAGCCATGACGCTGAATGTGGTTTTTAGCTTCGCCTTTTCAGCCTGGTTTCAACAAATTGGCCTGATGCCGCATGGCGGGCTAGCGCTTGCCAACTCGCTGGCTACTGCCCTCGAGGCAGCTGTGCTCTTCTTTTTGATGCGCCGCAGGTTAGGCGGCATTAACGGGGCCGAAATTGCCCGGGGAACGGTCAAAATCTCAGTTGCTGCGCTGGGGATGGGTCTGAGCCTGATGGCCTGGATGCAGCTTACGGGTAGTCTGCCGCCGTGGATGACCGGCCTGGGCGGGGTGGCTGCCGGGGGTGTGGTCTACTGCCTGGGCGTGGTGCTGCTCAAAATCCCCGAAGTGGAAAGGGTTTTGGGAGTGCTCCGGCGCAGGTTGGGGTAAAAGGGCGGAGGGCATTTCTCAAGGCACGTAGGGCGGTAGATCAAGCACCATCCAAGTTTCTCCATTTTGGAGTACGCCGTAAATGAAGCTGGTGGAAACCTGGCCGTTTGCATCGCCGCAGCATGGGCCTTGCCGGAAGAGTGTGCCATCGGGATTGCTGAATTCAACGCTGAACTGGTAGCCGCCGCGCGAATCTGGGCCCTGGTAGCTGATGGAGCGTGGCAGCAGGCATTGCAGCCCGTTTTGGGTGCAGGCGCGCTCCAGCCCCCCGGGCAAGTTGTTCTGGATGTCGGGGTTCCAGGTGGAAAGCATGGATGTGTCGCCAGCATATAGGGCTGCGCCGAGGGCGTAATCCCCGCCCTGGAGGGCTTCGAAAAATGTGCGCAGGGATTTTTCAGCCTCGGGCAGGTTGGCGGGGGCGCTGGAAAGAGCCCGGGCGCGCGCCACCAGCCTGGAGGCAAATTCGGCCAGCTGGCGGGAGTTTTCATCAGTAGCCTGGAGCTGGCCTGTGCCAGGCAGGGAGAGGGATGTGGTCATGGCGTCGGCAACAGCCGGGTCGGTATATTCATAGTCGAGCCGGGCCAGGGTATCAAACCAGCCATAAAGTTGTTCCAGGTCGCTGGCAGTCAGGCGAAGATTGACCGCCTGGTCTTTACAATCCGAGACGCTGACACGGCCATCCAGCCAGACCATCAAATCGTCACAAAACCCGGCGATGCCGCCCTCACGGTGATAGGTAAGCGCCAGCCCCTGGAGGGTATCCACCTGGCCGGTTTGGGCCGCAACAAACTGCAACCTGGCCCATTCCGCGATGGCGCGCTGCTCGGCCTCGCTGGCGATGTTGCGCCCATGCCCCTGGAAGGCGATTTTCCCGGCAGCGGTCTGGCTGTTAAAGGATCCGTAGGTTGTGACGAGTGTTGATAAGGTGTCTGGGATTCCGTTCCAGGGATGCTGGGTCAGGGCTTGGTTGCACTCCCCGGTGGCGATGCGCTCAAAATCGAATTCGGCAACAGCGCAATCGCTTCCTTGCCAGCGCAAAATTGCAGAATTGGGTTGTTGTTGCCCTGGCAGGCCCTTGGCGTCACCGCGCCGCAGGGCTGTGCCCTCGCTGTTGGTGTGGTAGATGTAAGTTTTACCATTCACTTCGAGCGTGACGCGGTAACCAGGCGTGATGACCATGGCGCACATTTCGTCGGCGCGAGCCGCTCCCAGGCAAGAATCTGACCATTCAACCGGTTCAATGTTGGCAACGGTGATCTGTTCTTCAGGGATGTTCAATTCGGCAGCCAGGGCTGCCCGGGCGGCAAAGGCAGCCTGGGGGTATCCGCCACCGCTGACAGGGGTTTGCTCCACAGGCAGGGTTGGGGTGGCCGCCGGAACAATCTCCGCCGGTTGGGTGGGGATGGCCTGCTGGGGGGTAGATAAACTCACCGGGCCACAGCCAGCCAACAGCAGGGTTAAGATCAGGGTAAGAAAAAGTAGTTTTTTCATGTTCAAATGCTCCTGGTAGTGAGACGCACATTCGGCCAGGGAAGTTCCCACACCCACATGCTCATGACCCGCAAAAAATCTGGTTCAAGGCGCGTTCAGGCAAAGAAAAGGCCCTTCCCCGCAGTGGAAAAGGGCCAAAACAAAACGCAGCAAAACTTATTTTTTGCCGCCGAACATCCCGCCAAGCAGGTTGGCGGCATCGCTGGCATCCAGCTTGCCATCATCCAACGCATTGGCCACTGCCCCGGCCAGACCCTTACCACCCAGCACCGCATCGATCTGGCTGGCAATGGAAGCGGGCAGCTTTTGTTTCAAAAAGTCTACCACAGCAGTGGCAGCGGCTTTGGCCTGGTCTTTGGGCAGGCCCGTCTTTTGGGTAATCAAGGCAATAAGTTCTTCCATTTTCGTCACTCCTTTGTAGGTCGCATCATCCAACGATGATCCAGAATAAAATACTCACCACCAGGCCCAACACGATCCCGGCGGAAACCTCCAGCGGCGTATGGCCAATCACCTCGCGCAGCTGACGATCAGAGATCGGGTGCCCGGCCAGCAACTCATTAATCAGGATGTTGATTTTTTCAGCGTGACGCCCGGCCTCGCGCCGCACCCCTGCGGCATCATAGACGATGATCATCGTCGCCGCCACTGCCAGCGCAAAAACCGGGGTATCAAACCCCGTGAACAACCCGATCCCCATAGTCACACCCACCATCAGCGCCGAATGTGAACTGGGCATCCCGCCGGCGCTCAACACCGAAGCCCAATTCCACTTGCGATTGCGCAGGTAACCCACCGGCGGCTTCAACAACTGCGCCAACAACCAGGCAATCAGCGCACACTCCAGCGCGCGGTTATCCAGCAAACTTACGAGTTGCATCAGGCCTCCCCTTCAAAATCAGACAGGATTTCACCGTTCAACTGCCGCACCTTCAACGCTGCCGACTCCAGCAGCGCCTCGCAGCGCGCCAAAAGCTGCCGGGCGCGCTCATTTAGCGCCAGCATCTCTTCCAAAGGGCGGGTCTCGCCTTCCAAGGCTGCCGTCACCGCGTCCAGCTCGGTCATGGCTTCTTCATAGCTCAGTTCTTCAACTTTTTTGGATGGTTTCGGCATGATGTCTCCTTAATGTGGACTCCAACGTTCCCGGACGTTGCTCGAAAGCCAGGAGACTTTCGAGTCCATTGGGGATTTTTTACTACGCTAAATCTCTCGCTCCGTTACCCGCGCATTTAACGACCCTTCGGCCAGCTTCACACGGATATTTGTCCCGACTGCAGCCTGTCTCGCCGTTAAAACGACATCGCCGGTGCCTGGAAAGGTCACAATTGCATAACCGCGCTGCAAAACCTGGAGCGGATCGAGCGCCTTGAGTCTGCGCTTCGCCCCTTCCAGTTTGGAGCGTTCCAGTTGCAGCGCCTGCGCTGTAGCTTTTTCCACGCGCCGAGCCAGGTCATCCAGCCGCTGGCGCTCGGTTGCCACGCGCCGTGCCGGGGAAAAGTAACGCAACTGCGCGCGAATGGCATCCAACTGCCGGTGTTCTTCATCCAGGCGGCGGGTGGTGGCATCGGCAATGCGTTGGGCATAGCCACGCAGCATGTTGTGTAGATCATCAATGGTGATGCGTGTGGCAAGTTCGGCGGCAGCAGTGGGAGTGGGTGCGCGCAAATCGGCGGCGAAATCGGCAAGGGTAAAGTCGGTTTCGTGCCCGATGCCGGTAATGACCGGGGCCGCGGAATCGGCAACAGCACGGACAACGCGCTCGTCGTTGAAAGCCCACAGGTCTTCAATGGAGCCTCCTCCGCGCGCCAGCAGGATTACATCAGGCTTGACGAGGGTATTTAGTTTTTGCAAGGCCAGCACCAGGGCGGGCGGAGCATCTGCCCCTTGAACGGGAGCAGGCGCAAGGGTCACTTCTGCCAATGGGTGGCGACGTGCCAGGGCGTGCAGCATATCCCGAATGGCCGCGCCGGTGGGCGAGGTGATGATGCCAATTTTACGGGGGAACTGGGGAATCGGGCGTTTGCGCTCAGTTGCAAACAAACCTTCGGAATCGAGCAGGGCTTTCAGGCGCATGAATTCAGCAAAAAGCGCGCCCTCGCCAGCCATGCGGATGATATCGGTGATGAGCTGGTATTGCCCGTTAGGTTCGTACACAGCGATTTTGCCGTGCGCTTCGATCTGCTGTCCGTCTTGCAAAGGCAGGCGCATGCGGGCAGCCTCAGTGCGCCACATAACGCATTTGAGCGCGGCCCCGGTATCTTTGAGCGTGAAGTATAGATGCCCGGATGAAGCTCGCACAAAGTTGGATATTTCGCCTTTGACCCAGGCATCCTGCAAGGCAGCATCGCCTTCGAGCAGGCGGCGCACCCGCCGTGTGATTTCGGTGACGGTGAGTGAGGGGGTGGTAAAAAGGGATGGTTGCGTCATGTAGCGCAAGGATACACGCGGATGGGAGGGATGTCAACGAGGAAAGTGCCACGAAGATGCACGAAAGGAAAGATTGCCGCCGAGGTGGGATCAATCAACCCGTTTGGTCAGTGGATTGATAACAAGAGCCATTTCATCGAGTATAATCAATGTTTTGGTGTTCGCTAAAAAATTTGGCAGCGAAGCCAATCCACAATCAGCTTTGAAGGTTGGAAGGTTAACAGGTTGCAATTTTGCCCTTTAGCCCTCCAACCTTCTCATTTTTCACACATATCCACCACGATTCTCCGAGATGAGGCAAAATGACAACAAAATATATTATTTTCACTGGCGGTGTAGTCAGCTCGGTTGGTAAAGGCGTCACAGCTGCGGCGCTGGGGCTGGTGCTGAAACAGCGCGGTTTCAAAGTAGCGGTTCAAAAACTCGATCCATATATCAATGTCGATCCAGGCACCATGAGCCCTTACCAGCATGGTGAAGTTTTTGTGCTGGATGATGGCGCGGAAACTGACCTTGATTTGGGACACTACGAACGGTTTATTGACATCCGCCTGAACCGGGTGTGCAACTTCACTACCGGGCAGGTGTATGCCGAGGTTATCCAGAAAGAGCGGCGGGGCGATTATCTCGGCGGCACCATTCAGGTGATTCCCCACATCACAAACGAGATCAAGCGCCGGATCGGTCTCGTGCCAAAAACTACTGGGGCCGATATTGTCCTTTTGGAAGTCGGCGGCACAGTTGGCGATATTGAATCGCAGCCTTTCCTGGAAGCCTTGCGCCAGTTGCGCAGCGAGGTTGGGCGCGATAACATTTTCTTCATCCACGTCACCTGGCTGCCCTACATTGGCGCGACGGATGAATTAAAGACCAAGCCGACCCAACACTCGGTTTCGGAATTGCGCTCGATTGGTATTTCGCCAAGTATGATTATCGCCCGCTCTGATCACCCGGTTGCGCCAGACCTGTGCGATAAGATCGCCCTGTTTTGCGATGTGGAAAAAACCGCGGTGGTTCCGATGGTGACCACCAAAGTGCTATACGAAGTCCCCCTGATTCTTGAGAAAATGGGCGTGGGCGATTATGTGCTCGAAAAACTGGGACTGCGTGCCACACAAAAGCCTGACTGGCAGGCCTGGGAAAAGCTGGTGAAGGAAGTCCAGCGCCCGGATAAGCCAACAGTGACGGTGGCGCTGGTGGGCAAGTATGTGGAACTGCACGATGCTTACATGTCGGTACGCGAGGCGCTAAAACATGCGGCGCTGGCCGCCGGGGTGGAGTTGGAAATCGCCTGGGTACATTCTGCCGATCTGGAAAAGGATAAAGGCTGGGATGGGGTCAAAAAAGCAGATGCGATTTTAGTTCCAGGCGGGTTTGGGATGCGCGGTACGGAGGGCAAGATCCGCGCGGCGCGTTATGCCCGCGAAAACAAAATCCCGTACCTGGGGCTGTGCCTGGGGATGCAGTTGATGTGTATTGAGTTTGCCCGCAATGTGCTGGGGTTCGAGGATGCCAACTCGACCGAGTTTGACCGCGCTACGCCACACCCGGTGATCGATCTGATGCTCGACCAGCGCTCGGTTACGGATATGGGCGGCACAATGCGGCTGGGGTTGTATCCCTGCAATTTGCAGCCGGGAACGCAGGCGGCGGCGGCTTATAACCAACCTCAGGTGGAAGAACGCCATCGCCATCGCTTTGAGTTCAATAATGCTTACCGCCAGCAGTTTATGGAGGCTGGAATGGTTTTCTCGGGCTTATCACCAGATAATAACCTGGTGGAAATCGCCGAACTGAAAGACCACCCTTACATGGTCGCCAGCCAGTTCCACCCAGAATTTCTCTCGCGGCCCAACCGCCCGCACCCACTGTTTGTGGGGTTGGTAAAAGCCGCAGCAGAGAGAGCGAAACTGTCATAAGTCGAAAGTAAAAACCAAAAACTACCCGGGGCGTTTGGCTCCGGGTAGTTTTTGGTTTCATTTGTATGAAAGGCGCTATCTTATTGCGAGGCGGGATAACATAGCAACAGAAGCGGGCTTTTCTCGCGCAGCGATTCGAGCAAGATCACAGTTAACGGGCGATTGGGGTTTTCGCGAATGACCAAAAACGCGGCAATCGTTGGCAGCACCAACCAGGGCCGATGCACTGTGCGGCCAGGACAATATCAGCTTCCAACCCGGAAAAATAATCCTGCTGACGGTTGGCGCCAACCCGGTGCTGGATTTCGCCTTCTCAGACCCAGCCAGGCCCAGAGCGCGGTGGATGAGCAGGAAGAATGCAGTAAAAATTCATTGCTGAAATTGAAAGCCAGCTCAAAGCCCCCCGCTGTGCCTACGGTGGCGAAAGCAAATCATTCACCCCGAATACTTCAGCATAAAAACGCAGCAAATCTTCAGCTTTTTGCCGGAAAACAGGGCTTTCCTCCCCTTCTGGCGGATTCTCGATACGTGACACCAGCCGCTCCCGGAAGTTCTCACCCGGCTGGAGGGCCAGCAGCGCTGCCAGATTCCCGATCATCCCCCTGGCCTGGATGACAAGCGCCAACGCATCATCCAAAGACCGGGTTTCAGATACAACTTCTTTAAGCAATTTGCATTTGTAGGCCCGGCAGGCATGGGGATAATGCCGGGATGTGTAAATAGAACACTGTCCCTGCCAGAGCTGACAAGGCTGGTTAAATCCGCGCTGGGTGGGATCGTTGCGATAAACACGCATGCCCAACGCTTCGGCAGGGTTCAACTCTGCAGGACGAAGTTTCACCCAAATAAACAGGTGACCGCTGCAACACAACCCACAGGCTCTGCACAGGATGGTTGGCAGGGAATCCGGGGAGTTTGGAGAGATTGTCATATCAGGGGGAAATTTTAGCTAAAAAACATGCTCGTTCCACCAGTAACCCACCACGGCAACCACCGCAATCGTCAGCGCACCGAACAGGCTCTCGCCGAGCGAAAAGCCTGTCCATAAGCCAAGCACCAACAGCAACACAAAGACGATGACACCAGAGATCAGATAAGTGTTCGTCAAAACTTTTTTGATCATGCTACCTCGTTTTCAGCACCCCAGCATCACGAGACAATCCGAGATGCCCGGGGAAGTGCCAGTTAGAGTTTCTGCCGCAAAGCATCCAGCGCGGTGTTTGCGCCCCACTGCGCCAGGTTTTTGGGATGCCCACCATAGCCGCGCGTTTCTTCGATTCCACCGTTGGGAGTGATGACGACAATATCCACTTCCAGCTGGCCCGAAATGGGGCGGGATACCAGGCCAATGCCGGTTTCTGCGCCGGATGTTTGAAGCTGCGCCTGGACTGTCTCGCGCAGCTTCAGGTTTTCTGCCAGCCCCGGCAGGATTTGCCCCCCGGCAAAGGTCGCGCCCTGGATGCGCGCCAGCCGCCGCGAAAGTTCGCCGCCGGTGTTGACTTCCACGGTTGCCAGTTTCCAGCCTTTTTTCTGGAGCGCCGCCAGGGTGATGTCTTCCAGCGTTTCATCATCTGCGCCGAAGATGGCGCCGCCCAGCCGCTCGCGCAGGGTGTTTTCCACGCCCGCGATGAGCGCATCGGCTTCGGACTGGCTTTCGGCTTTGGCGGTGATGCGCACGTCCACCACGCCATAGTGCGCCGCCAGGCCGACCGTGGGGTTGGCAAGTAGTTCCAGGTCGCCGATTTTTTCATCGATAACGGATTCGCCCATGCCAGAAGTGTGCAAAACCCGGGCTTTGATGGTGCCACTTAAACGGTATTTCTGCCGCAGGTAGGGGAAAACTTCGGTTTCAGCCAAAAACTCCATCTCGCGGGGCACGCCGGGGAGTGAGATGACGCATTTTTCGCCGCTTTCCACAATAAAAGCTGGGGCAGTGCCGACCGCATTCCTGACAGCGATGGAGCCTTTGGGTACGTATGCCTGTCGTTTTTGGTTTTCGGTCGGAACCCGGCCAAAGCGCTGCATCCGCTCGATGATCTGCTGCCACAAGTCAGGGCGGAATTCGGTTTCCAGCCCAAAGGCCAGGGCAACTGCCTCTCGCGTTGGATCATCGACCGTTGGCCCTAATCCGCCCGTGGTGATGATGATTTGCGTGCGGGCCAGCGTCTCGCGGATGATTTCGGCGATGCGCGCGGTGTTGTCTCCAACGGTGGATGTGCGGAAAACATCCACGTTCAGGTCGCGCAGGTGGCGGGCGAGGAAGGCCGAGTTGGTATCGACGATTTCGCCGAGCAGGATTTCGGTTCCGATGGTGATGATTTCAGCAGATGGCATAGGCTCTCGAATTTGCCACAAAGAAGCGGAGAGGACGGAGTTTTATAAAAATCCCGTGTCTCCGCGTCTCCGTGGCGGTTTTTACACTACGTTATACTCGCGGATCTGGCGGCCTTCGTGGAAGCGCGCCAGGTCGAGCATGGAGACATCGACGGTTTTGGATGCGCCGTCGAGAATGATTTCGGCCATCAGTTTGCCTGAAACCGGCCCGTGCATGAAGCCGTGCCCCGAGAACCCGGCGCAGACGTAGAAACCGCCCAGCGGTGTGCTGCCGTAGATTGGGTGTGCGTCGGGGGTGTTCTCGTAAAGGCCAGCCCAGTGTGAGGCCAGGCTGGCGCTTTCGAGCAGCGGCAGGCGCGCAATGGCGGCTTCCAGGTTGACCAGTTCCCAATCTGGGTCGACGTTTTCGTCGAAGCCGATTTTTTCCCCAGGGTTGGACATGCCGGTGAGCAGGCCTTCGCCCTCGCGGTGGAAATACAGCGATTGGGCAAAATCCAGCACGAAAGGAAAATCGGCGGGCAGTTTTGGCAGCGGGTTGGTAGTCATGATCTGGCGCCGCAGCGGCACGATCGGGATTTCCACCCCGGCCAGGCGGCCCAACTCGCCCGCCCACGGCCCGGCAGCGTTGATGACCACCGGCGCAGAAATGAAGCCCTGGTTGGTCTCCACGCCCTGCACCTTGCCGCCCAGCGTGCGCACCCCGGTCACTTCGACCTTGTTGTAAGACTTGCCGCCCAGCCGCCCGGCGGCACCGATGTAGCCCATCACCACGCTATTGGGGTCAACAATGCCATCCTTGGGGTAATATGTGCCCGCCAGCACATCATCCAGGAGCATCAGCGGCAGGCGGCGGCGCACTTCGTCGCCATCCAGCCACTCAGTCATCACACCCAGGCTGTGCTGCATCGCCACATTATGACGGAAAGTCTCCACATCCTTCTCGCGCGTCAGCACGAACAGGTAGCCAGTTTTGCGGTAATTCACATCCTGCCCGAAATCTTCCTTGAAACGCTCGATCATCGGCAGGCTCTCAAGCGAGAGCTTGACGTTGATCTCGGTGCTGAACTGGTAACGCACGCCCCCGGCGCAGCGTCCGGTGGCTTCCTGCCCAAAAAACTCGTTCTTTTCGAGCAAAATCACATTTTTCACGCCCCTGGCAGCCATATGATAGAGAATGCTTGCCCCCATCACCCCGCCGCCTACGATAATCATATCTGCACTGCTTGGAATACTCATTGTTTGCTCCTGTGATCTATTTTTGGAATCCGGTAGCTCTGCTGCCGGATTCTGGATTTTCAAATAGTAAGGGCGACCGGGTCGCCCCTTCCGATTTCATCATCCACAAGCAGCGCTTGTGGTCTCCAAAACAGGCTAAAACTCAATCACCTGCCCCAGCCCATGCTCGGCGGCATAAGCCAGCGCCACCTGGGCGGCAGCCGCATCCTGCGCCGCCAGCCCCACCGACTTAAAAAACGTAATTTCAGCGGCAGATTGGCGCCCGCTTTTGCGTCCCAGCACAATTTCGCCCAATTCGGCGTGGATTTGGGATGGATTCCACACCCCGGCATTGATCGGCTGGATGAGATCACCAGCCTCTGCCAGTGCTGCCGGGCGCGAATCGACTACGACCCGTGCCCTTTGTACCGTTTCGACAGGCACTTCTGCCATCTGGGGCGTGTACGAACCCACCCCACTGACATGTGCTCCCGTTTTCAGGAATTTATCTTCAAAAACCGGTTTTGCCGAAGTTGTGGCAGTACAGACCACATCGGCATTTTCCAGCGCCTGCTGCGGGTTCGCCGCCACCTTCACATTTGCCGTAATCGGGCCTTTCCCGGCCACCTCAGCCGCCATCGCCTGCGCCCTGGCAGAATCCGCGTCGAAAACCCAGGCTTCCTCGATCTTTCGAACCGTGCAGACCGCTTCCAACTGTGTGCGGGCCTGCACACCCGCTCCAAAAATGGCCGCCACGCGGCTGTCTTCGCGCGCCAATATCTCCGTCGAAGCGCCGCTGGCCGCTCCTGTGCGGATGGCCGTCAGCGTGCCGCCTTCCAGCATGGCAAGCATCTTGCCGGTTTGCGGATCCATCACCAGCACAGCGGCATGGATGAAGGGCAGCCCACGCGCCGGGTTTTTGTCGAACAGCGTCACAATTTTGACAGCCATCGCTTCACCTGCGCTGTCGCTTACGAAAGCGGGCATGAACAATCCCAGCCCATCGCTGGGGGCAACTTTCAGGTGGGTGCGCAGCGGCACTTCCGCGCGGCCATCTGAAAGGGCGGCATAAGCCCGTTTAACGGCATCAATCGCGGCGCGCATCGGCAGCGCCTTACGAACATCAGCAGCGTTGAGGATGATCATGAAAGGCCTCCATGTTGGCGATTCAGGCTCGAAAGTCTCCTGATCTTCGGTCATATTCCCAAAGTCAGGAGACTTTGGAGTCTGGTGTCTGCAAATAAAAAAACGCAGAGGGTGATATTTTACCCTCTGCGCCTGATAGTTTGGATATTTTGGCTTTATTCCATGCCAAGATAAGCTTTTTGCACCATTTCGTTGCTTTTCAGGCTCTTGGCGTCGTCACTGAGGACGATTTGCCCGGTCTGGAGCACATAGCCGCGATTCGCCACTGACAGGGCCATCAACGCGTTTTGTTCGACCAACAAGATGGTAGTGCCCTCTTTGTTGATGGCAGTGATAGTATCGAAGATGAGGTCTACCAGGACGGGCGCGAGGCCCATCGACGGTTCGTCGAGCAGCAGGATGCTCGGGTGTGCCATCAGGGCGCGCGCCATGGCCAGCATCTGCTGTTCGCCGCCAGAAAGTGTGCCTGAAACCTGGTTGCGGCGTTCTTTCAAGCGCGGGAACAACGTAAATACGCGCTCAAAATCAGCGTCAAACTTGTTGTCTTTGCGCGAGTAAGCGCCCATATCCAGGTTTTCCATCACGGTCAGGCGCGCAAAAACACCGCGTCCTTCTGGAACCATCGAAATACCTTTGTATACGATGGAATGGGCCGGATATTCTGCCAGGTCTTCACCTTTCAACTTGACATAACCGCTGCGCGGTTTGGTCAACCCGCAGATGGTGCGCAGGGTGGTTGTTTTGCCCGCACCGTTCGCGCCAATCAGTGTAACGATTTCACCTTTTTCAACCGTGAGCGAAACCCCTTTGAGGGCATGGATATTGCCGTAGTAAGTATGAATGTTGTTGACTTCGAGCAGTGTCATGATGTCTCTCCTAGTGTGCCTTCGCGGACTCAAGCCCAGATGCCGCGCCGCGTCCGAGATAGGCTTCGATGACACGCGGATTATTTTGAATATCCTGCGGTGTGCCTTCGGCAATCTTCTCGCCAAAATCCATGACGCTGATCTGCTCGCTGATGCCCATGACCACGCGCATATCGTGTTCAATGAGCAAGATGGTGATACCCATCTCCCCGCGCAGTTTGCGGATGAATTCATTCATTTCTTCGGTTTCGTTGGGGTTCATCCCGGCAGTAGGCTCATCCAGCAGCAGGAGTTTTGGTCTGCTGGCCATGGCGCGAGCCATTTCTAGACGGCGTTGTGCACCATAAGACATATTGCGGGCAACCTGGTTGCCCAGGCTGCTCAAGCCGACAAATTTCAACAGCCTGCGGGCTTCTTCCAGCGCATCGGCTTCTTCGCGCCGAAATTTGCCGGTACGAGCCACAGCGCCCAGCCAACCCGTTGTCAGGTGGGGATGCTGCCCAACAAGAACATTCTCAAGGGCTGTCATGCTGGAAAACAGGCGAATATTCTGGTAAGTGCGCGAAATACCTGTACGGGTAATCACATCGGTGGAAAGACCCTGGATTTCGTTTCCATCAAAAATGATGGAGCCTTCTTCAGGGCTGTAAAAGCCGGTGATGCAGTTGAAGAAAGTAGTTTTTCCGGCGCCATTAGGGCCGATCACCGCGGAGATGGATTCCTTACGAATATCGATGTTCAGTTTGTTCACTGCCACAAGGCCGCCGAAACGCTTGGTGACCTCTTTTGCGCGCAAAATAGTGTCCATTGCGTTCTCTCCTATGCCTCTGCGTCGGCAGGCGTATCTTTATCAATATAAAGCTCGCGCTGGTGCGCTTCTTCGGGCCACAAGCCCTCGCGGCGATTAAGCATCATCCAGACCAGCAAGGCGCCATAAACAAGCAGGCGGTAGTCTGCGAATTCGCGCAGCAATTCAGGCAGGCCAACCAGCGCAAACGAGCCAACCACAACGCCAGGGATACTGCCCAATCCGCCGACAATGATCAACGCCAGTACGTTGATAGAAACCATCAGGTTGAAGCTGTGCGGGTAGATCGAGCCGATTTTGGCGGCAAAAATCGCGCCAGACAGACCAGAGAAAGCTGCACCAGTGGCAAAAGCCAGCAACTTGGTGGTTACCAGGTGAATGCCCATGGCTTCGGCTACATCTTCATCTTCCCGCATGGCCATCCACGAGCGGCCCAGGCGCGAATCGCGCAGGCGGATGGCAACGAATGCCGCTAAAAAGACGCCTGCCAGGATGATGTAGTAAAGACTTTGTTGATCCTGGAAAACAAACCCGCCAATGGCTGGTTTGGCAATACCCTGGATACCCTGCGATCCACCAATGACCGGTTTGAGCAGGTCAGAGAGCGCCACGATACGGATAATTTCGCCAAAACCCAGGGTAACGATGGCCAGGTAGTCGCCGCGCATACGCAGCACCGGGATGCCGAGGATAACACCAAAAGATGTGGCGACCAACACTGCCGGGATAACCGCTTCCCACCAGGTGAAGGTCATGCCAAAAAATTTGGGGGCAATTTCGGGCGAGGTCATTACGCCGACGACATACGCACCAATGGCAAAAAAGGCCACGTAGCCCAGGTCAAGCAGGCCAGCGTAGCCAACGACGATGTTAAGGCCCAGCCCCATAAGGATGTAGAGACCCACCTGGTCGAGCACTTCACTCATATAAACGCCGAGTATCTGAGGCAGGATGAGTAAAACGGCAACGCTGATCGCGATACGAACGTAGCCTTTGGATCCGCGCCAGTTTTCAGCATCAAAGAATGGTTTCTTCTTGGGGTCGACAGGGGCATAAGCCTGGTAAACGTTGTAAACCAGAACAACAAGTGCCACAACAACCGCGCCGATTATCGACAAACCTTTTCCGGCAAACATCCAGTTCATCGCGCGGCCAATGGAAGGCCATTGACCAAGCACCAGCTTGATCAATTCGGCCAACAGGCCGGTGAGTACCACGATCGCAACAATCTGAAGAATAGTGCTTCGAATGCGAACAGCAAGGGTGTCAATAACACCCGCCAAAGCCCCAATCCCCGCACCGAACACAACCAGCAGCACCATACCAACAATCTGGCTTTGGCCAAAAGCAAGGATGCTGAAGAGGGCCGGGGATGCATTCAAGAAAACGGGTCGCAAATCGAACAACATCGAAAGCAGTACAAGGAATGCCAGTACCAATCCGCTGACTGCGCCAGTAACTGCGCCGCCAGTGATCGCCATTTTCTGATCACTTCCTGCTTTTCGGGCGGTACGATAGCTTATCAGGAATTGCGTGCCGATAATAAAGGTTTGTCCCATCGAAAGCACAGTTCCAACAATGGAGCGTTCTTTGAATGCTTCGACAATGCCGAGCAATGCAATCAATACGATGATTGCACCACCGACCAGCCCTTGTTCAAGAGCCTGACGCAAATAGGATTTTTCCTGTTGCATGGCGATCTCCTTAGGCCTTCTTGGTTGCCAGCCGCTCACCAAGGATGCCGGTGGGACGGAAGATGAGGATGAACACCAGCAAGGTGAAGGCAATCACATCCTTCAACTGGTTGGGGGCAGGAATTCCCAGACCGGCCAGGAAAAGCGTTGGGCCGATGGATTCAATTAGACCAAGGAACAAGCCTCCCAGCATGGCGCCCGGAATATTCCCGATGCCGCCCAATACAGCCGCTGTGAAGGCTTTCAGGCCAGGGATGAAACCCATATACCAGGAAACTTGCCGGAACATGATGGCGTAGAGGAATCCCGCAGCGCCAGCCAATACCCCACCGATGGCAAACGTGGTTGAGATGATCTGGTCAACGTTGATGCCCATCAGCGCTGCAGAATCTTTATCTTCTGAAACTGCGCGCATGGCCTTGCCAAGTTTTGTTTTCATTACAAGGGTATAGAGCAGGGCCATTAATCCAACCGCTGAGATAAGCACGATAACGTGAATACGGTACATTTCCAGCCCAAATATATTCACCTGGCCTTTAAGCACATCCAATTCAGGGTAGTTTTTGACACCCGCGCCAAAAAGGCCTTTGAACACATATTGGATGAAGAAGGATGCGCCAATGGCAGTGATGAGCGGTGCGAGGCGAGGCGCTTTGCGTAAGGGGCGGTATGCAATTCGTTCGACTGACACCGCTATTACCATGGAAGAAAACATGGCAAAAAGGGCAACCAGTATCAGGCTCAACCAGGGCTGTTTATCCATAAAGCCGGAGGTCAACAGGGCGCTAGCCAGGAAGTACGAGGCGAATGGCCCGCTCATGTAGATTTCGCTATGGGCGAAATTAATCATGCGCAAGATACCATACACCAGGGTGTATCCCAACGCAATCAGGGCATAAATACTGCCCTGGGTCAGCCCGTACACAATCAAATCTTTCCAGGTGTTTCCATCATATTTGCCGCTTTGCAGAGACGAGATGCTCCCGTAAATAACAATTCCGGCAATGATAAGACTTACCACCCACATGACAACATCGGTTGCTGAGACTCTCTTAAGCCAGCTTTTTGTCATTTCTGTCTCCTGCTTTTCAGGTATTAACCTTACAGGGGCGAGGTCTGAACTCGCCCCTGTAAGCGTTACACTATTTTAATCGGGTGTTTATGCAATACCCGGTTTAGGGGTAGACTTTCTTGGGGTTGGAGTCGGCAGCCGCACCGGGGTTCCAGGTGGCCGGATCGGGGTTCACGACTTCGTAAACAGCGATCTTGGGGTCAGCGCAGTCACCAGTGGCGCTGCAGGTCAACTTGCCGGTGAGACCAGAAAACTCTTTGGTGGCGAAGATGGCATCGCGCAGAGCCTGACGGCCGATGTGCAGGGTGCCATCAGCATCCTTCACAGCCACTTTTTCGATGGCAGCAAAGATGATGGATGCCGCATCGTAAGCATGGGCATGGAAGGCGGACAGCGGTTTTTCACCGTATTTGGTTTCGTGCTTCTTGAGGAAGTCAGTATAGCCAGCGCCAAAGGCTGAGAAGTCGGGGCTGGAAAGGTACATACCCTTGACGTTTTCGCCAGCGGCTTTGATGAAATCGGGCGAGAAGATGCCATCGGCGCCCATGGTTTTGACGTTTTCGAGGCCGGAAACTTCACGAACCTGAGCGGTGACAAAACCACCAGCGGCAACGAAGATCGGGTAGTAGATCATTTCGGGGCCAGCAGCAGCAATTTCGGTCAGCACAGGGCGCATATCAGTGTCGGTTGGGGCAATCGCAGCCTGGTAAACGATCTCGCCACCAAGTTCCTTGAAACGATTGGCGAAAACCTGCTGGAGCTGATCGGCATACAAGGAGCCATCATGGATGGTGGCAGCCTTGCGAACACCAGAAGCATAGGCGAATTCAGCAGCCACTGCGCCCTGGACTTTGTCGTTGTGGGCGGTGCGGGCATAGCCAGCAACATGCTTGGCAGGATCGGTCAGGTCGGGAGCGGTATTGGAGGCCGAGACCAGGGTCAGGCCGGCATCGCTCAAAATCGGTGCTCCGGCGCGGGCTTCGCTGGAGCAGGAGGTGCCGACGATGGCAACAATGCTCTTGTCAGCAGCAAGCTTGGTCGCGGCAGCCTGGCCACCTTCAGCATTACAGCCGGTGTTTTCGCCAACGAGCTCGATGCTATGGCCCAAGAGTTCTTTCTTGTCATCAATGGCGATTTCAACACCACGTTTGGAGTCGATGCCGAGTGAGGCATCGGGGCCTTCTACAACCATCGCGTAGGCGACACGAATCGGGGCGCCGGGGGCGATATCGACACAGCCAAGAGCATCTTTGCACTCAAAGGGCGGGGTGCTGGGGCCGCAGGCGGCCAGCAACATACTGGCTGCTACCAACAGGGAAAGAACAACAAACAAACGTTTCATGCTATCTCCTCCGTAGAGATGGTTTTCCGGTTTCCCGGAATTGATACGAATAAATTGGACAGAGAAGGTCCGGCGTGTATTTCCTCATGCCCAATTTAACTAGAATGTAATCCTAATGGGATTTATTTTTATGGTCAAGACCAATTCTTAGCCATTAATGGTTTTTTTATGCTATTTCTGATTCCCGTAGAGTAATTTCTCGCGGATGCGCAGATCGGTGTTTCGGATTTTCATCGCCAGGTCAGCGGCGAGGTTGTACATTAAACGGTACCCAAGCTGTGGGTAGGTTTCGCACAGCATGATCAGTTTGTCGCGTGGGATCACCAGGAGCCTGGTTTCCTTTGACTTCGCCTGGGCTGTAGCAGAGCGCAACCCCTCATCTACAAGAGCAATTTCCCCAAAGGATTGCCCACGACGCATGGTGACGATGGATGCTTTTTGATCCCCTTTTACGCTCGCGGCTACCAGGCCAGGATTAACAAGGATGTCAACATCACCCTGAACGATGATGTAAAGTTCCTTATACGAACTATTTTCCTCAAATATGACATCGCCTGTCCCGTAAACTCTTTCCTGGCACAGGTTGGCAACCAGTTCCAGTTGGGTTTGGGTAAACTGGTAGAAAATATCGGCTTGTTTAAGGAATGTAATTATTTCATTCATGTGCTCCTCCAGAGTATGCATCTTTGTTAGTGTAGCATAAACCAAAAGTCGGGACAATCACTTTTGTCCCGACTTTTGGTTTATTTTATGGGAATGAGTTTTCCAGCCATTCCATGGGGTTGACTTGCACGCCGTTAACCCAGATTTCCCAGTGAAGATGGGCTCCGGTAACTCGACCTGTACCACCCACCGCGCCAATGAGTTCTCCAGGCGCGACCAGCTGACCAACCTGAACCTTTAATTCGGACTGATGCCAAAAGCCGCTGTAGATGCCCCAGCCATGATCAATGACTGTAGCGTTGCCTCGAATGGTAAGCGGCCCGGCAAAGATGACTTTCCCGGCGGCAGGCGCATAGATGGGCAACCCCGAACCACCGCAGAAATCCAGCCCGGTATGGAAGGAGTAGTAACGCTGGTCGGTGCCTGCGCCCAGGTAAATGCGGCGGTTACCGTAGCGGGATGTGTAACAATCCCCTTCAGGGAAGCGATAGGCCGGGTATTGGAATTTGCCACTCCAATATTTTTCGGGGTTGGCCGGTAATGTCATGGCTGTGATCTGGGCCAGTTCGCTCTCAGTGGTTAGCGGATCGATGGTTTCGGGTTCAACCAGCAGCAGCGGGTCATCTGGATAGTAACCGGTGGTTACCAGGACGAGCTGTTCGTAACTCTGCTTGCTGCCATCGGGCAGGGTAGCTTCGATTCTCAGCGGGTAAGCGCCAGTATCGAGCATGGCATGAATGCCTTGCAGGGCAATCTGTTTTCCATCTTCGAGTGGGAAAAAGTGCAAGGGCTTATCAACCAGGAATCCACCCAGGGTTACACCAGGCAAGGTCTGGATGGTGATTTTGGCCGTTCGCCCCTGGATGAAGGGTAAGTTTTCCACATCTACATTAATAAATGCTGATGGCATTCCATTTTGCGTATCTTCGGTTGCAGCAGGGCCGGGCGCATAAAATACATCACCGGGCAGGGCCTCCCAGGTGCCAGACAGGCCATTCATTTCTTTTAAAGTCCAGGCATCACTGTTTTCACGGATGGCAGCTTCAAGAAAGGTATCTCCAGCTTGCAGCGTTACCCGGTTGGATAGTTTGCCACCTTCGGGCTGCAATACTATGATTCTGACCCCGGCATACAATTCAGATGGGCTGGTGATGTGGTTGATTTTCCGTAAAAAGGTCTGTGGGATTTGGTTGCGGCGGATTACGCTCATAAAAGAATCACCAAACTGGATCATATCTTTATCCAGAACGCCATTGATACCATCCAACCCCGGGATGATCAGCCTGGCTCCGGCAGATATGTTATTCGGATCGGTGATGTTGTTGGCGGCCAGCAAATCATCATATTTGACATTGAACCAACTGGCGATCAGCCACAAACTATCTCCCGGTTGGATGATGTAAACCGGGCTACCGGCAGCGGGCGTGGTATCTTGGGCCAGTGCAGAAATGGGCGCAGCAAACAGCACCAGCAGGGCAACGATGCAGGCCAGCAATTTAGCTTTCATGCGTAATTTTCACCTTATCACCAGGTTTAAAATCGTTCACCCGGTCTGGATGGATTTCAAGGGTATATTGGGCCGGTTTGGCGGGGAAGTAGGCCGGAGCCCACTTTTTGGCAAGGATCACATCCACCACGGTCATGTCGGCATTGATCCAGATGACAGCCAGGTCGGTCCAACAAAACATCATGTGGATGCTGCTATCGATGCGGCTGTCACGTTTTTCCACCAACAGCAGGCCTTCGCGCAAGTCAAGTTTTTTGCGGAAGGTGTATCCGCGCAGGCGGCACAGGAAAGATTGGCACCATTTTGCACGAATGGGCACAATTTTGGGATTGTCTGAATTGTGGATGGAGATGGGGTGGTCTTTCATAGTCATAAAAAAAGGGCGACTCGCGCCGCCCTGGCTTGGTTCAAGGTCGCTTATCGCGTTGGAGTACCTTTTCCACGCTATCGATCAGGTCTTTAGGGCTAAAGGGCTTGGCAATGTAATCATCGACTTTGGCGATGTGCAGGCCAAGGACTTTATCGATGCTCTGGGCTTTAGCAGTCACCACGATGACCGGGATGTGCCGGGTCTGTTCCTCGGCTTTCATTTGCTGGTATACTTCCCAACCGCCCAGGTCTGGCATCATCAGGTCAAGTAAAACGAGATTGGGGATGATTTCACGGACTTTTCGCAGGCCTTCCTTCCCGCTAGTGGCTCCGTGAATGTCATACCCGCGACGGCTCAGAATGAGCTTCATCAGGTCGATCATTTCGGGCTCATCTTCGATACAGAGGATGCGAATGGTATTTTGATCGTTCATAAGGAAAAATCCTTTAATAAGTATTTTTAAGTTTACCATGAAAAGGATGTAGCGATGAAAATTTGCACATGGAACGTTAATGGCATTAGAGCAGCGCTGGGGAAAGGTTTTAAGGAATGGGTGTTGGCCGAAGCCCCAGATGCGATGTGCATTCAAGAGATCAAGGCTCGCCCTGAGCAGTTGACCGATGAACAGCGGGATTTTCCGGGCTATGCTGTAACCTGGAACCCGGCGGAGCGCCCTGGTTACAGCGGGGTAGCAACTTTCCATAAGGGCGGCCCACTTGAAGTCCAGTTGGGGTTGGGGGTGGCAGAATTCGATGTAGAGGGGAGAGTCATCCGCAGCCGCCATCCAGATTTCCTGTTGTATAACATTTATTTTCCCAACGGGCAGCGCGGACATGACCGGGTGGAATATAAGCTGAATTTTTATGCGCGCCTGCTGGAAGTTTGCGATGCGCTGCTCGCCGCCGGGGAAAATATCATCATCACCGGTGATTTTAATACGGCTCATTTGCCAATCGATTTGAAAAATCCCAAGCAGAATGAAACCACTTCGGGCTTTTTACCCGAGGAACGCGCCTGGGTGGAGAAGTTCCTGGAGCATGGGTTCGTGGATGTGTTCCGAAAGTTGTACCCGGAGAAGGTGCAATATACCTGGTGGACTTACATCGGCAACGCCCGCGCCCGTAATGTGGGCTGGCGGATTGATTATTTCCTGGTTTCTGAGAAGCTGGTGGAGCGCGTCAGGGATGTGTCAATTTTGGATTCTGTGGTGGGGTCGGATCATTGCCCGGTGGTTTTGACGATTGAGTGAGAAATCTGATGGTTTTTGACCGTTTTTCATTAGAAAATTGTAATAAGGTAGCTTTGCAATTGCGAGGACGCCGAACCCGATTGGTATAATGACTTACGTTTACTTAGGAGGCTTTTTGTGAATAACTCGCGTAACCAGTCATATATTATCTATGCGTTGCTTTTCATCGCAATTGTTGCGATGGTGTATTTCCAGGTGAGCCAGCAGCCTGCCAGCACGCAGGTTTTAACCATCAACCAGCTGGCATCTGATATTAACGCCGGGAAAGTTGACCGAATTGTTGTGGATACAGATAATCGTCTACGGGTGATCTATACCGCAGATAAAAATGTAGAACAGTCGGCCCAGAAGGAAGAATCGGCCACGCTGGTGCAACAATTGATGGATTTGGGCGTTAGCCCAGATAAACTGGCTCCCGATAAGATCAAAATCGAGGTGTCGCCGCCCAATTCGTGGTTGACTATTGCCACTATTTTGGGCTATGTGCTGCCATTTGTGCTGATTGCCGGCTTGTTCTGGTGGATTTTCCGGCAGGCACAAGGTTCAAATAACGCTGCGATGTCATTTGGCAAAAGCCGCGCGCGCATGTTCAGCGGAGAGAATCCTACCGTCACATTCTCGGATGTGGCCGGGGTGGAAGAAGCCAAAGAAGAACTCAAAGAAGTGGTGGAGTTCTTGCGTGAGCCGCAGAAGTTTATCCAGCTTGGGGCGCGTATTCCCAAAGGCGTTTTGCTGGTTGGTCCTCCAGGAACCGGCAAAACCTTGCTTGCCAAGGCTGTTTCAGGCGAGGCGGGTGTACCCTTCTTCTCGATTTCTGGTTCGGAATTTGTGGAAATGTTTGTGGGTGTGGGCGCCAGCCGTGTGCGCGACCTGTTCGAGCAGGCCAAGCGTCATTCCCCCTGCATCATCTTCGTAGACGAAATTGATGCGGTTGGACGCCAACGTGGTGCCGGGTTGGGCGGTTCGCACGATGAGCGCGAACAAACCCTAAACCAGATGCTGGTTGAAATGGATGGGTTCGACACCGATACCAATGTCATCATCATGGCGGCCACCAACCGTCCTGACATTCTTGACCCCGCGCTGCTGCGCCCCGGCCGCTTTGACCGCCGCGTAACCCTTGATCGCCCCGATGTAAAAGGCCGCGAAGCCATCTTGAAAGTTCATGTCAAGGGCAAACCGCTCGCCCCGGGTGTTGATCTCGGCACATTGGCGCGTGGCACACCCGGTTTTGCTGGTGCCGATCTCGAAAACATGGTTAACGAGGCCGCCATCCTGGCTGCCCGGCGTAACAAGAAAACCATTGGGCAGACTGAACTGGAAGAAGCCATCGAACGCGTTGTGATGGGCCCGGAACGCAAGAGCCGCCTGATCTCAGACGAAGAAAAGCGCATTATCGCCTATCACGAAGCCGGTCACGCTGTGGTGATGACAGCCATCCCAGAGTGCGACCCGGTGCAAAAAATCACCATCGTTGGGCGCGGACAGTATGGCGGTTTCACTATGTATCGCCCTGAAGAAGACCGTATGTTGACTTCCCGCAAAAAGATGATGGCACAACTTGCCGGCACACTTGGCGGACGAGCAGCCGAAGAACTGGCCTTTGATGACATCACTTCCGGCGCTTCGGGCGACCTGGAACAGGTAACCCGCATGGCACGCGCCATGGTCACGCGCATGGGTATGAGTGATGCTTTGGGCATGCGTGTCTACGGTCAGAAGGAAGAACTGGTCTTCCTGGGACGCGAAATTTCCGAACAGCGCGATTACTCTGAGTCAGTGGCCGAACAAATCGACAATGAAGTGCGCAAAATTGTCGATGAAGCCTATGTGCTGGCTCGCAACATTCTCAAGCAATATCGCAACCAGCTGGATGCAGTAGCCCAAAAACTCCTCGATGTGGAAACCATCACCCGCGATGAATTTGAAGCCATCTTCCCGGCACCCGTTGAGAAAAAGAGCGGAACGCCACAAGTAGCTTAATAAGCCAACAGGCTCCCGGTTGAACGGGAGCCTGTTTTTTTAACCTGGTTTATTGGGAGGTATCAGACGGCGTAAAAATCGATAGCGGCAGGTCAACCCCCACATCCTGCAAATCCTTGATAGCGCCGGGGATATTACCAGTAGCAGAAAAATAGCCAGCAATCCGGTTTTCCACCAGGCCAGTCTGGCGGAATTCAAAGATATCGCGCGTGGTCACCACACCTTCACTGACCCCGGTCACCTCGCTGATCTTGACCAGCCGGCGGCGTCCATCCTTCAACCGGTTGGTTTGCACAACCAGATCAAAAGCCGAGGCAATTTGCCCGCGCACTGTCAGTGTGGGCAAAGCCGGGTTTGCATACCCCACCATCAGTTCCAGCCGCGAAAGAGCATCGTAGACACTATCCGCGTGGATGGATTGCAGGCAGCCATCGTGGCCGTTATTCATTCCCTGGATCAAATCCAACACTTCCGCTCCATGCACTTCGGTGGTCACAATCCGGTCGGGGCGCATCCGCATGGCATTTGTGACCAAATCTTGCATCGAAACCTGCCCGCGGCCATCCAGGTTGGCCGGGCGGGTTTCCAGGCGCGCCAGGCGCGGCTTATCCAGAATAACCTCATCACTTTGCAGCAGCACAATACGCTCATCATCGGGGATCATGCGTGCCAGGATGGTCAGTACGGTGGTTTTTCCAGAGGCTGTGCCGCCCGAAACCAGGATATTCATGCGCGCGCGTATGCAAGCCCGCAAAAAACGCATCATTGGCTCACTGACCGCGCCAAACCGGATCAGGTCATCCTCATCCAGTTTACCGATGAACATCTTCCGCAGGGTGACGTGCGGCCCGTTGATGGCAATTGGGCGCATCACCACGTTGAAGCGTGAACCATCCGCCAAGCGCGCATCCACAATCGGGTTGGATTCATCGGCCCGCAGGCCGCAAGATGCCAGGACTTCATCAATCATCTCCAACAGCTGAGATTCGCTCTCAAATGGCGAGGGAATATCTTCCAACTTACCGCCGCGCTCAATGTAGACATGCTCGTACCCATCGATCATAATTTCGTTAACAGCCGGATCTTCCAGGATAGGTTGGATGGGGTAAACCTTTTTTTCTGACATTTTGCTCTCCTTTGGTTGGTTGCACTCATTCTACCGGGAGACTTCTCAGCGAAAAACGCTCAAATAACCGGTTTTGAACCTGTTAATTTGTACAGGTCAGGCCTGGCGCTGTACCCAACCCTGTTGCAATGCAAAAATAGCCGCTTCGGTGCGCGTCCGCACCCCCAGCTTGGAAAAAAGATGATCCAGGTGAAAGTTGACCGTGCGCGGACTGATGGAAAGCACCCGCGCAATTTCCTTGTTGCTCATCCCTTCGGCCAGCAGGCGGACGACATCCAACTCGCGTGGAGTCAAGTCTACGGGCTCGGGCAGGCCAAAACGGACGAACAAACCCACCGCCCCTGAGCCGTCCTGCCGTTGCTCGAGGTGGGCACCCAGCTGTTCCAACCACTGCAAGCCTGCCAGGAGCGCGCCCGATTCGATACCTGCCCTGGCTGGGTAAAGCAACTCATACTCCATCAGTTTATCCTTGCGCCGCAGGCGGATAATAATGCGCTCGAGATTTTGACTCGCCAGCGCCGCAAACGCATCCTGTGTCAGGCGGAAAAGCGCCAACTCCATGCGCGCGGGCAGGCGTTCGGGCAGGCGCACAAGCTCAAGATCAATTTGCGTGCCGCGCATCCGCCGGTATTGCCCGGCCAGGTTTTCCAGTGCAGTTTCCAACCCCAGTGATTCAAGCACTGCCGGGTGCAGGTTGCCTTCAATATCGCGCGCCTGCTGGAGCACCTGCCGCGCCAGCGAAGCCAGCACAGAAACAGCCATACGCGCCATCTGGTTTGCGCCGAGTGTCTGTTCGTACGTTCCGGCTTGCGAGAGCAGCAGGTTGAGCGGTTCGATGATATCGCTTTTTAGCATACCCGCCAGCCGGCGGCGCTCACTTTCGATAGATGCAATATTATCTTCGGCAGATGCGTAGAGCAGAAGTTCTTGCGTCAGCGGCACAGGCATTTCGGCACCCTGCGGCAGGGTTAGCAAAGGCTCATCGTCTGGGGCAGATGCAGACGGGGCGGGGCGCAGGTTTCCGGGGCTGGAGGAGCGTACGATGCTGCGTAAAATTGATGGGATGGATAGGGTCGTTTCAACAGAGAATGGCCCGTGCGCAGGATCCGGCCCCACTCCCAGCACAATGCCAGAGATGGCATCCAGCACATCTTCTGCTGATGCGTAGCGCTCGGCGGGATTTTTTGACAAAAGCCGCAAAACCACCTGCTCCAGCTTCGCCGGAATGCCCGGGCAGCGCTCAAACAGCGGCTGCGGCTCGCTGTAAAGCACTTTAGAGATGATCTGCACGAACTGGTCACCCATGAAGGGTGGCTGACCGCAGAGCAATTCGTAAGCCACCGCACCCAGCGAGTATAGATCAGCGCGCGCGTCAATTTCCTGGCCCTGGATGACTTCGGGAGACATGTAGAGCACCGTACCCACCAACCCGCCATCCTGGGTCAGGCGTGCATCGCTACGAGCCAGGGCCAGGCCAAAATCGGTCACTTTAACTTTACCATCAGGGGTGAACATGATGTTTTCAGGCTTAACATCACGATGGATAATGCCCAGGCTATGGGCGTAGGCCAACGCTGGAAGTACAGCCTGCAAAATCTGCACCACCTCGCGGGCTGACACTGCTTTACCGCTTTTTTCCATCAAGGTGTGTAAATCTGTACCGGGGATGTATTCCAGGACGAGGAAATTCCACCCCTGATCTTCACCGACATCGAAAATGGACATGATGTTGGGGTGCGCCAGTTTGGCTACCAGTCGCGCTTCACGCAGGAAGCGCACACCAACCTCGCTGCCGGTTAGCGCCGGATTCAGGAATTTGATGGCAACATCGCGGTCAAGCAGGCTGTCGTGAGCTTTATAAACCATCCCGGCGCCACCCTGCCCAAGCCAGGCAAGCAACTGGTAGCGGTCACGGACGATGGGCGGAGGGCTGGTATTGGCATTCGGGGGCATAAATCATTATATAACGGGCAAAGAAGGGATTCAAAGGCCAGTTTTGCCAGCCAAAACATCATCCTTTGGAGATATTAATCTGCATAACTTACAACCTTGCAAACTCACTGATTGGCACAACACTTGCAACATACCTATCAAACCATTTTCCTGTGAGGTGAAGAATGAAAAATTTGATCGTTGAAGCCATCGGACGCTGCAACCCCGATGAGCCCCTTGACCCTGGCGACCCGCGCTGGTGCGATTTCGACCCGGCGCGCGGCACCAACCTGCATGACCGTATTTCCCGCCGCTTGCGAGGCGCGGAGGCCGAACGCAAGTTCAGCCACATTGCGCTGGCCGGTCATCGCGGCTGCGGGAAATCGACCGAACTGGCGCGCGTGATGGATTATGCCCGCCGCGAGGGTTACCTGCCGCTGTATGCCGTTGTCAATGAGCAGGCCGACCCAAATGAGATTGGCTTCGGCGACCTGTTCTTGCTGATGCTGCGGCTGCTGGATGAAGCCTTCGATACCGATTCCAAGCTCAAGCCGCTGCCCGAAAAAACTGTCAGGATTGTCACGGCCTGGTTCAACGAGGTGACGCACATCGAGCAGAAAGAAGTTGAACGCGTGATCGAGTTTTCAGGACAGGCATCGGTTGGCGTGGACACCCCGCTCGGCAAGCTGCTTTCCGGCCTGAGCCTGCTGCGCAAAACCACCGGCAACCAGCGCGAAGAGATCAAACAGGCCGTAGAGAAATATCCCGACCAGTTGCGCGAAAACCTGAACATGCTGCTGGCCGATGCCCGCCGTATTTCAGCCAAAGCTTACCCACGCGGAATCATCTTCATCCTGGATAATCTTGATCGCTATCCACCAGAGATGATCAGCCAGGCCGTGCTGACCAACGCCGACCTGCTGAATGGTATCAACGCCCACACCATCTTCGTCCTGCCGATTTCACTGCTCTACAATCCGCCGGGCGAAACCGTGGAAGATCGCTACGAGCCAGAAACGCTGCCGATGCTGCCAGTCTACCCGCGCGGCAACCCGTACTCGATTCGTGAGAAAAGTGTGGAGGCGCTGATGCATGCCATCTACCTGCGGGTGGATTCAGCCCTGTTTGCCGACCCATCTGTGGCGGTGCGATTGGTTCACCTTTCGGGGGGCTGCCCACGCGACCTGTTGCGCCTGCTAAAAGAAGCCCTGCTCGAATCGACCGATAAAATCGACGAGTACGCCGTCAACCGCGCTGCCAGCCTGGTGCGCGGTGAAATGGCCCGCAAACTGACGCTGCGCCATTATGGCCTGCTCGCCAGTACACATGTGGATACCACTATCAACCCGGATGAAGATGGGCGATTCTTGCTCTATCGACGCGCCGCGCTGGAATATGATGCCGACCGCTGGATTGGAGTCCACCCGCTGCTGTGGGACGCACCCGAATTCAAGGCGGCCCTCGAAACTATCCGCCGCGAACGCGGCCTGTTCCTGCGATCCTGAACGTCACAACATTCAAACACGACTGGCATACACAACATGGACGACTTTGAACGCTTGAAACGCTTTGTCATCTTCCATCGGGGCCAATTTAGCCTGGGGCTTGTTCGCATCAACGACCCACGCCAGCGCAACGAAATTGTCACCCGACTGACAGCGGAACTCTGGCAGGAAAATATCTATGCCTTACACCTGGAATTATCCAATCGCCACCCGCAGAACTTGCGCGAGGCTATCAAAAACCACCCATCAGCGGAACAGATCATCCAGAGTCCGCAAAATGCCATGCTACTCGTCACCGGCATGGAGCATCTCATCGAAACCACAGTTTCTTCAACGGCCGGGCGTCCACCCTTTGCGGCAGCGCTCAACGCTGAACGCGACATGCTGCGTTCCAGCATCCGAATGCCGGTCATCCTGTTCCTCACCGATATGGCCATGGATCGGCTGGATATCAACGCCCCCGATTTCTTCGATTGGTACAGCGCCACCTTCCACTTTCATACACTGGGGCTCTCTGAAGCACGCACCGAAATGGTGGCATCTGGCGCGCCCCGGCTTGTACCATCCCAATCTGATCACTTCCAAAACCAGTTGGAAATGCTTGAATCTGAACGCCGCAGTCTCACAAGCACCGGAATGTTCAATCGCCGGCCCCAACTCGGTGATGTGCTCTACGAGATGGGCGAAATCTACTACGAACTGCCCGGTTTCTCAGATCGCCAGCTGGCAGTATCGTACTTCAGGCAGGCCGCTGCTATTTTCAGCGAAATCAAGGCGATTGAAAAACAGGCCAACACACTTTATCGCCTGGCTGAAATCGACTACTGGATCGATGATTATGCCCAGGCAACACAGGATTGCAAAGAAGCCCTGCAACTTTACCGCTTGATGGAAAATGGCCGCAAGGAGGCCGCCTGCTTGCAAAAGTTGGGCGATATCCACTTCCAGCTTTCTGAGCTCAAAGAAGCGGGAGAAAACTACCAGGCAGCAATCGAAATCTACCAACGGAACGAGGCTCCGGCCGGGATAGCGGCTTGCATCCGCAGCCTGGGTGACGTCTCCCTGCTAACGGGAGATTATCCGGCAGCGAATGAATTCTTCCAAACGGCCCTGCCCATCTTCCGCAAAGTTGGCGAGCGCCTGGGCGAGGCCAACTGCCTGGAAAGCCTGGGAGACATCATGCTCCAGCAAGGTGAATATCGCCGGGCGCACATTTACTACGAGGAAGCCATCTCCATCTACCGCAGCATCCAGGCCAAACTCGGCGAGGCCAACTGCCTGCAAGGCATTGGCAACATCCAGCGGCTGCAAGGTGACCTTGATAGCGCCCGCTCAAATTACCTGACCGCCCTATCCTATTTTCACACCCTCGGACATCGACTGGGCGAAGCCAATTGCATTGAACATCTTGGGGATGTTCATCGCAGGATGGGAGATTATGAAACCAGCGAAAAACAGTATATCGAAGCCCTGAAAATCTACCATTCGCTCAAAAACCGTCTAGGTGAAGCCAATGCACTCTACGGCATGGGAGAAACACTCTTCCAGAAAGAAGCTTACGATTCTGCGCAGCAGTTCTTCCTGCGCGCCAACCTGATCTATGTGCGCATCAAAGCCCGGCTGGGCGAGGCCAATACCATCATGGCCCAGGGAGCTATCGCGCTGATGCGCGGCGATGTGAATTCTGCCGAAAAATTCCTGAAAACTGCCACCGAAATCTACCTGGATATTGGCGACCGTTACAGCATCGCGGCCCAGACCGGCAATTTTGGCTGGATGCTGATCAAAAAAGGTCAAACCGAGCCGGGAAAAACCTACCTGCGCCGTGCCGCCGAACTCTTCACCGTGCTCGGGCTGCGCGAACAGGCCGAAAGACACCTTCAGGCCGCCAACTGATCACCTGTGCTTACACTATTGAAATGGTACTGGTACCAAAAGCCTACCCCCAAACATCCTGAAGTGGCTATGATAAGGGCACAAGGAGATTCCCATGAAACACAAATCCCAACATCACCGCATCTTCTTTCCTGTGCTCATCGCCCTGATGCTGATTCCGCTTTCGGGAATTTTCGCCGCAAGCGTCAACAGCTACCCATATGCGCTGAAAACCACATCGGGAGCAGTCAACAACCCCGGCCTGGGCGTGCTCGCCAAACTGGATCAATCTGGCACAGCTGATACACCAGCGCGTTACGTACTTTTCAAAACCCCAGGCACCAGCTACAGAGGCTACCTATCCTTCAAAGTAGGGCCTACCGTCACGCGCGCCTCCGTCAGCGGGCTGCGCATCACCATCAACTACAAAGGGCCGGCCAAAAGCACCCAGGCCTGGAACTGGCTCCTGTACGACTGGAACACATCCGCCTGGGTCAAAATTGGCGACAACAGCCTCGCCCGCGCCAACATCTGGAAAACACTTACCTTCACCGCCACATCGCCGCTGCGTTTTATCAACACCACCACCAAAGAAATCCGCCTGCAACTGACATCTGGCAACGCCAGCGGCGATGCCAAAATCGATTACGCCGCAATCCTGGTAACATACAATCCCACGCCCACAGCAATTCCCTCACCCACACCGTCATCCAGCAACTGCGCACTCTTCCCCACCGATAATATCTGGAACACCCCCATCGACACACTGCCCATCCACGCCCAATCCAGCGCCTGGGTCAACTCCATTGGGCGCTACACCGGGTTTCATATGGATTTCGGCTCCGGCACCTGGGATGGCGGCCCAATCGGCATCCCATTTAACATCGTTTCCAGCGCTGGAACAGGCTACCAGACTGTTTCTTTCTACTATCCCGAAGAATCTGACCCTGGCCCATACCCAATCCCCGCCAACCCGCTGCGCGAATATGGTAGCGATCATCACATCCTGCTGCTTGACACAGATACATGCACCCTCTACGAAATTTATGATGCCAGCTATGCCAACGGGCAATGGAGCGCAGGCTCTGGCGCCATTTGGAATTTGAACTCCAACGCCCTGCGCCCCGCCGGTTGGACCTCTGCCGATGCCGCCGGATTGCCCATGCTGCCCGGGTTGGTACGCTACGATGAAATCGCCGCAGGCGAGATCAAACATGCCCTGCGATTCACCGCCAGCCAGACGGCCGGATACACCTGG
Organism: uncultured Anaerolineae bacterium; assembly: GCA_903822545.1. Lineage (GTDB taxonomy): Bacteria > Chloroflexota > Anaerolineae > Anaerolineales > Villigracilaceae > CAIJPN01. The sequence continues at coordinate 1,832 of CAIJPN010000012.1, read as the reverse complement.
CCAGCCCGCCACCTGACAGCCCCCGCCAGCAGCGGCATCCCGCCCATGGGCGCACGCTTCCGCCTGAAAGCATCCTACAACATCAGCAGCTTCCCGGCTGAATTGCAGGTTATCCTGACCGCCATGAAAAAATATGGCATCATCCTGGCTGACAATGGCGCGCCCTGGTATGTCAGCGGCGCTCCCGATGAGCGCTGGAACAACGATATGCTCCACCAACTGGATGTGCTCACCGGGGACGATTTCGAAGCAGTGGATATATCCGGGCTGGTGGTCAATCCAGATTCCGGGCAGGCATTGCCATAGCCAGGAAGTCACCAACAGAACAAAAATCCCTGCCATGCGCGGGGATTTTTGTTCTGTTGGTGACAAAATTCACTTTGTTGATTTGCGCACATCAAGCTCTTATAATGGTGAGCGGAGGAAATATCTTATGGCAAATGTGTCTGCTCAAAAAACTATCCAGGCCCCGCTAGCGGTGGCCTATCGTGCTTTTACCAATGCCACCAGCCTGCGTGAATGGCTGTGTGATGTCGCCACTGTTTCACCGCACCCGCGCGGGCGCATGTACCTGTGGTGGAACGGCGATTTTTACTCCAGCGGGCATTACCTGGCTGTGGAAGAGAATAAGCTGGTCAAATTCCGCTGGTATTCCAGCATTGACCCGGCCCCCACCGAAGTCTCAGTCACGTTTGAAGAACAGGCGGATGGCGTGCTGGTCACAATAACCCACCAGGTACCGGATGATCCAGCCTGGAGCAAAATGGCCGAAGGCTTTCGCCAAAACTGGGATGTGAGCCTCGACAACTTGAAATCGGTACTGGAAACCGGCATCGACCGGCGCATCGCCGATCGGCCCATGGTGGGCATCATCCCCAGTGATTTTTCAGCGGAAATCGCCCAAACACTGGGGATCCCCATCAGCGCAGGGATGCGTCTGGGCGGCACAGTGGAAGGAATGGGCGCGTTCAATGCCGGGCTGCGCGAAAACGATGTAATCGTGGCCGTCAATGGCAAAACCATTACCAATGAGCCAGATAGCTGGGCGAATGCCATTGCGGGCAAAAAAGGTGGGGATGAAGTCGAAATCAGCTATTATCGCAGCGCTGAAAAATTTACCGTCAAAATGACCCTGAGCAAACGCCCCATGCCCCAGGTGCCATTTAATGCCGGGGAACTGGTAATGGCCGCCAGCCCGAAGTATGCCGCCGCTTACAAGGCCCTGGCCGACTGCTTTGAAGGGGTCAGCGATGAAGAAGCTCGTGCCCGCCCGGCCCCAGATGAGTGGAGTGCGCTCGATACGGTTGCCCACATCCTGCAAGGAGAGCGCGGGCTGCACTTTTTCATCGATGATCTGGTGGGCGGATATGAACGCAGCACAGACGATTGGGGCGGAAACATCGACAGCCATATTCGCGCCACAACAGCCACTTATTCCAGCATCAAAGCCATGCTGAATGAATTAAATCGCGCCAAGGATGAAACGCTCTATTTTGTGGCCAACCTCCCGGATGAATTTGTGCAAAACAAAGCCAGTTTTTACCGCGTTGGCAACTGGCTGTTATTCAATGACCAGCATATTTATTCGCACCTTGAGCAAATCAAAAATGCCATCGCTGCGGCGAAAGCGAAGTAATAACCACCCGGCTAGCAAAAGTTTTGCAACAGAAGAACAACTTTATCCTTTTCGTGATAATTAACTCAAGTTGCTACCTTTGGCGCAATCGCCCTCATCCCTGGCCCTTCCCCCGGCGGGGGAAGGGAATTACCCCCCTCTCCCTTTGGGAGAGGGCCGGGGTGAGGGAACTCCTTGCAAAAAGGCAGTTTGACAT
>CAIJPN010000011.1 GCA_903822545.1 uncultured Anaerolineae bacterium | reverse complement strand
TTGCCAGGTGGCGGTGAAAACCAACAGGCTAAGTAAGAAGGTGATGGTCAGTTTCCGCATAGAGCTGTGATTATAACCTTCCGCCACTACAAGGGTCTTTTTATTATCACTTTGGGTTATTGATGAATGTTCCATCAATAAGCACGACATTTGTCGAAATTTTGTGTGACATTTAGCACGATGAGATGGAAAACCGCAGTGCTAGAATACTTCTATGTAATTGTATTGCTATTAACCTGCAAGTACAACAAAATAAATCCCCGGGAGGAGGTTTTGCTATGCAAAAATCCATTTTTAATGCGCCTGCCCTGTACGGTGACCATCACGTCACTGAGGTCAGGCGTCTTTTATTTGCTGTCGATGGTGTGACAGATGTGTATGCCAGCAGTGCGTTCCGCATGGTGGAAGTCAGTTTTGACGAATCCAAGGTGACGCACGATGTCCTGATGAAGACGCTGGATGATCTCGGTTACCTGAATGACAGTTTGCTTATGATGGAAACGGGTGTGGCGGCCCAGCGCACCGAAGCAGATGGTCATTTCAGGCATACTGCGACCTATGAGACGGTAAAGAAAACTGTCAGTTTTGCCCAGACTGTGCCTTATAGCGGCCGCCCGCTGTGGAATTGCCCCGGCATGGGTGTGGTTTCCAAAATGGATGAAGAGTAGAGGTAAATTATGGCTAAGAAACGTGAAATCCAGGAATATACTATTGATCCTGCCGCGCAGCAGATGATTATTCGCGCGGAAGAGTTGGGTATTGGCACCGCTTTTTCTCGCGCCGACAATATGGCTCCGTGCAATATCGGCGCGGCGGGCATGTGCTGTAAGCAATGCGGTATGGGCCCCTGCCGCCTGACCAAGAATGGTGATGTGGGCGTCTGCGGTGCGACGCTGGAAACCATCCAGGCTCGCAACCTGACTCGCGCGATTGCCGCTGGGTCTGCTGCACACTCTGACCACGGGCGCGATATGGCTTTCATTTTGAAGGCGGCTGCCAACGGCGAAGCCGAAGGCTACCGCATCAAGGATGTTGCCAAGCTGCGCATGGTGGCTGCTTATTATGACATCAAAATCGAAGGCCGCGCGCCAGAAGAAATCGCCAATGATCTGGCGGACCTGTATATTGCCCAATTCGGCCAGCAGCGCGGCGAGGTTGCCCCGGTGCGCCGCGCTCCCAAGAAGCGCCAGGAACGCTGGAAGGCTCACAATGTTATTCCTCGCGGCGTTGACCGCGAAGTAGTGGAAGCCCTGCACCGCACACACATCGGCGATGACCAGGATTACGAACACATTCTCGACCATGCCATCAAGACCGGCCTTTCGGACGGCTGGGCTGGCTCGATGATTGCCACGGATGTTTCTGACATCATTTTCGGCACTCCCGCCCCGGTGCTGGGACAGGCCAACCTGGGCGTGCTAAAGGATGACATGGTCAATGTTGTCGTTCACGGGCACGAACCGACCCTGAGCGAGATGATCGTAGCGGCTTCGCAAGACCCCGAGATCATCGAATACGCCAAAGCCGCCGGTGCCAAAGGCATCCAGCTTTCTGGCATTTGCTGCACCGCCAATGAAATCCTGATGCGCCAGGGCATCCCGGCTGCGGGGAATTTCCTGCACCAGGAACTTTCCATTATGACCGGCGCGGTTGAATCGATGGTGGTGGATGTGCAGTGCATCATGCAGGCGCTGGTGGAACTTGCCAAGAATTTCCACACCAAGATCATCACCACTTCATCCAAGGTGAAGATTAAGGGCGCAACGCACATCGAGTTCGATGAACACCATGCCTTCTCAATCGCCAAGCAGATTTTGAAGGAATCCATCGATAATTATAAGAATCGTGGCAAGACTCACATTCCGCAGATCAAAGAAGACCTGATTCCGGGCTTCTCGCATGAATATATTAACTACATGCTGGGCGGCTCGTACCGCGCCAGCTTCCGCCCGCTGAACGATGCCATCATGAGCGGACGTATTCGTGGCGTGGCAGCCATCGTCGGCTGCAACAACCCGCGCTCGAAGCAGGATTACCTGCACGTCCAGGTGGTGCGCGAACTGCTAAAGAAGGATGTTCTCGTTGTCCAGACCGGCTGCGGCGCGATCGCATCTGCCAAGCTCGGCCTGCTGCTCGGCGAAGCTGGCATCGACCAGGTTGGCCCCGGCCTGCGCGAAGTGTGCGAAACGGTTGGCATCCCGCCCGTGCTGCACATGGGCTCCTGCGTGGATAATACCCGCATCCTGACCGTGCTGACCCAGATGGTGGAAGAAGGCGGCCTGGGCGATGATATTGACCAGGTCCCGGCAGTTGGCCTGGCCCCTGAGTGGATGTCTGAAAAAGCCCTGGCGATTGCCACCTACTGCGTGGCATCCGGCGCCTATGTCATCTTCGGCGGGCAGTCACCCATCAGCGGTATGCCCGATCGCGTGACCGACAGCGATCACGTTTTGAAGTACATCTCCGAAGGCTGGGAGAAGAAATTCGGTGGCAAGCTGGAATTTATCGCAGATCCTGATGAGATGATCCGCGCCACACTGGAACATATCGACAAGAAACGCGCTGCGCTCGGCCTGCCCGAATGGAAAGCTGACCGCTTTGGCCGCTCTGGCGATGCCCAGATGGTTGAACTTGAAGCCCTGCCGCTTGACCAACGTCGCGCCGCAATCTACGGCGTTGCAGCTGACTAGCAAAGAAAGAAGGAAAGAGGAAAGAAATCTTTCTTCTTTCTTTCGCTACGGAGGAAGAACCCATGTCTCGATATATCGCTACTCGCGCCATCCGCGGCGCAAATGCTCTTGTAAACGAAGCCGAGTTCATGCTGAACAAGGCCCTGGCCGAAAAAGGCCCCGAAACCCCGGTTTCATTCCCCAACACGGCCTATTACCTGCCGACCATCTATGCCATGACCGGCATTGCAGTTGAAAAACTCGGCCAGCTCAAAGATGTGATGGTATTGGCCCGCTCGCTGCTGCACCCCGTCCCATCCGCCAGCAAGTGGACGCCCTACCTGGGTGAAACCCTCGACAGCGGCATGGCGACCCTGTTCGCCGCTGAAACCATCGAAACCATTCGATTCATCTACAGCCTGCAACCCGAACCGCGCCCTGGATTCAAACTCGGCGGCGGCACGGCTTACCCGCACCTGGGTGAAGATGGCGGCTACCTGAACGGCCCGATCGACGACATCCGCCTGCGCTCGTGGGGTATCCAACTGGTGGATGGTCGTATGCCCGGTTTCGCGGCCATCGTTGGCTGCGCGAAATCGAACGAAGTTGCAGTGAAAATCGTGCGTGAACTGCAAAAGCGCAACATCCTGACCTTCCTGTGCGGCAACGTCAACGGTCGCTCGATCATTGACCAGCTCCAGGAAGAAGGTGTGGAACTCGGCTACGATACTTATACCGTACCCTTTGGCACCGACACCATCTCTGCCATCTACCCAATCGGTTTTGCCTCGCGCTCCGCGCTGACCTTCGGCGGCCTGAAAGCGGGCATGGCGAAAGAAATCCTGCTCTATAACAAAGAGCGTGTGTTTGCCTTCGTGCTGGCTCTCGGCGAAGTGGATGATCTCAAGTACGCTGCGGCTGCGGGCGCCATCAACTATGGCTTCCCCGTCATCGCGGATACGATCATCCCTGAAATCCTGCCGACCGGCGTGACCACCTACGAACACGTCGTCTCTATGCCCTTCGACAAAATCGATGGCGCGGATGACCTGGAACGCGCCGAACGGCTGATCCAAAAGTGTATCGAAGTGCGCGGCGTCAAGATCAAGATGACCGAAGTGCCGATCCCGGTTCCGTACGGCTCGGCGTTTGAAGGCGAAGTTGTCCGCAAGGCCGACCTGCGTGTGGAATTTGGCGGCAAGCACAGCCGCTGCTTCGAATATCTCTATACCGCCCCGCTGGAAGAAGTGGTGGATGGCAAAGTGGAAGTGGTCGGCCCCGATTTCAGCCAGATTCCGCCACAGGGCCACATGAGCGTGGGCGTGGTGATCAAAGTGGCAGGGCGGTCGATGCAGGCCGATTTCGAGCCGGTGCTCGAGCGTCAGATCCACTACTTTGTCAACGGCGCGAGCGGCATCCAGCATGTCGGCCAGCGCGATATTGCCTGGGTGCGCATCTCTAATGCCGCAGCAGATAAGGGCTTCGGCCTGGCCGATATCGGCAAAATCCTGCACGCCCGTTTCCACGCTGACTTTGGCGCGATCGTGGACAAAGTCCAGGTAACGGTTTACACCGACCCGGCGCTGTTCGAGGAAATGCTGGGCAAGGCGCGCGAAACGTACGATTTCCGCAACAGGCGCCTGGCCGACCTGACCGATGATAAGGTGGAAGAATTCTATTCTTGCACACTTTGTCAGAGCTTCGCTCCCAACCATGTTTGCGTGGTCAGCCCGCAGCGTCTTGGCCTGTGCGGCGCCTACAACTGGCTGGACTGCAAAGCATCCTTCAACATCAACCCGACCGGCCCCAACCAGCCCATCAAACTCGGCATCCCGATGGACACGAAGAAGGGTTACTGGACCGGCACGAACGAATACGCTTCGATGGGTTCGCACGGCGTGGTCAACGAAGTTTCCATGTACTCCATCATGGAAAACCCGATGACGGCCTGCGGCTGCTTCGAGTGCATCGTGATGCTCATCCCAGAAGCCAACGGCGTGATGGTAGTGAGCCGCGAAGATACCAGCATGACCCCGGCCGGCATGACCTTCTCGACGCTGGCGGGCATCGCCGGTGGCGGGCTCCAGACCCCGGGCGTGATGGGTGTCGGCAAGTATTACCTGATCAGCCCCAAATTCATCTCGGCGGATGGCGGCTTCAAGCGCGTGGTTTGGATGTCCTCTGTACTGAAAGAAGCCATGGCCGATGAATTCAAGGCCGTGGCAGAGCGCGAAGGCGATCCTGACCTGATCGACAAAATCGCCGACGAACGCAATGTGACCACCGTCGATGAACTCCTGGCCTGGCTGGAAGCGCATGGTCATCCGGCGATGATCATGGAGGCCATGTTCTAAGCTGTAGCTTGTTGTATGGGGATTGGGATGGGAAACTGTCCCAATCCCCCATTTTTATGAATGAGTAAAGCACGAGGATTCAGGGAATTATCTTTCTTCCAACCGGTTTGATTTTCCTGCAAAAACTGGAGCTTGTTTCATGGACTCGTTCAATTACCTGCAAAGCGCCGAAGTGATCGCCCGGCTGGAAAAACTCCAGGCGGATATAGATGCGATCAAGCGCGCGATGAATCTCCCGGTTGCAACGATTGATTTCAGCGTAGAAGATTTTGAGAATGTATCTGAAACTGTCAGCAATGACGAAGAACCGGAAGAATGGCTTTGCAGCAAGTGTGCCAATAAGGTTGGGCAATTTGACAAATATTGCAGGAATTGTGGAGATCGGCTTGAGGACGAATAGCAGATGAAGTTTGTGCGCGATCTCATGTCTGTCGGCGTGCCGACTTGCAAAACCACAACTCCCGTTGTGGATATTGCTCGTTTCCTGCTGGAACACAACGTTGAGGGCATGTGCGTGCTGGATGAAGAAGGTCACGGCGTGGGTCTGGTCAGCGCAGAGGAGTTGGTGGCCGTCTATGGGAAGGAAAACCTGCCCGAGCTGACCGCTGAAGATATCATGCGCGAGGACATGCCCACCCTGCAAGCCGAGATGCCCCTTGAACTGGCTGCCCAGTTCATGCGTGACCAGCACACCCGCATCGCCTACATGACCCACAACTCAGCCGGGATCATCTACCCGGCGGCCTTTATCACCTATAAACACATCCTGCGCCACATGTCTGCCAGGGATGCAAACGAATTGAAAGACCTGGGCCTGGAAGCCGCGCGCAAATCCCCGCTCGAACAATTCATCGAGCGCCGTGATGAAGCACGCCGAAAAAGCATAAATAAGTAGGCAGGCCATTTGCCCCTGCCTACCTGTGAACTTATAACACCGATACTTTTCAACCCAAGGAGAGACACCATGCCAGTAGAAATCCCAAAAGATAAATGGACAGGCAAAGTACGGGAAGTCAGTTTTGGAGCAACCGCCGCAGATGGCGGCACCCGCTCCAAATCCATCGTTGTGGGCGGGGATACCACACTGCCATATATGCAGTTCGAAGCCCCCACACCACACACCCCGGTTATTGCTGTCGAAATTAAATCACGCAGGCCCGAAGACTGGTCTACGCTGCTGGAAGAGACCTGGGGCGATGCCATGAACGACCCGGCCTCATGGGCCAAAGCCGCCGAAGCTGCCGGGGCCGATGCACTCGTCCTGTGGCTGACCCTGGCGGATACTCCCGAAGACGCTGTCAAGGCCACCAAAGCCGTCCTGGCCGCCTCTGCACTGCCGCTGATGGTCTTTGGCCCCGGGCAGGTTGAGAAAGACAACGAACTGCTTGTCGCAGTCTCTGAAGCCGCCAAAGGCGAAAAACTCGTCCTGGGCATCTGCGAAGACAAAAACTACCGCACCATCGTTGCCACCGCCATGGCCAACGGGCACCTCGTCAGCGCCCGCACCCCCATGGATGTTAACCTGGCCAAACAGCTTAACATCCTCATCACCGATATGGGCCTGCCCGCCAACCGCATCATCATGGACCCGACCACCGGCGCACTCGGCTATGGCATCGAATACGGCTACTCGGTCATGGAACGCCTGCGCCTGGCATCCCTGCAAGGCGATGGCATGACCCAATTCCCCATGATGGTCACCGTTGGCTTCGAAGCCTGGAAAGCCAAAGAATCCAAAGTTGGCACCGGCGTTCCCGAAGCCTGGGGCGATTGGAAAGCCCGCGCCATTCACTGGGAAACCCTGACCACCACCGCCCTGCTTGAATCCGGCGCCAGCATTGTTGTTCTGCGCCACCCCGAATCGATGAAGCGCATCCGCGCTGCCATCAACGAACTCATGGCAGCATAAGGAGAGAACCATGGCACTCACTGGTATTGAAATTTTCAAACTACTGCCCGGCGGCCAGCGCCCACCGCACCCCAAAGCCAACTGCAAAGAATGCGGCATCCCCACCTGCATGGCCTTCGCCATGAAACTTGCCGCCAAACAGGTTGAACTCGCGGCCTGCCCCTACGTCAGCGAAGAATCCAAGACAAAACTGGCCGAATCTTCCGCGCCGCCCATCCGCCTGATCACACTCAAAGGCCCCGGCAGCAGCATCAAGGCCGGCAACGAAGTCTGCCTGTTCCGCCACGAAAAAACCTTCTATAACAAACCCGGTCTGTTCGTGCGCGTCAAAGCATCCCAAGCCAACATCGCCGCCGAAGTCGCCAAAGCTGACGCCTACAAAGTCAACTACGTGGGTATGGATTTCACCGTGGATGGCTTCGCCGTTGAAGCAGATACCCTATCGGGCACAAGTGATCCCACCAAATTTGCAGATGCCGTTAAAGCGGTTCGCTCCGCCACCAAACGGCCCCTGATCCTGGTTGCCAAAGATGCAAAAGTGCTCGAAGCTGGAGCCGCAGCCCTGCCCGGGGAAACTCCCCTGCTCTACGGCGCCGATTCCGCCAACTGGGAAGCCATGGGCGACCTGGCCAAAAAGCTCAACGCCCCCCTGGCTGTTTGCGCCGACAACCTCGACACCCTGGCCGACCTGACCGACAAACTCAAAGGCAAAGGCCTCGAAGATTTCGTCATTGACCCATCCAGCACCAAACTCGGCGCTTCGATTGCCAAATACACCCAGATTCGCCGCCTGGCGCTCAAAAACTTCCGCGCCTTGGGCTTCCCGGTCATTTCCTTTGCATGCAACGCCGCCGATGAAGGCATCGCCGCTGCCCAGGCCATCGCCAAATACGCTGGCTTCGTCGTGCTCGACAAATTCGTCCCCGAACTGCTCTACGGCCTGCTCGTGCTGCGCGAAAACATCTACACCGACCCACAGAAACCCATCCAGGTCACCCCGGGCATCTACGAAATCAACAACCCCAAGCCCGAAAGCCCCGTACTCATCACCACCAACTTCAGCATCACCTACTTTGCGGTGGCGAACGAAGTCGAAGGCTCTGGCCTGCCCGCCTGGCTGCTGGTCTGCGACGCCGAAGGCATGTCCGTGTTGACCGCCTGGGCCGCCGGTAAATTTGACTCTGAGCGCATCGCCAAAGCCATCAAGGGCTTCAATGTGGCCAGCAAAGTCAGCCGCAAACGCGTTGTCCTGCCCGGGCACGTGGCCGTGCTCTCTGGCGAACTCGAAGCTGAACTTCCCGATTGGGAAATCCGCGTTGGCCCGCGCGAAGCGGTTGACCTGCCGGGATACATGAAGACGGCACTTAACAACTAATTTCTTGTGGTAGGGGCGCAGCAATGCTGCGCCCCTACGTGAAACGATGAACCACACCATCACCTTCACCACCTCCGACGGTAAAACCGTCACCGCCAGCGCCCTCACCGGGACATTGGTCTCTGACGCTGCGCAACAAGCTGGAATAGAAATCACCCAGCCGTGCGGCGGTCAGGGACGCTGTGGGCGTTGCGCAATCCAGATCACCGGTGGCAACGTGCGGAGGCGCTCCACCCTGCGGCTTTCGCAAGAAGCCGTCGAACAGGGCTACGCCCTCGCCTGCCAGAGCGTGATCGAGGGGGATGCATCCATCCTGGTACCCGAACAGGAAAAAATCGAACGAAACCTGACCACTGACCGCGTTGCGGCAGAAGTCAGCGTCCCCAGCGGCTACGATATCAACTGGTCGCAGACCGTGCGCCGCGTCAATGTGCGCATGAACGAACCATCCATGGATGACCAGACCGACGACTGGGCGCGCCTGCAAACCGCCCTGCGCGTACAGCACAAACTGGAAACGGTCGAAGCCTCCATCTCCCTGCTGCGGCGGCTCGGGCAGGTTCTGCGCGATGGCAATTGGGAAGTCAACGTCATCTACGAGCTAAAAAACCTCGACAACCACAGCGCCGCGCACATCATCGATGTGCGCCCCTCGATTTGCGATGAAGATGAGCCCATTTACGCCGCCGCCATCGATATTGGCACCACCACCGTTTCACTCTGGCTGGTCGATCTTGTCACCGGGCAGGTCAAAGCCCAGGTAGCAGAATACAACGACCAGATCGTGCGCGGCGAAGATGTAATCAGCCGCATCATCTACGCCAGCAAACATGGCGGCAGCGATGACCTGCAACACCGGGTAGTTGGCACCATCAACAAACTGGGCGAAACCGCCTGCAAACGGCTCAAAACCCGGCCCGACCAAATCGTCAAAGCCATCATCGCTGGGAATTCGACCATGATCCACCTGCTTTTGGGGATTCCCGCTGCCTCGATTCGCCTGGCCCCGTTCATCACCGCCGTTAACCATCCGCCCCTGATGGCTGCCCGCGAAATGGGTCTGCATTTCTGTCCCGATGCTGTAGTGGACTGCCTGCCCGGCGTCGCCAGCTATGTGGGTGCGGATATCACTGCGGGTGTGCTTTCTAATGGAATGGATGACACCGATGAAATCACCCTGTTCATCGATGTCGGCACCAATGGTGAAATCGTGCTCGGCAACCGCGACTGGTTGATGACCTGCGCCTGTTCGGCAGGCCCGGCCTTCGAAGGTGCGGGCGTCAAAGATGGCATGCGCGCCACTACCGGCGCAATTGAAGAAGTATGGATTAACGGCGACACCTACGAGCCGAGCATCCGCGTAATTGGCGGGAGCAAGCCCCGGGGCGTATGCGGTTCGGGGTTGATTTCCCTGATCGCCGAAATGTTCTTAACCGGTATCCTGGACAAGGCTGGCAACGTCAATCTCAGCCTTCCCACCAAAAGAGTGCGCGCCACCGACCAGGGCGGCGAATATGTCATCGCCTGGGCCGATGAAACGTCACACGGGCACGATATTGCCATCACCCGCGTGGATGTGGACAACCTGCTGCGCGCCAAAGCCGCGATTTACGCCGGTTTCACCATTCTGGCCGAGCAGGTCGGCATGACCCTGGCCGACGTAGAAACGATGGTCATCGGCGGCTCGTTCGGTAAATATGTAAATGTGGAAAAGGCCATGCAAATTGGCCTGCTGCCTGATATGCCCTGGGACAAATTCAAATTCCTGGGCAATACCTCGGTCAAAGGCGCGTATTTTGCGCTGGTTGATACCCGCCAGCGTGAGCGCATTTCAGAAATCGCCAGCCGGATGACCTATTTGGAACTCTCGGCTGACAATACGTTTTACGATGCTTTCACTTCGGCGCTGTTCCTGCCCCATACCGATATGGATAAATTCCCCACGGTGGCAGAAGCGCTTCTATCGAAAGAGAAAAGATAAAAGAATAAATTTCTTTCATCTTTCATCTTTCAAAACAATTCAACTTTGTTTTGGAAAACCTAAGGAGAACCCATGTATATCATCGGCGAGAATATTCACATCATTTCAGAAAAAGTCAAAGAGGCGCTGACCGCCCGTGACAGCGAATTTTTCATGGATCTGGCTGTGCGGCAGGTGGAAGCCGGCGCTTCAGCGGTTGACATCAACATGGGCCCGCGCAAAAAGGACTGGGCCGAAGTCTTCCCCTGGATCGTCAAGGCTGTGGAGCAAGTTGTGGATGTGCCGCTGTGCATCGACACCACCAACGTGGACGGTATGGAAGCCGCCCTGCAAAATATCACCAAAGCCCAGCCGATCCTGAACTCCACTTCAGCTGAACCCGAACGCCTGGAGAAAATCCCGCTGCTGGCCAAGAAATACGGCGCGAAAGTCATCGCCCTGACGATGGGCTCCAGCGGCATCCCGGTAGAAGCCGATGCCCGCGTCAATATCGCCGTTGAAACACTGATCCCACGCGCCCTGGAAGTTGGGATGCCCGTGCAGGACCTGATCATCGACCCGCTGGTGCTCACCACATCCGGCTGCCAGCAATATTGCCCGCACCTGATCGGCGCTGTGCAAATGTTGCAATACGCCTGGGACCCGGCCCCGATGATCTCCGTCGGCCTGAGCAACGTCTCCAATGCCGTGCCGAACGAAAACCGTCCGCTGATCAACCGTGTTTATCTCTCCATGCTGATGGGTGTGGGCCTGCAAATGATGATTGCGAACCCGTTTGATCAGAAGCAGAACGATGTCATTCGCTGGATCGAAAACAAAGACACTTCCAACCCGCTGGCGGCCGTCTACAATAAGATTGCCGAACGCACCGGCGCCAACGAAGAACCCCAGCCCGAAGACTTTGACATGTCTGATCCCGAGCAGCTTGCCATCTGGAAGACCACCCAGATCCTGCTCAACAAAGTCATCTACGCCGATGCGTATTTAAATCAGTAAAGAATGGTAGCGGTAGGGGCGTAGCAATGTTACGCCCCTACTACGCCCCTACGCCAACTGGAGATATCCTATGCCCATCTTCACTCCTGGACGACGCTGGCAGCCCGCCTACTCGCCCTTTAAAAAAGAATCGTTTGGCAATGCCGTTCTCGAAAACATCGAATACGCCCTAAAAGGCCCGCTGTTCGGCTGCCGCATGTGCGGAAACTGCCTTTTGCAGGAAACAGCCTTCATCTGCCCGATGGAATGCCCCAAGGGCCTGCGCAACGGCCCCTGCGGTGGCTCCACGCCCGAACATTGCTATGTGGATAAAACCCGCCCCTGCATCTGGTACAAAATCTACGAGCGCTCCTTTGCCATGGGACGCCAGGAAAAACTGCTCGAAGTGCTGCCTCCGCTAGACTGGGAAAAAGTCGGCACCGAAACTTGGGGCGATGTTGTCTCCACGGTCAAAAAGAACGGCACCGGCAATGTCATCAAAAGCCTGGTGCTCGACCAGGGCGAAAAACGCTACAAAACCTGGGATTTAATCTTCCGCACCGTCCGCCAGCCAGATTGGTGGCAAGGCGATGACCAGTACCACGCCCCGGCCTACACCGAACCCATGTCAAACCTGGAAAAAGGCTTCAAAGCTGGTGAATTTGTCGTAGCCTGCGAAATTGCTCCCCCACTGAGCATGTCCACCAAAAAACTGGTGGAAAATATCCAACTGGTAAAGCCCTACGTAACCGCCATCAACTTCACCGACAATGCTTCTGCCACCCCGCGCATGACCTCCTGGGCCTGCTCCAAGATCGCTGTGGATACTGGCGCTGAACCCGTGATGCAGATTGCCGCTCGCGACCGCACCCGCGCCAGCCTCCAGGGAGAAATCCTGGGCGCAACCGCCATGGGCGTCCGCAATGTGCTTGCCATCACCGGCGACAGCCCCGTGCTGGCCCCCACCCCGCGTGGACGCATGGATATCAACGACATGGATGCCGTCCAGATGATCTGGATCCTGCGCCGCATGCGCGACGAAGGTCACTATCTCGATGGGCGCGAGTTAAAATTCCCGCCCAAGTTTTTCCTCGGCGCGGCAGCCGCCCCATTTGCATCCGATCCCAAATTCCAGGCGCTGCGCGAACACAAGAAAGTCAACGCTGGCGCGCAATTCTTCCAGACCAACCTGGTCTACGACCCCGAGCGAATGGAAATCTGGCTGAACGAACTGGCCAAACGTAACATCCTCGACAAAGTCTACATCATGATCGGCATCACCCCGCTCAAGAGCGCCAAGATGACCCAGTTCATGACCCAGGTGCCGGGTGTGTTCGTCCCGAAGGCAATCATCGACCGCATGGTGGACGCCGAAGCCAAGGGCGGCGCCAAAGGCGCACAGGAAGAAGGCATCAAGATTTCTCTGGAAATCATCGAGAAAATCCGCACCAAACAGGGCATCCACGGCCTGCACATCATGCCGGTTGGCTGGGAAGATATCGTCCCGCGCATCGTCACCGAAGCAGGGCTGCTGCCCAAGGGCTTTGTCGCCCCAGAAAAGCCCGAGAAGAAAGAATCTGCTCCCGCCTAAAGCCAATTACCTGCCCCGCCCCATCCATAAAAAGATACGGGGCGGGGAGACAGGTTCTCCAATGGAGGTTCCATGCTTCCCAAAGAAATCGAAACTCACCGCGATGTTGTGACCCTGCACGATGGCGTGCGCGTGCTCATTCGCCCAATGGTGAAAGATGACAAAGCCATGCTGATCGAGTATTTCTCGCATGTAGCCCCAGACGATTTGCGCTACATGCGCCACAACGTCAAAGACCCATCTGTCATCGAAAACTGGTGCGAAAACCTGAATTACAGCCGGGTTTTACCGATCGTCGCCATCGTCAAAGACCGCATCGTCGGCTCGGCCTCCCTGCGCTTCTACGATGGCCCCAAGCGCCACATCGCCGAATATCGCCTGTTCCTGGCAAAAGATTTCCGCAAACGCGGTCTGGGCATGAAAATGACCCGCGTCTTGATCGACATGGCCCGCAAACAGGATGTGCGCGTCATCGTGGGCGAAGTGATCGCCGAACAAACCAAAGTGGTGCGCGCCTTTGAACAACTGGGCTTCACCAACAAGTGCATGCTCGAAGATTACTTCATGTTCCCCGATGGCGAAACCTGCGATGTCGCCCTGCTGGCGCTTTATCTCAAACCCCGAGGAGAAGAGTTTTAGTGCCATCGCTGCGCCGCATTGTCAAAGACGCCACCAACCAGAACATCCAACGCTGCGTAGGCTGCCTCGACTGTAACCTTGAAGCCGAAGGACAGGATGTGCCGCTCGGCAGCATCATCCAGCTAGCCCTGATGGATGACGACGAGTGTCTCACCTGTAGCACACTCTGGTCAGAAGATGTCCTGGCAAAAGCCACTGTCAGCTGCGCCGAAGGACTAAACCTGAAAAAAATCATCCTGGTGCTGCGCGAAGAAGCCCACCGCCGGGGACTGGCCTGACAAAAAACGCTCCGCTTGCCAAAAGCGGAGCGTTTTTGATTCTCCTATAGCGTCCAGGCCCTTTTCCCAACATTTATATGGTTTAATCACCCCATGGATTTGACTTCCCTGCTCGAAAAAGCCCTCACCGCCCGCCAGGCATTACTCGACCCCAAACAACAGACCGCCCTGCGGCTGTTCAACGGATTCTACGAAGGTTACCCCAGCCTGAGCATCGACCTGTACGCCGCCACCGCCATCATCTACAACTACGCCGATGTGCCCTACGATGGCGCTGCCGCCGTCCGCACCGCACAAGAATTCCTGCGCGCCAGCCTGCCGCGCCTGCAAAGCATCCTCGTCAAAGTTCGGCGAGGAGCCACACCTTTCGAGAAAAATGGCCAGCTCACCTACGGCAGCCAGCCCGACCGCAAAATCCGCGAACACGGCGTCTGGTACGCCATCAACCTGACCATGAACCGCGACGCCAGTTTATACATAGATACGCGCAACCTGCGCAAATGGGCCATCGAAACCCTGCGCGGCAAAAGCGTGCTCAACACCTTTGCCTACACCGGCAGCCTGGGGATAGCCGCCCTGGCCGGGGGCGCATCCCACGTTATCCAGCTTGATCTGAACCGGCAGTTTCTCAACCAGGCCAAAACATCCTGCACGCTGAATGGCTTTCCCATTGTCAAAAAAGATTATCTCGCCCTCGACTTTTTCCCCGCCATCAGCCAGCTCAAACGTGAAAACCAGACCTTCGATTGCATCTTCCTGGATGCGCCCTTCTTCTCAACCACATCCAAAGGCCGCGTGGATTTGCAGCAAGACAGCACCCGTCTCATCAACAAACTGCGTCCCCTGGTCAACGATGGCGGTTGGTTAGTGGCCATCAACAACGCCCTGTTCCTGAGCGGGCAGGATTACCACGCCGAACTCGAAGCCCTGTGCCACGATGGCCACCTGACAATCGAAGAACTTATCCCCGTGCCAGAAGATTTCACCGGGTTTCCATCCACCCGCGCCGGAAATCCACCGGTCGACCCGAGTCCGTTCAACCACCCGACAAAGATCGCGGTATTGCGCGTTAAGCACCGTTAAACGAACCGCCAAGAGCGCAAAGATTTCTAAAAAGTTGTTCTTGGCATTCTTCGCGAGCTTAGCGCTTCGTAAAAATTTTTCATTCCATTCCGACATGCAGGTAAACATGCCCAACCCCATCATCATCCGCGGCGGCGGAGACCTCGCCACCGGCGTCGCCATCCGCCTGCACCGCGCCGGGTTCCCCGTCATCATCACCGAACTGCCCCAGCCGCTCTCCGTGCGGCGAGTAGTTTCATTCTCTGAAGCTGTGTATGAAAAAAAGTGGAAAGTGGAAAGTGTGACTGCCACGCTGGCTGCGGATTTCACCCAAATTGACTCTATCCTTGCCGAAAACAACATCCCGGTCATTATAGACCCCGCCCTAACGCTTCTTACCTCTCATATCTTGCCTCTCCCCACGCTGATAGACGCCCGCCTGACCAAACATTTCACATCATACGAGCTTTCCCTCGCCCCCCTCATCATTGGCCTCGGCCCCGGCTTCACTGCTGGCAAAAACTGCCACGCCGCCATCGAAACCCAGCGCGGACACAACCTGGGCCGTGTCTACTGGACTGGCTCCACCGCCCCCGACACCGGCCAACCCGATGGCGACCCGCGCCGCGTCCTGCGCTCCCCGGCGGACGGAGTCATCAACACTCACGCCCAAATTGGCGATTTTGTGACCACCGGGCAACTCCTGGCCGAAGTAAACGGCCAGCCCGTCACCGCCGCAATGGATGGCGTCCTGCGCGGCCTCATCCGCCCCGGCCTGGAAGTGGGTAAAAACCTGAAAATCGGCGACATCGACCCGCGTGGAATCCGCGAATACTGCTTCACCGTCTCAGACAAAGCCCTCGCCATCGGCGGCGCGGCCTTGGAGGCGATTCTTGCAGGAACAGGTAAACGAGGAAACAGGTAAACAGGTTCTCTTGTTTCCTCGTTTACCTGCCTTCTTTTCCCCATGACCAACCCACTCTCCCACTCCCTGCGTCTCACAAAATCCCAAACCATCGCCTTCACCGGCGGCGGCGGGAAGACATCCGCACTGTTTATGGCTGCGCGTGAATTAGCCCCGGCACTGGTGACGACATCCACACACCTGGCAGCGCGCCAGGTCTCCAACGCAGACCGGCACATTCTCTGGACGCCGGGCGAGCCACTGCCAGAAATTGAGATGAGCGGCGTAACGCTCATCACCGGCCCATTCCGCGAGGATATTGCCCGCGTCACTGCCCCCACGCTAGAACAATTGCAATTACTCAAAGAATTCGCCGGATACCACGACCTGCCCCTGCTGATCGAAGCGGATGGCTCGCGCCAGAAACCGCTCAAAGCCCCGGCGGCGCACGAACCGGCCATCCCACCCTTTGCAGATGTGGTCATCGTCACCGCCGGGATGCGTGGATTGGACAGGCCGCTAAACGAGAACTTCATCCACCGCCCGGAGATTTTCGGGGCATTGAGCGGCCTCCGCCCGGAACAACCCGTCAGCGCAGAGGCCGTTACCAGGGTCTTGACCAACCCCGAGGGTGGCCTGAAAAACATCCCGCCGCGCGCGCGCAAGGTGGTTTTACTCAACCAGGCCGATACGCCCGAACTGCAATCCCGCGCCGGGAACATGGCCCACAACCTGCTCAAAGTCTATGATGCGGTGGCCGTTGCCAGCGTCCAGCGCGGGGAAATCCACGCTGTGTATGAAAACATCGCCGGGGTGGTGCTGGCAGCGGGCGAAGCATCCCGTTTTGGCCGCCCCAAACAGCTTTTGGATTATCACGGCCAGCCCTTTGTGCGCAAAGTGGCCCAAACTGCGCTGGAAGCTGGACTTTGGCCGGTGGTGGTCGTCACCGGGGCGTATGCAGGGCAAATCGAAGCGGCGCTGGCCGGGCTGGATGTGGTGATTGCGAGGAATGACCAGTGGAAGGATGGGCAGGCGGGGTCGGTGATTAAGGCGGTTGGTGTTTTAAGCGAGCAAAAGCCCCCTCCCGGCCTCCCCCAAAACCGGGGGATTTTGGGGGAGGAGCGCAGCATCGGCCCCCTCCCCCATTTTTCGGGTTTGAAAATGGGGGAAGGCGGGGGGTGGGGGCTGAGTGTTGGCGGCGCAGTCTTCCTGCTTGCCGACCAGCCGCAGGTGACGGCGCACATCATCCGCGCGCTGGTGGAGCGGCACGGGCAGGGGTTGCCATCCATTGTTGCGCCGCTGGCAGCAGACCGGCGCGCCAACCCGGTATTGTTCGACCGTGACACTTTCGCGGAAATGCTGACGCTGACGGGCGATACCGGCGGGCGGGCGCTGTTTACCAGGTTTAAGGTGGAATATGTGCCCTGGCACGATGAAAGCCTGCTTTTGGATGTTGATACCGAAGCGGATTATCGGAAATTATTGGATTGGGGGGTGAAGGAATGAATAATACCATCATCCCCTGCCCTTCCCCCTTGGGGGGAAGGGAGCAAAGCCCCTCTCCCAAGGGGAGAGGGGCTGGGGTGAGGGTTGGCGCAATTATCCTGGCGGCGGGGATGTCGCGGCGAATGGGCAGGCCGAAGATGCTGTTACCCTGGGGTGAGACGTCGGTGCTGGGGCAGGTGGTGAAAACTTTCAGCGAGGCGGGGGTTTCAGAAATCGTGGCAGTCACCGGCGGGGCGCGGGAAATTGTGGAGGCGGAAGTTGCCCGTTTGGCGGGGAATTTCCCGGTGCGGGCGGTGTTCAATCGCCTGTATGAAAGCGGGGGGATGTTGGAATCTGTCCAGGCGGGGTTGGCGGCGCTCGGCCCGGATGTGGATGCCACGTTCATCGGGCTGGGTGACCAGCCACAGGGCGGGGTGTGTACCGCGCGGGAAATTTTGTCAGCGTATAACCAGACCCGGCGCGGGATCATTATCCCCAGTTTTGAGATGCGGCGCGGTCATCCCTATTTGCTCGACCGGGCTTTTTGGGCGGAGTTGCTGGCGATGCAGCCGCCGCAGACGCTGCGCGACTTCCTGAATGCGCACGGGGGTGAGATTTTATATGTTCCGGCGGATGAGTCGATTTTGCTCGATTTGGATACGCCCGAGGATTATGAAAGATACTTGAAAAACGCCCAGTAGCGTGCTATTGTGAATATGGAAGCGCGTTCACACTTCCGGGAGGTTGTTATGACAGACCGTGATTTGATGGTGGAACGCATTCATGCCGCGATGCAGGCGGTGGAGCAGGCGCACACTGCCGGGGAAGAGTTGAAGAAGAGTGCTGATTCTGAGAAGTTGGATGCTTTCCGCGCCAGGATGCTGGAGTTGGAGCAGCATTTGGAGTTGATGAAGGAAATCCTGACGCACGAGGCAACTTATACGATGGATGAGGTGGCCGCCGGGCTGGCCCGCACGTTGGGTGAGCGCGAGGGGTATCACCGCATCCCGCATTATGTGGTGAAAGAATCGTGAGGCGGTTTGGAGCGCGGCGGCTTGCTGCAGCCCAAAATGTGAGCAGGAAAGGTGTGCCATGAAAAACCCGATGGTCATTAAAGTTCTTTCGGCGCTGGGAACAGTGCTGGTGTGGATTCCGCTGCTGGCGCCGGTGTTTTTTGGGCTGGCGGGTCTTGCCATGTCTGGAGAGTTTAACTTTGACTTCCTGATGCCCGCGGAGTTCGGTTTCCTGGCGATTGCCGGGGCGGTGATGCTGATTGTGGTGGCAATCCTGGCGCATTCACAGGTAAAGTTGATTGGCGGGAGTATTGGCGTTGCCGTTGTGGCGATTGTGGGTGGGCAGGTGATTGCCTCGGTGACCGGGCTGGCATCGGGAGATATTGAGCCAACCGGTTGGCAGTGGGCGCTGGTGGTGGCATCTTTGGGCGTTTACATCCTGGCGCTGGCGGCGCTGGGTGTCGGCGGGGCATTATTGAGCCGTGACGTGTTCCGGGCCAGGGCTGGGGAAGCTGCCTAGAGCATTTTCTTGTTAGGTGATGGGAACGATAATTGTCGAAAAAACCGGCAAACCTTTTTGTACACGGAAAACGCGGAAAACCAATTTATAAAAGCCGTGACTTCCGTGTACTGGTTTTTAGGCGAAATCATCAATCACCATTTTCCTGGCTTTTATCAGTGAAATTCCCAACCAACTCTTGAAAATCGATAATTTGGGGCTTTTGTGATAGACTCGCCGCCGGAGGATGCCCCATGCGCTATTACATCATTGTCAACCCAACATCTGGGCGCGGTCTGGGAGAGAAATCTATCCCGGCGATTGAAGCCTTTTTCAAACAGAACCACCTGGAATTTGAACTTATCTGCACCGAAAAGCGCATGCACGCCCTGGATTTGGCCGAAAAAGCCGCCCGCGCCGGCTGGGATGCCATCATCTGCGCCAGCGGCGACGGCACCATCAACGAAGCGCTCAACGGGCTGATGCGCGCGCGCAAAGACGGCTTCACCAACACCGCCTTCGGCGTCATCTCCATCGGCACCGGCAACGACTTTTCGGGCGGCGTGGGCATCCCAACCACGCTGGAAGACAGCCTGAAAACCCTGCTGGCCGGGAAGCGCAAAAAAATCGACATCGGCCTGGTAACCGGCGGCGACTACCCCGAAGGGCGCTACTTCGGCAACGGCATCGGCCTGGGCTTCGACGCCGCCGTCGGCTTCGCGGCGCTGGAAGTGCGCTTCGTGCGCGGGCTGCTGGCCTACCTGGTCGGCGCCATCCAGACCGTCTTTTTCTACTTCAAAGCCCCGCGCCTGCGCATCGAACTCGATGGACAGGCCATCGAACAATACTCCCTCATGGTCTCCATCATGAACGGCCAGCGCATGGGCGGCGGCTTCCGCATGACGCCCAACGGCAAACCCGACGATGGCCTGCTCGACCTGTGCATTGCCGAAACCGCCGGGAAACTGCGCATCTTCCAACTCATCGGCATGTTCATGCAGGGAACCCAGGAGGGCCAGCCAGAGATCAAAATGCGGAGGGCGCGCCGCATCAGCATTACCGCCCTCGAGGGAGCTTTCCCCGCGCACGCAGATGGGGAAACGCTGTGTGTGGCCGGAACCGCCCTGGAAGTGCACCTGCTTCCGAGCGAGATTGAAATACTCTGCGGCTGATCTTCCCTCACCCTGACCCTCTCCCAAAGGGAGATGGGAGAATTTACCCACACCCTGGAGAAAACCCGTTTTATGGAAGCCATCTTACGCTGGATCGTGACCTACGGCTGCAAACTTGGCCTGGAAATCTTGTGTGACATCAAAAAAGAGAACTGGGATGCCGTCCCACCTGCCGGGCCGCTGATCGCCTACGCCAACCATACCGGCATGGTGGAAGCGCCACTGATTTTTACCCAACTCCAGCCGCGCAAATCCACCGGTCTGGCGAAAATTGAAACCTGGGATATCAAATTCCTGGCATGGGTCTTCAACTTGTGGGGCATCATTCCCATTCATCGCGGCGAGGCGGATATGGAAGCCCTGCGCAAATGCCTGGATGCGCTGGAAAAAGGCCTGATCCTGGGCATGTCGCCGGAGGGGACGCGCAGTAAAAACGGGGCGCTGCTGCGCGCGCATGGCGGGATTGCGCTGCTGGCGCTGAAAAGCGGCGCGCCACTGCAGCCTATCGGGCAGTGGGGCAGCCAGCACTTCGGGGCGAATGTCAAAAAAATTAAGCGGACGAAGGTCAATCTCAAGGTTGGGCGGGTTTTCTATCTCGATGCGCGCGGGGAGAGGGTATCAAAAGAAATCCGCCAGCAGATGGCGGATGAGATGATGTACCAGCTTGCGGCGCTGCTGCCCGAAGAACTGCGCGGCGAGTATTCAGATTTGGAGAATGCGACCGAGAAGTATTTGCGGTTTGTGTAAATTCAGAATTCTGAATTTACAATTCGTACCAGTACACATTCGTTTCCCATTTTTTGAAACCCATTTTTTGGTAGAGGGCGTTGGCGGCGGCGCGGCGCGGGTTGCAGGTGAGTGAGACTCCGTGAAAGCCCATCTGGCGTGCGGTGTGGAGCAGGGCGTTGACGATGGCTTCGCCCAGCCCCCGGCCGCGATGGGCTTCATCGACAATGACATCTTCGATGTGGGCGTGGAGTCCGCTGGGGGTGTGGAAGATGCCCAGGGTTCCCATCCCAACCAGCGGGCCGGGAGCGCCGGGGGCGCGGGCAACCAGCAAAACACTCGGGGAGGCGATGATTTGGGCCAACTGGGGCAGCGTCAGGGCGGGGGCTTTGGTCAGTTGGGGCATGAGCAAGGCCAGGGCGTCGGTCAATTCTTGTGTGGCGGTATCCACCTTTTCGATGGAATATTTCATAAAATTCCTTAACGTTTGCGCTGTAAGGCAAATCTATAGATTTGCCTTACTTTTTTGGCAGCAGGCTCAGGATGGCGTAGTAGCCGACGTAAACAAACGAGGCCCAGACGACCCACGGCGGGGTGTTGGGGTATTGCATGGCTCCCCAGACGCCGATGATGGCGTAGATGTATGACAGGACGAGCGTGACGCGCTTCATGCGGACGCTGCGGGTGGGGTAGACGTATTTGACCGGGACGAAGACGAGGATGTTGAAGACCACCAGGAAGGCCAGGTTGACCCAGGGGTTCATTTTCATGACGAGCATGTAGAGGGCCACGACGTTCCAGTAGGAGGGGAAGCCTTTGAAGAAGTATTCGTTGGTTTCGTCGGTTTTGGCGTCGGTTTGGGTGAACTGGTAGGCAGATGTGAGCAGGATGACGAAGGCGATGGGCATTGCCAGCCCGGCGGGCAGGATGTCGGCTTCGATGAGGAAGAGCGCCGGGACGATAACGTAGTTGAAGTAGTCGAGGATGTTGTCGAGCAGGGCGCCGTCGATGTTGGGTACGTAGGTTTTTACGTCGGCCCAGCGCGCCAACATGCCGTCGAAACCGTCAACGGCCATCGCCAGGATCATCCAGAAGATGGCGTAGCGCCATTCGTGCTGGAAGATAGCGATGAGCGCAAGCAGGCCCCAGATGGCTCCGGTGGCAGTGAAAAGGTGGACGCCATAGGCCAGGGCAACTCGGACAAGGGGTTTGGGTTGGGTTTGTGGGGTCATGGGGTAATTATAAGGGCAGGGTGCAGGGGGTCAAAGGGTAAGAGCGATGCTCGTTTGTGGCACCATGGCGTTATCCGTGGTGGGACTCTCGCGCTGGCAGGGCTTTCGTAAAATCCAAGACATTGAAACTGTCATAAAGCCAAGATTCGCCAAATTTTTTATTGGGTCTTGTGCTATTTGGGCAAATTTTGCGGTAAAAAAATTGATTTTATCAAAACCGTACCCAACCTGGCCGGCTGCAAGATTTTTACTTGCCATTCGCGGATAATCTTTGTAATGCCTGCGCGCGATTTGCGCTTTTTGGGTTTGGCAAAGTAAAAGTTGCGCCCGTCCGGGGTATATCTGTCACTTGTGAAGGTGTGGTGAAGAAGAATATGCCAAATTTAGCGGGTCTATCTTTTGGGCGTTATCATCTCCTTGAACCGTCGCCTTTCCTGGTGATGGAGTACCTGCCAGGGGGCGGGGTGAAAACCCTGCATCGCTGACACTCCGGCAGGAATTTTGCTTAAACAGGCCATCGAACCGCTGCCCAGGCCGCGCCAGTTTGCGCCTGATTTGCCGGAAGGACTGGAATACCTGCTGATCAAAGCCCTGGCCCGCAGCCTGGATGGCCGTTTTATGGATGCAGCTGCGCCGGTAACGGCGATGGATTACCTGCCAGATGGGCCGGTTGTTTTTCAACAAGATGCGCCAATGCCCGCGGTAGCGGCGCTTCCCCCTGCGCAACCAGCGTACAGCCAAAGAACAAACCTATCAGTTGGGCCACCGTTTTATGGAAACTTTCAAGCAAAGGAATGGCTCGACCCTGTGCCGCGAGTTGCTATGCGGGCGATTGGATACCCCGGAAAACCTGGAACGCGCCAGGCAGCAGGGACTATTCCAAAGCGTGTGCCCCCGGATGGTGGCTGAATCGGTCAGGTTGTTGGATGAAATCCTGGAAGAAAGGTAGACAACGAGATGATGGTCTCTGCGGGGCGGGCAAAATGGCCGAGCAGGGGCCACAAGTGCTTACCCAATCGAATCTGTTGAATAACGGTGGATGGTCTGGGTAGCGAAATCCTGAATACTATGGCGCAGCGCCAGCGGTTCAAGTACTTCGATGGCGCCGCCGTAGCCCAGGAGGCGATCACGCGCCGCTTCGAGCGATTCGAAAGTCAGGCTGACGATTTGCCAGCCATCCGGGGCAAGACTGGGCGGTTGGGTCGGGATGGGGAGAGCATCTCCAGACAGGGTTTTTGCCAGTCTTGGGGAGAGCCTGGCTTTTACCTGGTACTGCGGGCGGCTGGACTCGAACTCAGCACACCAGGTTTTCCAGAAACCCGGCAGGTCAAAATCGGGGGGATGGATGAAGTGTTCTTCGCAGATGCTGGCTTGCCTGATTTGCGAGGCCCGCAGTACACGAATATGGTCATCCCGCGCCGCAACCAGGTACCAGACCCCAGACTTGGATACCAACCCGTAGGGCGCAATGCGCATCGGTACATCCGCTCCAAAATCAGACTGGTAGGTGATCTCGAGCAAAAGATCACGCCACAGGGCAGATTGGATCATTTTCAGCTGTGGGAGCGGCTCTTCGGCCTGGAACCATTCGGCAGCGTCGAGATGGATCTTTTGCCGGGCCGAGGCTTCTTCGGCACGACGACTGCCGGGGAGCGCGGCGGAGAGTTTCAGCAGCGCCATCCGCAGTTCATCCCCAACCCCAAGCTGGTCGAGCGCCTGGGGGATGCTGAGCATGAACAGGGCGCGCACTTCGCTGGGGCTGAGCCCGGTCAAATTGGTGCGGTAATCTTCGAGCAGGGCAATGCCGCCGCCTGGGCCGCGTTCGGTGTAGACGGGGATGCCTGCCGAACTGAGGGCGGTCACATCACGGTAGATGGTGCGCTCGGTGACTTCGAGTTCGGCGGCCAGGGTTTGGGCGGTGGCGGTGCCTCGAGTTTGCAGGAGCATCAGCAGGGCAAGCAGACGGTCAGCGCGCATGAATTTCTCGTTTCTGCAGGTTTTTTCTATTGTAGCACCAATACCTGACAGGAGATGTCAGGTATATTCCGTAGAATAAGGTTGTTCGTACAAAAAACCTTTTCAAGGAGATGCTATGAGTAACCTGGATGTAAAAATTGTCAACCTGGAGCCGCTGCGGGTGATATGCTTCAACGGTTTTGGCGAATCGCCAGAAGGGCTGGCGCTGGAGAAGTTGTTCACCTGGGCAAAGGCGCACGGGCAAAACGGGCGCGTGTTCGGTTTCAACAACCCGAACCCAGCGGTGGGCAGCCCGAACTATGGCTATGATGCCTGGATGGTGGTGAACGAGCAAGCCCAGGCGCAAGGTGAAGCGCGCCTGATCGATTTCCCTGGCGGGCTGTATGCGGTAACGCGCTGCCAGGTGACCCGGCCGTGGGAGGATATCCCCGCCACCTGGCAGGCGCTGGTGCGCTGGCGCGAAGACAGCCGCTACCGCGAAGCCTCGCACCAGTGGCTGGAGGAGCACATCGCCCCGAATGGTGAGCCAGGCGGGGAGCATTTCACGCTCGACCTATTCCTGCCGATCAGGGAGTGAGCAAAAAAAGCCCCGGGCTTGTTGCAGCCCGGGGCTTTTCTAACAAAGGGAACGGGTAATCCAGAACGAGAGCATCTCTTTCTTACTGTAACTTCACCAGCCCGGTCCGAATGGCAAACTTCACCAGGTCGGTGCGTGAGTGCAGGTTCAGCCGATTCATAATCCGCTCGCGGTGGCGGGCAATCGTCTTGGGGCTGAGTTTCAAGCGCTCGCCGATTTCCGCATTATTCAGGCCTTGCGCCACCAACTCCAATACCTCAAGTTCGCGCACGCTGAGCGCATCCAGGCCAATGGCGCTTTCTGCCTCGGCCAGGAGGGGTTTCTCTGCGACCAGGCGCTGGTAATCATCCAACAGCCAGCGCGCCAGGGCCGGTTGCAGGTAAACATGCCCCTGCGCCACCGTCTGGATTGCCTGCACCAGTTCGTCCGAGGCGGCTTGCTTGGTCAGGTAACCAGATGCCCCCGCCGCCAGCATCTCCATAAAATACACCTTATCCTCGTGGACGGTCAGGGCCAGCACCACTGCCTCCGGCCAGAGTCTCTTCAACGCGCGGGTAGCCTCCAGACCATCCATTTCAGGCATGGTAATGTCCATGAGCACAATATCAGGACGGGACTTAAGGGCGTGTTCAATCGCCTCGCGTCCATTATTGGCCTCGTCCACCACTTGCAGGTTGGGCTGGGCTTCCAGGAACGATTTCAAGCCGGTGCGCACCACCTGGTGATCATCCACCAGCATCAAGCGGATTGGGGACATTTACTCACCTCCTTGGGAATTCCCACACGGAATCAAAATTTCCACACTCGCGCCTTTTCCGGGGGCAGACTCAACCCGCAGCCTGCCTCCCATTGATTCAGCGCGTTCCTGCATCCCGGCCAATCCCCAGCCCTGCGGGGCGGTGAAGTTTTGGGTGGGATCAAACCCCCGGCCGTTATCGCTGACACGCAGCAAAACAGCATCCGCTTCGTAGCACAGGCAAACCCTGGTTTCGGTAGCCGCTGCATGGCGCTGGACATTCGTCAGGGCCTCCTGCGCCACCCTGAACAGCACCGTTTCGGCCAGCGGCGGCATCCGGTGAGTCTCACCGTGAATTTCCAGTTCCACAGACAGCCCACGCAGCCTGAACTCGTGTTCCAGCATATAGCGCAGGGCCGCCTCCAGCCCCAACTCATCCAGGTGCGCCGGGCGCAAGGCGCGCACCATGCGGTACATGCCCTGCGACATCTGGCGAGATAAGTCTTGCAACCGCTTCAAGATGGGGCTGGCTTTGGGGTTACGCGTCAAAATAACCTGCAATGTGCCCAGGTCGAGCGAAAAAGCCGTTAAGATTTGCGCCATCTCATCGTGTAGTTCACGCGCAATATGGGCGCGCTCTTCCTCCTGGGCGCGAACGATGTGTCGAAGCAATTCACGACGCATGGCTTCGTGTTGTTCCAAGGCATCCAGTCGGGCTTTTTGGGCGGCAGCCATCACCTTTTGGCGTTCCCCCTCCAGGAATCGCGTTCCATAGAAAAGACCGCCTGTAATGACAATAGCGGCAAAAGTGCGCACAGCCTGGATGGGAATGTTGGTGCTGGCGTGGAACAATTCGGCATTGAGCAGGTTTGCCAGGATCGTATCCATGGAAGGCACAAAAACTTGGCTAACGCTGTACAGCCCAAAACCCAGGGATGCCACCGTTAAGTACATATCGAGCGGGCGACGCCCATCTGCGCGGGCTCGCAGGGCAGTGGTGCGCAACCCCAGGGTAGCAATCGCCGCGCCGGTGACGCCCAAAACATAGCGCACTAACCCTTCTGAAAACATCGCCAGCGGAATTCGTCCGCTCCAAAAGGCCGTGCCCATGTCCCAGGCAGCAAACAGGGCAAACAATGGCAAGGTTACAGCTCCAAACAGGTTGAGATGTGTAATGTGTCCGCGTCCATAGCGATATGCATTCAAGCTATATGACCAGAGCGCCACAAAGGAAAGGGCCAGTATGATTACCCGTACCCATTCCCAAGCTCCTGTTAGTTGCCCGGCCAGGCGTGTACTCTGGATGATAAAAATTTCCAGCCATTCATGGGCGCCATGAAGCAGGCCAAAAACAGCCAGCGGACGCAAAAGAGCCTGCTGAGGCGCGCCGGGATCCAGCCGCCAGGTTTCAAGCAGCAAAAGCAAACCCATGCTAAAAAAAGCCAGCCCATACAAAAAATAAATGGCAAAAAGTATCTCGTATCTCAACATAGCTAGTAAGGTATTTTACACCAGGACTGGGTCAGGGAAGAATTAGTGACATTTGTCACAGTTGACCCAATAAGTTAATTCTGCTTTAATGTTCATTGGGTCACATAACCCAATAATAATTGGGCATCTCTTGCCCTGAAGGAGGTAGCCGACCCCAATTTTATTTAATTGTACTTTGGCCCACCAATATACTTCATCAGAATAAGGAGAATGCATATGTCACGAAAACTGTTGTTAATTGTTATTGGCCTGGCGCTGGTAGCTTTGGCGCTGGTTTCCTGCGCTGGGCCGGCTGGCCCACAAGGTCCACAAGGCCCCGCTGGCCCGCAAGGCCCCAAAGGTGATGCAGGCTCACAAGGCCCCGCCGGGGAACCTGCGGCTGCTCCGGCAGGCGCGGAATATGTTGGTTCGGCAGCCTGTGCTCAATGCCACCAGGGGTTGTATGACACCTTTATGAAGTCTGGTCACCCCTGGAAATTGAACAAGGTTGTGGATGGGAAATCGCCAGTTTATCCATTCGCCAGCAAAAATGGGGAAATAACGCCACCTGAAGGTTATACCTGGGCAGATATTTCTTACGTTATTGGCGGTTATGGCTGGAAAGCCCGCTTCATGGATCAAAAGGGTTATATCATCACAGCCCCCAAAGGCGAAGCCCCGGATGCTGAAAAACATAAAGAATACAAAAACCAGTGGAACTATGCCAACTCAATCGTTGGCAAAGGTGGCGCATGGGTGCTCTACAATTCTGGCAAAACTACCAAAGATAAACCCGGCCTGGTTTACGATTGCGGCACCTGTCACACCACCGGTTATTCTTCCTGGCCGCCCGATGCCCACCAGGATGGTCTGGAAGGAATCAAAGGCACCTGGGCCGAGCCTGGCATCCAGTGCGAAGCCTGTCACGGCCCTGCAAGCCTGCATGTTGCCAATCCGCATGGTGTAGCGCTGGCAGTGGAACGCTCTTCTGCCTTATGCGGACGCTGCCATGATCGCGGCGCACAGGAATTTGTGGATGCCAAGGGTGGCTTTATCGAACATCACGAACAGTATGAGGAAATCTTCCAGAGCAAACACGTTACCATCGACTGCGTGGTTTGCCATGATCCGCATACGGGCGTCTATCAGTTACGAGAGGCAGACAAGCAAACCACCCGCACATCATGCGAGAATTGCCACTTCAAACAAGCAAAGACGCAAAAACACCAGATTTCTATTGAATGTGTTGCCTGCCACATGCCGCGCATCACTAAGAATGCCCAGGGCAATGCAGAAACCTTCACTGGCGATATTCGCACGCACTTGATGGCGATTGACCCCGAGCAAATCGGTCAGTTTTACACCGTCAAAGAAGGCGATGTAGAAAAAACTTACGCGCTTTCACAGGTGGGCCTGGATTTTGCCTGCCGTCACTGTCACAATGGCAACTTTGCCCTAACAGATGAGCAGCTGATGGAGCGCGCCAAGGGGTATCACCTACCTGGCGAATAACGGTATTGAATACCGATGTTTTTCTATTCTCATCGGCTTTAGGTTGGCAGTTCCCCAGAGATCCATCTGGGGAACTGTTTTTTGAGCTGCCAGGGCAAACCAATGCGAGCCCCAGGCTGTTTTTGGGCTAAAATAGCCATACTTTCAGGCTGGTGGGTGCACAAGCCCACCCACCACTTTACCAGGAGTGTGGTTATGACCAAAAGCAGCGAGCAAGGAAGCATGCGCAAGGTGGCGCAGGAATGGCAGGAACAGTTATGAGCCCCGAAAAAGCCCGCACGGTCTGGTCTTCTGAGGATGGCGACTTGCGCAAACAGCCTGCCAAAGCGGCGGTTGTGACCCAATCCCTGCCACCCAGGGAGCAGATAGTTTCCCTGCACCGCGAAACCAAAGGACGCGGAGGCAAGGGTGTGACCCTGCTCAAGGGGCTGGCGCTCTCTGAAGCAGACCTGGCTGCCCTGGCGAAGATTCTCAAGCAGGCTTGCGGCAGTGGGGGAACTGTCAAGGATGGCCTGATCGAGATCCAGGGCGACCAGCGCGAGAAAATTGCCGAGGCGCTGAAAAAGCTCGGGTACCGGGTAAAGATCGCAGGAGGCTGAGAAATCTCCATCCTGCTTGAACAGATTTGACCAAAACCGCGTATATTGTTGTGATTGATGATTGCCCAATCCTTTTCTTTCCATGATGGGAAGAATCACTGCCAGAGCTTAAGGAGGAGAAAGCATGGAACTTTTTGGTATCGCTGCCGGTGCGACACCGCACCGGCGGAGTACCCCTGGCGATTGTTTTATGTGTTGCCCAAATTGTGCAGGGATACAGCAATTCAACAACTTGACGCTATCCCCCCGCTGATGTAAACTTGCTTTGTACCACCATCCCAAAAGAAAGGAGCGCATTCCATGATCCACTCGCGTTGCAACAAGTTTCCCCGCCAGATTTGTCCTTCCTGGAGTGCGCCCGTAAACCGCTAAACGGTACTTTCCGTGTTTTCACGGCCACGCTGCACTCCGCAGCGTGGCTTTTTTATTGCCTGTTCCTGGAAAAAATCATGAATCTTCCCTTCAAAGCCTACTGGGATTTGCTTTCCCAACACATTCGCCCGCAAAAGGGCCGTTTCAGCCTGCTGGTGACGCTCCTGCTGACCAGCATTGGGCTGCGGATCATCAACCCGCAGGTGATGCGCCGCTTTATCGACTCAGCCCTGGCCGGGGATGCCCTTTCTGCCCTGACCATGACCGCCCTGGCCTTCATCGGCATCGCCATCCTGCAACAGGTCGTTTCGGTCAGTGTCACCTACCTGGGCGAAAACGTCGCTTGGACGGCCACCAACGCCCTGCGCGCCGAACTGGCCGAACACGCCCTGCACCTGGATATGCGCTTCCACAACGACCACACCCCCGGGGAGTTGATCGAACGCATTGACGGCGATGTGACCGAGATGGCGACCTTCTTTTCGCAATTCCTGATCGTGCTGATCGGCAACAGCCTGCTGCTGGTGGGCATCCTGGCCGCGCTTTTCCGCGAAGACTGGCGGGTAGGGCTGGGCTTCAGCGTGTTTGCGCTGGGCGCCATCCTGGTCTTGAACCGTTTCAAAGATATCGCCATCCCGCACCAAAAAGCCCGCCGCCAGGCCGAAGCGGATTTGTTCGGCTTCATCGAAGAGCAGTTGACCGGCACCGAAGACATCCGCTCCAGCGGCGCAGTCGATTTTTCGATCCGCGAGCTGTTCCGCATCCAAAAGGACATCTTCACCCACGACCGCCGCTCACACTTCAAGCGTTGGATTATCGAAAACGCGATGGGCCTGTCCATGACCACCGGCACCCTGCTGGCAGTCGGCAGCGGCTACTGGCTGTTCACCGCCGGGGTCATCACCATCGGGACGGTGTACCTGTTCATCCACTACATCAACCTGCTGGAAGAGCCGCTCTGGGCCATGACCCACGAAATCCAGAGCTTCCAGGCCATTGGGGCCTGCGTCGAACGGCTGACAGAGTTCCGCAAAGTCCAATCATCCATGCAGGAAGGGAATATCGCGGCACTGCCAGCCAACCCGCCCGGGTTGAGCTTCGAGCAGGTATCTTTTTCCTACAACGGCAGCGACCCGGTCTTGAGCGACCTTTCCTTCCAACTCAAGCCCGGCGCGGTGCTGGGGCTACTGGGACGCACCGGCAGCGGCAAAACCACCCTGGCGCGGCTGGTTTTTCGGCTGCACGACCCGCTTTCTGGCAAGGTGCTGCTGCACAATGCCGATTTGCGCAGCCTGCAACTGGCCGTCCTGCGCAACAAAGTCGCCATCGTCACCCAGGATGTGCAGTTGTTCCGCGCCAGCGTGCGCGATAACCTGACCTTTTTTGACCGTTCCATCCCCGATGAGCGCATCCTGCACACCCTGCGCGAGCTGGAACTGCTCGACTGGCTCAACACCCTGCCCAACGGGCTGGATACCGAGCTGGATTCGGGTGGCCGCAGCCTTTCGGCAGGCGAGGGGCAGCTGCTGGCTTTTGCGCGCGTCTTCCTGCGTGACCCCGGCCTGGTCATCCTAGACGAAGCTTCCTCGCGCCTCGACCCGGCCACCGAGCAGCGCCTGGAACGCGCCATCGACAAACTGCTGCGCAACCGCACCGCCATCATCATCGCGCACCGCCTGGGCACCGTCCACCGCGCAGACGAGATCATGATTCTCGAATCTGGCCGGATGCAGGAATACGGCGACCGCCGCCAGCTGGCCGCCGACCCAACCTCCCGTTTTTACCAGCTTTTACAAACTGGCCTGGAAGAAGTGCTCGCATGACAACCTCCACCCTCCAAACCCCCGCCCTCCCCGCCTGGCGCGTCATCTGGGATATGCTGCGCTTTCGGCCCTGGTACTGGTTCATCGACCTGCTCTCCGTGGCCTTGATCCGCTTTTGTTGGCAGCTTGGCCCGGCGCTCATCATCAAAACCTTTTTTGATATGCTCACTGGCTCCGCCCAAATGACCTTTGGCATCTGGGGCATCTTCGCGCTCCTGGTCTCGCTCTGGCTGGGACGTGTGGTAGCCAGCTATGGCTTCTATTACGCCGATGTGCCCATTTTTGCCGAAATGAACACCCTGCTGCGCAAAAACCTGCTGCGACACATCCTGCGCCGACCCGGGGCCGCGCCCCTGCCCGATTCCCCCGGCGAAGCGGTCAGCCGCTTCCGCAACGATGTCAGCGAAATCCCGCTTTTTGTTATCTGGATCAACGACATCCTGGTGGGCATCGCCATCATATTGGTCTCGATTATCCTGATGATCCGCATCAGCCTGCCGATCACCCTGATGGCGCTGCTGCCGCTGCTGGTGGTGGGCGTGGTCGCCAACATTGCCATGCAGCGCATCGAGCAATATCGCAGCGCCAGCCGCCAGGCCACCGGCAAAGTGACCGGCTTCATCGGTGAATTCTTCGGCGCAGTCCAGGCCGTCAAGGTCGCCAGCGCCGAAAAACACGTGATTGAGCGGTTCCACAAACTCAACGACGAGCGCCGCCGCCTGACGCTCAAAGAGCGCCTGTTCAACGAAGTGCTGGATTCGCTCTACCGCAACACGTCCACGCTCAGCACGGGCATCATCCTGGTGCTGGTCGGGCAGTCCATGCGCACCGGCAACTTCACCATCGGTGATTTTTCGCTGTTCGTCTACCTGCTGCAAAGCATGGGCGACCTGACCACCTTCGCCGGGATGGTTTCGGCGCGCTACAAGCAGTTGGATGTCTCCGTCCGGCGCATGTACCGGCTGATGGATGGCGCTCCGCTGGAAGCGTTGGTGGAGCACAGCCCGGTGAATTTGGATGGCCCCCTGCCCGAGGTGCATTATCCCGCCTGGAGCAAAACCGACCGGCTGGAGCAGCTGGATACCGTTAATTTGGGCTATCACTTCCCGAACAGTGAGCACGGCATCGAGGGCGTGAACCTGCACCTCGAGCGCGGCTCGCTGACAGTCATCACCGGGCGGATCGGGTCTGGGAAAACCACCTTGCTGCGCACCCTGCTGGGGTTGTTGCCCGCAGATACGGGTGAGATTTTCTGGAACGGGATCAAGGTTCAGGCTCCGGGAGATTTCTTCATCCCCCCGCGCAGCGCCTACACATCCCAAATCCCGCGCCTGTTCAGCAACAGCCTGCGCAACAACATCCTGCTTGGCCTGCCCAAAAGCGACGATGAAATCCTGTCTGCCACCCGCCTGGCGGTGATGGAGCGCGATCTGGAAGCGTTGGAAGCGCACCTGGATACGCTGGTGGGCACGCGCGGCGTCAAACTCTCTGGCGGGCAGGGGCAGCGCGCCGCCGCGGCGCGCATGTTCGTGCGCCAGCCCGAGCTGCTGGTCTTTGACGACCTTTCCAGCGCGCTGGATGTTGAAACGGAAATCAAGCTCTGGGAGCGCCTGTTTGCTGGAAACGGGCGCACCTGCCTGGTGGTTTCCCATCGCCGCCCGGTGCTGATGCGCGCCGATCACATCCTGGTGCTGAAAGATGGCCGCGTCGAGGCCGAAGGCACGCTGGACGAGCTGCTGCAAACCAGCCAGGAAATGCGTTACATCTGGCACCAGGAAGAGACCCATTTCGGGGTGGATCAGGCCGTGGAGCAGTTTGCCGTTAACCACTGCCCCGCCGCCGATCCCCGTCCCAATGGTCAGGTATAACACCGGGTTGCAACCCCGGCCCGCGCCCCAGCGTGATTCGGCCAAGGCGGCGCCGTTCACGTCTGTATCAAACCCAACCGGGATGTTGAGCGCCGCTTTGAGCGTGCCAACCACATCGGCATCCGTCCAGCCCGGTTTGGGGGTGGGCAGGATGTGCC
>CAIJPN010000010.1 GCA_903822545.1 uncultured Anaerolineae bacterium | reverse complement strand
GTGTAAGGCTTTCTTCGAATGATTCGATCACTTCGATGTCTGATAACGATAACTGGCTGAATTCATCGCGTGTGTATCCCAGTTGGCGACAAACCTGTTCATTGAACTCAACAGGGCGAGCGGTGGCGGGATCGAGGATTACCACGCCATTCGGGCTCTGGTCAAAAAGGGTGCGGTAACGGATTTCGCTTTCGCGCATGGCTTTTTCTGCAGCTTTACGAGCAGTATTGTCATGGTGAAAGCCATAGAACAGGTTCTGTCCAGGGATATATGTGACACTGACATCCACATCGATGATCGCGCCATCCTTGCAACGAAAACGAGATTCAAAGAAAGTCGATCCAATACGCATAATTTCCTGCATCCGCTGGACAACTTCAACGGGGGAATCGTTCGCATCCACATCTGAAACCGAAAGGGCTAACAACTCCTCACGGGTGTATCCAAGCATCCGGCACATGGAACCATTTACATCCATAACCCGACCGGTTTGGGCATCCACTATCCAGAAACCATCCAGCATTTTCTGGATAAGCGTATCAGCGCGAGCTTCACTGGCTTCGATTTTCTGCCTGGCTTCGATTTCGTGCAGTTTTTTCAAGCCAGAAGTGGCAATAACTTCGATCAGCCCTTTGATGAAAAACAGGTAGTGATCGAGTTGATCTTGTGACCAAATGGGAACTTTCTGGATGACAGCCAGGTAAGCATTTTCGTCAAAGCCAAACCGGTTTGCCTGTTGTCTGAAAAACCCCAGGTCGGGAGGTTCAAGGAAAAACTGGCCGGTAAAGAAGTTGCCATAGTGAACGCCATCAATGATGATCGGAGTAGCATTATCAACCAGGCCGCGCGGACATCGGTAACTGACTGCCGGTTTGGCTTCGTGGAGATGATCGAGGATGAAGCGATCGCTTCTCAGGCAATCTTGTTCACACTCCACATTTTTTCGGTGAAATTGGGTACAGGCCGCCTGCCAGGCGGTTGCCGTGAGGATGTTGCCATCGTTGTCGATAATGGCCGATGGAAAGGCATAGATGGCGTTGAGTCGGTCTTGCAGGTATTGGAATTGTTCGATGTCGATAAGGTCTTTCAGTTTATATTTCACGCTGAACTCCAATGATCCGAAATGATAACCCATCAGTAAGTGGAATTTTTCCGAGAAAATATCCTGCGAAATCATTTCGGAAACCCGGACTTGTCTACAAATCGTATCACCCATGATGTGCCGCTTTGCGATTCGATGGACAGGCTTCCGCGCAGCTGACTGATGAGAGTCTGCACGATAATCATGCCAAGGCTATTTAATCTATTGATATCAAATCCCGGAGGCAGGCCGATGCCGTCATCTTTGACACACAAGGTCACCTCGCCGGTTGTATTGTTTTGCCGGATAAGGATGGTCAATTTGCCCTGCCGCCCGTTGGGGAAAGCATATTTGTAAGCGTTGACGATTAACTCGTTAAGGATTTGGCCGCAGGGGATGGCCGTATTAATCTCCACAAAGACCGGCTCGGCATCTATTTCGACAGTAATCAGCCCGGTGGAAACGATCAATCCGGACATCAGATTAACCGCCAATTCCCGGGCATAATTTGCCAGATCGATATGCGCCAGGTTGGGGGATTGATAGAGCATCATATGCACCAGGGAGATGGACTGGATGCGGTTAGCCAGTGTTTCTGCCAGGGCTTTGAATTCCTGGTTATCGCTCATGTTGGCTTGCAGGTTGATGAGCGAGTTGACGATGTTCAGGTTATTCTTGGTGCGATGGTTCAACTCGCGCAGCAGCAGCTCTTTTTCGGTCAGCGCCTCGCGGATTCTCTCCTCAGCCTGCTTGCGCGCGGTAATGTCCCAGATTAAATCGGCCAGGCGGGAAGCATAGGAAAGATCGGATTCGGCATATTCATCTGTTTTATTCCCAACCCCGATGATGGCTACAATTTTCTGGCTGCGGAGAATGGGGAAAACCATCTCACGCTTTAACGGAGCGTGACCTTCGGGAAGCCCTCTTTTGTTCGGGATGCTGGCATAGTCATTGTGAATGATCGGGCGAGCCTCGCGCACACAATCCACCCAGACACCAGCCTGGTCAATACTGTAATGCTGTCCCTGGCCTTCAGCCTTGCAGAATTCAGCCCGGGTGCGGGTTGACCAGGCCTGGAGGGATAAAGTGCGCTGGTCTGGTTCAACGAAGTGGAAAAACCCTATGGGGCTATCGGTCAGTGTGCAGAGTTCATCCAGGGCGTTTTGGAGCAATTCATCGAGCGCATGTTCAGCCGCAAACTCAGTGATGCGCAGGCGAGCCTGGATGATTTTTTCCGTCTTTTGGCGCTCAGTAATATCATAAATTATCGAATAGAGTAAATCTTCTCCTGAAATATGGATTGACCCGCTGTACACTTCCACATCGCGGATTTCACCATTTTTCAGGCGGTGTTTGAAGAAGAAGTGATTTTTCTGACTGGTCTGAGCTTTGCGCATTTCTTGTGAAATTGCATCAGTGCTTAGCATATTGATGTTAGTAACATGTAAATTTGTAATCTCTGCCTGGCTGTATCCATAGTACTCACAGGCTGCCTGGTTGGCATCCACTATCCGTTTTGTAGCCGGGTTAATGAGGAGCATAACAGCATGGTTATCTTTGAACAGGCTTCGATAGCGTTGTTCCCGTTCACGCAGCGCCTCTTCTGCCTGTCTACGCTCGGTAATATCGCGTCCAACCCCAACTAGCCCGGTAACATTCCCACGCGTATCTCGTAAGGGAGATACTATGGTCTGGTAGTAAACCGTTCCCGTCTGGGATGAAGCAGACCATTCATAGGATGTAGACTCCCCAGCCAGGGCTTGGGTATTGGCATCCTCGTGGACAGCGGCATATTCTGCCCCAAACAAATCCCTGGCGGTTTTGCCCAGGTAGAAATCGGGGGACATGCCTGCTTTTTCTACCCATGCGCCGAATACACCAGTGTGACGTTGATCCGTATCGAGTGTGTAGACGACATCACTCAGCGAGTATACAAGCGAGCGAAACCTCTCCTCGCTTGTGCGCAAGGCTTCCTCGGCCTGCTTACGCTCGGTAATATCAATCATCGTAGTAAGCAGGCACTGCTCACCTTTTATTTCTATGATTTCCATCGAACAAAGCAGGGCGCGTTCTCCCGCGTTTCGGGAGTGAACGACAATCTCATAATTGTGAATCGCTTTTTTGGCCTGTAAAGATTCGATAAGTTTCCGCCGGGTTTCGTTTGTAATGATTCCTAGCTCCAACGAAGTATGGCCAATCAAATCTTCGCGTCCATAACCGTAAATGTTGCAGGCTTCCTGATTCAGATCAACGAATTGCCCGTCCGCCACCCGGCTGATAACGATTCCAGATGGGCTGGCGTTGAATACTTTTGCAAATAGTTCTTCTGATTGCCGCAGCGCTTCTTCCGCCTGCTTGCGTTCGGTGATGTCGCGCATTACGCTGCCGATCCAGAAATGGCTTTCGCCCAAGATGGGATAGCTTACCGTTTCAATCATGCGGAAAGTGCCATCTGGACGGCGAATCTTCCTCTCAAGAACTTGTCCAAGCGCAGGCAAATTGCGCCTTTCAAAGATAGCTTCTACTGCTCGTCGAAGATGTTCCTGTTTCTCGGGAGTTTGCTCTTCGGGTAGGGCAATCCGGAATTGGGGCTCCCAGGCTGGCCGTCCGATGACTTCGTCTCGTGACAATCCGCTGATCTTTTCCTGGCTTTTGTTCCACTCGATAATTTTGCCATATTCATCGGCCAGTATGATACCGTCGGACGATTGTTCAATCACACTGCGAAATTTCTCCTCGCTGGCGCGCAAGGCTTCCTCAACCTGCTTGCGCTCGGTAATGTCACGGTTAACCGTGATACCCCCAACGACTTTCCCGGCGCTATCTTTCAGGAGCGTGACCGATGCCTCGATGTAAAGATCCTTACCTTTTTTGCTTTCCTGGCGTATTGAGCCGCGCCAAAAGCCTGTTCTCTGAAAGATAGCCTGTGCTTCTGCTTGCGTAATCCCCAAAAATTCTGTTTTCAGCAGCGCATCGATATTTTGGCCAAGCGCTTCAGCAGAAGTCCAACCATAGATTTGTTCCGCTGCATCATTCCAATTTGTGATGACCAGGTTCAGATCTGTGGCGATCACTGCATCTGAAATAAAACCTATCCACGAGGCTTGTTGTTGAAGTTGGGTCTCGGCCCGTTTCCGTTCGGTGATATCGATCATTACCGAACGCCAGAGCGAGCACCCGGCATCATTTTCCTGCACTATCGTGTGCGCCTGGAC
Organism: uncultured Anaerolineae bacterium; assembly: GCA_903822545.1. Taxonomy (GTDB): domain Bacteria; phylum Chloroflexota; class Anaerolineae; order Anaerolineales; family Villigracilaceae; genus CAIJPN01. Next base: position 1,226 of record CAIJPN010000010.1, on the reverse strand, counting down.
AATGGCTTGCGAACCATCGCGGCGTCGGATGGTCAACTCGCAGGTTTGGGGTAACCGCAACTCACGCGCCATGTCGCGGTGACGGATAAAGATTTGTAAAGAATCGGGGGTCAGGAAAGGGGTGATCGGTCGGTTGGTCAGGTAGCGTGGCTCGTGACCCAACAATTCTGCCGCCGCAAAGTTTAAATCCACGATGACATCATCCTGGTTCACCGTAAAATAAGCAACCGGGGCAAAGTTGTACAGGTCAACATATTTCTCACGTTCCCTGGCAAGTTGCAGTTGAGCCTGTCTAAGTTCATCGTTTTGCATTTCCAGTTCAATCTGGTGAACCTGTAATTCAGAGAGCAGGCGGCGGACATCCTCGATCGAAGCAGATGTCATTTCAGACAGGGTGGAATGATTCAACGCTTCTTCTGCGCGTTTGCGCAGTTCGACAAATTTGTCGTCTTGGAATTCGTCCTTGTTCATTTTCGTTCCCTCGCACCAGACTTCGGCGGTTTTGCGACACTGTTGATCTCGCGATAAGTGACAATTACACCATAATCACCCAGGAGGACGGCTGCGCCATCTATCCAGGCAATTTCATCTTTTGATTTGACGATGCCCACCCGCACACTTTCCACCCGGCGGTTTTTCTTTAACGCCCGGATGCTGACGTACTCGTCCAAAGGCATAAGCAACCCATCCGGGCGAACGATTTTCCATTCTGCGTTGGGCAGCCGCGAACCTGCGAGATGGAGATGCGGTGGTGATCGAAACAACCACCAATGTCTGGGACATCTACGACATCCTCGCACCGCTGGTCACCCGGACCGTGGTCGCTCATGTCGGAGCCGTTCCAAACCCAAACGGGTAGTAACACTATTGAAAAGGCAAGAAGGCCGCTGTATGCTCTGCGGACTACGCTTCATGTCAGAAGACCACATCGAAGTTCATCACCGGAATGGCAACCACAACGACAACACGCCCGCCAACCTGGCTTTACTTTACGGTCATTATCCCTTTGCGGGATGACCATGATGAAGTTCACCGGACAAAGCTCTCATGACATCGTGCCCTTCGGGTACAAGAGCCTGTTTTACCGAAGAGCTCCGCTGTGCGTGAAGGGAAACCCTGCCCCGATGCTCTTGCGGGGTTCACGTCCGGTTCCCTGGCAAAGAGCGCCAGGACAGGCGGGAGTGGCGGCGGGGTGAGCAATCGCCACACCGACCATAATTAGGCGG
>CAIJPN010000009.1 GCA_903822545.1 uncultured Anaerolineae bacterium | reverse complement strand
CTAGGGCGATGTAAGCGGCCATTAGTTCGTCGCGGCTCAGGCGCAGGTTGGCTTCTTTTTCTGCCAGGGCGAGTTCGGCTTTTTTCTTTGCATCGACATTGATCGCGTATCCGATAACTTCATGCGGCTGGCCGTTCTCATCATATTTCAGGTTCATTTCTCCTGAGTACCAGTAATAACAGCCATCGCTGTGCTGTAAGCGCTGTTCCCAGGCGGCTTGACCGCTTTCCATCAGTTTTTGGGTGATGGTCAACCCCTGTTTCAGGTCATCGGGGTGTATCAGGCGGTGGTGGAGTTGGGGATCCTGCTGGAATTGCTCGTGGGGATAGCCCATCAGGTTTTCAACTGAGTTGCTGATGAAGGTGATGGGGAAATCGGGCCATAACCCGGTTGAGTAGAGCAGCGCGGGGGAATTTGAAACCAGGAAGTTCAGGCGCATCTCTGAAGCGCGCAGGGCATCTGCGGTTTTCTTGAGCTCAGTGTTATCGATCAGGGTTGCGCGACTCATGCTGTAATTGCCAGCCTGGTCATATATCGCGGTAGAGTTGATCAGCACTGGCAGTATCGAACCGTCCTTGCGGATCAGTTCGGCCTCCATATCGTGCATCCAGCCGCGCGCTATAAAATCCTTGAATGAGTTTTTGAATTGAACCTGGCTGCCCGGTGACAGGAACTGTGCTATGGGCTTGCCCATCATCTCTTCGCGGCTGTAGCCCATCCACTTTAGCTGAGTCTGGTTGATCAGCATGATCTGGCCAGAGCTATCCAGCGAGTTGTAGCCACATGGGGCGTTTTCGTACAGCTCCAACGCTTCGGCAGTGCGTTCCAACACGCGGGTTTCCAACTCCTCGGCCAGTTTGCGGTATTTTTCTTCGCTGGCGCGCAGGGCGTCTTCAATTTTGCGGCGCTCGGTGATGTCTGTCATGACGGTGCGCCAGAGCAGTTGCTCATTATCTTTTTTATCCAGGAACAGGGTACGGGCTTCCACAATCGCCAGGCTGCCTCCCCGGTGGCGGATGGACAGCTCGCAGGTTTCAGCGCACAGGGTTTCTTTTGCCCGCAGCCTGGTGAAATAAAATAGTTGCAATGATTCGGCTGTCAGGTAGGGTGCGATGGGGCGGTTGATCAAGTACTTGGGTTGGTGCCTGAGCAGGTCAGCCGCAGCCTGGTTTAACTCCACAATCACATCATCTTTATTTAATGTGAAATACGCTACCGGGGCAAAGTTGAACAAGTCTGCGAATTTTTCTCGTTCAAGCGCCAGGTGCGCCTGTGATTGGCGCAGCTCGTCGTTTTGCAATTCCAACTCGATTTGATGGATATGAAGCTCTGCGAGCAGTCTCTGAACATCTTGCAGGTTATCAGGGGTTGAATCTGATTGCGAAGACAACGGCAGACGCGCCTCGGCGCGCTGGCGCAATGATGCAAGGATTTCGGGCTGGTTATTATTTTCTGGTTTGTTTTTCATTGGGGGTGTCTTGGCTTATTGGTGTTTCATGTGCATTGGTAAATGCGTAAAATCCAATTTTGGGGCAATAACACTGCTGGAAATCCCTGCCTGCGCAAACAAAAATGCTTGAGTTTTAATCTGGCAAATCAGGATAACCAGCGGCATTTTCCCGGGTTGCCGAAAAGTCTAATTTTGTTGTACCTGCTCAATTACCCCAACGCATCTTTGGGCGATTAAGCAGGTTATCAATATTTCTTAAAGAGTCCACTGCAAAAAGCATAAAATTAATTACGGAGGCACAGAGTTCACGGAGAGAAAAACGCCAGTTTGTTATCAAAAACGCGAATTTTTCGCCAGGAAAAACTCAAAAACTCTGTGTTCTCCATGACTCTGTGGTGAAAATAGCCTTTTTGCAGTGAAGTTATTAAAAGATTTTAACTTGAAAACGGTTGTACACGCAAGGCCCAATCATATTGGCAAACCAGCAGTGCGGGAATAGGTGAAAACCCTCCTGAGCTAAATAATTAACTCGCCTTTCCCTGCGAAAAAACACGAGACTAAAAACGAGTGTTTCCAGCCGGAAAAGGTTCGTAGCGGTCAATAAACATCGTGATTTCATCCTTGAGCAGGCCATCTGTCTGGGGAGTGGCTGCGACCGTCACCTGCTGGATCACCATTTGGTGCGGGTGCAATAATTTAACCTGGTAACTCATCGAAACATTGTGTTTAATAAAAGTCACCGCGATGATTTCCCAGCCGGTTTCCAGCGCAGTGAGCAGCAGCGAATAATCGGCGGGCTTTGAAATAAGATGCCTGGGAGTGTCCCAGCCAGGGTTGATAGTTGAATGATTTAGCATATATCCTCTCTTTTCTCCTGTTACATACTATCCTGTCCCTGTTATTGTGCGATTAATGACACGTAAACATTTTGTAAACAAATTCAAGAAAATTCCCATTCCATTCACACTCCCCGCTTGACGCTTTCTATATCCTATGCTAGTATCAGCACAATCCCACCCACTTCCGCGAATTCTACCCGTTTTGTTCATGGAGGAGAAAATGTTTAGCAAGAAAATCGTATTTTTAGCCCTGGCGGCGTTGGCGCTGCTTCTTTCTGCCTGTACCCGTTCAGCATCTCAGGCCCCGCAGGCCACGCCCACCATTGAGAATTTTCCACAGCCAGTGGCAGCTACTCCTGGGATGGGACTGATCGAAGATCTGGCTACCCAAACTGCTGTTGCCATGACCCCTGGCGCCGCAGAAACCCTGGCAGCTGCGCCAACCCAGGCCCCTGCTGAGGCTGGTGTGGCCACCGCCACAGTCGATCTCATTGGCCTGGCTACCCTGCCCCCGGTTGCAACCAGTGGTGCCGCCGCCAGCACCGCAGTCCCCAGCCCCACACCTGCGGCCGCATTGCCGGTTGCACCTGTGGCTGTCCCGGGAACCTACACCTTGCAGTTAGGCGAATTCCCCTACTGCATCGCCCGGCGCTTCAACCTGAATCCCGATACCCTGCTGGCTGCCAACCCCGCCGTCCAGGGCATTCCTGATTACAGCATCCCGGCTGGAACCGTGCTGACCATCCCGCAGAACCCTGGCACATTCCCTGGCACGCGCGCGCTTGTTTCGCATCCGGCTACTTACACCGTGCTGGCAGGCGAAACCATCTACGGCATCGCCTGCAAGTTTGGGGATGTCGACCCCTTGAGCATCGCCGCCAAGAATAACCTGGTTGCCCCCTACAAACTGACCGCTGGCGCCCAGATCGCAATCCCCTAAGCCATGGCTTAAATCCAAACACCCGGGCAACTCCCACGCCCGGGTGTTTCTTTTGGAGCATTCCCATGAAATTTGAACTTATCCAGCAGGAAATCGTCTATGCAGGCCGCGCTTTTACCGTGCGGCGCGACCACTTGCGCACCCCCCGCGAACACCTGGTCAAATACGACATCATCGAACACGTAGGCTCGGTTATCCTTGTCCCGGTGGATGTGGATGGCAACCTGCACTTCGTTCGCCAGTATCGCCACGCCGCCCAACTGGAACTGCTCGAACTGCCCGCCGGAACCCTGGAAGTGGGAGAAGACCCCGCCGAATGCGCCAACCGCGAATTGCGCGAGGAAATTGGCATGTCAGCGGCGAGTATCACCGAAATCGGCAGTTTTTACCTGGCTCCTGGCTATTCTACCGAGCTGATGCACGTCTACCTGGCCAAAGACCTGAAACATGATCCGCTAGAAGCAGATGCAGATGAATACCTGGATGTTGTTCATATCCCGCTGGCTGAAGCCTATCGCATGGCGGCTGCCGCAGCGTTGCTGGATGCCAAATCACTGGCAGCCCTGCTGCTGGCAAAGGAATACCTGAAATAACCCTGTAGCGCGGGATGTTATCCCGCTATTTTGGGGCCGCACGGGATAACATCCTGCACTCCGCGAAGAAGGGCGAGATATCTCTCTCGCTCTTCTTTTTTTAGTCCATCCATTTCCACCCTTTATTGTCCGAAATCGTGACAAGATTCCCCTTTTTACATGACATTTATGACTTTCACAGGCAGTTCATAACGGCTAAACTAACAAGAATGTGGCATAATGTATAGGTTTTGCGTGTTTTTTCACGAGTAAACCCCATAAAACAGAATATTACCCTCTCTTTTCAAAGGAGTTTGAACTATGAGCAAAAAGCAGAAGATTACCATTGACGGCAACGAAGCCGCCGCGTCGGTGGCCTACCGTGTCAGTGAAGTAATCGCCATTTACCCGATCACCCCATCTTCCACTATGGGCGAATTTTCCGATGAGTGGGCATCCAAGGGCAAGCCCAACATTTGGGGTATGGCTCCCCATGTCATCGAGATGCAGTCCGAGGGCGGCGCAGCCGGTTCGGTTCACGGCGCGCTCCAGACAGGTTCGCTGACGACCACGTTCACTGCCAGCCAGGGCCTGTTGCTGATGATCCCCAATATGTACAAAATCGCGGGCGAACTGACCAGCACGGTCTTCCACATTGCGGCGCGCGCGATTGCGGCCCAGGGTCTTTCCATCTACGGTGACCACCAGGATGTGATGTCAGCCCGCCAGACCGGCTGGGCCATGATCGGCTCCGGCGGCGTGCAGGAAGTGCATGACCTGGCGACGATTGCCCATGCGGCCACGCTTAAGGCGCGCATTCCGTTCCTGCATTTCTTCGATGGCTTCCGCACCTCGCATGAAGTTACCAAGATCGAACCGCTTTCGGATGATGATCTGCGCGAAATGATCGACATGGAAACGGTGATGGCGCATCGCTCCCGCGCGCTTTCGCCCGAACACCCCGTTCTGCGCGGTACCGCCCAGAACCCGGATGTTTACTTCCAGGGCCGCGAAACTGTCAACCCGTACTATGCCGCTGTCCCGGGCATTGTCCAGGCTGAGATGGACAAGTTTGCCAGGCTGACTGGCCGCCAGTACAAGCTGTTTGAATATGCCGGTGCGCCGGATGCCGAGCGCGTGGTTGTGATTATGGGCTCGGGTGGTGAAACTGCCGAAGAAACCGCCAAAGCGCTCAACGCGGCGGGCGAAAAAGTGGGCGTAGTGAGAGTCCACCTGTATCGGCCCTTCTCCATCGAGCATTTTGCAGATGCGCTGCCAGCGTCAGTCAAAGCTTTGGCAGTCCTCGACCGGACGAAAGAACCCGGTTCCAGCGGCGAACCGCTCTATATGGACGTGGTCAATGCCATCGTCGAGAGTGGCCGCACCGGTATCCGCATCATCGGTGGGCGCTATGGCCTGTCCTCCAAAGAATTCACCCCGGCGATGGCGAAGGCTGTCTTCGATGAGCTGAAAAAGTCCCAGCCGAAGAACCACTTCACGGTCGGTATCAAGGATGATGTCTCGTTCACCAGCCTGGATTTTGATCCCAGCTATTCGATCGAACTTTCCGAAACGGTGCGCTGCGTTTTCATCGGCCTGGGTGCAGATGGCACGGTTGGCGCGAACAAAAACTCCATCAAAATCATCGGCGAAGAGACCGAGAACTACGCCCAGGGCTTCTTCTACTATGACTCTAAGAAGTCTGGCACGCTGACCCAGTCGCACCTGCGCTTTGGCTCAAAGGAAATCAAGGCTCCGTACCTGATCTCCAATAACACCGCCAATTTCGTGGCCTGCCACCAGTTCAGCTTCCTCGAACGCTTCGACATCCTGAAATTTGCCCAGCCCGGTGGTGTTTTCCTGCTCAACAGCCTGTTCACCAAAGAAGAAGTCTGGGATAACCTGCCCGTGGAAGTGCAGCAGGCCATCATCGACAAGAAACTCAAGTTCTACAACATCAACGCCTATGAAGTGGCCGAACTGACCGGCATGGGCAGCCGCGTGAACACTATCATGCAGACCTGCTTCTTTGCCATCTCCGGCGTTCTTCCGCGCGAACAGGCGATTGCCGAGATTAAGCACTCGATCGAGAAAACCTACGGGAAACGCGGCGAGGCTGTCGTCAAGCAGAATTTTGAAGCGGTTGACCAAACCCTGGCGCACCTGTACGAAGTGGCAGTGCCAGAAAAGGCCACCAGCAAGCTTTCCATGCGCGCCCGTGTGCCCGCCGAAGCGCCGGCTTTTGTCCAGAAGACCCTGGCCCCCATGATCGCCCTGGAAGGCGAAGAAGTGCCCGTTTCGGCCATGCCCGTGGATGGCACTTTCCCGACCGGCACGACCCAGTGGGAAAAACGCAATATCGCGCTCGAAATCCCCGTTTGGGAACCGAGCCTGTGCATCCAGTGCGGTAAATGCGTGTTTGTCTGCCCGCACGCTGTTATCCGTCACAAAGTTTATGGCAAGGATGAACTTGCCTCGGCCCCGGCCACCTTCAAGTCGATGGATTCAAAGTTCAAGGAATTCCCCGGCATGGCTTATACCGTTCAGGTAGCGCCCGAAGATTGCACCGGCTGCACCTTGTGCGTGGAAGCCTGCCCGGTGAAGGACAAGACTCAGGTTGGTCGCAAAGCCATCAACATGGCTGCCCAGCCTCCGCTGCGCGAAAGCGAAGCCGCCAACTGGGATTTCTTCTACAACCTGCCGGAAGTAGATCGCGCCGCGATGAACCCCGGCACCATCAAGAACTCGCAGCTGCTCCAGCCGCTGTTTGAATTCTCTGGAGCCTGCGCTGGCTGTGGCGAGACCCCCTATGTGAAACTCGTCTCGCAGTTGTTCGGCGACCGCATGATCGTTGCCAACGCCACCGGCTGTTCATCCATTTATGGCGGTAACCTGCCAACCACCCCGTGGGCCTTCAACAAAGAAGGCCGTGGCCCGGCCTGGAGTAACTCGCTCTTTGAAGACAACGCCGAATTTGGTCTCGGTATGCGCTTGACCATTGACAAGCAGACCGAATATGCCAAATTCCTGCTCAAGCAGATGTCTGCTGATTTTGGCACGCTGGCCGAGGAAATTCTCAGCGCGAACCAGGCCGATGAAACGGGAATCAAGCAGCAGCGCGAGCGTGTGGCCGTTTTGAAGGAAAAACTGGCAGACCGCAGTGATGCCAAATCCCGCGACCTGCTCTCCCTCGTGGATGTCCTGGTCAAAAAATCGGTTTGGATTATCGGCGGTGACGGCTGGGCCTATGACATCGGCTATGGTGGTCTCGATCATGTGATGGCCTCCGGCCGCAACGTCAACATCCTGGTGCTCGATACCGAAGTGTATTCCAACACTGGCGGTCAGTCATCCAAGTCCACCCCGCGCGCGGCGGTGGCCAAGTTCGCCATGAGCGGCAAAGGCATGCCCAAGAAGGATTTGGGCCTGATTGCCATGTCCTACGGCTATGTGTACGTTGCCAAGGTGGCGATGGGCGCCAACGACCAGCAGACGCTCAAGGCCATTCTCGAAGCCGAAGCTTACGATGGCCCATCCCTGATCATTGCCTACAGCCACTGCATCTCGCATGGCATCGACATGGCCAAGGGCCTCGACCAGCAGAAACTGGCCGTCCAGGCTGGGCACTGGCCCCTGTTCCGCTACAACCCGGACCTGATCGCCCAGAACCAGAACCCGCTGACGCTCGACTCGAAAGACCCGAGCATCCCCCTCGACCAGTATGTTTACAATGAAACCCGTTACCGCATGCTGTTGCAAAGCGACGAAGCCCGCGCCGAAATGCTGCTCAAGGAAGCCCAGCATGACATCAAGAGCCGCTGGGACTACTATAAGCAGATGGCTGCCATGCACTACGGAACCGGCAACGACTAGACTTTTGACAGGTGACAGCCACTTTCAAAGAGACTGTCACCTTCTCTAAAAGGTGAAACCATGACTGACTTAACCACAACTTATCTTGGACTGAAACTGAAAAACCCGGTCGTTGCTTCGGCTTCCCCGCTCACCAAAAAGCTTGATTCTGCCAAAAAGCTGGATGATGCGGGCGTGGGCGCAATCGTGATGTATTCCCTGTTCGAAGAGCAGATCATCCACGAAAGCCTGGAACTCGACCATTACCTGACCCGTGGCACGTATTCCAATGCCGAAGCGTTATCCTACCTGCCAGATACCGGCATGTATGCCATGGGCCCCGGCAAATATCTCGATCACCTGAGCGCTGTCAAGCAAACCGTCAGCGTGCCGGTGATTGGTTCGCTCAACGGCGTCTCCAAAGGCGGCTGGACGAAGTACGCCCGCTCCATGCAAGATGCCGGTGCAGATGCCATCGAACTCAACCTGTACTACATCGCCGCTGACCCATTCTTGACCGGGCAGGAATTGGAAGATACTTACGTTGAACTGGTTTCCGATATCAAATCGGTGATTTCCGTGCCCCTGGCGGTCAAACTCAGCCCATTCGTGACAGCCCTCCCGAACTTTGCCAAACGCCTGAGCGAAGCCGGCGCCGATGGCCTGGTGCTGTTCAACCGCTTTTACCAGCCCGATTTCGACCTCGACAACCTGGAAGTGGTTCACAGCGTAACCCTGAGCAACTCTGACGAGCTGCGCCTGCCCCTGCGCTGGGTGTCCATCCTGTACGGCAAAATCCGGGCTGATCTGGCGCTGACCAGTGGTGTACACACCGCTACCGACGTGATCAAATCGATGATGGCTGGCGCTAAAGTCACCATGCTGGCCTCCGAACTGCTGCATAACGGCTATGGCCGCGTACCCGACATCCTGGCGAACGTTCAGGCCTGGATGACCGAACATGAATACGAGTCCATCCAGCAGATGCAAGGTTCCATGAGCCAACAGGCTGTGCGCGAACCGGCGGCTTTTGAGCGCGCGAACTACATGAAAATGCTCAGTTCGTGGAAGAGCCTGCCGTAAACTGGCAAATACAAAAAAATCCCGGGGCTTTCACTGGCACCGGGATTTTTTATTCTGGTGATAAGATTATTGGTAAACAGACTCCAACATCTGGAGATGTTGGAAAATTAAGGAATGAAACGTATGTCCCCATTTGCATCCCCGCCCAATGTCAAAGAATTCCAATCCAAAGTTTGGGAGATTGCCCGGATGATCCCCGCCGGGAAAGTCTCCACTTACGGGCAAATCGCATCAATGATCCCGCCGCCAGGGGCGATGACTTTGAAAGATTACGATGCTTTTGGTGCGCGCTGGGCGGGCGGGGCCATGGCGGCCTGCCCGGATGATGTTCCGTGGCAGCGCGTCATCAACAGCCAGGGCAAGATCAGTCCACGCCCGGGGGCAGAGAAGCAGAAGCAATTGCTGGAAGATGAAGGTGTGTTTTTTAACGAAAAGGGTAAAATTGACTTCGACGAGTATGGCTGGAATGGGCCAGACCCGGAATGGTGTAAACAACACAGGTATTTTGTCCCCAGGCCGCTGGGAAAAACCCAGCCGAGATTATTTTAGCTACAGATAGTAGCATGAACGTGAGCGGCGACTGCCCGGCCGGGCAGTCGCCGTTTTGTTTTGAGTGTTTGCTATGGCGTTGATGTTGGCCATTGTGTATCGGTGGGGCGCGGCGTGTTGCTGGGGCGTAGTGTCGGGCTGGGCGCCAGTGTTCGGCTGGGAGTGAGCGTGGTGGTTGGGGCGCGCGTCAGGGTGATGCTGGGAGTCAGCGTTGGCACGGGGGTGCGGGATGGGGATGGTGTAAACGTAACGGTGGGTGTGGGAACCTTGGTTGGCGGGTCACCTTCCACCGTAAATCGCCCGACTACCACCCAATCTAGCCCCACAAAAATTTGCACTTCATACTCCCCGGCCAGCCATTCTGATTTGGACTCTGGTTCCCAGACAGTATAGCCATAGCCGCCAACCTGTCCATCCCAGGGTTGGGTTTCGTAAAAAACCAGCTCGCCATTGCGATACCAGATCGCTGTCCACTGTGCGCCGGGGGTCATTTTGTCGTAACTAAAAATTGCCACCAGGCTGGTGATGGGGTTGATAAAGACTGTTGCCGGGCCGATGGCTTCATAGGTGGTGGGGTTAAAATTGCGCGCAAATACCAGCTGGCTGAAAATGGCATTTGGTGCGGGCGTTACAGAACTGGTATAAAGTGTCGCGACCAGCGCCGGGACAAATGGCGTGGGGGTCATCGTGGGCGTATCGGTGATGGATGGCGTGTTGGTCAGGCTGGGTGTCAGGGTAATTGTCGGTGTCAGGGTGACGGTAGGTGTCAGGGTAATTGTTGGCGTCAGGGTGGGGGTGGGAGATGGGTCGTAAAAGCTGTAGATCACTGGTTCTCCCCAGCGCCCGAGCGTGAAGGCCACTACGCCCAGCGCCAGCGCCGTTATGATCATGCGCCAGCCTTGCGAAACGCGCTGCTGCCGCAAGCGGTAATAAACCAGCCTGCGCGATGCACCTATCGTTTGAATCCCCACCCACAGATAAACCGCGCCCGCAAAAATTGCCAGGATGATGGCAGTTTGGATGCCTGCTTTTATATCCATTCTTAAAATTATACCCGCTATTGACTCGCCGAATTGAGCGTGTAAAATGATTCGTATGACAGAACTCGTATTCCTCAAACTCGGCGGGTCTTTGATCACAGATAAAACCCTGCCCTATACCCCCCGGCTGGAAAAACTGGCCGACCTGGCCGCGCAGATCGCCCGGGCGCGAGAATCCGCGCCTGATCTGGGCCTCGTGCTCGGGCATGGCTCCGGCTCCTTTGGGCACACCGCCGCGAAGCAGTATAAAACGCGCGATGGGGCCCCCCTCCGGCTCCCCCCAAATGCGGAGCATTTGGGGGGAGTGGCGCGCAGCGCCGAGGGGGGTGAGGGTGAGTATTGGCGCGGATTTGCCGAAGTCTGGTACCAGGCCTCGGCGTTGAACCGCTTTGTGATGGAATCCCTGCATTCAGCCGGGATTCCCGCCCTGGCGCTGGCTCCCGTTTCGGCGGTAGTTTCCGGCGGCGGCAAAGTCTCGGGCTGGAATTTGACACCGTTAAAAGCGGCGCTCTCGGCCGGGTTGGTGCCGGTGATCTATGGCGATGTGATTTTTGATACCATCAAAGGCGGTACGATTCTCTCGACCGAGGATTTGTTTGAGTTTTTGGCGCAAAAGCTCCAGCCCCAGCGGATTTTGCTGGCCGGACTGGAAGGGGCAGTCTGGGCCGATTTCCCGGCAAGGCAGGTACGGGTGGAAAATATTACACCCGCATCTTTTAACGAGATCAAGCAGAAGGTGGGGGCCTCCCACGGCGCCGATGTGACCGGCGGGATGGAATCCAAAGTAAAGCAGATGCTTGACCTGGTGACCGAAATCCCCGGGCTGACGGCGCAAATTTTCAGCGGGGAAGATGCCGGGGGGGTTGAACTGGCGCTGGCAGGGCGGAATCTGGGAACATTGATCAGCCTTTAGGTGTGGCGCGAGATGGTATCTCGCGTCTTTTGTGGTGCGGGATGCTATCCGCATCACGAAGATGGGGGATGTCACAGTAATTAGTGACAAATCCATGATGTATATCAATTTCAAGTTTGTGAATATTTTCCTATAATAGGAATGCTGCGTTTTTCACACCTATCTAATCTGGAGAGAACAATGGCTCGTAAATTTTCCCCCACCCCACTCACTCTTTTGAATCCTGTGCCGTCAGATATTGACATCGCGCAGGCCGGTACGCTCAAGCCCATCACCGTGATTGCCGAAGAACTCGGCATTGAGGAGAGTGAGCTTGAGATGTTTGGCCCCTACAAGGCCAAGATCAAGCTCGAAATCCTGGAGCGCCTGAAGGATCGCCCGTCTGGGAAATACATCGACGTGACTGCCATCACCCCGACCCCGCTCGGCGAAGGTAAGACGACCACCACTGTTGGTCTTTCCCAGGCTCTCGGTGCGCATCTTGGCAAGAATGTGATGACCGTTATCCGCCAGCCCTCCCAGGGCCCGACCTTTGGTATCAAGGGCGGCGCCGCTGGCGGTGGCTACAGCCAGGTCATCCCCATGGAAGACTTCAACCTGCACCTGACCGGCGACATCCACGCCATTACTGCCGCGCACAACCTGTGCTCTGCCGCGCTGGATGCCCGCATTATGCACGAAGCCAAAACTCCCGATGATGAGAAGTTGTTCAATGCGCTCTGCCCGCCCAACAAAAAAGGCGAACGCAAATTCTCCCCGACCATGCTGCGCCGTTTGAAGAAGCTCGGCATTGACAAGACTGACCCGAACGAATTGACCCCCGAAGAACGCTCCCGCTTTGCCCGCCTGGATATTGATTTCAGCGGTGTGCAGTGGCGGCGTGTGATTGACATCAACGACAGCATGTTGCGCTCGATCAAAATCGGCCTGGGCAAGGACGAAGTCGGTTTCGAGCATGACTCGGGCTACGACATCACCGTTGCCTCCGAAATCATGGCCATCCTGGCCCTGACCACCGATCTGGCTGATATGCGCGATCGCCTGGGCCGCATGGTTGTGGCCGTCAGCCGCAAGGGTGAAGCTGTCACCGCTGAAGACCTCGGCGTTGCTGGTGCGCTGACCGTCCTGATGAAAGACGCCATCAAACCCAACCTGATGCAGACCCTCGAAGGCACCCCTGCCATCGTGCACGCTGGCCCGTTCGCCAACATCGCTCATGGTCAGTCCTCCATCATTGCCGACAAAATCGCCCTCAAGATGGCCGATTATGTCGTGACTGAATCCGGCTTCGGCGCGGACATCGGCATGGAAAAGTTCATGGACATCAAGTGCCGCTACTCTGGCCTGGTGCCGAATGTGGTCGTGCTGGTTGCCACCGTCCGCGCCCTCAAGATGCACGGCGGCGGCCCGAAAGTTGTCGCTGGCAAGCCGCTGGCCGCTGAATACACCGATGAGAACCTCGACCTGCTCCAGAAGGGTCTGCCCAACATGGTGCAGCACATCGAGAACGCGCTCAAGTACGGCGTGAACGTCGTCGTGGCGGTCAACTCCTTCGCCAATGACACCGAAGCTGAAGTCGAACTTGTCCGCAAGGCCGCCATCGAAGCTGGCGCCATGGATGCAGTCGTCTCCCGTCACTGGATGGAAGGCGGCAAGGGCGCAGTTGCTCTCGCTGAAGCCGTTGTCAAGGCCTGCGAGAAGCCCAACAACTTCAAGTTCCTCTACCCGCTGAACATCCCGGTCAAGGAAAAGATCGAAACCATCGCCCGCGAAATCTACCGCGCCGACGGCGTCGATTACACCCCCGAAGCCGAAGCCAAGATCGAACAGTTCACCAAGCTCGGCTTTGGCGACCTGCCGCTCTGCATGGCCAAGACCCACCTTTCCTTCACCGACAAGGCTGACCAGAAGGGCGCTCCGCGCGGCTTCCGCGTCACCATCAGCGATATCCGCGCTTCGGTTGGCGCTGGCTTCCTCTATCCGCTGCTGGGAACCATGCGCACCATGCCCGGCCTGCCCACCCGCCCGGTCTTCTACGATGTCGATCTCGACCTCGAAACCGGCAAAGTGCTTGGCCTGTTCTAAACCCATTCCAAAAAGTCAAAAAGGTGACAGGGTTCAGCCCTGTCGCCTTTTTTGATTCTATTGACATCCCCTCGAAATGTTGTACACTCATCCCAATCTTTCCCCAGGAGCATAACATGGCAGAAACTACCCGACAGCGTTTGCCGATCATCACCAAACTCGCTTTTGGCGCAGGCGATATGGGCCCGGCGATTGTTACCAATATCAATGGCTTTTTCCTGAACGCCTTCCTTTTGCAAGTTGCCCGGCTGGAGCCTGTCTCAGTTGGCATTATTTTCCTGGTAGCCAAAATCTGGGATTCGATCAACGACCCCATCTTTGGCTGGCTGACAGACCATACTCCCACCCGTTGGGGACGCCGCCGCCCCTGGCTGCTCTTCGGCGCGATTCCTTTTGGGCTGGCCTTCTGGATGCACTGGCTGGTTCCCCCGCTGGGCGACGTGGGCAAATTCTGGTACTACCTGGTGGTCGCCATCCTGCTCGATACCGGATTCACGGCTGTCAACGTGCCCTACACTGCCCTGACTGCTGAATTAACGCCCGATTACGATGAACGCACGAGCTTGAACACCTATCGGTTTGGATTCTCCATCATTAGCTCTGTGATCGCAGCTGTGCTGCACTTGCAAATTGTCAGCGCTATCGGCGACCCGGTAATGGGAAACGCCATCAGCGCGGGGGTTTGGGCGTTTTTCATCATTATCCCCAGCTTTATCACCTTTGCCTTCACCAAAGAAACCCACTTCAAACAATCTGAAGAAAACGAAATTCCATTCATTGAGGGATTAAAGACAGCCTTCTCGAACCGGGCTTTCGTTATGGTAACGCTTATTTACCTGCTTTCCTGGCTGTGTATCCAGTTTGTGCAAAATAACCTGTATCTCTACGTACAATATTGGATTGGCCCTGAAGCTGCCAAAATGTTTTCCATATTGGTTATGGGTGTGCAACTGGCAGCTTTTGTTTTTATTGTCATATGGGCCAAAGTCAGCGAAAAAATTGGCAAACAGGGCGTTTATTATGTTGGCATGGCGTTCTGGGTGTTGGTGGAAATTGCCCTGTTTTTCATCCCACGGGGCGAGGCAAGCATCAACCTTTTGTATATTATCGCACCGCTGGCAGGTGTCGGCGTAGCGGTTGGGTATCTTATCCCCTGGTCGATGCTCCCCGATGTAATCGAACTCGATGAATTGGAAACCGGTCAGCGCCGCGAGGGAACATTCTACGGTTTCTTTGTATTGCTACAAAAATTGGGGATTTCCATTGGTATTGCCTTCTCAAACTTCGCCCTGGCTGCTGCCGGCTATAACGCCGAACTGGCTGCCCAGCCTGATTCTGTCCTGACCACCCTGCGAGTTTTTATCAGCCTTGTCCCGGCGGTCATCTTGCTGCTCAGCTTCCTGGTGGTGCGCGTCTATCCAATCACCCGCGCAAAACACGCCGAAATCCGCGCCCAACTGGCAGCGCGTAACGCAAAATAACGTTGAACGATGAAACTGCTTAAGCGGATTCTTCGTCACGACGGCATTAACCTGGCTGGCAAGGTTTCCTCCCGCTCCGCCGTGCGTGGAATCATCCCCGGAGAAGGCAAGCGGCTGCTGATGGTTTTCTCTGCCACACGTGGCGACTACAAATTCCCCGGCGGCGGCGTTAACAAAGGCGAGACCCATGCCCGCGCGCTGGCCCGCGAAATCCGCGAGGAGTGCGGCGCAACCGCCACCAGCCTCGGCCCTGGATTCGGCAAAGTGATCGAATACGATTTCTCCGAAATGCCCGGCTGTGATGTATTCAAAATGACCTCCCATTACTACTGGTGCGAAATTGAAGCCACCTTCCAGCCCCAAAAACTGGATGACTACGAGGCCGACCTGGGCTTCCAGCCGGTTTGGGTGGAAGTGGCCGAGGCTATCGAGAAAAACAAAACCCTGCTGGCAAACTCGCAAGATAAAGAGATTTTCTGGCTCAGGCGCGAAACATTCATCCTGGAAACATTACAAAGGGAGGAACTGCATGGATCGTCATTTCGATGAATTGACCGGGATTTTACTCAAAGCCATCCACTTTGCCGCCGACAAACACCGCGACCAGCGCCGCAAGGGTGAGGGACACGCCCCTTACATCAATCACCCCGTTGCAGTGGCGCAAACGTTGTGGGAAGCGGGCGGTGTGCGTGATTCTGTCGCGCTCGTGGCGGCAGTTTTACATGACACCATCGAAGACACCGACACCACGCCCGCAGAACTGGCCCAGCTTTTCGGCCAGGAAGTGCTCTCGGTGGTGCTGGAAGTCACCGACGACAAATCGCTGTCCAAAGAGATGCGCAAACAACTGCAAATCGACCACGCCCACACACTTTCGCAGCGCGCCCGGCTGGTCAAACTCGGCGACAAAATCAGCAACCTGCGCGACCTGGTAGACTGCCCCCCGCCCGATTGGTCATTCAAACGCCGCCAGGAATACGTCACCTGGACCGAGAACGTCATCGCCGGGCTGCGCGGGGTCAACCCTGGCCTGGAAGCCTGCTACGACGCTGAATTAAAGCGCGGCAAAGCCAAATACGGACTGGCATAACCCTCAGCCCTGAGCGGAGCGAAGCGCGATATCGTAAGTGCGACCCGCCTGGGCTTAAAAATCATCGTCGCGGGCAGGGCAAGCGGGCAAAACTATAACTATCCCGGGCCTTGATGGGCCGCCCCTACTTTTGGAGGAGAAAACATGGTCAAAATCGTCACAGACACGCTCACCGGGCTGCCGCTGGATGTGCTAAAGGCGCGCGGCATCCCGGTCATCCCGCAGATTGTCATTTTTGGTGAGACATCTTACCGCGATGACAGCGAAATTGATACGGCCACCTTCCTGCAAAAACTGCGGGCGGGCAAGGAGGCTCCCAAGACGGCTGCCCCGCCCCCGTCTTTGTATAACCCAATTTTTGCGGAGGCTGCCCAAAGTGGCGATACGGTGCTGGTCATTGCCCCGTCTGCCAAGGTGAGTGGAACCGTCCGTTCAGCCGAAACCGCCAAACAGGAATTCCCCAACGCTGATATTCGCATCCTCGACACGCAGACGGTGGCCTGCAACCAGGGCACGCTGGCGCTGCTGGCCGACGACCTTGCCAAAGCCGGAAAAAGCGCCGACGAAATCGAAGCCACCATCCGCGAGATGGCGGGGCGCGGCAGGTTGTTTTTTGTGCTGGATACGCTCGAATTCCTGCGGCGCGGAGGCAGGGTAGGGGCGGCGCGCGCCATTTTGGGCGAGCTGCTCCAGGTGAAGCCGATTTTGCAAATTGCAGATGGCCAGGTGGCGCCCTTTGACCAGGAGCGCACGAAGAAGCGCGCTACGGGGCGATTAATTGAAATCGTCAGCGAGCAGGCGGCAGGGCGGCCCGATTCGCATTTGTGCGTGATCCACATTGATGCCGAGGATGAGGCCAAAGCTCTTCGGATAGAGCTATCCGCCCGGACGAACATCCAAAATATCCCCATTTACCTGCTGCCGCCCGCGATTGTGGTTCACGCCGGGCCGAAGGCGCTTGGCGCGGGGTTCTTCGCCTGATGCTCATGGTATAATTTGCGGGCTTAAACTCAAAATCCCCACTCGTAAGTGGTATTTTCTGTAAGAAGGAGCAGGTATTATGTCTGGACATAGCCATTGGGCTACCATTCGCCGCAAAAAAGGTGCGGCAGACGCCAAGCGTGGAGCAGTGTTCACCCGCCTGGCGCGTGAAATTGTGATGGCGGCGCGCTTGGGCGGCGGCGACATCAGTGGGAACGTTCGCCTGGCGCTGGCTGTTGAAAAAGCGCGCGCCGGGAATATGCCGAAGGACAACATCGAACGCGCCATCAAGCGTGGCACTGGCGAAGATAAAGACGCCGGTACGATCGAAGAGTTGACCATGGAAGGTTATGGGCCTCATGGCGCGGCTTTTATTGTGGATTGTGTGACCGATAATCGCAACCGCACGGTGGCTGATATGCGTCATGCGTTTAGCAAAAACGGCGGCAACATGGCCGAACCGGGTGCGGTGGCCTGGCAATTTGAACGCAAAGCCTATTTTTCCTTCCCTGCCAGCCAGCTTTCTTATGATAAGGCCTTTGAACTGGCAATCGAAGCCGGGGCGGATGATGTGCAGGAAGATGGCGATAATGTGGAAATCATCGGGCCGGTGGATGCCTTCAAAACCATCACCGATGCTCTGGTGGCCGCCAAAGTCCACCCGGAAGAGGCGGGGCTGCGCATGATTGCCAAGCAAGACCTGGAACTGGGCGTGGAAGAAACGTTGCAGGTGCTGCGTTTTGTGGAAACCATCGACGAGATGGATGATGTCCAGAATGTGTTCCACAACCTGAAGATTTCTGACGAGGCCTTCGCGGCGCTCGAAGAAGAATAAAAAAGATGCAAGGGGCGGGGAAACCCCGCCCCTTCTTGATTAATATGACCCTTGCCCTCGGAATTGACCCCGGCACTGCCACCACCGGTTATGGATTTGTGCGCGAATTACCTGATGGCTCGCTGGAAATGGTGGCCTACGGGGTAATTATTACGCCCAAAGAGCTTTCTGCCCCCGAACGGCTGGATCTGTTCTACCAGGAATTGAACAAACTGCTGGCAGAGTATCGCCCCGAAACTTGCGGCGTGGAAAAGCTGTTTTTCCAGAAAAACATCAGCACCGCCATCCTGGTGGGGCAGGCGCGCGGCGTGGCGCTGCTGGCGCTGGCCCAGGCCGGGCTGGGGATCGCTGAATACACTCCCAACGAAGTCAAACAGGCTGTTGCCGGTTACGGATCTGCCGATAAAAAACAGGTGCAGGAAATGGTACGGGTGCTGCTATCGCTGCCATATATCCCCAAACCTGACGATGCCGCCGATGCGCTGGCGATTGCGATTACTCATTTGCACACACGACGATATTGATGGAAAAATTATGGCTCTCCCGTTTTTAATGTGGTGATGGGTAGGGGCGACTCGCCTGGCGCGAAAAATCATGGCTTTATGCCGGGATTTTCTGCAAAATTGCATCCGCTTACACCCTGGCGAGTCGCCCCTACAAGGTTTACGCCAAAAACGGTAGAACCAAAATTACAAATAACGGAGAAACCCCATGATCGCCACCCTGCGCGGAGAAATCACCCAGATCGAAGACAATGCCCTGATTATCGAAGTCGGCGGGGTGGGGATGCGCGTGTTTGTCCCCAAGCCGCTGCTGACGCGCTGGAATGCCGGTGAACTAGTACTGCTCCAGACGCACCTGGTTGTGCGCGAAAACGATCTCTCTTTGTATGGATTTGAAACCGCCAGTGACCGGCAGCTTTTCCTGACCCTGCTGGGGGTGGATGGTGTGGGGCCAAAACTGGCGCTTTCGGTGCTTTCCAGCATGACGCTGGATGCCGTCCAGCGGGCAGTTTTCTCCGAAGAGCCAGACCTGCTCTCGCGGGTGCCCGGCGTGGGCAAAAAGACCGCCCAAAAGATGATGCTGTATCTCAAAGACCGGCTTAAACCTGTCAGCGGATTGGAAAAAGTGGCATCCATGTCTGACACTGACAGCGAGGTGTTGGCCGCATTGACCACGTTGGGCTATTCTGTTATTGAAGCCCAGACCGCCATCCAATCCATCCCGAAAGGCTCGCCCGATAACGTGGAAGAACGTCTGCGGCTGGCGTTGGGGTATTTTCAATAGGAGCGTGACAGATGCTTAACAAAACCATTGCTTTTATCGGCCCCGGCGCCATGGCCGAAGCCATGATCGGCGGTTTGATTCGCCAAAAACTGGCTGAACCGCCCCACTTGTTGGTTTCTGGGCCGCGCAGCCAGCGGGTGGAACTGCTTAAGGAAAAATATGGCGTCCAGCCTTTTACCGACAATTCCGCAGCCGCCTCCCTGGCAGATGTGGTGGTGCTCTCGGTCAAGCCGCAGCGGCTGACGGGTGTGATGAAAGCCTTGAAGGGTATCAAACCCGAAGCGTTGGTGCTGTCCATCATCGCCGGGGCAGGCATCAAAAAACTCAGCGGCGGGTTGAAGCACAGCGCCATCGTGCGTTCCATGCCCAATACCCCGGCCCAGATCGGGGAGGGTATTACTGTCTGGACGATGTCTCCGGCCGTTACGCTGGAGCAGCAGGAAGTCGCTCGTGCCATCCTGGGCGCGCTCGGTGATGAGGTTTTTGTTGAAGATGAGCATTATCTCGATATGGCGACGGCACTTTCTGGCACCGGCCCTGCCTATGTTTTCATGTTCATGGAAGCGATGATCGACGCGGGCGTTCACATGGGCTTCCCGCGCCGCATCGCCGAGCAGCTGGTTGTTCAAACCCTGCGCGGCTCGGTGGATTTCTACAAGTCGAACGAGATGCACGTTTCAGCGCTGCGCAACCAGGTCACATCCCCGGGTGGAACCAGCGCCGAGGCGTTGTACTATCTCGAGAAGGCCGGTTTCCGCACGGCCATCTCGCGCGCGGTGTGGGCCGCTTACCAGCGCTCGGTGGAACTGGGCAAAGAACAGCCGGTTCACATCCCCGACCCGCACGCCGGGGAAAAAGGCGAGTAAAAGCGGTTGTACAGCACAAATTGTGACTTTCATCCCTGTGATGACAATCTAATTGCTGGTATGATGTATTCGTAAGACCGCACATTACAAAACAAACAACAATCGGGGCACTTAATCCCCCGGATGGGAAGTTTAAAGGCGAAGCCGGTAGCTGAAAAGCACAGTCCGGCGCTGTCGCGCAACTGTAGGGCCACAACGTGGCCGAGTCAGGACGCCCACCCCGATTGCATTTTTTCCACATTTCCTCGCAGGAAGGAGGTGGGAACCCGGCTGATTTTTTCACCCGTTTCCCCTCCCCTGTCACATGTGACAGGGGTTTTTGATTCTCACCCTGGCAGCCCTGGTAGGGGCGACCCGCCAGGCGTGAAAAAGCATCCGTTTATGAAGGATGGTCTGGCAAAAATACTTCTCTTTTTGCCAGGCAGGGTTGCCCCTGCCCCCAATAAACTTACAAACAAGGATATAGCAGCCATGCGCCTGAAAATTTTCCTCGCCTTTAGCCTGCTCGCCCTGCTGGTCACTGCCTGCGCCCCGGCCGCCCCCGCCCCGCAGCCTTTTTCTGTGACCGATATGCGCGGCACAGCCTTTGACTTTTCGCAACCTGTCCAGAAAATCATCTCGCTCGCCCCGGCCAACACCGAGATCATCTTCGCCATCGGCGCCGGGAAGCAGGTGGTGGGCCGCGACAGCCTGTCTGACTACCCCGAAGAAGCCAAATCCGTGGCCGACATCGGCGGCGGATTTGGCGCGCTGAACACCGAACTGATCGTGGCTGCCCAACCCGAGCTGATCGTGGCTGGTGACCTGACGCCCGCCGAACAGATCAAAACCCTCGAAGACCTGGGCCTGAAAGTTTTTGTGCTGCGCAACCCGGCCAACCTGACCGAGATGTATGAAAACCTGACCCTGATGGCCAAAATCACCGGCCACGAAGCCGAAACCGCCAGCCTGGTGGCCTCGCTCCAGGCGCGCGAAAAAGCCGTCAATGACAAACTGGCCGGCCTGACCGAACGCCCGCAGGTGCTTTACGAACTGGATGGCACCGACCCCAACGCCCCCTGGGTTCCTGGCCCCGGCACATTTGTCGATACCATCATCAAACAGGCCGGCGGCGACAGTATCAGCGCCTCGTTGGATGGCGCCTGGGCGCAGATGTCCATCGAAGCGATCATCCAGAAAGACCCGGCCATCATCATCCTGGGAGATTACACCTGGGGCGGTGTCACGCCCGAGATGGTAGCCCAACGCACCGGCTGGGACGCCTTGAGCGCCGTCAAAAACAGCCAGGTTTACACCTTCGACGACAACCTGATCAGCCGCCCCGGCCCGCGCATGGTCGACGGCCTGGAAGCGATGGCGAAACTCCTGCACCCTGAACTGTTCAAATAAACCCATCCCATGAAACCGTCCCGGCATGTCTACTCGACCGTCTTCCTGCTGCTGGCAGCCTCTTTCGTGTTGAGTATCACTGTCGGGGCGGTCAATATCCCGCTCGAGCGGCTGGCCGCCGTTTTGACGGGCCATGCCGGGGACGCCGAAAATGCCACTTTCGCGGCCATTCTGCTCAAAATCCGCCTGCCGCACGCCTTTTTGATCCTGCTGACGGGCGCAGCCCTGGCTGGCAGCGGCGCGGCCTACCAGGGGCTTTTTCGCAACCCGCTGGCCGACCCGTACCTGATTGGCGTGGCCTCTGGCGCGGCGCTGGGCGCGGTCTTTGCGATGTCGGCCAACTGGCCGGATTCACTGCTGGGATATTACGCCATCCCGGTGGCGGCCTTCCTCGGCTCTGCCCTGACAGTTTTTGCCGTTTACGAGCTGGCACGCGTTGGAAAGACCATCCCGGCCACCACGATGATCCTGGCGGGTGTGGCGGTCAGTTCCTTTGCCTCATCGCTGACTTCGTTCCTGATGCTGCGCTCCACCGCCGAACTGCACCGCGCGCTCTCCTGGCTGATGGGCGGCGGCACACTGGGCGGCTGGAACCCGGTTTTTGCCAGCCTGCCGTACATTGCGCTCGGCCTGGGCGTGCTGCTGACCTCCGGCCATGTGCTGAATGTGCTGCAATTTGGCGATGAACAGGCCCACAGCCTGGGCCTGAACGTGGAACGCGTCAAGCTGTGGCTGATCCTGGCGGCTTCGCTGGCGACTGCGGCGGCGGTGGCTTTCTCGGGCGTGATCGGCTTCCTGGGGTTGGTGGTGCCGCATGTGGTGCGCATCCTGTGGGGCGGCGATTATCGTCACCTGCTGCCGCTTTCGGTGCTGGGCGGCGCTGCCCTGCTGCTGGCCGCCGACACGCTGGCGCGGGTGGTGCTCGCGCCGCAAGTCTTGCCGGTGGGCATCATCACCACCCTGGTGGGCGCGCCGTTTTTCCTGTGGCTGCTGCGCAAAGCGCGCAATGAGTTGTTTGGATAAATCCCCTCACCCCCAGCCCCTCTACCCCAGCCCTCACCCCCAGCCCCTCTCCCGAAGGGAGAGGGGGGCAGACTCCCTTCCCCCGCCGGGGGAAGGGCCGGGGATGAGGGAGAATTCGGAGATTTTCATGCTCGACATTCTTTCCCTTACCGTCTCATACCGTGAGCGCCTGGCGCTGCGCGGCGTGACGCTTTCGGTGCGCGCCGGGGAAGTGCTGGCGCTGATTGGCCCCAACGGGGCCGGGAAATCGACCCTGCTGCGCGCGGCCAGCGGGCTGATTCTGGCCCAAAGCGGCCAGGTGCTGCTGGATGGGCGCGAAATCTCCACGCTGGCAGCTGACGGGCGCGCCCGCATGCTGGCCGTCGTTCCGCAGACGCACAACCTGCCGCCCACTTTCAGTGTGTACCAGACCGTTTTACTGGGACGCACTCCCTATCTGGGCTGGCTGGGTCAGGCCGGGCGCAGCGATCACGAAAAGGTGGCCGAATCGCTCGAACAGGCGGGAATCTCCGCATTATCCAGCCGGATGATTGGCGAACTTTCGGGCGGCGAACAGCAAAAAGTGCTGCTGGCGCGCGCCCTGGCCCAATCCACGCCCATCCTGCTGCTGGATGAACCCACCAACCACCTCGACTTGCGCCACCAGACCGGCTTCCTCAGCCTGGTGCGCAAACTGGCCGTTGAAAAGGGCCTGGCGGTGCTGGTGGCATTGCACGACCTGAACCTGGCCGCGCTCTTCGCCGACCGGGTGGCGCTGCTCTCGCGCGGACGCCTGGAAGCCCTGGGCACGCCTGAACAGGTTTTTAGCCCCGAGATTCTCACCCCGGTCTACGGTGTGGGGCTGCGGGTGATGGCCCACCCCGAATATGGCACCCCGCTGGTTCTGCCGGATGGCCCCTCCGCCGATGTCGCGCCGCAGGGACGTGGCTACCTGATTTCCCCCGCCCCTGAAACCCCCCTCCGCCTGCATGCCTGAGAAACGCAAGGGCCTGCTCATCGTCCACACCGGCGACGGCAAGGGCAAAACCACCGCCGCGCTCGGGATGTTGCTGCGCGCCTGGGGCCGGGGTATGGCGCTGTGCGTTGTGCAGTTCATGAAGGCCGAAACCGGGCAGTGGGGCGAGGTCAAAGCCGCCAAAAAGCTCGGCATCGAGTGGCACAGCCTGGGCGACGGCTTCACCTGGACATCCAAAGACCTGGATGAAAGCGCCGAAAAATCGCGCCGCGCCTGGGAACTGGCCCAACAAAAGATTGCCAGCGATGCTTATGATTTGATCCTGCTGGATGAATTCACCTACCCCCTGCAATTCGGCTGGATCGACACCCGCGAAGTTTTATCCTGGCTGGAGCAAAACAAACCGCCCCGGCTGCACCTCGTCATTACCGGGCGGGGCGCCACGCCCGAACTGCTCGACGAAGCCGATCTTGTCACCGAAATGCGCCTGGTGCGCCATCCCTACGATCAGGGCATTCTGGCCCAGCCAGGGATTGAGTTTTAATTCGTCCTCACCCTCCGCCCTCCCCCGAAGGGGGAGGGGACTCCCTTCTCCCACTGGAGCGTGCGCCCGTCAGGGTAGAAAGGCCTGGATGAGGGAATTATTTCAAATAGGATTTTCCCATGCCATCTATTACCCCCCTGCTCGCCCGCATCCAGCCCCTCGATGCTGAATCGATGTCCGCTGCCCGCGCCCGCCAGGATGTGCTGACCAAGCCCCAGGGCAGCCTGGGCCGCCTGGAAGCGCTATCCATCCAAATTGCCGGGATTACCCGCCAGCCGCGGCCAAAGATCCAGCACAAAGTTGTCACCGTCATGGCGGGCGACCACGGAGTCGTCGCCGAGGGCGTCAGCGCCTACCCGCAGGAAGTCACCCCGCAGATGGTTTTGAACTTCCTGTACGGTGGCGCAGCCATCAACGTGCTGACGCGGCACGTTGGCGCGCGCGTCGTCATTGTGGATATGGGCGCGGCCGCCACGATGGAGCCGCACCCGCAGCTGCTCATCCGCAAGATCGCGCCCGGCACTGCCAATATTGCCGTTGGCCCGGCCATGACGCGCCAACAGGCCGAAGCCTGCCTCCTGGCTGGTGCGGAAATCGTCGAAGCCGAAATTGCCAACGGCCTGGACTTGCTCGCCACCGGCGATATGGGCATCGGCAACACCACCCCGTCCGCCGCCATCGCCGCGGCTGTTACTGGCAAATCCGTCCGCGAGATTGCCGGGCGCGGCACCGGCGTGGATGACCGGGGCCTGGAACGCAAAATCTCGGCCATCGAGCGCGCCCTGCAAGTCAACCAGCCCAACCCGGCGGATGGGCTTGACCTGCTCGCCAAAATCGGCGGGTTCGAGATTGGCGGGCTGGCCGGGGCCATCCTGGGCGCTGCCGCCAACGGACGCCCGGTGGTTATAGACGGTTTTATCTCCACTGCGGCAGCCATCATCGCGGTGACGCTCAACCCGCAGGTGAGAGACTACCTGATCGCGGCGCACACATCCCAGGAACTCGGTCACCGCCTGATGACCGAATGGCTGGGTCTGACCCCGCTGCTCGACCTGCAAATGCGCCTGGGCGAAGGCACCGGCGCGGCCCTGGCGATGTCGATCATCGAAGCCTCCTGCAAGGTGCTGGATGAGATGGCAACCTTCGGCGAGGCCGGGGTGAGTGAGAAAGACTGAGCATCTATCCGTTTTCTCATTGGAGATATGTTTATGCCCACACACCGGGTTTTTGCCATGAAATTCGCGGATATCTATCCGTTATACGTTCAAAAAGCGGAACGCAAAAAGCGCACCAAAGCGGAAGTTGACCAGGTCATCTGCTGGTTGACCGGCTACGACCAGGCCGGTTTACAACAGCAAATCGAACAGGGCAGCGATTTTGAGACGTTTTTTACCCAGGCGCCAGAAATCAACCCAAACACTGCGCTGATCAAAGGCATCGTGTGCGGCGTGCGCGTGGAAGAAATCGAAGAGCCGTTGATGCAAAAAATCCGCTTTTTGGATAAACTGATTGATGAGCTTGCCAAAGGCAAGGCAATGGACAAGATTCTGCGGCAGTAGAGCGCGAAATCACTGGAATTCAGCGTTCAATCATGAAGCAAAACCTTTTGTACACGGATTTCACAGATGACACGGAAAAACACGGATTTTTTAAGGTTTATCCGTGCAAAACCGTGAAATCCGTGTACAGGTTTTGGCGTTTATCAACCTGAAAAAACTGTGTGTCTCGATTTTTCACATGAAATCCATCCGCATCGCCTTCACCCTGCTCACCACCCTGCCATTTCGCGCGCCCGCCGAATGGCTGCCGGGCGATAGTGGCCGCGCCGCTGGCTGGTATCCACTGGTCGGGCTGGTGATCGGGCTGCTGGTGGCCGCCGCGCATGCCCTGGCCGGGAAAATCTTCCCGCCGATGGTTTCTGCCGCGCTGGCGCTCTTCGTCTGGGTCGCTCTGACCGGCGGCCTGCACCTCGACGGTCTCTCGGATTGCTGCGACGGCCTGCTGCACGCCTCCAACCCCGAAAAACGCCTGCAAATCATGAAAGACTCACACATCGGCGCATTTGGGGCCATCGGGCTGGGGTTGGCGCTGCTGCTCAAATTCGCCGCGCTGGCCTCGCTCACGCCCGAACGCGCCGCGCCCGCCATCCTGCTGGCGGCCAGCCTGGGGCGTTGGGCCATCCTGCCAGCCGGGTTCCAGCCGCTCGCCCGCCCCGGCGGCCTGGGCGCAGATTTTGCCTCCGGGCTGGCGAAAAGCTCCCTCATAACGGGAGCCATCCTCCCCCTGGCGCTGGCCGCCCTCCTCGGCATGAGCGGCCTGTTGGCCCTCATCATCCCCCTGACCGGCGTTTTCGGCCTGCTGCGCTTCGCCCGCGCCCGCATCGGCGGCGTCACCGGCGATGTCTTCGGCCTGCTGGTTGAAACCACCGAAATCCTGACCCTGCTCACCCTGACCACATGAAAAACCTTCCCTTCCGCCTCGGCACGTCCTCCTACATCATCCCCGATGACATCCTGCCCAACGCCCGCTACCTGGCGGGCAAAATCCGCGATATCGAACTCGTCCTGTTTGAAGTCGATGATGGCCCCAACAACCTGCCTTCTCAAGAAGTTTTGGATGAATTGGGAAAACTGGCCTCAGTCTTTGACCTGACCTTTACCGTTCACCTGCCCCTCGACCTGAAACTGGCTGAAGATGGCTCCACCCGTGACGCCTCGCTAATTAAGGCAAAACGAGTGATCGATACTACCCGACAGTTAAACCCCTGGGCCTACGTGCTGCATCTCGATGGCCGCGAAGTGCGCCACGCTACTGACCCAGACGTGCTGCGCCGCTGGCAGGATCAGGCCGTGCGCGCGCTGGAAGTGGTGGCCGAGTGGGCCGGCGGCCCCGAAAAACTGGCCGTGGAAAACCTGGAAGGCTACCCGCCCGACTTCAACCAGCCCGTGCTCGACCGGATTCCGGTCAGCCGCTGCGTGGATGTCGGTCACCTGTGGCTGGATGGCGTGCCGGTGTTGCCGTATCTGGAGAAGGCCCTGCCGCGCACACGCGTTATCCACATGCACGGCATCGCCGAGCGCGATCACTCGTCCATCAGCCACGTGCCGCCCGCCGAGTTGGATGCCGTGCTCCGCAAGCTGGTAGCCGACTATCGCGGCGTGCTCACGCTGGAAATTTTCTCCGAAGCCGATTTTCTCTCCTCGCTCCCGGCCATCCAATCCAGCCTGGAGCGGATTTCCGCTGCCCAGGCGCCCCTGACCTTCATCCTGGGCGGCGCGCGCAGCGGAAAAAGCTCCCACGCCCAGGCGCTGGCGGCCCAAAATGGCGGCAGCGTGCTCTATGTTGCCACCGCCACCGCCGGGGATGACGAGATGAAAACACGCATCGATGCCCATCGCGCCGAAAGACCCTCCGGTTGGCGCACGCTCGAAGCGCCGCTCAATGTCGCGGAAGCCATCCAAAAAGCCCTGGCCGAAGCCCCCGCCGATGTTATCCTGCTCGACTGCATGACCCTGCTCGCCACCAACGTCATCTTGCAGTTGCCCGAAACCGCCACCGAGCGCGAAGCCTCGGCTGCGCTGCTGGCCGAAGTAGAGTCTCTGCTGGCCTGCCGGGCGGCCTCCAACGCCCACTGGATCATCGTCTCGAATGAAGTTGGTTTGGGGCTGGTGCCTCCCTACCCCCTGGGGCGCATCTACCGCGATGCGCTGGGCCGCGCCAACCAAAAACTCGCTGCCGCTGCCACCGAGACGCTGTTCCTGGTGGCCGGTCTGCCGCTGGGATTATCCAGCCGGTAGAACCAGATCCCCCACGATTTCCCATGTTTGTGTAACTTATGTGGCTGGTTGTGGGTTAATGCTAATAAATCCAGAACGGGAGAATAACCATGTCCAAGATTGCTATTGTTACAGACAGCACCGCCTACATCCCCGATGACATCTGCAAACAACTGAATATTACTGTTGTGCCGCTGGTAGTGATCTGGGGAAATGAAACCTTTATCGATGGCATTACCATAAAGCCGAAAGAGTTCTATACCCGCCTTGCCACTGCCAAGGTTATGCCGACCACTTCGCAGGCCACCATCATCAACATGCACCAGGTTTTTGAAAAGCTGGTCGGCGAAGGCTATGAGGTGCTGGGCATCTTCATTTCCGAAAAACTTTCTGGCACAATTTCATCAGCCACCCAGGCGCGCGCAGAAATGGGCGCGGCCAAAGACAAGATCACCATTTTTGATAGCCATGTCATCGCCATGCCGCTCGGATTCCAGGCTATGACGGCTGCCCGGGCAGCCAAGGATGGCGCCAGCATGGCCGACATCATCAAACTGCTCGAAAAAACCCGCCCCAACACCAATCTCTATTTTGCCGTGGATACGCTCGAATTCCTGCATCGCGGCGGACGGATTGGCGGGGCGCAGCGTTTCTTGGGTACGGCGCTTAACCTGAAGCCAATCTTAACCCTCGAAGACGGTAAAGTTGCCGGTTCAGAACGTGTCCGCACCCTCGGCAAAACGCTTGATCGCATTGTCGAACTGGTTGCCCATAAGGCCCAGGGAAAATCCAAAATCCATTTGGCAACCCTGCACGCCAACGCTGAAGAGAATGCCAAAGTGTTGTTGGAGAAAGCCACAAAAGTCATGAGCCCGGTGGAAGTGATTTTCTCTGAAATTAGCCCGGTAGTTGGCACGCACACCGGCCCAGGAACTGTTGGCCTGGCTTACATGGTAGAGTAAAATAAGGGCATGAACCCTGAGAATTTCCTCGAAAAACTAAAACAAAACCCCCGTCCAGTGGTGGTGGATTTTTGGGCGAGTTGGTGCGGCCCCTGCAGCCTGGTGCGCCCGATCATTGCCAGCCTGAAGAACGAATTTAAAGGCCGTGTGGATGTCTGGGAAGTGAACGCAGACGATGCCCCGGATTTGATGCGAACCTACGGCGTGATGAGCATCCCCACGTTGATTGTTTTCGAAAGCGGGCGCGAAGTGGAACGTTATGTTGGGGCGCGGCCTGCCGGGTTCTATACTTACGTTTTCAAAAAACTGGCGGAATCGGATGTGCTGCCGCATGACCCCCCTGCGCCTGGCATTCGCATCATGATGCTCGTTGGCGGCCTGCTGATGACTTTTTATGGCTTGGATGGTGGCCTGTATTACATCGCCGCAGCTGGTGGGTTGTTGCTCCTGACCACCTTTTTTGAGCCGGTATCTATTTACAAACAACTCGAAGCCCGTTTGCGCAAGCGCAAGAAAAAATAAATGTGGCCTCTATATTCAGCCAGCCCCTTGCGGCAATCGCAGGGGCTGGCTGCTTTTAGAAGATGAAACGGGTATAATTTAACCATGTCCAACCATCCTACCCCACTTGTTGTTGGGATTGCCGGAGGCTCCGGTTCTGGCAAAACCACTGTTGCCCAGGAAATCCTGAACAGGGTTGGCCCCGATAAAATTGCCTACCTGCCACACGATGCCTACTACCGTGATCTGAGCGGCCTGCCGCCCGTCCAGCGCGCAGAAGTCAACTTTGACCACCCCAACTCGCTCGAAACCGAGTTAATGATCCGGCATGTGCAGCAACTCAGGCAGGGGCAGCCGGTCAACCTGCCGGTGTATGATTTTTCCATTCACACCCGCACAAACCAACACATCAAAATCGCCCCTCGCCGCATTATTTTAGTGGAAGGGATTTTGATTTTTGCCGAACCCCAACTGCGCCCGTTATTTGATGTAAAAATCTTTGTGGATACTGACCCCGATCTGCGCTTCATCCGCCGCCTGCAACGAGATATCGCCGAACGCGGACGCACCGCTGAATCAGTCGTCCACCAATACCTGAAAACCGTGCGCCCCATGCACCTTGAATTTGTGGAACCATCCAAGCGCTATGCTGATGTCATTATCCCTGAGGGCGGTTTCAACACCGCCGCGCTGGATATGGTCGTGGCCCGCATGGAAGCAATGCTCAGGTAAATAATTTCCCGTTCATCCGTGCAAAATTATGAGATTTTGCACTCCAATTCAAATCAAAAGAGGACAATTATGGCGAAACAATGGCCCACCCCCCCGCAGATGGTTATCGACCCCAAGAAAAAGTACAAAGTGACCCTGCATACTGATAAAGGTGATATCACCCTTCAACTTTTTGCCGACAAAACCCCAAAAACGGTCAACAACTTTGTCTTTTTGTGCCGCGAAGGCTTCTATGATGGCACAATTTTCCATCGTGTTATCTCAGACTTCATGGTGCAGGGCGGCGACCCCACCGGCAAAGGCACTGGCGGTCCTGGCTACCGCTTTGCCGATGAGTTCCACCCCTCGCTGCGCCACAGCAAGCCAGGCCTGCTTTCCATGGCCAATGCCGGCCCCGGCACCAACGGCTCGCAATTCTTCATCACGCATGTACCCACGCCCTGGCTGGATAACAAGCACAGCATCTTCGGCGAGGTGATTTCTGGTATGAATGTCGTTATGTCCATCCCGCCGCGCGACCCTGGCCGCCCAGAATACCCCGGTATCAAAATTAACAAAACAACCGTTGCGGAAGAGTAAGCAGGTAGGGCAAGATAGCATCTTGCCCTACAACTTTATTATGAGCAATACCGCCGATCAACAGCCCACCGACCGTCGCACCACCATCCTGCGGATTGTTTCGCTTGTGTTTGTGGTGGGGCTGGTGGGAATCCTGTTTATTTTCCGGCACCAGTTGGTGGGACTGCAACGCTATGGATATTTGGGAATCTTCCTGATCTCTGTTGCCGCCAGCGCGACCATTCTCGTCCCGATTCCTGCCACCGTTATTACATCTGCCATGGGGGCTGTGTTCAACCCCTTGGGTATTGCCCTGGCTTCGGGGTTGGGAGCCGGTCTTGGGGAAATGACCGGTTATATGGCGGGATACAGCGGCGGGGCGGTGATTGAAAACATCGTTTACTATAACAAAGTCAAAAAATGGCTGGAAGAACACGAAAAATGGGCAGAATTTGCCATCCTGGTGCTGGCATTCATCCCCAACCCGCTTTTCGATATGGCCGGGGTGGCTGCCGGGGCGCTCAAAATGCCCATCTGGCGCTTTCTCATTCCCTGCATTATTGGCAAAATCCTGAAGATGTTGATGTTCTCTTACGCCGGGTGGTTTGGGGCGGGCTTGCTTTTGCAATAAACCATGTTTTTCGGTTCTTCAGTTATCCAGTTGAAAGCAAGATGTGAATAACGAGAAAATCGAAAAACATAAAACGAACGGAGAAAATTATGAGTTACTCAAAAATCGATACCTATCTTCAAACCCACCTGGATGAATCTATTGCCGAACTGTGCCAGCTGGTGGCCCAGCCTTCGGTGGGGGCGCAAAACTGGGGCATGGAAGAATGCGCCAGCCTGGTGGCCGGGATGCTCCAAAAACGTGGATTCAGCACCGAAATCCTGCCGACGGGTGGGGCGCCGGTTGTTTTTGGCGAACGCAAGGGCAGGAATACAGCCAAAACGCTGCTTTTTTACTGCCACTATGACGTGCAGCCCGCCGAACCGCTGGATCTGTGGGAAACTCCGCCCTTCGAGCCATCCCTGCGCGATGGCAAACTCTACGGGCGCGGTGTGAGCGACGACAAAAGCCACATTACCAGCCGCCTGTTCGCCGTCGATGCGCTGCTGGATGCGGATGGCGAGTTACCCTGCAATGTCAAATTCATCATCGAAGGGGAGGAGGAGACTGGCAGCCTGCACCTGCCCAAATTCATCACCGCCAACAAGGAAAAACTGGCCGCAGATGCCTGTATCTGGGAATTTGGCGGGGTCGATCACCGCGAAATTCCGATGCAATACCTGGGGCTGCGCGGCATTTGTTATGTTCAACTTTCAGTGGAGACGGCTGCCATAGATGTGCACAGCGGCCTGGGCGGGAGTATCTTCCCCAATGCAGCCTGGAGATTGGTCTGGGCACTGAATACGCTCAAGGGGCAGGATGAAAAAATCCGCATTCCCGGCTGGTATGATGATATTGTGCCACCCACAGCCCGTGACCGGGCGCTGTTCGACCTTCAGCCCGATGCCGCGCCTGAATATAAGAAAATGTACGGTGTTAAAGAATTCCTGAAGGGCCTGACTGGCGGCACTGACCTGTATATGACCGAGGTTTTTGAGCCGACCTGCACCATTTGTGGGCTGACCAGCGGTTACCAGGGTGCTGGCTCCAAAACGGTGCTGCCCGCCAAAGCCTCGGCTAAGGTGGATTTCCGCATTGTGCCCGGCCAGACGATTGAGAAATGCCTGACGCTGCTGCGCCAGCATCTCGACGCTGAGGGTTTTTCCGACATCCAGATGGAGTTCCTGGGCGGCGGCCCGGCAGCCAAAACCAACCCGGATGATCCGTTCATCAAGCTGGTGGTGGATACTGCCGAGGAAGTTTTTGAGTCGAAGATGGAACTGGTTCCGATGGTGGGTGGCAGCGGCCCGAACTACCCGTTTGTGCACGAGCTGAATCTGCCGGTTGCGACCGCCGGGTTGGGCTACCCCGATACGCGCGCCCATGCCCCCAATGAAAATATCCGGCTTGATCTGTATGTGAAACATGCCCGCCACATGGCGCGCGTGCTGGTCGAGTTTAGCAAGTAAGAAGCCTGGTTCCTGGAATGATGCCAGGTGAGAGAAGCCTTTTTTTGAAACAAAATGCCATCACCCGGTCCTTTGTGCAACAAGAGATGGGCCGGGTGATGGGAGATAACCCAGGTATTCCTGAATAAGATGGCGTTTAAGACCCGCTTTTACAGCCTGTTTGTGCCGCATCGCGATATGGGTTTGCAACTACTCGCGCTGTATTTGCTGCTGATTATTCCGGTGCTGATCGCGATATTTATCTTTGACCAGGTAGCGGGGCAGCAGATCCAGCTTGAAGTGAAAGCCAGTGACCTTTCGCTGGCGCGGGCGATTGCCAAGGAGGCCGATTATCGTATTTTGAGTGCGCTTGAGTCGGTGCGGGCCTTGAGTGAGTACCAGGTTGTGCGCATAGCAGACAGGCAGGGCATGGAGACTGTTTTTTCGATTTTTAGCACTACCCGCGCCGATATTAATCTGGTTTACCGGTTGGATGTGCGCGGTTTTATGTTCTACCATTACCCGGTGGGGCCGGGCAGCACGGTTGGCACAGATTTTTCATTCCGCAATTATTTCACAGCTGCCCAGGATAGTAATACGCCGTTGATTTCGGAAGGACGTATTTCGCCGACTACCAACCAGGCGGTCGCCACCGCTGTGATGCCAATCAGGAACAAGGATGGGAAGTTTGATGGGGTGGTGGCTACCAATATCCGCCTGGAGAGCCTGAGCGCTACATTGCGTGAAATTTTAGCCGAGCATACGCCGGAAGAAGGTTTTGAGATTTTTATTATTGATCATGTTGGGCAGGTGATTGCCCACCCGGTTTCCGCCAGGTTGTTGATTCACGTGGAAGATATGATGCCGGGATTGTCGCAGCCAGCGCTGCGAGGTGTCAGCGAAAGTAAGACGATGGCTGACCCATCGGGGAAGTTGTACCTGGCAACCTATGCGCCTGTTCCCAGCGCGGGGTGGAGTGTTATTATCCGCAGGCCGGAGCAGGCGGCGTTTTCGCAGCAGATTTTGTATCATCGCATTTCTCTCGGGGCGATTGGTACGTTTACGGTCATCGGGCTGATGTTCTGGCTGGTGCTTTCTCGGCGGGTAATTTATCCACTGGAAAAGCTGGCCGGGATTAGCCGAAAAATTGGTGAGAATGAGCCGATCGAGCCGCTTGACCGAAAATTCCTGGAAAGAGCTTCCCGGCGTCTTGACCAGATGGGCAAGCTCATTACCAGCCTGCTGCGCATGGAACGTTCTATTGCAGAGCGGATGCACGAACAGGCTGTTTTGCTTGAGACCAGCCAGGCGGTGGTGTCTTCACTCGATTCGCAGGTGGTTTTGAATCGCATCCTGGAGCAGGTTGAACGCCTGATGAAGGTGGAAAAGGTGGCGCTGGTGGCGTTGGATGAGAAATCGGGGGTTTTTCGGGTACGCGCCAGCCGGGGTCTTTCATCGAACTATACAGGGCAGATGACCATTCAGCCAGATGAGCCGCTTTCGGTAACGATGCGCGCCATCCGGGTGGGGGAGCCGGTGCAGGTCAGTGATACTGAAACGGATCCAACTTTCAGTGCGCAGCGCCCGCGCGCCCGGGCGGAGAATTATCGTTCGCTGCTGGCGGTTCCGCTCAAAACGCAGTATACGCCCCCATCCGCTTTGCTGGTGTACCGGCCTGACCCACATGAGTATAGTGAGAATGAGATCAAACTGGTGGCAAGTTTTGCTAACCACGCCACGATGGCAATTGAAAATGCCGCGCTGTTTACCCGCTCAGATATGCGCCTGACTGAGCAAACACGCCGCATCGAGGCGCTTATCCAGTCAATGCAGGATGGGCTGATCTTGGGCGATTTACGCGGCAACGTGGTTTATGCCAACCGCCGCATCAGCGAGCTGGCTGCCCTGACTCCTGGTGAATTGCGCGGAACGCCCGTTACACGGGTGATGGCGCGCATCTTGAGCCGGGCTGGCGACCATGACCCCGCCCGTGCCAGGGTGGAAAGCGCCCTGTATGAGAAGAACCCGGCCCAGGTGGAGTTTGTGGTTACCATGGGTGGTCATAATATTGCCTTGCGCCTGCAAACTTTTGATGTGAATGATACGCGCGGTGTTTCTATTGGGCAGGGGTTGATTTTGCAGGATGTAACTACTGATCGCGAAGTCGATCGCATGAAGAGCAGCCTGATTTCCACCGTCAGCCATGAACTGCGCACGCCGCTGGCGGCCATTAAAGGCTATGCCACCACGCTGCTGGCCGATGATGTGGAATGGGATCGCAATTCGCAGCGCGAGTTCCTGCAAATTATTTCCAGCGAGTCTGACCGGTTGAGTGAACTGGTGAATAACCTGCTAGACTTGTCTCGCATTGAAGCGGGCAGCCTGAAGTTGCAATATACTGAATGTGACGTTACCGAATTGGTGACACATGCCGCCCGGCGCGGGCACCTGCAACCCTCCAACCAGTTCAACATGCAAATTGCGCCAGACATTGCCACTATTTGGGCCGACCAACTGCGCATGGAAACCATTTTGCGCAACCTGATCGAGAATGCCGTCAAATATGCCGGGAATGATGCCAAAATTTGGGTGCGGGTGGTGCGTTCTGGCGGCAATGTGGTCTTCAGGGTGATAGATAACGGCCCAGGCATTACCGCCGAAAAAAGCCTGCTGATTTTCCAGCCTTTTCACCGGCTGGATGAAAGCCTGTCGCGCGCTTCCAGTGGCGCCGGGTTGGGGTTGGCAATCAGCCAGGGTTTTGTGCGCGCCCATGGCGGCGATATTTGGGTTGAACCAAGTGAATCTGGGGCCTGTTTTGCTTTTTCAATTCCAATCAAAGCAGACTAATTTTTGGAGATGTCCATGAATACCCTTCCCACCGTACTTGTCGTTGATGACGAAAGACCACTGCGCGATTTTGTGCGCCGCAACCTGGATGTGCGCGGATTCCACACGCTGACTGCCGCCAACGGGATGGAAGCGCTGGCCGCATTTGAAACCCAACACATCGACCTGGTGATCCTCGATATCATGATGCCGCATCTCGATGGGCTGGAAACCACCCGCCGCATCCGCCAGACATCCACCGTGCCCATCATCATCCTGACGGCGCTGGGCGAGGAAGAAGACAAAATCAAGGCCTTTGACCTGGGCGCAGATGATTACCTGACCAAACCCTTCGGCATTGGCGAACTGCTGGGGCGTATCAAAGCCGTGCTGCGGCGCGCGCGCTGGGCTGAAACCGTGCCAGACCAGGAAACGATTGCGCGCGGTGAGATTGTGGCTGACCTGGTGCGCCACCAGGTAATGGTGCGCGGCGCACTCATCGACCTGACGCCCACCGAATTCAACCTGCTGGTATACCTGATGAAAAATACCGGCAAAGTCTTGCCGCATCGCATGATCCTCCAGCACGTTTGGGGGCCGGAATATGGCGGGGAGGCCGAATACCTGCGCGTCTACATGGGGAAGCTGCGCCAAAAAGTGGAACAGGACCCGTTACACCCACGCTACATCCAAACCGAACGAGGGGTTGGTTACCGCTTCGACGGGTGATACAGGCGTGTAATTAAGCACCCCCGACTTAAGACATTTGTCACAACTTTCCCAGGATTTATATTGTTTTTATATTGCTGGCGGGATTTTTAGAGCATTTTTGCATCCAGCTTCTAAAATAAAGTTGAAACAGCCGGACGCTGTTCCGGCCGGTTTGGGAGAATCGGCCAGCCTATCTTTTATCGCGCAAGGAGAAGAAACTGATGAAACGAACCCTTTCTGTCTTTTTCACCCTGCTGGTTTTCGCCAGCCTGCTGTTGACGGCCTGTGGTAGCCCTGCAAGCGAACCCCCTGCCGCCCCGGCACCGACAGAAGCCCCCACCAAATCTGAAGAACCCGCCGCCCCTGCCGCTACCGATGCCCCGGCTCCTGCTGCCCCCGAAGTGCAAACCGCCGTTATC
This sequence comes from uncultured Anaerolineae bacterium, assembly GCA_903822545.1. Taxonomy (GTDB): domain Bacteria; phylum Chloroflexota; class Anaerolineae; order Anaerolineales; family Villigracilaceae; genus CAIJPN01. The sequence goes on along the minus strand of CAIJPN010000009.1, from coordinate 4,856 downwards.
GGTTTCACCGCATCCTTAACCGGTAAACTCAACGTAGAATCCACCCGCCAGAACAACGGCTTCAACTTGTGGATGAAACAGGTCAATGATACGGGTGGCATCAAACTGGCCGATGGCAGCCTTGTCAAATTCGAATCCAAATTCTACGATGACGAATCAAACAAAGACCGCGTCCAGGAACTCTACACCAAACTCGTCACCGAAGACGACGCCAACTTCCTCATCAGCCCCTACTCCTCCGGCCTGGCCGATGCATCGGCTGTCATCGCCGAGCAGTATGGAAAAGTCATGATCACCACCGGCGCTGCCTCTGATGGCACATACAAGAAGGGCTATACCCTGGTCTACCAGGCCTACACCCCCGCCAGCCGCTACCTGACCGGCGCGCTGGATGCCCTCGCCAATGCCGACCCCAACGCCAAGAACATTGCCATTATTCATGAGAATGATAAATTTTCCACCGATGTTGCCGTGGCGCTCGAAGCCTATGCTACCGGCAAGGGTTACACCATCGCCATGAACGAAGGCTATGATACTGGCACCACCGACTTTGCCCCCATCATCAACAAAATCCCGGCTGGCGTAGATGCCATCATGGGTGGCGGCCACTTCGCCGATGGACAACAGTTTGCCAAATCACTCTTTGAAAAGGGTGTTGCCGCCAAATACATTGCCCTGCTGGTTGCCCCGCCTGAACCCACCTTTGTTGAAATCGGCGATGCCGCTTATGGCATTGTTGGCCCCAGCCAGTGGGAACCCCTGGCCGCCTTCACGCCCACCTATGGCATTACCGGCGCTGACTTTGTGGCCGCTTACAAAGCTGTCTACAACGAAGAACCCTCCTACCATGCCGCAGGTGGCTACGTGGCTGGTCTGATCTTGCAAAAAGCCATCGAAGATGCCGGCTCCCTCGAAACCGAAAAAGTCAAAGCTGCGCTGGATGCCATCGACATGACCACCTTCTTTGGCGGTATCAAGTTCGATACCAGCGCCGAAGCCCACGGCCTGCAAATCGGCCACGAAATGGTTTTCGTCCAGTGGCAAAAAGACTCTGCCGGAGCGCTTATCAAACAGGTTGTCTGGCCGCTTGGCGGCAAAACCGCAGACCTGGTTTACCCCAAGTAACTTCTCGCTCACATTACCGGCAGGCGCAACACACGCCTGCCGGGCTTTTTCTGGCTATATGGATTTTGAAAGTCTCCAGACTTTCGATACACCTGGAGACGTTTGACTCCAAAAAGGAGAACCGATGAACTTCAGCAACCTGCTTACATCCCTGGTGGATGGCTTGCTCATCGGCGTAGTCTATGGGATCGCGGCCATGGGTTTGAACCTGATCTGGGGCGTGATGCGAGTCATCAACCTGGCGCACGGCGTCATCATTGCCCTGGGGATGTTCGGTGTCTACCTGTTTTTTTCCACACTTGGGTTGAACCCTTACCTGGCACTTCTGCTTGTGGCTGTCCTTGGACTATTGCTTGGCGTGTTGATTTATTTTATCGTCATTGCCCGGGTCATCAACGCACCTTATCTTTCCACCCTGTTGGCGACGTTTTCCATCAACATGATTATTCTCGGCCTGGGAACCGCGGCCTTTACCACCACACCGCGTGACAGTGGCTTTTCACTGGGGAATGTCGACCTGGGGCCGCTCACCCTGCAAGGGACTCGTCTTGTGGCCGCCCTGGTCACAATTCTCGTTACCGGGGCTTTATACTACTTCCTCTATCGCACCCGCCCCGGGAAATACATCCGCGCGGTTGCCAATAATCGCGCCGCTGCTGAACTGATGGGCATTCCATCTGACCGAATCCTGGCACTCAGCTTTGGCATTGGCACCATGCTGGCCGCCATCGCCGGCGGTCTGATCGCCACCTTCTTCTCGTTCACCATCCTCTCCGGCGATATTTACCAGCAAAAGAGCTTCGTCATCGGCGTGTTGGGCGGCCTGGGGAATCCCCTCGGTGCGCTGCTCGGCGGGCTGATCCTGGGCGTGCTGGAAGGCATCCTGCCGCTGGCCATGCCCAACACCTGGGTTCCAGTCATCGAATTCCTGCTATTCATCATCATCCTGCTTGTCAAGCCAAGCGGGTTGCTGGGAGGCCGCCAATGAGAAAAATATGGCTCAACCCCGGATTTTGGCTCGTCCTGGCGATCGTTGTCGCCCTGGGTGCCTGGCCCATCTTCCAGCAAGATGCCGCCGCCCGCGAAACGGGCTTCACCGTCCTTCTGGCAATCGTCATGGCTAGCAGCCTGAACATTGTCATGGGCTACACAGGGTATGTCAGCTTTGGGCATGTTGTTTTTTATGGGATCGGCGGCTATATAGGCATGTACTTTATCGACAGCCTGGGCCTGCCGCTTCCGGTTGCCGTCCTGTTCGGCGGATTATCATCTGCCCTGCTGGCCTTCCTGCTTGGGAAAGCCATCTTGCGCCTGCGCGGAGCCTACTTTGCCCTGGCAACCATTGGTGTTAACGAAGCCGCGCGCACATTCGTCGCCAACTTCCAGCCCTTTGGCGCAGCCACTGGCATAGAATTACAGTTTTCGGTCTACAAAGCCTATGGCGGGGCGCTGCAAGCCTTGTGGCTGGTTTACTATGGGGTGGTCGGAATCGCCATCTTCTCGGTCATCTTCAGTTACTACATCAAGACCAGCAAATTCGGTCTGGGGTTGATGACCATCCGCGAAGATGAAGATGCTGCCGAAGTAATCGGCATCGTCACTCCCAACGCCAAAACCTGGGCCTATGTGCTTTCTGCAATCCTGCCTGGCATGCTTGGCGTGCTGTTCTTCTTCAAAAATGGTAATGTCGAACCTGGTGATGCTTTCCGCCTGGGCTTTTCGATCGAGTCGCTGGTGATGATCATGCTCGGCGGCCAGGGAACCGTTCTTGGCCCGGTACTGGGTGCGCTCGGTTACCAGCGTTTACGCGGAACCTTGCTGACCAGTGACCTGATGATTGGCAGCCTGCCACTCAAAGATTTCCAACTGGTCATCTCTGGCTTCCTGATGCTGCTCATCATCCTGTTCATCCCCTCCGGGTTGGTGGGCTGGCTGCGGCAGCGTTTCGCAACACTGCGGAGGGTGCTGGCATGACGCTTATCTTGCAAGTACAGGCAGTTACCAAACGTTTTGGCGGCCTGCAAGCCCTTACCAAAGTGACCTTTGACCTGGCCCAGGGGCAGGTGCTTGGCCTGATCGGCCCCAATGGCGCGGGTAAAACCACCCTTTTCAACGTCATCAATGGCGTCTACACCCCCGAAGAAGGCCGCATTTTGTTCCTTGGCAAAGACGTCACTGGCAAAAAATCTTACGAACTGGCGAAAATGGGCATGGCTCGCACTCACCAGATCGTGCGCCCGCTCAAAGAACTGACTGTGCGCGAAAATGTGATTGTTGGAGCCTGTTACGGCCATGAAAACCATGACCTGATCTCCGCCGCCAAAATCGCCGATGAAGTGCTCAGTTTTGTCGGCATCTCTGCCCGCGCCGACCAACTGGCCGGTAGTCTGAACGTCGCCCAGAAAAAGCGTCTCGAAATGGCCAGGGCGCTGGCAGCGCGGCCCAAACTGCTCCTGCTCGATGAAGTCCTCGCCGGGTTGACCCCATCCGAAATCGACGGCATGGTCAAAACCGTGCTTTCCATCCGCGACCAGGGCGTCAGCATTGTTATGATCGAACACGTCATGAAAGCCATCATGAACGTCTCCGACCGCCTGTTCGTGCTTGACTACGGCCAGCAAATTGCTGAAGGTGGCCCCGAAGAAGTTGTCCACAACCCCAAAGTTATTGAAGCCTACCTGGGCGACCCGCAAATGGCCCAAAAACTGATGGAGGAGGGCTGATATGAGCATCCTGGAAATTCATAATGTAGAATCCGGCTACGGCGAAGTCCAAATCCTATGGGGGGCCAGCATGAACCCGCAGGAAGGCAAACTCACCTGCCTGGTGGGTGGTAACGGCGTAGGCAAAACCACCACACTGCGCACCATCATGGGGCTGAATCGCGCCTGGAAAGGCCACATCATTTTTGATGGCAAGGATATCACCCGCACCCCCGCCTATGCCAAAGCCGACCTGGGCATTGTGCTTGTTCCTGAAGGCCGCCAGCTTTTCACCGACATGTCGGTATATGAAAACCTGGAGATGGGAGCCACCAACAACCGCGCACGCGCCAAATTCAAAGAAAACCTGGAGCGCGTCTATGTCATGTTCCCGCGTCTCAAAGAGCGCGCTGCCCAAAAATCGGGCACTCTCTCGGGTGGCGAACAGCAGATGGTGGCTGTGGGGCGCGGCCTGATGGCAGATCCGCGCATCCTGATGATCGATGAACTTTCCCTCGGCCTGGCACCGGTGCTTACCCTGCAACTCTTCCAAACCTTGCGCGAACTGCGCAAACAGGGCCTCACCATCCTGCTTGTCGAACAAAATGTCCAGATGGCCCTGGCGGTCGCTGACTATGGCTATGTCTTTGCCGAGGGTCGCACCGAGATGGAAGGCCCCGCTCGCGAGCTAATCAAGAACGAGCACATTCGCGCGGCATATTTAGGCTTATAGTCATCCAAAAGGATGATTTTCATCCTCGTCTTAACCTTGTGCACCGTTATATAATAAATTCAGTGAAATATAAGCGCACCCTAACGCATATCTGATTGCTTACCCAAGGAGGCTTAAATGCTTGTCGGCGAACGAATGTCCAAACCAATTATTACTGTCTCACAAGACATGCCCATTAATGATGCCATCAACCTGATGAAAAAGGAGCGTATTCGTCGCGCCCCGGTTGTCAAAGACGGTAAACTTGTCGGCATTGTTTCCGACAAAGACCTGCTCAATGCATCCCCCTCGCCAGT
>CAIJPN010000008.1 GCA_903822545.1 uncultured Anaerolineae bacterium | reverse complement strand
CTGGCCCGGCGGTGATGAAATCACCGTTTGCATCCAGGAGGGGCAGGGCGGATCTCTCCACGTTTTCGTTCCGCCCTGTCCCTACCGTGCCAATCTTGGTCACAATCCCAATTTTTGCCGGGTTGGGCGTTTTGCCCTCGCTGAGGCGTTTCTCTGCCAACCCTGGCAATTTCACCGTCAATTTGGGATTTTCCTGTAACAGCGTATGACCGCCCACCATTACCGCATCCACACTGGCGCGCAGTTCCAACACCCGGCGCTTATCCTCCGCCGATGAAATCCCCGCGCCCTTGCGCTCAAACGTATCGATTTTCCCATCCACGGTCATAGCGGCATTAATAATTGTTTTCATGTTGTACCGTAGTTCGGTTATTCCGTTTTCCAGTTATCCGGTTAGTTGGGTTGAACTGGACAACCCGATAGCCGAATAACGATCAATCGTGGAACTTCTTCTCCCCAGCCTCGATTTTGACGCGAAGCCGGTTGGCCGATGGTGGCAGCGGGCAAGACCAGCGCTCATTGTAGGCGCAAAAAGGGTTATAAGCCAGGTTGAAGTCCACTGCCAGCACATTGTGACGGATTTCGTGCGGCTCGAGATAGCGCCCTGCGCCGTAAGTCTCTACCGGGGCGGTGGCATCGCTAAAGGGCAAGAAATAGCCGTAGTCATCCTCGTAAACCTGCAAAATCGCTTCGGCGCCATTGACATCAAACCGGATTTGCCCGGCGTGATAATATTCGCGCTCAGCGCCGGTAGAAGTTGCCAGAGTTACTGGCTCGGCAGCGGTCACGCGCTCCAGCGTCAGTTCCAGCCGCAGGGCGGGGTTCTCAGGGAAATATTCCAGCCCATGAAACGCCCGTTTCTGCTCCACCGTCAGCGGGGATTGGTGACTTTCCCTGAAAAAATCGTCTTTCTCAGCCCGGAATTTTTCTAATTCGTTCATTGTTTCTCCTGCACTTGGGGTAGCTTGCACCTGCCGGTTGGGAACGCCCCGGTGAACGGGCAACTCCTACGCTTGAACAAATCCTGTTGAACATGGCGTAACGCATTTCCCCCATTATCCGACCCTGACAGACCGCATCGACAGCGACCCATACGTCACTTTATCTGCAAAAAAGCTGATAGGTTCGCCTTCATCTTTCGCGCCCATAGTGTAAAGCAGCGGGGTGTAGTGCTCGCCGCTGTTGATGGATAGCGCCGCTTCCTGACCGTGCCGCTGGAAGTTGATCAGCGGGTCGTGATCGTCGGTCAATATCCAGTTTTTTACCTTGGTATCGAACGACTCGGCCCAATCGTATTTGGCGTTGTCGTCCCAGATTACCGCCCGCAGGTTGTGGACGATGTTGCCACTGCTGACGATCAGCACACCTTCCTCGCGCAGTTCCTTGAGCTGTTGCCCAAGCTGGTAGTGATAGAGCGGATTCTTCGTCCGGTCGAGCGAAAACTGCACCACCGGGATATCGGCTTTGGGGAACATACGGTTAAGCACCGACCAGGTGCCGTGATCCAGTCCCCAGGTGGCATCTGGCTCCACGTCGGTCATCTTGATGATTTTGCGGACGGTATCTACCAGTGCGGGCGAACCTGGCGCGGGGTAGTTGACCTCATACAACTCTTTTGGGAAGCCGTACATGTCATAGATCATCTTGGGCCGATCGGCGGCGGTCACTTTGGTGCCGTTTGTCTCCCAGTGGGCTGATACCGCTAAAATGGCTTTCGGGCGCGGCAGGCTTTTGCCCATTTCGGCCCAGGCGCGGCTGTACTCGTTATCTTCGATGGCGTTCATCGGGTTTCCGTGCCCAACGAACAAAACTGGCATTTTTTCACTCATTTTTACCTCGTTTGTAATTGACAGTCACTTTCAAAGAGACTGTTAACTTTGGATTTCTTCCAACACATCTTTTACCGTAAACCCGGAAAGTGTCTCGTGCATGGCTTTTTCTGCCTGCCCGAAGACTTTTTCCAGCGCCGGGGTGATTTTGGCCCCGATGGGGCAATTGGTATTTGGGTGGCGGTGCATTCCTAGCAGGTCGGTATGGCTGAAGGCGTCATAGACACTGCACAGGTGGATCTGCTCCGGCGCGCGGGAGAGCTTCCAGCCGCCACTTGCGCCCGGGCGCGATTCCACCAGCCCGTGCGCGCGCAAATGCCCCATCACCCGGCGGATGACGACCGGGTTGGTGTTAACGCTCGCGGCGATCTGCTCGCTGGTCAGCAGTTGTTCAGGCATGGCCGCCAGGAGTGTCAGTATATGAATAGAGATGGAGAATTGCTGGTTGGTGTTCATTTGTAACCATTATAGTTACAAATTATTTATAGTCAAGTTAGTGTTTTATTAGAAATCCCCAAAAAGACAAGTACATGGACTTGTCTTACAACGTAAAGTAAAACGTAGCGCCTTTGCCGGGTTCGCCCTCGGCCCAGATTTGCCCACCGTGTTTCTGGATTACGCGATTGACAATTGCCAGCCCAATTCCGGTACCGCTGAAATCATCGTTGCTGTGCAGACGCTGGAAGGCTACAAAAAGCTTTTCTGCGTAGCGCATATCGAACCCAACGCCGTTATCGCGGATGAAATAGGCATCTTTTTCGTTGATATGGGATTTTCCAACACTGATACAGGGGGTTGGATTCTTCCTGGTGAACTTCCAGGCGTTATTGAGCAGGTTTTCAAGGGCAACACGCAGCAGGCGATAGTCGGCGTGTGTATTCAGGCCTTCCTCGATACGAATTTCAACGATCCGCTCCGGTTCGCGGCCCTGGATGTCTTCTATCACACCGCGCACCAATTCAGTCAAGTCAATGCTGTCAGCATGGATTTCGGCGCGGGTAATGCGCGAAAGCCGTAGGATGTCATCGATCAATTGATTCATTTCCTGGGCAGATGTGCGGATTCGGTTGAGATAACTCTGACCGTGGGCATCCAGCGATTCGCTGAAATCATCCAGCAGGATACGGCTGAATCCATCCAGTGCGCGCAGCGGGGCGCGTAAGTCATGCGATACCGAGTAAGAGAACGATTCCAACTCACGGTTGGCAGCCTGTAGTTCGAGGGAACGCTTTTCCAGGTCTTCTTCCATGCGTTTGCGTTGGGTTATATCCATGGTGGAGGTGATAACAGATTGCACTTTGCCATCCGGCCCAAACTCAGGGGCCAGCCACCACGCGGCGACAGAATCGCCATAGGTATATTCGGTGCGCAAAGGCTCCCCTGTTTCAAAAACCTGCCGGATCAACTGCTCTGCCATATCGATGGTTGGAATATTGCCCATGGACTCGCGCAGTGTTTTGCCGATAACCATGTTGGGATCAAGTTGCGGGTTTAAGATCAAGCGGTTGACGTAGAGATAACGCGCATCTCGATCGTAGCGCGCAATTTGCAGCGGATTGTTCTCTGCAAGTGCGCGGAATTTTTCCTCGCTGGCTTGCAATGCCAGGGTGCGGCGCACAACGCGCGCTTCCAATTCGGCATTCAGTTTGCGCACTTCTTCCTCGGCTCGGATGCGTTCGCTGAGTTCCTGCTCAAGCTGGTCATACAAGCGGGCATTCAGGATGGCATTTGCCAGCTGGTCAGCCATGGTCTGGAAGGTGGCAATATCTTCTTTGCTGAAAGCGGAAGCCTGGCTGCTCTGGATGGTCAACGCACCGAGCACATGCCCCCGGCTGATGAGTGGCATAGCCAGCTCGGAGCGGGTTTCTGGTAAATTGGGGTTGTTGAACCTGACAGCGTCCTCGCCCACATCCAGCGCAATGCGCGGCTGGCGGTTTTGAATGCACCATCCCACCATGGATGTATTGCCAATTTCCAGCCTGTGCCCCTGATTCAACATCGTTTGACCGGCAGTGCCTGTTCCGGCGTGCAATACGGCCCAGCTGCCGGTTTCATCCACCATAAACAGGCCGGCGTAGTACAGCGAGAATTTGTTTCGCACCAACTCAACCACCTGCTGGCTTAATTCGGTCGAATCCAGGATTGCGCTGGCCGCGCGTGCTACTTCTGCCGCCACGCTCAATTGGGCCGAGCGTCTTTCGAGCGCGTTGTTGTAGCGGGCTGCGTTCTGGTCGGCGCGTTTAAGAGCTTGTTCGGCATCCCTTCGGGCGGTGATGTCAGCGACAATGCCCGTCATGCGTGTTGGGTTATTGTGCTCATCAGTGTAAACGCTGCCTTTGCATTCCAGCCAGTGGCTGTGGCCTTCATCGCTCACGATCCGGTGATCTAACATGTAGTTTGGGCTGCGATTTTCCAGGCTCTCTGTAATGATTTTCAGGGTACGGGCGGCATCCGCCGGGTGGATGCGTTGTATGTAGCTGTCAAAATCCCCGCGGAATTTTTCTGGGGTGGTCTCAAAGATTTTATAGACTTGTTTTGACCAGGTGATCTCATTGTTGGGAATATCCCAGACCCAAATGCCCATATTGGCGGCATCCAGCGCCAGGTTGAGTTGCTCTTCGCTTTTTACCAACCGCGCCTGGGCTTCTTTGCGGATGGACAGTTCCATCTGGTTGGCCTGGAAGAGTTGCGCATTATCCAGGGCCACTGATGCCAGTTCCGCAAAGCGTTCCAGCACTTTAATCTGTGCTTCTGAAAAACTTTTATTTGGGTTGGTTTGCGCAATTCCAATGGCACCAATCACATCCCCACCAATTTTGAGCGGCAGACCAACGATTGCCCAGAACCCGGCATTCTCAAAATTGGGGTTGCGAAGTTCCCAGGTGGTGTAATTGGGAACCATGAGAGGCTGTTTGTGTTCGATTACCTGCCACGAAACGCCCAGTTTGCGATCAACTTCCATATTGGTGAATTTTGCAAAAATCCCATGCCCCACTTTTTGCTCCAGCTTCTCCCCGTCGCTTGAAACCACATCGATATAGCTGCTGTCGGTCTCTGCCAGCGATTCTACCTGGCTCAAAATGGTATCCAGCACCAGGTGGATTTCTTTGCGCTCCATCAGTGCCAGGGTAATGTGATGCAACGCCTCAAGATAATGGGTTTGTTCGATCAGGCGTTTTTCTGCTTGGCGGCGCACAAGGATTTCTTCGTAATTATTGCGCAATGCCTTTCGCAGCCCATAATTGCTTGTTCCTACCAGGATGGTTATCACAATGAACAAAATAGCATTGCTCATCCAGGTGCGGGGAACACCCAGATAATCCGGGTTGGGAATGTAGCTGCCAGTTGCCTGGGCTTGCACGATGATCCAACCGGATAGGATGCTAATTATCATCACCAGCACAGCCACCCTGCTGCGCATCAGCATGGCCGCGATCACGATTGCGATCGTTAGGGCGCTGTAACTGGTGCTGCCAACCCCGCCAAATACAATGGCAGAAATGATCAATCCAAAAGAGCCCATGCTGACCAGCAACAGGCGCGCCAGCCGATTGTTGCCTTTATAGTTGACCCAACCGATAAAAACGAGGGATGTCACAATCGCCAGGTCAATACCCCAACTGGGCACAAGGTTCAATAAAACCACTACTATTGCGCGAAGCAGCATCACCCCAAGGCTGGCAGCCACAATAACACTCACCCACGGTTTGCTGAACTCCGTTTCTGAGTATTCATCTGGAAAAATAAAATCATCAATCTTTTTGAACATCGTCAGCCATTATTGGTTGTGTCGGGCGGGATAGCATTCCGCGTTGGGGTGATGATGTAGCGCAGGACAATATTTCAGGCCACCGCTACATCAAAATTGGGGTAAATCAGGTTTCTCGCGCCAGCAGGTGCTGCGTCGTTTCGCGCGCCAGGATCATCTTCGCCCGGCCATTTTCCAGCAAAAGCGCCGCTGGTCGCCGTGCGCCATTGTAATTGCTCGACATGCTCAGATGATATGCGCCGCACACCGGCACAGCCAGCAAATCATCTTCGTGGATGTCACCCATCGGCAGATTCTCAATGATGACATCTCCGCTCTCGCAAAAAGGCCCGGCCACCCACACCGGCTGGAGCGTTCCGCCCTGGCGCTGTTCCACCGTTAAAGCAGAATATCTCGCCCCGTAAAGCGCATGGCGCGGATTGTCAGCCATGCCACCATCGATTAACACCCAGCGCCGCCCCGCCGACTGTTTGACCGTGCCGACGCGGTATAACGCCACCCCGGCTCGCGCTACCAGGCTGCGGCCTGGTTCCACATGCAGGTGCGGAGTCGACAACCCGCGCGCCAGAACGCCCTCGCGGACTTTTGTCGTCACAAAATGCACATACGTTTCAATCGATGGGTGCGGCAGGTCATCTTCGTGATACGAAACACCCCATCCACCCCCCGGGCTGAGATGCCACTCATCGCCCATGCCCAGCTCCAGAGCCAGGTCAAGCGCCGAATCAATTGCCGGGCCCAGGGGTGCCGGATCATGAAATTGCGACCCCTGATGGAAGTGGATGCCATTAAATGGCAATTTGTTTTCGCGACAAAAAGCCACCGCCTGCACAAAATCCTGCGGGCCTAAGCCGAACTTACTCTCCGAGTGGCCGGTCTGGGTGTAGGTATGTGTATCCACTGCCAGCCCGGGCAGCAGCCGGATCCACAGGTTGGGTATGGGGAATTTGCTGGTTTCACGCAGGCGGACGATCCGTTTCAACTCGCTCAGGTTATCCACCACGATTGTTCCTGCATGTTCAAAGGCGGCTAGCAGGTCTTCATCACTTTTGTTTACGCCGTGAACCAAAACCTGTTCGCGCGGCACCCCGGCGTGAACGGCGATGGCAATCTCGCCCAGACCGGTGCAATCGACGTGAAAGCCCTGTTCGCAAGCCCAGCGCGCAATCCAGCCGCACAAGAAGGCTTTCCCGGCATAAGTGACGCTCCAATTCCCGGGCCAGGATTCGCTCATATAGCGGCGATACAGGCTGGCAGGGCGGTCAAGTTCGGCGCGGTCATACAGATAGAGCGGAGTACCATGTTCACGGGCCAGTTCGCCCAGGTCGCAGCCGGCGATGGTTAATTTTCCAGATTCAATTTTGGTGGTAACAGGAAAGAGTGGCAGACGGGTTTCCATAAGTTTTTTTATAGTGAATAGGTATTAACAAAAAACCCCCTTGCGGAGGTTTAGCCTCTTATCGGCCTGGCCCTCCAGTGGGGTTATTTCCCAAAGAGCAGGGCCATCCACACATCCCATTTCGTCAGGTCGGCGAACCGTGGCGCGGGGGTGGCTGTTGGGTCTGGCGTAACACCTGGCGCTGGCACGGGCACAATCACCTGGTCGCCGGGTTGGGCCATGCGAGCCTGTTCGCGTGCCCACTCTTCCACCGCCGCTGCCGAGGTGGCATAGGCCTGTTGGGTTTCGAGGGCATGCTGCGTAACCATGATGGCGGTGGCCTGGGCGCGCACAGTGGCGGCTTCGTTTTGCAGCCGCGATAGTTCTTCCATGCGGCTGTTGAAGTCCATGATGAAGAGTAATACCATGGCAATGCCTATAAAGATGGCAATACGCTGGGGTTGGATTTCGAGCGGGCCGAGTTTCATGTGATTATTTTACCACCCTTGCGGTTCCTCCGATGTGGAGGCGTTTGTATCGGAGCCTGCCTGGTGTGCGTTTTTCAAAAATAAAGACCTCGCACGGATGCGAGGTCTTTTTGTGCCGAAGGAGGGATTTGAACCCTCATGACCGTTCGGTCACTACGCCCTGAACGTAGCGCGTCTGCCAATTCCGCCACTTCGGCAACAGATTGCTCTTTGTCTTGAGCGAGTTGAATTTTATCCATTTTCCGAATTTTGTCAACCTGTAATGTAAAATAGGTGATATGTTCATCTCGTAACAAACCTACCGAACGGTTGGTAGGTTTGATATAATAATTCACAGGAGTTTCCCATGGATTTCAGCCTCTCAACCGAACATGAAATGACCCAAAAGATGGTGCGCGACTTCGCCCAGAAGGAAATTGCACCGGTTATCAAGGAATATGATCGCAAGCAGGAACCTGTGCCTACCTCGCTCAAACGTATGGGGGAGTTGGGCATTTTGGGGTTGTGCTTCCCGGTGCGCTACGGTGGCCAGGGTATGGACTATGTTTCCCTCGGCCTGGCCTGTGAAGAACTCGAAGCTGTGGATACTCACTTGCGCGTGGCGATGTCTGTCCATACCGGTCTGTGCTCGATGACGCTTTTCCAATGGGGAACGGAAGAACAAAAAGAGAAGTTCCTGACAGAGCTTGCCAGCGGCAAAAAATTGGGCTGCGGCGCTTTTACGGAACCCGGCTGCGGGTCAGATGTTTCTGCGGTGCAGACGAGCGCCAAACGCGATGGTGATTTCTATATCCTGAACGGTGAAAAGATGTGGATTTCTCTGGCTTCCAAGGCAGATTATGCCATGGTCGTAGCCCGCACCAACCCGGATGCCAAGAAGCCCTCGGCTGGATTGTCCTCCTTCCTGGTGGATTTGCACTCTGAAGGCGTAAAAACTGGCGATCTGCATGGCAAACTGGGTGTGCGCGCTGGTTCAACGGGCTGGATTTCATTTTCGGATGTCAAAGTGCCGGTTGCCAATCGCATCGGCGAAGAAGGCGAAGGCTTCAAGATCACGATGGCTGGGTTCGATCACGGGCGCTATACCGTGGCATCTGGCGCAACCGGCTTGATCCGCGCCTCGCGCGATGTTAGTGTGAAGTATGCGCTCGAACGCCGCACGTTCGGCAAGATGATCGGGGAACACCAACTCGTCCAGCAAAAAATTGCCCAGATGATGCAGGATTACGAAATTGCGCGCATGCTCTACCTGAAGGTGGGCTGGCTCAAGAATATGGGTGAGCGCTCAACCCTGGCGACATCTTACGCCAAGAAATTTGCCACCGAAGCCTCGTTCAATGCGGCCAACGAAGCCATTCAGATCCACGGCGCATACGGTTTTTCGGACGAGTACGATGCTGAACGCTACCTGCGCAATTCCAAGGGCGCGGTGATTTATGAAGGCAGCTCCGAAATCCAGACTCTGATCCAGGCTGGTTATGCCCTTGGGTTCCGCGAAGACAAACCCCTGCGCTGTGAACTGCCCGCGTACGATGAAGCGTTCTGGAACGAATAGTTTTTAAGTTTTCCGGTTATCCGGTTGCCCGGTTTCTCTGTGCCAGGCCAAACTGAGCCATGAGTGAATCGGGCAACACGGTAACGGTGCAACTGGTTAACTATCCCAAGGAGGAACAGTGAAAATTATCGTCTGCATCAAGCAAGTGCCCGATTCCGAGGCCAAAGTCGTTGCCGCCGATGGCAAAGCCTCGTGGGGCGACGCTCCGCTGGTCATCAATCCCTTCGACGAATACGCCGTCGAGGGCGCGCTCCAGCAAAAAGAAGCCCAGGGCGGTGAAGTGATTGCCCTGTGCCTCGGCCCCGAAACCGCCAAAGAAGCCCTCAAGCATGCCCTTGCCATGGGCTCCGACAGCGCCATCCTGGTCAGCGATCCGGCCCTCGGCGCAGTCGACAGCCAGGGCGCAGCCAAACTGCTCGCCGCCGCCATCCCGAAGATCGGCGGGGTAGAAATGGTCGTCTTTGGCCGACAGACCCTCGATGACGGCACCGGCCTGACCATCGCCCAGACCGCGCGCGTGCTTGGCTGGCCGCTGCTCAGCTTCGCGGGTGCCATCAAAGTCGATGGCGGCAAAGCCACCGTCGAGCGCGTCTTTGAAGAAGGCAAACAGACCATCAGCGCCAGCCTGCCCGCCGTTGTCAGCGTTGTGCAGAGCATCGGCGAGCCGCGCTACCCATCCTTCATGGGCATCCGCAAAGCATCCAAAGCTGTCATCCCGCAGTGGAGCCTGGCCGACCTGGGCGTTACCGCACCCACGCCGGTTGTCACCCGCGCCGCGCTGGATAACCCGCCCAGCCGTGATGTCACCTGCGAAATCATCACCGGTGAAACCCCGGCCCAAATTGCCGAGGCCCTCGCTGAGAAAATCCTGGCGGAGAAAGTCCTATGAAAACCTGGGTATATATTGACCATTTCAACGGCGAAGTCGTGCCCGCCTCGTGGGAAGCCCTGGGCGTAGGCAAAAGCTTCGGCCCCGTAAGCGCGCTCGTTTTTGGCAAAGGCGTCGATGCCGTTGCCCAGGCCGCTTTTGAATTTGGCGCAGATGAAGTCATCGTGGCAGATGATGCCGCCCTGGCAGATTTCCGCGCCGAGGCATTTGCCGCCACCCTGACCGCCCTGGCAGCTGCTTCCGCTCCCGATCTGATCCTGCTCCCGACCACCACCCGCACCCGCGAACTCTCGGCCATGAGCGCCATTGACCTGAACACCGGCGTCCTGGTGGATGTAACCGTGCTCGAAGATAACGGCGGACAGATCCTCGCAACCCGCCCGGTCTACGAGGGTAAACTGCTCGAAAAAACTGTCTGCGCCGCCAAACCGCAATTCGTTACCCTGAGGGCGCGCGCCTTCCCCAAACCGGCCCGCGAAGCCGGACGCAGCGGCGCCCTGAGCAAAGCCGCCGCCCAGACTGCCGCCCTGACCAGTGTGGAAGGCTACACCGCATCCGAATCCAGCGTCAATCTGGCCGATGCCAGCGTTGTCATCGCTGGCGGGCGCGGCGTCAGCAACAACCCCTCCCTCGGCCTGGATGAAAAAGCCACCGCCGAAAAGGGATTCCAGATCGTCGGTGAATTGGCTTCCGTGCTCGGTGGCGCTGTTGGCGCGACCCGCGCCGTGGTGGATGCCGGGTTTATCCCGTATGCGCACCAGGTTGGGCAGACCGGCAAAGTCGTCAGCCCCGATCTCTACATCGGCGTGGGCGTCTCTGGCGCGATCCAGCACATCGTTGGGATGCGCACTGCCAAGCTGATCGTGGCCGTCAACAAAGACGCCGAAGCTCCCATCTTCAAAGTTGCCCGCTACGGCGTGGTCGGCGACCTGTTCCAGGTGCTCCCTGCGCTGACGGAAGCGTTCAAGAAAAAGCTGGGAAAGTAGTTTTTGGTAAAAAGATAAAAGACGGAGGCCGAGTGGCTTCCGTCTTTTCGTTTGTCGCTTCCGTTTCTTCTGCAAAATTTCGTAGGTGCGATCCTTTCAGCATCAAAAGTCAATTGGATATGCCTGATTTTTTTGCAAAAAATTATCTCGTTGAGTCTGGCCAGATCGCCCCTGCAATACCCATTGCCAGGTGGTGGGACAGCAAGAAATCCTTGGGGTAGTGAGTTGCTCATGTTTACTGCAAAAGCCGATTGCGCACTGCGGCCAGGTCAGCCTGGCTGGCCCCACCTGCCTGGAAGTAGTTCTCAACATCAAATCCTGCCAGGGTGGCGCGCAATGCATCTCGCGTCGAGGATTGCACGCTTGCAAGCAGTTCATCCCGTTCAGGGTCAAGACTGAGTTCATAATCTGCAACGATATCATCCTCTACAACGCCCGCAAGCGTGAGAAGTAACAGTGAAATAATTCCGGTGCGGTCGTGGCCACGGACACAATGGAAAAGCACACCTCCGGGTTGGGCCTGTGCCACTGCTGAAATTACAGCCGCATGTCGTTCCGGCCAAAGTTGCAGCGCATCTTTGTAATAAAGCGGCGTGCACCAAAAATCTGTGGATGCCCATTTTTTCACGAATCCCATATTGGTTACGTCTTCGATCGCAAGTTGGATTGTGACCACGTCAGGATAAGGCGATGTAAACGTGAGTTCATTTTCGGTCATGCCATGTGTATGCAGTGTAATGATTGTGCGAATACCATACTGATACAAGGCTGCCCAGCCCGACTCTGTCAGCCTGGCAGGCGTATCAGAACGGACGATTGCCTTCCAGCGTGTCATGCGGCCATCGCCGGTGCGCAGGCCGCCCAAATCGCGGACATTCCGGCTGCCGTTCCAGCTAAGAATTCGATTTTCCATTGTCCAGGTCTCCTTTATTGTCCCTTATTTCAATTGCAGGATCGATACTGATGCATGAACCCACGCATTGATATTACTATACGTTCTTTTGCGTGTTTTTTCAACAATATCATACGATCGATGCGCCATCCATTTGGATGGTGTGTGGATGTTTTTTTTCTTGACAAAACAAAAAAACTGATTAAAATACTCCTTATACCATCCCTGTGGATGGAAAAAATAAAAAGGAGAAGATATTATGCCCGACACTGAAAAAATTACCATCAACATGAGCGCTGTTGATCTCGGCAAGATCGACTTGTTAGTGCAGGAAGGCGTATTTTCCAACCGAACGGATTTCATCCGTACCGCCATCCGCTCGCAACTGGAGAAGCACAATCTCGAAATCCAGCATTCGGTGACCCGCAACTCGTACGTGATCGGAGCGCTGGTGCATGATAAGGCTGACCTGGAAAAGCGTCGCGCCAAAGGTGAAAAACTCAATCTCAACATCATCGGCTTGCTGCACATCAGCAACGATGTAACGCCTGAATTGGCGAGAGAAGTTATTGAGAACATCCAGGTGCGCGGCATTTTCAATGCGTCAGATGCAGTCAAGGCCGCCCTGGCTGATCGTCTCAAATAGGAGCAAAAATGATAGATATTTCCCAATTAACTTTTCGCGGATTCCAGCGCGATTCTGATTTCCCCAAGATGGTTGTTTTGCTGCATGATATTTTCATGGTTGACCAAATGAGCCTGGTTAAAACCGTTGAAGAATTGGAACGTGACTACCAGAAGCTGACCAACTGCATCCCGGAGAAGGATATGCTCATGGTGGATGACCCCACCGGCAAGCTGGTGGCCTATGCGCGCCTGACCTGGGATAAGGAAGATGAACGCATCCTGTTTGGCTTCCCATATAACATTCATCCCGATTGGCGGATCCCGGAATTGCAACATCGCCTGCTCGATTGGGTGGAGCAGCATGCCCTTGAGATGGTCATCAGTGCCCAGTTGGAAGGCCCTTTTGCCTTGCGCTATTTCCTGGCAAATATCGACAAGGATGTGCAGTTGAAAGCAGTGCTCGAAGCGCATCAGTTCCAGCCGGTGCGTTACATGAACCGCATGTCGCGCGATCTGGCCGAACCCATTGTGGTGCCGCCCCTGCCAGCCGGGTTGGAAACTCGTGCCATCGAAGAAAAAGACATCGCGACCGTCTTTTGGGCATTGGATGAAGCCTTCCGCGACCACTGGGGCCACACCCCGGCAACTGAAGAAAACTACCAGCAGTGGCTGGGATTCCCTCTGCTCAAGCCAGCACTCTGGCAGGTAGCCTGGGATGGCGATCAAGTGGCTTCGGGGGTGTTGAACTATACCGATGATCACTATAACGAGCAGTTTGGCGCCCATCGTGGCTGGACTGACCCCATCTTTACCCGCCGTCCGTGGCGCAAACAGGGTCTGGCGCGTGCCCTGCTGATGCGCAGCCTGCAAATGTTTAAAGATATGGGCATGACCGAAGCCATGCTGGGCGTGGATACCCAAAATCTCAGCGGCGCATATCGGTTGTATGAAAGCTGCGGCTTCAAATCAGTGATGCACAGCGCCATCTACGATAAAGAATTCACCCTGCCTTAAATTCGAGCCTGTAAAACAGCCTGGAGTCCAAAGCCGCCCGACTTTGGACTCTTTTTACGATTCTTCGGCCAGGCAGCGACTTTTCCCTGTTAAATGGGTGCCATCCTGGTTATTGCCCCTGCATTGTCTGTTAGAATTGGATTAATCCCGCATCCCCGCCATTGACGCGGTTTGTTTCACGGGCATAGAATCGACTAACTATGGATTACAGAGATTATTACGAAACTTTGGGCGTTTCCCGCAACGCCAGCGCAGATGAAATCCGCACCGCTTACCGCAAGCTGGCGATGAAATATCACCCTGATCACAACCAGGGCGATAAACAGGCCGAAGATCGCTTCAAAGAAGTAAACGAAGCCTACCAGGTGCTCTCCGACCCCAAGAAGCGCGCCCGTTATGACCAGCTTGGCAGCGCCTATTCCAGCTATCAGAGTCGCGGCGGCGCACCTGGTGGTTTTAACTGGGATGAATGGTTCACTTCCAGCGGGGCGGGGGGCTATCCTGGTGGCGGCCAGGTGGATTTGAATGACTTGTTCGGAGGCAGCGGGGGAGGCAACTTCTCTGATTTTTTCCGCGCCATCTTCGGGGGGATGCAATCTGCCCCGGGCGTGGATTCCAGCTTCGGGCGGCGGAGAGGCCCCGCAGTCGGGCACGAACAACCCGTCAGCATTTCCCTGCAAGAAGCCTGCACTGGCACCACCCGCGCATTTGATGTCGATGGACGCCGCCTGACGGTGCGTATCCCGGCGGGCGCAAAGACCGGCACAAAAGTGCGGGTGGCTGGCGCGCTGCCCGGCGGGCAGGATCTGTATCTTAAAGTTGCTGTTGCAGACGACCCACGCTTCGAGCGCGATGGTGATAACCTGACCACCGAAACCAGCATTGATCTATTCACCGCGCTGCTGGGCGGCCAGGCCGAAGTGCAAACCATGACCAAACGCGTCAAACTAACCATCCCGCCGGGCACCCAGCCTGAACAGAAGTTCCGGGTGGCCGGGCAGGGCATGCCGCAGTTGAAAAACCCGGAACAAAAAGGGGATTTGCTGGTGCGCGTCAAGGTGCGCATCCCAAAGCACCTGACGGCCCAGCAAAAAGAGCTGATCGAACAGGTTGCCAGGTTATCTCAAGAATAGCCCCATCAAAAGCCAAAAAATATCCGTCTATCGTGGCGCGGCGTTTGAATTTGGCGTCCACCAGGCCTGCATGTGGATGGCATACTTCCAATCTTCCGCCTCCAAATAGAACCTAGATCGTGAGGAAGAATGAAACTCAACAACCGTTTATTGGTAGCAATCTTGATTTTGGCACTCTCGGCCCTGGCCTGCCGCGCGGCCTCCGCGTCGTTTGCCACGCCTACGCCGATTCAGCCCACGCTGACACCCAATCCACCCACACCCATTCCGCCCACTCCACTGCCGGTGGCTATCTCTGCCCCGAGCATGGTTCAAGAACAGGATGCGCTCATCAGCCTGTATAAAAGCGTCGAGCCGGGCATTGTTTCCATTCAGATCACCACCGAACAGGGCAGCGCACAAGGCTCGGGCTGGGTGTACGATAAACTGGGTCATATCGTCACCAACTACCATGTTGTGGAGGGCGCAACCCAGATCGAGATCGATTTCCCCTCCGGTTTCAAGGTGTACGGCCAACAGGTTGGCGTTGACCTTGATTCAGACCTGGCCGTAATCAAGGTGGATGCCCCCGAAAACGAGCTTTTCCCCATGAAACTGGGCGACTCAAGCCACCTGCTGGTTGGGCAAACCGTCATCGCCATCGGCAACCCGTTTGGGTTGAGCGGGACGATGACCAAGGGCATTATCTCAGCCCTGGGCCGCACCCTGCCATCTGACCGGCAAAGCCCCGGCGGCGGATTTTTTAGCGCTGGAGATTTGATTCAGACCGATGCGCCGATCAACCCCGGGAATTCTGGCGGCCCGCTCTTCAACATTGACGGTGAAGTGATCGGTGTCAACCGCGCGATTATAACAGACGCCTCCAACGCCACCGGCGAACCGGTTAATTCGGGCATCGGGTTTGCCATATCCATCAACATCGTCAAACGGGTTGTGCCGGAAATCATCAAAGATGGCGAGTATGATTATCCCTACCTTGGGGTCTCCTCGTTACCCGATCTTTCCATCGAGGCGATTGAAGTGCTCGGGCTGAATCAATATACCGGCGCTTACGTTATCGGTATCGCTGCTGGAAGTCCCGCCGAAAAAGCCGGTCTGCGCGCCGGAACCGGAAAAACCAAATACGCCGATTTGTTTTCTGGCGGCGATTTGATCATCGCCATGGATGGCAACCCGATTAAAAATTTCGATGAGTTGCTCAGTTACCTGATCAACAATAAAGGCCCCGGCGATACCATTATCATCACCGTCATGCGCGGCGATGAAAAACTGGATATTCCCGTCACGCTGGCAGCCAGGCCATAAGAAAAGAGTAGCGCGAGATTTCAATCTCGCGCTACTCTTTTCTTATGGCCTGGCTGCCGAACGATTCGTTCAGGTTGGTGAAGAGAATCTCAGCCTGGTACATCCTGTTGGTGATTGGATTCAGGCGCGCAGCCATGGCGGGAGTGATCAGCGGGATGGATTTGCGCCCGTAGAAGTGTTTGTAGTAAAGTTGGTTGGCTCCGGGTTCATCCACAGCCCAGTTTAAGCGCGTGTAACGGGATGCGTCGAAGGGGCGGGTGTATCCGCGCAGGCTTTTTTCCTGGTGAATGCTGCAATAATGCTCAAAGTAGGTCATCACCAGTTCGCGCAGGGATTGGTGTACCGGCTCACGAAATCCCAGGTTGATGTAATTGGATTTAGCCAGCGCTCCCCAGCGGCCATCCACCTGGTAAAGGGCCAACACGTGATCGTCATCCATGCCGGGCTCGGGAACAATATCGATGAGCAGCGGGCGGAATCCAATCTTCCAGAGCGCCAGCGCCGCCAGGAAACCACCATCCAGACAGTGACTTTGGTGGTCAAGCATCACATTCAGCGGCGAGCGGTCACGCTCTTCGCCTACGTAGGGCATACTGTCCAGATATTGTTGGATTTTGAAGGGTGTGTTGAGGCTATGAAAGGTTGTGAGCAGGTTTTCGGGCAGCTGTGACTCGAAATCGGTGATAAAGCTCATGTTGGCTCCTATTTATGTCGTTTTTCGAGTTCATCCAGCACATCGGCGGGAGTCAGCCCCCTGGCAGCCATCAGCACCAGGGTGTGAAACGTCAAATCGGCGATTTCTTCCACCAGCCGGGAATTCTCCTGCGCCAGGGCAGCCACCACCACTTCAGTACCTTCCTCCCCGACTTTTTGGGCCATGCGCGGCAAGCCATCATCCAACAAAGAGTTGGTGTACGAGCCGGGTTTGGGGTTAATTTTACGATCCAAAATAAGTGCGTAAAGGTCGTTCAAATTCATTGGTTATCCAGTTCTCCAGTTGAAGCGGGTTAAAAGTCGAACGTCGAAGGTCACGGGTTGGTGGATGACTTGCGACCTTCGACTATATTTTCCGGTAAAAGCAGCTTGTTTCTCCCGTATGGCAGGCCGGCCCGGCAGGTTCTACCAGCACCAGCAGCGTATCCGCATCACAATCATAGCGGATCTCGACCACCTTTTGGAGATTTCCGCTTGTGCCACCCTTGTGCCACAGCTCCTGCCGCGAGCGGCTCCAAAACCAGGTTTCCCCGCTCTCGAGCGTTTTTTGCAGCGATTCAGGGTTCATGTAGGCCAGCATGAGCACCTCTTTGGTGGCGGAGTTTTGAATAACGGCGGGAATCAATCCATTGGTGTCAAACCTTAGTTGACTGGTTCCCCGGTTTTCTGGCTTTTCCCAGATTTCATCTTTCATCTTTCATCCTTCATCATTCTGATTTTCAATCCCCGCCCTGCCAGGTATTCCTTAATTTCCCCTACCATATACTCGCCAAAGTGCAGCATCGATGCGATCAGGGCGGCATCGGCTTTGCCTTCGGTCAGCACATCGTACAAGTGCTCGGGTTTCCCGCCACCGCCGGATGCGATCACCGGGATGCTGACGGCCTCGGCAACCAGGCGCGTCAGGGTCAGTTCGTAGCCTTCCTTCGTGCCGTCAGCATCAATTGAGTTGACCACCAACTCGCCCGCGCCCAGGCCCTCGCCGCGTTTGGCCCATTCGATGGCGTCCAGGCCCATCGGTGTGCGCCCGCCGTTGATGACGATTTCGTATCCGCTGGGAATTGGGGCGGATTTCGGGACTTTGAGCACATCCATCGAAAGGACAACTGCCTGCGCCCCAAAAGCTTTCGACGCTTCGGCAATCAAACCCGGATTTTTGACCGCTGCGCTGTTTACGTTGACTTTTTCTGCCCCGGCAAGGAGCACCCGGCTGCAATCTTCCACCGTTCTCAGGCCGCCTCCCACCGAAAATGGGATGAAAACCTGTTCCGCCACGCGGCTGACCACATCCAGCATGATGCCGCGATTCTCGCTGGATGCGGTGATGTCGTAAAAAACCAGTTCATCAAGGCCCTGCTCGTAATATTCACGCGCCTTGGCCACCGGGTCGCCGATATCTTTTGTATCCACAAATTTTACCGATTTGGCTAGTTTGCCATCGCGGACATCCAAACAAGAAATAATTCGTTTTGAAAGCATAGTTCCGTTCTTTCTGTCAAAAGTCGAAGGTTGCCTGGCTTTTGGCCTTTGACTCGTGTCTTCTCGCAAAAACGGGTGAATTTTTGCCTTACAGTGAGTGACTTCACTGCACACAGTAATCATTGCGTCTCAGCGACTTTGCGTTAAGCAGCGCCCCGAAATGTTGAGAAGATGCTTTAACTCAGGTTTTCCAGCTTGCAAAATTTTCCAGCACTTTTAGCCCGACTTTGCCGCTCTTTTCTGTGTGGAATTGCACCGCGAAAAGGTTATCTTTCCCAATCGCCACCGGGAATTCGCCGCCATAATCGCTGGTTGCGTAGATTTGGGACACATCTGCCGGTTGGGGGTAGAAAGAATGGACGAAGTAGAATTCGTTGCCGGGGCGAAGATGTGCCAGCAGGGGGTGGGGCCTAGTAACGCTGACGGCATTCCAGCCCATGTGGGGGATTTTTATTCTCTCTCTCTCCATACGGTGAGGGGAGTCACTGTCCCCCTCTCCAGCCGGGAGAGGGGGTGGGGATGAGGGTGGTTGTGGGCGAAAGCGGATGGTTTCTCCTGCCAACAGCCCCAGGCAGTCAGTATTATCTTCTTCCGAGTGTTCCAGGATGATCTGGCAGCCGATGCAAATGCCCAGGATGGGTATTCCGGCGGCAAAGGATTCTTTTAGTGCCGCATCCAGCCCGCGCTCTTTGAGTATGCCCATGGCTGCGCCAGCGGCCCCAACCCCGGGGAAGATGATTTTATCGGCGCGGCGAACCACAGACGGGTCGGCGGTGATCTGGCAGGGAATGCCCAGGTGTTCGAGCGCCCGCCGGACGGAGGTCAAATTTCCGGCTTTGTAATCCACGAGTGTGATCATAAGGCTCCAATAAGTGCGATGATGTAACAAAAACGCCCCGGGTTACGGGACGTGGAAAGGCTTGAGCGGGTTGGGTGTTTAGAATGCCCCGAGTGCCTTTTCCAAATTTGCGAAGACTTCGAAAAAACGATTGAAACCGCTCACTTCAAGCACGCTTTCCACTTTGGGTTGGGGGTTGAGCAGTTTTACATGTTTTTGGATGCCGTTTTCAACGTCACGGTCAATGGCGTGGATGGAAGCCCAGCCATCATCTTCCCGGGCGTTTTGCCCGCGCATTATGCGCGAAACTTTGTGCAGTGCCACCACGCCCGCGCTGCTCAAGAACGGAACTTCGCTCAGGTCGAGCAGCAGGTCTCTTGTTCCGTTTTCATAGAGTTCTTCTACTTTTTTGACCAAGTCCATGTAACTGAGCCCATCTATGCTGCCCTGGATGTGTAGAATGGTGACAGGAACCACTCGTTCGGTTTGCGAGACAGTGATGTTCATGCTTTTTCTCCTTTGGTAAGGTATTTTTTCATAGTGAGTATGTTTTTTCCATCTGCGCTGCGTTGGTATGAAAATTTATCCAGGAATTGGCGGATAAAGTGAATCCCCAACCCGCCAGGTTGGCGGGCTTCGAGCGGCAGGCTCACATCGGGTGCAGGGATGGTGGTTGGGTCGAAAGCTGGGGCGCTATCCTTTAGGGTAACGATCAGGGTTTCTTGTTCCCGCTCCACGTCGATCTCTAGCAGGCCAGGATTCCCACGGTACCCGTAGTTAATGACGTTTGTGGCGGCTTCATCAACGGAAAGGATCAGCGCAAAAGCCTGCCTTTCATTTGCGCCGAACTGTTTGGCTTGCTGCTCAACAAAATCGCGCATTGTGCTCAGGTTGTCCAGCTTGGCAGTAATTTCAAGATGTTCGATCATTACCATAATCAGGATTATAAGGCGCAATAAATATTTTTACCACGAATAAATACCACGAAAATCAGATTTTATGTGGCTACTCGGGAGTTCTGTGAAGGAAATGGTTCTATTTTTTCGTGATTTTGCCCTCCAGCCGCTCGCGGCGATGGGCAAGCTCAGACATCCAGTGCTTTTTCTCGTATTCGGGCAGTTTCGCGGTTTCCACATGCCGGATGGCCGAAAGAGTCCATTCCAGCGCAGAGGCCGGGTCGCGGCGGGTGTGTTCGAAATATTTTGCCAGTTCCACATGTGCAAAGATGTGCCCCTCGGCGGCGGCTTGCTGCCACAGCCGGGCAGCCGTTTCCAGGTCACCGCGACGACGCTGCAGGGCGGAGAGTCGCTTCACCGCCTGCCAGAAATCTGCCTCGGGCAGCGAAGTTTTCAAGCCGCGTTCATACAGCAGGGCGGCATCATCCCAGCGGTTCAGGTCTTCAAACAGTTTGGCCAGCGCCACCACGTCCAGCCCATGCTCGATCTCGGTGCCGTGCGGGTCGTCCAACATGCGCGCCGTCAGGCTGAGCAGTGCCGCCATCGCCACCACATCCATGGCATTATGGTAAAAAACGCCCTTGAGCGGCGCAACATCGCCAGTGCGCAGGAAGTCGAAATACAGCCAGGGGATTTCGTAGCCGGGCACTTCCTCGCTGGTGCGCGGCGCGGCCATAATGTGCTCTTCCAGGTACTTTAGCGCGCGGCTGGGCAGGCGGTCACGCCACAGGCGGCGCGCCAGCGGCAAAAGGTCCACATGGGCAAAGCCATCAAACGGGCAGGGGATGCTGTGCAGGGTGTAGCGCGTGCGCAGCAGTGGCGCATCGAACGACTTGCCGTTGAACGTCACCAGCGCGGCGCACGGGGCCAGGAAACCCGCCAGCGCCTCCAGCAGGGCGGACTCTTCGGCCGGGTCGCGCATAAAAAACAGCGACAGGCGAAAATCGCCCTCCACAAAGCGCCCCACGCCAACCATAAAAGCATAGGTGCCCGTCCCGCCCGCCAGGCCAGAAGTTTCAGTATCTAAAAAGGCGAATTGGGAAATGTCGAGGCCGCTGATTCTTTCATCGCCCGCCCAGGCCGCCAGCCCGCCCAGGCTGGATTCCACGCGGATCGGGGCCGCCCCGTGCCTGTATCCCGTTGAAAAAACCTGCTCCACCACAAAAGCCTCGCCGCGGCTGGTTTCAATCCAACGGCCATCCAGCACTTCCTCCACTGGAACGCCGCCGCGCGGCTTCTTCATCGCTGGCTGGATTCCCGCCGTGCCAGTTTTAACGCCCAGCGATTTGAGTTTATCTGACAATGATGCCGACATGGCCCAATTGTACCCCGCTCACGCGTCCCGGAATCGCGAGATTTTAGAAAACGCGCTTCAAGAGATGGGCGACTTTGCAAAATCCCCCTATAATTAACCCATGCTACCCAAGCCCACTTACGATCTCACCTTTGTCCGCCACGGGGAATCCGTTGGCAATGCCGAAAACCGCATCCAGGGTCAGGCCGAATTCCCACTCTCAGATATGGGACGCGCCCAGGCGCTCGCGCTGGGAGAACGCTGGAAAAGCGAAGGCATCAGCTTTGACTGGATTTTGTCCAGCCCGCTCGGGCGCGCGCTTGAAACCGGGCAGATCATCGCCGATGCACTGGGGCATCCCAACCCAATCGAGTTGGATTCGCTTTGGGCGGAGCGCCACAATGGCAAACGCGCCGGTCTGACCTGGGACGAGATCCAGGTCAAATTCCCTGACCCCGAGTTTTACAACCCCTTCCAGCCCATCGCCGAAACCGGCGAAGGCGACTGGCTCTTATTCCTGCGCGCCGGGCAGGCCCTGCACAAAGTCTTGCAGCGCCAACCCGGACGCTATCTCATCATCTCTCACGGGGCCATCCTGAACATGACTTTTTACGCCATTCTGGGTGTGACGCCGCATCCCAACGCACAGGGGCCGCGTTTTCACCTGCGCAATGCCTGTTTCTCGCGCTTTATCTACCATCCACACCGCCATCGCTGGGAAGTCAATATTATCGGCGACCGCACGCACTGGAAAAAGCCGGGATAATTGCCGTGCCCAAAGCCAGGCTTTTCAAGCATTTCCACGACAGCCCACGTTCCATGGGATTCTTGAAAAGATATGGGGTAATGTCCGGGTCCGGGTCATTCCCCCCAGGTTGCCAGATAAATAAAACATATTCCTATGCGGATAAATGATGATTATCACAAATCAGTTGCTTTAGCCCCTTGCTTGACATACAATAATATTACTCTCACATGATGTGCCACCGGGAGGGGACGCATGACTGATTTGCCAGAGAAAAAATTTAAGCACGATGCATTCCTGAGCTATAACAGCCAGGACAAAGAAGCGGTAGAAGCGATTGCCCGCTTTTTGAAGAGAAAAGGGATAAAAATCTGGTTGGATACCTGGAATTTGATCCCGGGCCGGGATTGGATGCCTGTAACCGTGAAAGCTCTTTCTGAAAGCCGCTGCGTGGTCGTCTTTTTTGGAATAAATGGCCTGGGACAGTGGGAAAAACAGGAGGTGCAGGCCGCAATTATTGGCAAGGTCGCAGGTACCAATGAGTCGATCATCCCTGTTTTGTTGCCCGGCGTAAAGCAGGAAGATGTCTCCACTCAATATTTCTTGGGGCAAAAGGGCTGGGTCAAATTCCAGTCTGATATGGAAGAGCAGGAAGCTTTGCACAAACTCCTGGCGGGTATTTTGGATGTAGAACCTGGCGATCTGGGTCCGCTCTTGAAAAAGCGCAAACCGCGCATCGCAGCCGCAGCGGAGCATTTGCCCTTTGTCAACCGGGAATCCGTGATCGAGTTTATCTTTGCTGATAATTCCCCAGCATATCATTTGGTCGATGCCCCGGCAGGATTTGGAAAGTCGACCATGTTGAATCAACTCAAAGAGCTATATGAGAAAGATAAAAAATGGCTGAGTTGCTATGTTTCCATCAAAGATCAGAAAAGCGCCAGCGCTGCCCTTGCAGAAGTTGCCAGCCAGTTAAAACTGGATTTAAAAGGAGATATTGTTGGGGCGGATATCGCCACCGAATTATTGCAGCGGCGCGGCGGGGAGTTTGGTGAGACTGGTAAAAAGGGGTTGATCGTCTTCTTTGACATTGAGAAATCCTGGCATCATGCTCCCGAATTTGCGCAGAAAATCATCAAAGAATTTATTCCGGGTATGGCAGATGTGCTTAGGGGGAAGGAATTCCGCAAAGGGCAGCACAACCCTTTCCGCGTGGTGATTGCCGGGCGCTACCTGATTGGCCAGATCACGGATCGTGGGCCGGTCAACCTGGCGGAACATCGTCTGTTTCCTTTGAAATACCATTATATTTTCCAGGCGGTGGATGAATTCCTGCCGCCAGGCATACCCAAGAAGGAGCAGTTGACGGCGCACCTGATGTATTACACCGCCGGGCATCCGGGGTGCATTGCCAAAATCCTGAAATTGTATAAACAGGAAGAATATCCTGATCCGGATGATTTTTTCGATGAAAACGCCGAGCAAATTTTGGATGAGGTGGTTTATCCTGAAATTAACGTCATGCGCAATGGGATTGCGCCGGATTTGCGGCGGGTGTTTGATGAATTGAGCTTTTTCCGCTTCCTTGATACAAGTATCCTGCGCGATTTGCTGGAACGTACCCCCCGGCTTAATTTTACCGATGCGTTCGACCTGGAAAATAAGCTGCGCGGCACCTATTTGATGGATCCGTGGCTAGAAGGCCGCTTCCTGCGCGATGGCATTACCCGTGAGCTGATCTTGCTGCGATTCTTGAGTGCTGATGGTGAAGAATATTTTGCCTATGAGTGCCAGAATGCCCGCTCGTTGTGCCAGGCCAAGTTGCAGAAGAATACCACCCAACTGCCCGATAAATGGTTGCTGGAATATTATTACCAATATCTGCAAGAACATGCAGGCCGTATCCATTTGCCGGTGGAACGGCGTTCATTGCGCAAAATTTTCCTGGACGATGTGATCGCGGAGGGTTTTAAGTTATTTGCAGCTCACTGGAATGTCCGTGAATTCAGGAATGTTATTAAAACAGCGCTTGATGCAGACTGGCAGTTCGAATTTACTGCCAATTATTTTATGCGCGATGATGATTATATTGAAAAAGTATCAGATAGCCCCTACGAGCAGTTGAAGGCCCGGTTAATGGCGCTCGTCGATTCTGATGCGATGGTTACAGTGGAGGCTTGAACATGTTAAAGTCAAAACCCGTTCTGCTTTATGATACTCCGTTCATTGGACGTATCGATGAGCTTAAGAAAATTGATGCAGCTGTCAATGCCTGGGGTAAAACCCGGGTGATTTGCCTGGATGGTGATGGCGGGATTGGCAAAACCCGGTTGCTGGCAGAAGTTTACCAGCGTTACATCGCCTCGTCGCCGGGAACACTCAAGCTGCTGGACATCATCGACTTTGATGATACATCCTTCCACATTCCTGGCAAAGTGGAACAGCACATCGTCGAATCCCTGGGCAGCAGCAAATTCGATAGCTACTGGCGCAAAACCAATGACCTGCGTATTATGGAGCGGCACAAGGTTAGCGCCGAGTCGCTTGCGCACCAAAAAGAGTCGATCCAGAAAATGTTTTGCGAGGCCTTGAACCAGTACACAGTGGAAAAACGAATGGTTCTGCTCTTTGACACAGCCGAAAAACAGGTGATCGATGAAACCTGGGAAAACATTCTTTCGATCATTTCCCAAACATCCAATGTATTCGTGTTGATTGCCGGGCGTTATGCCCAACAGGTTTGGGATAAATTCCAGGCCCGGCTGGGCGAAATCGTGCAGGTAGAAATGCTGGAAAAGCTGGATGATGCCGACAGCGAAACCTATCTGGCCGAAAAACAGAAGAAGATGCGCATCAGCATGTCCCCGGAACTGGTCAAAGGGCTTCTGCTCCTGGCTGACGGGCACCCCATCTTGCTTGACCTGGCTGTGGAATGGGTGACCCGTGACCTGCCTGCCAGCTGGATCATGGAAATTTCCCAGCAGAAAATCACGACTGGTGATTTGCGTGCACGTAAAAAGGAATTTGAGAAACTGTTGGTGGCGCGAATTATGGATATTCGCACCCCCATGGACCGATTGAGTCTGATGCTTGCCCGCATCTACCCGTTGGATGTACCCGGATTGGCAGAACTACTCAAACTGGACCTGCCCAAGGCCCAGATCCTGTTCGATGATGCCCAGACTTTTGTCTTTATCAAACGCTTGCCAGGTAAGCGCATTTCTCTGCACGATGAGATGCGCCGCATGGTCAACGAACATGTTTGGCCGGAAGTGGATCAGTCTAATGAGCGCCGCACGCACGAGAGCAAACTTATTGCAGTTTACTTGAAAACCAAAATCGCAGAAAATACCGCCAGACTGGAAAAATTGGAGACTCCCCAAACATCTGCCAAAACCGAGGTCAGCACCCAGCCTGTGGCGGCCAACCTGCTCGAAATCAGTGCCCTGGAGCGTGAAACCTGGGTTTACCAGGGACAGTATTTGGAGCATTTGCTGTACTATTCTCCAGCAGATGCGGTCAGCGAGTTCGTGCGTATCTTCAACGAAGATACGCGCAACAACC
Source organism: uncultured Anaerolineae bacterium (assembly GCA_903822545.1). Lineage (GTDB taxonomy): Bacteria > Chloroflexota > Anaerolineae > Anaerolineales > Villigracilaceae > CAIJPN01. The sequence continues at coordinate 97,511 of CAIJPN010000008.1, read as the reverse complement.
CCAGGGAAATCCTGGTGAATGCCGTAACTGCCCAAATGGAAAAACTGGCAGAACTGGATCGCATCGAAGTCATCAGCCAGCAAATCAAATTGCTTTATGACAAAGGCAGTTTTGCCGAAGCGATTGCCCTCGGCAAAAAACTAAACCTGGATTCTTTTAAGCCTTCCATCCAGATGGATTTGTTGAACAAACTCGCCAATTCCAAACTGGCGCTCGGCCAGATTCCAGAAGCGGTGGATGATTTGCAGCAATCCCTGATGATCTGTGAAACAGATTCAGATGCCAAAAAATGGATCGGCCACGTCTACAACCTGTTGGGCATGGCTTACCGTCAGATGGGGCACTATCGCGAGGCGGCGCGCTACTACAACCTTGTGCTGAAAGGTGACCGGGATTCAGAAGATGATGAAAACAGTGGTCAGGAGGTCAAAGCTACCAGCCGCGCGGTATTGATCCAGCAGGCTGCCGCCTTGAACAACCTGGGTTATGTTTATGGATTGGAGGGGCGCTATCGCGCCGCCGAAACCTTCTGCAAGGAGGGCCTGGCAATCCGAGAAAAGATCAAGCTGAATTTTGAAACCGGGGCCAGTCTTACCACCATGGGAGAAATCTATCGCAACTGGGGCAAATACCAGGATGCCCTGGAATATTACAACCGCGCCCTGGCGATTTTCGAGCCTGAAAATGCCGTGCTCTGGCTGGCGCGCCTTTATAGCTATCGTGGCGCGGTCTACCGCCTGATGGATGAGTACAAACAGGCTGAGCACGATCTCCAAAGGAGTATCGAACTTAACGTTCCGGCTGAAAAACCCTGGGCGTGTCATGTGTTGGGCTGCGTTTACTGGAATCGCAACGAACTGGATAAAGCCTTGGTGGAATTCCAAACCAGCGAAAAATTATCCAAAGAAGCGCATGATGTTCGTACGCACGCCAACAATTTGGTAGGTTCTGCCGAAATTTATTACATCCAATGGCTGGAAAATAAAGACCCAGTATTGCTGGAAAAAATCAACCGCTCTGGCGAAAAGCTGACGCAAATCCTGCAAGAAAAATATGATTTCCCTCACCACCTGGGCCGGATGCAGCGCGTACTTGGCGATGTGGCCTTTGAGCAAAAGCGCTTTGAAGACGCTAAAAAAATCTACGCCAAAGCCTACGCCACCCTCGGCAGGCGCACTGGTGGCTATGGCAAACGCACCTTCCTCGATGAAGTCGAAAGCCTTTCGCAAAAAATCAAACAGCTTGCCCAGGAAAACCCACGCGAAGCCCTCAAGTGGTGCAATTACTTCCTGGATTACTTCACAGACGAAACCCGCCCGATTATGCGGCGCGACGAGTTGGTGAGTATGTGCAGCGTCAACAAAATCGAGTTGCAACTGCAACTCAGGGCATAGGCGCGGCCATGAATACCCATCCCAGCCTTATCCCGCAAATCCTGTTTGCTGAAGACGCGGCCCAACAATCCACTGGCCAATGTGATTGCTCCGACTGTGACTGCGCCTGTGCGCCCATCGCCAGCCCGCTCCAATTCCAGCCTGACCTGGCCCAGGCGTGCTGGCAAACAGCCCCGCAGCTCTCAGCCCTGGCGGTGGATGCGGCCCACAGCATGTATTTCAACCCGGAAAACCCTGTTCGCGCCGCGCTGCTCAATCCGGCGGCGCAGGAAATCCTGGATTCGCTGGAAACAGCCCAAACGGCGGCCCAACTCGGCGCGAAATTCCCCCAAATTGATGCGGAAGACCTCCAGCAGGCGATGGGGCGACTCGCCAGCCTGAACCTGATCCGGGCTGGCAGTGAACTCCCTGCCCCGGCAGTGGATTCCGCGCAAGCGGCAGCCCTGAGCGCCTGGCTGCATCTTACCGACCGCTGCAACTTGCGCTGCGCCTATTGCTACCTGCCCCACGTCCGCGAAGATATGCCCATCGAAACGGGCAAAGCTGCCATCGATGCCACACTTTCTGCCGCGAAAAACTACGGGTATTCCAGGGTAAAACTCAAATATGCGGGCGGAGAAGCCCTCCTGCGCTACCCGGCCATTCTGGAATTGCACCAGTATGCCCGGAATCAGTTTGCCGCCGCGAATCTTTCCCTCGATGGCGTGGTACTCTCCAACGGAACGCTGCTTACCCCCGAAATGGTGCCTGGTCTGAAAAATGCCGGCCTGCGCCTGATGATTTCGCTGGATGGCCTGGATGAAAGCCACGATGCGCAGCGTGTTTACGCTTCGGGGCGCGGCACATCTGCAGATGTTTTGCGCGGGATAGAGACTGCCGTGACAAACGGCCTGACCCCCGATATTTCCATCACCGTCAGCAGCCGCAGCGCCGGTGGTTTGCCCGCGCTCATCGGCTGGATTCTCGACCGTGAACTGCCTTTCAGCCTGAATTTTTACCGTGAAAACGATCTTTCTGCTGTCCGCCCTGGCCTGTCTCTCGATGATGAGAAAATCATCGCCGGGATGCAAGCTGCCTTCAAAGTCATCGAATCCAGGCTGCCGCGCCAGAGCCTGCTAGCTTCCATTTTGGATCGCGCCAACCTGTCCACGCCGCACAGCCACACTTGCAGCGCCGGGAAAGATTATTTGGTGTACGACCAGTCAGGGCGGTTATCGCAGTGCCAGATGCTGATGCGCGAAAAAGTTGGGGATGTTCACTCCAGCGATCCGCTTGGACTCATCCGCAATTCCAAAAACAGCCTGCAAAACCTGCCTGTCCAGCAAAAAAGTGAGTGTAGCCAGTGTCAGTGGCGGCATTGGTGCACTGGTGGCTGCCCAATTACCACGCGGCGCGCGACGGGACGCTTTGACTTGAAATCTCCCAACTGCCATATTTACCAAAGCCTGTATCCCGAAGCCTTGCGGCTGGAAGGTCTGCGGCTGCTGAAGTACGCGCACTAAATAGATCATGCCACCCGAAAAAATTAAACCGCTCCTGTGCTTTCACTGTGGATTTGAGATCGCCGCCACCTACCGGCTGGAATCCGGCGCGACTGAGTTGGTCACTACCCGGCCCATCCAGCTGCGCGCCGCGCCATCGCACCCGCACCTGGCGCTGATCGAATGCCCAAACTGTGGCAAAGAGATGACCACGCCCATGAGTATGTGGTTGGACGATTAGTTTGTGGTCAAAATGATGTAACAGGGCGGAATGAAAATTCCGCCCTGTTACATCATAACAACAGCTAATTCGCTTGCATGTTGCAGCGCACCACCAGCACCGAACAGGGCGCGTGCGTCACCAAATGCTGCGAGACACTGCCCAACAGCAGGCTGCCGACTGTGCCAAGTCCGCGGCTGCCGCACACGATCAAATCGGCCTGGATGTTGCGGGCGTATTCCACAATCGTCTGGGCCGGTTCACCCCAGACCAGGTGTGAGACTGTTTCAACGCCGTGTTCGGTCAACTGCTTGCGGGTGCTATCCAATAGTTTTTCGGCTTCGGTCTCGGCTTCGCGGGTCAGTTGCGCTTGTTCGGCGGCGGTCATTGTCATCAGGGCCATGCCGCTGGGCTCCATCAAGTACGCTGATGGGATGGTGAACTCTGGCAGCACATGCATCACTGCCACTTTTGCGTCAGCCGGGAGCGGGAAGGTACCCAGGTAGTCAACAGCCGCCTGGCTGCAAGTTGAACCATCCACCACCAGCAAGATGTGTTTCAGGTCGTTGACCGGCTCGCGCACGATCATTACCGGCCAGCGCCCATCGTGGACGATACTCATGGCGACACTGCCGAGCATCCCTGCGAACAGGCCGGAGCCTTTCGCGCCCATTACGATCAGGTCTGGGTGAGATATGTTGGCAAATTCGATGATTTTTTCGGCCGGGTAGCCCAGTGCTACCTCGGAGTGCGAGCGCAAATGGCGGCTGCGCAGGAAATTCATCGTCCTGGTGACAGATTCAGCCACAGTGGCGTACTCTGCCCCTTGTACCGGGGTAAAAACCCGCAGGGCGGTGATCAGGGAATTTTCATCGTGGGGCAAATCTGCCAGGAGTTGGGCGGCGGCTCGCGCATTTAACGAGCCATCATCGGCCAGCAGGATATTAAGCAGGCGAGTCTTTGCAGGGGCAATCATATGATCATCTCCTTTCTTGAACCCGCAGACCCACTCTATGAGTTCTACTATTACTGTAGCACGATTTGGGGGAAATGTATCCACCTGTTTATGGATACCCCGTCTTGACTCTGCCCTGACCCGATGGTATGCTTGCAACCAATAGGTTCGCCCCGACATCGATTCGGGGCGTTTTTTATAGTCTAACCCCCTCCCCGGCCTCCCCCAAGTGCGATGAACTTCAGTCACATTCACATTTGGGAGATGGTGGGGGGCGGTTTCAAAAGGAGAAGAAAATCATGTCTATCCCGCATACAACTCCTGTTCTGGCTGTTGATGAGAAGAATCTCATTCCTGTCAGTGAGCATTTCAAGCAAATGGCGGATATCCCGCCCTCGCGCATGTTCCTGATCAACAAATCGCTCAAAGTTTACCTGGAGAAGAACCCCGGCGCGAAGGTTTTTGATGCTTCCCAGGGGGATGGTGGCGCATCCCTGCCGGGTGTGCCCCGGGATTTGCTGGAGCGCGCCAGTCAGCTCCAGATTGAACATGGCACTTCGTATGATATGCCCTTCGGTACCGATGCCTACCGCAAAGCGGTGGTAGAACAGTACTGGAAGCTGGATGCCAGCTCGGGCTGGGGTCCGGCCAATGTGCTGGGCACGGCTGGCGGGCGTGATGCGCTCGTCAAGGCGTATGGCGCGATGCTGGGGCTGGGTTATGGACGCCAGGGCGACCTGGTCATGGTTTCGCGCGTGCCGTGGATTTCGTACAACTGGGGGCCGTACGGTGTCGGGGCGAATGTGCTCTGGGCTCCCGGCGACCCGGCCCAGGGTTGGGCATATTCCGAGGAAGCCATCGGCGAGAGTGTCAGGTTTGCCGAATCGAAAGGGAGAAAAATCGCGGGGCTGGTCATTACCAATCCCGATAACCCCACCGGCCTGACGATTGCCATTGAAAAACAGGTTTCTCTCGCCAGGGCCGCGCTCGAAGCGGGCGTGGCCTTTGTGCTCTTCGACTGGATGTATCACTACGTCACCGACGAAGCCCCGATGGATTTGAACTCTTTCCTGAAAAATTTCAGCGCCGAGGAGCGCAAGCGCCTGATGTTCCTGGATGGCATCACCAAGAGCCTGGGAGGATCGAACATCCGCAACTGTCACCTGGTTGCGGATGAAGCGGTCATCAAGTTTGTGGCGGCGCGCGCCTCGCACACGGTTATCCCACCGTTTTATGCGCTGGCTGTGGCGATGGCCGCCTACGAGAAGGGGTTCAGCGAAGCTGCCAAAACCATCATCGAGCCGACCAATGCCAGCCGCGCGGCGCTGAAAAAGCTGCTCGCGGAGAGCGGCTTCCAGCATATTATCGGCAAGGGGTACTACGCTTTTATCAATGTTGGTGAGTTTATCCGCGCCAGGGGTTGGGCTGATAGCGAACCGCTCGGACAGTACCTGGCCGAAAACCACGGCGTTGCCATCGTTCCCGGTGCTTTTTTCTCACCCTTTGGCGCGGACTGGGTGCGATTCTCTTACGCTACTCCGGCGGAACGCACCGAAGGCGCTTTCAAACGTTTGATGGATGGGCTGGGTGCACTGAACGGATAAGAAAAACCACCCATTTTCTTCGTTGAGCGGAGGCCGAAGGCTGTATTTGCGGCGCAAGTCGGCTCCAAAATCTCCTTTGGCAGTGCCATCGCTCCGCGGGCAAAGGATTTCCCCCGCTTTTGTATGTAACGATAATGTTTTAGCCGCCATTCTGGATTATCCTGTTTTGGCAAAATCCGAGGAGATATGCAAAAACTCTCATTTTTATTGGTAAAGTACGCCAAAGGTTGGATCATTTTTATCCTGTTCCTGCTGGATGGGCTGTTTATGGGGATCATGTTACCTGGGGCCCAGACGCAAATTCAGGGCGCGGGCGGCCCGGGACCGATCGACCTCGAGTTTTTCTACACCCCAGCTTCCAGCGCGCTTTCGACCCGCAAAATATCATCCAACGCGCGCATTTGCTGCCTTTTGGGGCCTGGTTCTTTGATTTGCTGGAAAATATCGGTATTGTTTCCATGCTAATGCTTTTCCCATCGCGCCTGGATTGGCTGGCTGCGCTGACAGGTCTTTTTTCGATGCTCAAATGGATTTTCGCGTTCATTAGTGTGCTGGCGCTGGTTGTCGGTTTGGGCGGGTTGGTAGTAAAATCCCTCCGCAAAGGCCAAAAATTATGACAAAACCGCTTTCGTCATCTGCCCAAAAAGTCCAGGATGCGCTTAATGCGCAAGGATACACCTTCACCGTAATCGAACATGCCGAAAGTACGCGCACCGCCCAGGAAGCTGCTGACCGGGCGGGCTGCCAGCTTGGGCAAATCGTCAAATCCCTGATCTTTCGCGGAAAGACCAGTGGCAAGGGCATCCTGGTGCTCACCAGCGGGGTCAATCGTGTCAACGAAAAGCGCATCGGGGAATATGCCGGGGAAGAAATCCTGCGCGCTGATCCTGATTTTGTCCGCGCGACGACCGGGTTCGCCATTGGGGGAGTACCGCCCCTGTGCCACATCCAACCCATGGAAACCTATCTTGATGAAGACTTTTTCCAATACAAAACCATTTGGGCTGCTGCCGGGACGCCCAACGCCATTTTCGAATTGACCACCGATGCGCTGGTGACAATGACCGGCGGCCAGGTGGTTTCCATAAAGTAAGGAGGCACCATGGCTTTTTCAGACGCGATCAATTTTTATGAATATGACCAAAACTTGTTTTCTGCCGGCCAGCCAACAGAAAAACAACTGATCAATGCGGCAGAACAGGGCGTGGAAGTGGTTGTTAACCTGGCGTTATCCACCTCCACTGGATCGCTTAATAACGAATTCATGACCGTGCGCACGCTGGGCATGGAATATGTCCACATCCCGGTCATGTGGGAAAAGCCCACGGCCGATAATCTCAGTCGCTTTATGGATGTTATGGATGCCCGGCGCGGCAAACGCATTTTTGTGCACTGCGCCATGAACTTCCGGGCAACGGCTTTTATCGCCCTTTGGCGGATCCTGCGCCTGGGTTGGACTCACGATGCAGCCTTCCAGCCGATGTATCGTGTCTGGAACCCCAAAGAATTCCCGGCCTGGGATGAGTTTATTACCCAAATCCTTGGCGAATCAGAAGAATAGCCGGTCTTCTCTCCCCAAAAAGAGAAAGGAGTAATGAGCAAAACCCATTACTCCTTTCTCTTTTCTCGTTATCTTAAAAATTACTCTTCGCCCAGGGCTTCCTTAGCCTTCTTCACCTGCTTACCGCGTTCCTCCGTATCGAGGATGCGCTTGCGGATGCGGTAGCTGACTGGGGTCACTTCCAGTAGTTCGTCGTCGGCCAGGTACTCGATGGCTTCATCCAGCGACATCTGGCGCGGGGGTGTCAGGCGAATTTCCATATCGCCGCGCGATGAGCGCATGTTGGTCAGGTGCTTTTTGCGGCAGACGTTGATGGCGATGTCGCCGGGGCGGCTGTTTTCGCCAATAACCATGCCCATATAAACTGCCACGCCGGGGTTGACGAACAACACGCCGCGGTCTTCTGCGCCTTTCAAGGCGTAGGCGGTGGTATCGCCGGGCTCCATCGCCACCAGCGAACCGGTTGAACGGGTCGCCATCGGCCCGGCCAGTTCATCGTAGCCGCTGAACAGGGTGTGCATCACGCCGTTGCCGCGTGTGGCCGTCAGGAATTGGTAGCGGAAACCGAGCAGGCCGCGCGTTGGGGCGAGGTAGACCAGGCGCACATTGCCGTCGCCGGTGTCGTGCATTTCCATCATCTTGCCGCGTCGTCCGCCGAGCATTTCCACTACCACACCGACTGTATCGGCGCTGGTTTCAATGTGGACTTCTTCGTATGGTTCCAGCAGTACGCCGTCATCGGCTTTGTGGAAGATGACTTCGGGCCGCGAAACCTGGAACTCGTAGCCTTCGCGGCGCATCGTTTCGATGAGAATGCCCAGGTGTAGTTCGCCGCGCCCAGAGACCAGGAAATTCTCGGCGCTGTCGGTTTCATCCACACGCAGGGCCACATTGGTACGCAGTTCATCAAAAAGGCGTTCGCGCAGCCGGCGGGATGTGCCCCATTTGCCTTCGCGCCCGGTGAATGGCGAGGTGTTGACCCCAAAAGTCATGCGAACGGTGGGTTCTTCCACCTTGATGGGCGGCAGTGCAACGGGGTTGAGCGGGTCGGCCAGCGTTTCGCCGATGCCGATGCCTTCCAGGCCGGCCAGGGCCACGATGTCACCCGCTTTGACTTCATCGACTTCGACTTTGTTCAGCCCCTGGAAGGTGTACAGGTAACGGGCAGATTCAGGTAAATTGGAGCCATCTACCGTTAAACGAGCCAGCTTCTGCCCGGCTTTGATGACCCCGGCAAAGACGCGTCCCACAGCGGTCACACCGCGATAGTCGTCATAGCCCAGGGTGGTGACCAGCATCTGGAGCGGAGCTTCCAGGTCAACTTTGGGGGCCGGGATGTGGCGCAGGATCACATCGAAGAGCACTTTCAGGTCAGAATCCAGCTCAGGCTTGAGACCGGCGCGCCCGGCGGTGGCCTGGGCGTACACGACCGGGAAATCGGCCTGTTCATCGCTGGCGCCCAATTCAACGAAAAGATCGAAGGTGTCATTCAGCACGCGGGCAGGTTCGGCGTCTTTGCGGTCAACTTTATTGACAACCACCACGGCTTTGTGACCACGCTCGAGGGCTTTTTTGAGCACAAAGCGGGTTTGGGGCATTGGGCCTTCGGCGGCATCCACCAGCAGCAGCACACCATCGACCATATTCATGATGCGCTCAACCTCGCCGCCAAAATCTGCATGTCCGGGCGTATCGACAATGTTAATTTTGACGTTTTCGTTGAGCTCCGGGTCGAAAAGCACGATTGCAGTGTTCTTGGCAAGGATGGTGATGCCGCGCTCTCGCTCGAGGTCGTTCGAGTCCATTACGCGCTCGGCTACCTGCTGGTTGTCACGGAAAGTGTGCGACTGGCGCAGCAGGAAATCGACCAGGGTGGTCTTGCCGTGGTCAACGTGGGCGATGATGGCGATGTTGCGGATTTCTTTTCGTTCAATGAGCATTCTTTTTTTACCTTTCACGCCCTCACCCCGTCCGGGCTCCCGGCGGGAGGGGTGGGGTGAGGGAATTTGCATACAAAAACCCCGGTGGGATGTTGACCGGGGCTTGTTCTGTCTTTTTGGGAGGTTCCGGTGCCTGCACTGATCTGGTTGCTGTGCGCGGGAAGTGATTTTACCACTTACTACCGGCTTTGGGCAGGGGATTAACCGCCCTGGCGCAGGTACGCTTCCATCAGGCTGTCCAGCCCTCCATCCAAAACCGATTGTGAGTTGCCGACTTCAAACTCGGTGCGATGGTCTTTTACCAGCTGGTAGGGGTGCAGCACATACGAGCGGATCTGGCTGCCCCATTCGGCTTTGGTGTAATCGCCTTTGAGCACGGCGATTTCTTCATCTTTTTTGGCCTGCTGGATCTCAAAAAGGCGCGCGCGCAGCACTTTCATGGCAGATTCACGGTTCTGGGTCTGTGAGCGTTCGTTCTGGCAGGTGACAACGATTCCGCTGGGAATGTGCGTTATGCGTATAGCGGTAGAGTTTTTCTGCACATTCTGGCCGCCTGCGCCGGAGGAGCGGTAAACATCGATTTTCAGATCGGCGGGGTCGATGGGTACTTCGGGGTTGTCGGTGGCTACCTGTGGCAGGATTTCCACCAACGCAAAGGATGTGTGGCGGCGGTGGGCAGCATCAAATGGGGAGAGCCGCACCAGGCGGTGGACACCCTTTTCGGAGCGCAGATAGCCGTAAGCGTAGCGCCCGTTGATGGCAATGGTCACTGATTTGATGCCGGCTTCTTCGCCCTCGGTTGTATCCAGGATTTCGGTCTGAAATCCACGCTGTTCGGCCCAGCGCAGGTACATACGCTGGAGCATTTCGGCCCAATCCTGGCTGTCGGTGCCGCCCGCCCCGGCATGGATGGCTAAAATGGCGTCTTCCTCGTCATACGGGCCGGAGAGCATGGCTGCGAAGGAGCGTTTATCCAACTCTGCTTCGATTTTGTTGATTTCGCTTTCCAGTTCTTCGCGCAGGGATTCATCTTCCAGCGCGGCCAGTTCCAACCCGTCGTGGATGCGCTGGCGGAAGCTGCGCCAGTCTTCCACATCATTGCGCAGGCTGGCAGCTGTTTTGCTGGTTTTTTGCGCGGCTGTTGGGTCATCCCAAAAATCTGGGGATTCGATCAACTTGTCGAGTTCGGCAAGCTGCTGTTCTTTGGTCGCAAAGTCAAAGACGCTCCAAAAGCTGGGCGAGGATTTCATCAGCTTGTTGCAGGCGGTTGGTTAAATCTTGCATGGGGTTCCTCCGATGAAGGGGTGGAAATTAAACAGGTGGGACGCGCGGATAGGGCGCGTCCCACCTGTGATTGGAATCGTCAATTGCTCAAAATACCATCGACAAACGCATCGGGGTCGAAGGGGGTCAGGTCTTCGGGCTTTTCGCCCAGGCCGGCGAACAGGATCGGAAGCCCCAGTTCGCGCTGGATGGCGAAGGCCATGCCGCCGCGCGCAGATGAATCGAGCTTGGAAAGGATGACGCCGGTCACTTTGACGGCTTCTTTGAAGGAGCGCGCCTGTTGGAGCGCATTTTGCCCGGTAGTGGCATCCAGCACCAGCCAGATGTGATGCGGTGCACCTGGCATGGCTTTGCCCACCACACGGTGGACTTTTTTCAGTTCTTCCATCAGGTTGAAGCGTGTGTGCAGGCGTCCGGCGGTGTCGATGAAGACGATGTCAGTGCCGCGTGATTGGGCCGATTGCACAGCGTTAAAGGCCACCGCGCCGGGGTCAGATTCGGGCGCACCGGCAATCACTGGCACGTTCAGGCGGTCGCCCCACACCTGGAGCTGATCCACCGCGGCGGCGCGGAAGGTATCGGCAGCCCCGAACATCACGCTTTTGCCTTCTTTTTGGTAGCGCATGCCCAGCTTGGCCGAGGTGGTGGTCTTGCCCGAGCCGTTAACGCCCACCATCAGCACCACTGAAGGCCTGGTTGCAAAATCCAACCGGGGTGGGGAGATTAAGCGGGAGCGTAATTCAGCTTTGAGGTGTGCCTGTAAATCGGAAGCACGCGTCAGCCCGTTGGTTTGGACTGCGCGCTTGAGCGCTGTCAGCACCGATTGAGTCGTCTCGATCCCGATATCGGCCTGGATGAGCAGTGCTTCCAGGTCATCCCAGGTATCGGCGCTGATCTCGGTGGCGCCGAGCATACTGGCGATGCGCCCGAGGGTGGCTTTACTGGTTTTGGCGAGGCCTTCCCGCCATTTGTTGAGAAAATCGACCATAGCGGCGAGATTATATCAGGATTGGGCAACTTTTTGGCGGGGCGAACATCCAATATTGAAGCAGGCAAATATTCCTGATATACTCGCGCCTGTAAATAGGAGATTTTATGACGGATGAGAAGCCAACAAATGTGTGGAAAGAGCTTGTAACCAGTTGGGATGGTGCCGAAGGTTTTATTAGTGAGAATAAATACGGCGCAAAGATGCTGATTGGTAAAGACAAGGATGGCAACCTTGGCATTGGGCCGATGGATGCGCTTCTGGCGGGCCTGGCCGGTTGTACCATGTATGATATTGTCGATATTCTGCGCAAAAAGCGCCAGATTCCGGTTGAGTTCAAAGTGCGCGTGCGCGGCAATCAGCGTCTGACCGAGTACCCCTATTTGTATACCGCTTTCGAAGTCGAGTACCTGTTATGGGGCGACAACCTGAAAGATAAAGATGTAAAGCAGGCAGTGGAACTTTCTGAGCAAAAGTATTGTTCGGTGGGCGGAACACTTGCCAAAGCCGGGCCAATCCACTCCACCTATCGCATTCTCAAACCCGGTGAACCAGAATAAAGAGGAAAAATGAGCAACGAACCGATCCATGTTAGTGATTCTGCCTTTGAGCAGGCTGTGCTCAAATCCAGCCTGCCAGTTATCGTTGATTTTTGGGCACCATGGTGCGGGCCGTGTAAAATGGTCGCCCCGATTCTCGATAAGCTGGCCGCCGAATATGGCGGTAAAATGATCATCGCTAAAGTTAATACGGATGACAATCCCGAATGGGCCGGGCGCTACGGCGTCCAGGGTATCCCGACCATGCTTTTCATTGCCAACGGCAAAGTTGTGCATCGCCAGGTGGGTGCGCTGTCTGAGCGTATGTTGCGCGAGACGGTGTCGCAATTCCTGGAAGTTGTCGGGTAAAATGGGTTGAATCAATGACTTACAAAAATCCCGCACGGGTTGCGGGATTTTTTTATGGAAGCGAGGATAAATGAAACTGAGCAAACTCTGGAAAATTTTCTTGCCACTGGCCTTTCTCCTGGCCGCCTGTGGCCCCGCCCCGGCCACTGCTCCCGCTATTGATGCTGTCGCCACGATTGATTCTTATGCGGCCACCATGATCGCCGAGGCTTTGACCGCCATGCCCACCCCCACCACCCCGCCCACAGAAACGCCTGCGCCGCTGCCCACCGAAACCCCATTGGCGCTGCCCAGCGATACCCCGTCATCCCAGCCTGCCGATGCCACTGCTACGCTTGAGCCTTCGGCCACTCCCGATCTGTTCTACCCGGCCACCAAAACACCCACCCCATTCCTGGGTACGCTGGCCCCCCTGGGTCTGGATGGGCTGCCTTTGGGCGTATTCCTGATCGAAAACAATACTGAATACAAAAATCGGGTATTGGTTTCGATTTATGGCGTCACCTCACCGGGCGAAAAACCGGTCTACTATGCCTATGAAATCGGCACACGGTTTCTGTTCAATATCCCCTTTGGCACTTATAACTACACGGTCAATATTGCCGATAAAAAAACCTTTACTGGATCATTTCGCATCAACAACTATGACAAAACCACCATGCGAATTTCCCTTACCAAAATCCAGATCCTCGGCCCGTAAAAGCGCACAAGGGCATTGTTTCGGCAGGGTAGTGCAAGGATAACCACCTCGCACTACCCTGGCAGGTGCGTTTACTGTTCTTTTTGCCGCTCGATACGCGCGCCCAGGCTGCACAATTTTTCCTCCACACGCGCATAGCCCCGATCAATCTGTCCAACATTGCGGATGGTGGATTTGCCTTTTGCGGCCAGGGCTGCCAGTACCAGCGTCATCCCGGCGCGGATGTCGGGGCTTTCCACTTTTTCCCCGGCAAGCTGCGTGGGGCCGGTGACGATGCAGCGGTGTGGGTCGCACAAAACAATTTGCGCACCCATACTCACCAGTTTATCCACAAAAAACATACGGCTGGGGTACATCCAATCATGGAAAAGAACGCTGCCTTTTGCCTGGGTGGCGATGGCAATGGCGATACTCATCAGGTCTGTGGGAAAAGCTGGCCAGATGTTAGTTTTAATCTCAGGGATGGCGTTGCCGAGATCGGGCTCCACCACCAGGCGCTGTTCTGCCGGGATGACCATGTCGCGGCCATCCTCCACCCAGTCTACACCCAGGCGGTTGAGCACCATGCGGATCATGCCCAGGTATTCCAACCCGGCATTGCGGATGCGGATCGATCCGCGCGTTACCACTGCCGCGCCGACAAAGCTGATCACTTCAAGATAATCGGGGCCGATGGTGAATTCGCCGCCGTGAAGTTGCTCCACACCTTCGATGCGCAGCGTGTTCGAACCGATACCGCTGATTTTTGCGCCGAGCACGTTCAACAGGTGGCAAAGCTCCTGCACATGCGGCTCTGAGGCTGCGTTGCGCAGGAGCGTAGTTCCACGTGCGCGGCAGGCCGCCATGATGGCATTCTCTGTGCCGGTCACGCTGGCTTCATCGAGCAAAATATCAGCACCGGTCAACCCGGTGGCAGCCCTGAATTCGAATTTGCGGCCATATTCAACTTCGGCCCCCATTCTTTTGAGTGCCAGGATGTGGGTATCCACGCGGCGGCGTCCGATCACATCCCCGCCAGGCGGAGGCAGGATCAATTCACCAGAGCGGGCGGTCATTGGCCCGGCCAGCAAGATGGAGGCGCGGATGCGGCGGCACAGGTCAGGGTCCAGGTCGGAGGGACGTACTTGCCGGGCGGTGATTTTCCAGGTGTTCGGGTCGTTATCTTCTATAGAAACGCCCAGGCTTTCGATCAATTTTCGCATGTCGAGCACGTCACGGATTTGTGGGACGTTGTGTAAAATTACAGGCTGGTCAGTCAGCAAACAGGCGGCCAGCAGCGGCAGGGCGGCGTTCTTGTTCCCCGATGGGGTGATTTCCCCAGATAACGGTAGGCCCCCTTCAATAATGAATTTATCCATAAAAAATCCTCCAGAAATATACGCAAGGTTTTGTAACTTTATTGTAAGTCAGCTTTTATTACTATGCCAGAAAATATGGTTATATTGAATATATGAACATTATTTTTACTTTATTTTATGGGTTAATGCTTGCATTGCTGGTGAATTACCTGGCTGATGTGCTTCCGGTGGCGCGCAGGCTGGACCATCCTGTTTGCCGGCACTGCCAGGAGGATTTGGCCCTGGTGGAATACGTGCTGTTGAGGCCTTGTGGGCATTGCGGCAAGCCCCGGCTGGGGCGCAGCCTGGCTGTGATTGTTGCCCTGGCAGGCGGAACCATTTTACTCTGGCTTTATCCGCCATCCAATATGGGTTTTTGGCTTTCGAGCGTGGTACTGGCCTATTTTTTTGTGATTATCGTAATTGATCTGGAAAATCACCTGATCTTGCATGTCACCACCCTGGCGGGGGCGGCCCTGGGGCTTTTGGTGGGCTTTGTGACGGTTGGCCTGTCCCGCTCCTTGATCGGCGGCATCAGCAACCTGGGGATCATGTTCATTTTTTACTTATTGGGCGTGGTTTTTGCGCGCTATCGCGCGCGCCGGTTGGGCAAGGATGATTCTGAAGAAGCCCTGGGATTTGGCGATGTGACCATCTCAGGGGTGCTGGGGCTGATGCTGGGCTGGCCGTGGAGCTGGCTCGCCCTGGTTTATGGTGTTCTGTTTGCAGGTGTTTTTACCATTTTACTGGTAGCGTTCTTGTTGGTGACCAGGCGTTTTGAGAGCATGAATATTTTTATGGCTTACGGGCCATACCTGGTCGCTGGTACTTTTGTGCTCTTGTTTTTTCCTGAATTTGCTCTAAAATTGATACGTTAAGCTGGTAGTACTTAAGTACAATTTTATTATCGTTGTCATTGTTGTAGAGTTTAAGAAGAGGTATTCCATCAGGATTAATTTATGAATACAACCAATTTATTTCACAAAAAATCTGACAATCTTTCGCGCTCCTACAAGGGGCAAGGCGCTGTGGAATTTGCGCTGGTTGCGCCCGTGCTCTTTTTGATCGTCTTCGGGATGATCGAGGTGGGGCGATTACTGTTCATCTATGGCGCTGTGACCAATGCGGCCCGCGAGGCTGCACGCTATGGCTCCGCCACGGGTGTGGACACCAATGCCACGGATGGCGTGGATATCATGCGTTACAACGATTGCGCTGGCATTCGTAGTGCTGCCATGAATATGGGCTTCCTGGCCAACCTCCAATCGACCGATGTGGTGATTGAGTTTGATACCGGCCCAAATACCACGCGTACAACCGCAAATTGTTACCCGGCCACGAACAATGTTGCCAGCGGTTCGCGCATTTTGGTAACGGTAAACGGCCACTTCGACTCGGCTGTGCCCTTTGTGCCTTTGGATGATATGGTGATTACATCGACCAGCATGCGCACCATCATCGCTTCGGTGGTGATCGAAAGCGGTACGGCCATTGTTCCACCGACTGTCGATTACTCGAATATCAATCTCGGCCCAACCTATACTCCTACCCCGGTTCCTACCGCCACGAATACTTCCATCCCGCCGACTGCCACCAATACGCCTACAAGTACGAATACGCCTACTAATACCGGTACAGCAACGCCTACCGTCACGGGCACACGCACCAGTACCCCGACGCCCACCAATACACACACCAATACACCCCTTCCGCCCACCAACACGCCCACCAATACGCCCACCAATACGCCTACCGATACACCCACCCTAACACCTACTGCCACGCCTACGCAGGGTTGCGCTGGCAATACGCTCACGACGGTTATAGAGACATTTACTAACGGAAAAGTTAATGATTCTAACGCCTCATATTCTGTGAGTTTTATTAATACTTCTAACTACCTCCTGACTCTTACACTAGTCAGTCCTAGCTGGCCTGCTTATGAAGGTGGTTCAGATGGGAATGATACAGTTAAAATTACATCAGGTAGTTTGAATGGAAATTCACTAACCCTCCCACCTGGTGGTTTATCGTCTGGCCAAAGCATTACGGTGAATGAGAGCATGCCTATTGGTACCCCCAGTACGATTCTCACGTTTGGGTTTAATAACTTTTACAAAACTACCAAAGCTAATGCGTCGAACTTCTCAGTTACATTGAAGGTGTCTTTTCCATCAGGCCTTAGTTGTAATGTTACAGTCGGTCAATAACCGAAATTCAAAGGAAAATCATATGTCTCAAAAAATGGATTTTTCCCCACAAAAAAAGCAGTCGGGCCAGAGCCTGGTTGAGATGGCGATTACGCTGACATTATTGATGACCCTGCTGGCGGGCGTGGTGGATATTGGGCGGGCGTTTTTTGCCTGGGTGGCCATCCGCGATGCGGCCCAGGAGGGCGCGCTGTATGGGTCGATCAATCCTTCCAGGAGTGATCTGATTACTGACCGGGCACGCGCGGCGGCTGCCTCTGCCGTAGATTTGAGCCAGCTGACGGTCTCGGCACCTGTTTTTAGCGGTGGCCAATGCGCCAGTGCTGATGGCTCGAATTCAATCCGGGTTAACATTACGTACAGGTATAACACCATCACACCATTCCTCAGTGCGATTATTGGTTCTCAGATCACAGTTGGCGCGAGCAGCACAAATACGATTATTTCGCCAAAGTGCAATTAGGGTTCTGCAAGAAGGAGAAGATATGTTAAATAAAAATGTTTCTGAGAAAGGACAGGCTCTCATTTTGATCCTGTTTGGGATTTTTGGGGTCATTGCCCTAACGGCGCTGGCGGTGGATGGCGGCCACGCTTTTGCTGACCGGCGCCAGGCGCAGGCCGCTGCGGATACGGCAGTGCTGGCTGCGGCGTTGGCCAAGGTCAACGGTTACAACTGGCAATCTGCCGCGCTGGCGCGCGCCGCTGAAAATGGCTACGCTGCCGCAGGCCCCCTCAGCACGGTGACAGTGACAAGCCCTCCCACCAGTGGAAAATATTCTTGTGCCCAGATTGATAGCACGCCGCCTGCCGGTGACGCATGCACTGAATATGTCCAGGTTACCATCATATCGAGTGTGCAAACCTGGTTTGCGCCGTTGGTGGGCGTCAATACCCTCACCAACCAGGTAAATGCCGTGGCGCGGGCCAAGCCGGCCGTTACCCAGCCAATGTTCTTTGGGCATGCCATGGTATCCCTGAACAAAACGGCCTGTCGCGCTTTTGAGTTTGCAGGTAGTTCCACCACCACCATCACCAGCGATACTGGTGCGGGGGTGTGGGTCAACTCAACATGTGCCACGGCGCTTGCCAACAGCGCTCAGCAGAGTTTTTACCAGGGCTCTGGTCTCGTCAGCGCTCCGTCCATCAGTGTTGTTGGCGGTGCTTACTACGATCCAGCCGATATTACCCTGACGGCCAGCGGTGCCGTGAGCACAGGGGCCACGCAGATTACGAATATCCAGATTACCTGGCCGACACCTACTTGCACTGGAACGGCTGAGGAAGATGGAAGTTCTGGGCAGATGAAATCTGGTAATTACACCAGTAATGCGCCATTCCCGCCCAACGGGATTAAGGTTCTTCAGCCCGGTGTATATTGTATTAGCAATGCGAATGTTGATATAACCTCCGATCTGAAAGGCGAAGGGGTAATGTTGTACGTGCAAACCGGTAGTGTGAGTATGAGCGGTAACGCAAAAATTGAACTTTCTGCTCCCACCACTGGGCAATTTGCTGGTTTGTTATTTTATTTACCCCCAACCAATAATAAAAGTTTTATTGTCAACGGCAACAATGAGTCTTCCTGGAGCGGGATGATGCTCGCTCCTGCTTCGCACATCCAGATGAATGGTTCGGGTAAGCCCAATGGGGTTAATTCTCAAATCATCGGCGATACGGTTACGGTCAGCGGTGATGGGGCTGTTCAGATACATTATTCAGACAGCCAGAATTATGACGGCACTACCCCGCCACAAATTGAATTGACGCAATAACCTGATGCTGTCAAGGTCCCTGTCCCGGTGGCAGGGACCTTTTTTTATTTTAATTAACCCAAGTTGCTACCTTGATATGTCAAACTGCCTTTTTGCAAGGAGTTCCCTCACCCCAGCCCTCTCCCAAAGGGAGAGGGGGGTAATTCTCTTCCCCCGCCGGGGGAAGGGCCAGGGATGAGGGCGATTGCGCCAAAGGTAGCAACTTGAGTTAATTACATACCAAATGGGGCATCTCTCAAAATGAGCGGGCGGTTCCCTCAGCATTCTTTTGGCTAAATCTGGTTAAATGGGACCGGTTTTCGCGTGAAAAAGCCCGTTTGGACACTAATCCAGCGAGTTAAGATTGTCCCCTTACCATACCTGGAGATATCGGGCGGCAATAAAAATCAAATTATTATTAATATTTAATAATAATTTTGTTAAGATAATTATCAAAATAGGCACAAATAATTTCAGCTTGTTATAATGATTTGGGCATTGGTTGTTGCCGTGTCCGCGGTTTCGCCTCTCCAGGCATTCTGCCACAACTTATTTATCACATTTGCGAAGGCAAACCATTCTCTATTCGTTTTTATGATTTTTTCTTGGAGGAACTTATGTTTAAGGGAAGAAAGACTCAAAGGGGCCAGGCCCTGATTTTGATCTTGTTTGGGATTTTCGGGATTATCTCGTTAACGGCGCTGGCGGTGGATGGCGGCCACGCTTTTGCTGACCGGCGCCAGGCGCAGGCCGCTGCGGATACGGCAGTGCTGGCTGCGGCGCTGGCTAAGGTCAACGGTTACAACTGGCAATCTGCCGCGCTGGCGCGCGCCGCTGAAAATGGCTACGCTGCCGCGGGTCCCCTCAGCACGGTGACAGTGACAAGCCCTCCCACCGGTGGAAAATATTCTTGTGCCCAGATTGATAGCACGCCGCCTGCCGGTGACGCATGCACTGAATATATCCAGGTTACCATCACATCGAGTGTGCAAACCTGGTTTGCGCCGTTGGTGGGCGTCAATACCCTCACCAACCAGGTAAATGCCGTGGCGCGGGCCAAGCCGGCCGTTTCCCAGCCAATGTTCTTTGGGCATGCCATGGTATCCCTGAACAAAACGGCCTGTCGCGCTTTTGAATTTTCGGGCAGTTCCACCACCACCATTACCAGCGATACCGGTGCGGGGGTGTGGGTTAATTCGAGCTGCGCTACGGCTTTGGCCAACAGCCCCCAACAGAGTTTTTACCAAGGCTCAGGGGTTGTAAGTTCGCCATCCATCAGTGTCGTAGGCGGTGCTTACTACGATCCGAGTGACATTACCCTGACAGCCAGCAGTTCCATTGGCACCGGCGCCACGCAGATTGCCAACGTCCAGATTACCTGGCCTACCCCTACCTGCACCGGGACGGCTTCTGAAATTGGCAATTCTGGCGTGATGAACCCTGGCAATTACACCAGTAACTCGCCGTTCCCGCCCAATGGCATTACCACCCTCAATCCGGGTGTGTATTGCATCAGCCGCGCCAACGTCTCCATGAACAGCAGCATCACGGGCCAGGGAGTGATGATTTACGTTGAAGAAGGTGGTGTCAGTATGAATGGTAATGCCAAGATCGAGCTTTCTGCGCCTACCACTGGCCAATATGCGGGTCTCCTTTTTTTCCTGCCCATGGACAACAGCAGCAGTTTTACGATCAACGGCAACAACCAGTCTTCCTGGAGCGGGATGATGCTCGCTCCTGCTTCGCACATCCAGATGAATGGTTCGGGTAAGCCCAATGGGGTTAATTCTCAAATCATCGGCGATACGGTTACGGTCAGCGGTGATGGGGCCGTCCAGGTTCACTATTCAGACAGCCAGAATTACGATGGTACCTTCCCTCCACAGATTGAGTTGACACAGTAGAACTGCCGTATTCTCCAGGTTCCTGTCCCAGCGGCAGGGACCTTTTTATTTTAATTAACCCAAGTTGCCAGAGATTCAATGGCAACCTTGAACTTCAAGTTTTTGACAGTGGAAATATACACCCCGGCTTCCCTGATTGAGTTCAATGGAAGTGGTCAGCTTCAAAAATCGGATTATCAGGTGATTGGTTACAAAGTGCAAATAGGTGGCACCAACGATACCCAGGTTGACTATAACGCCAACAACCATTTCCAGATTAATATTCCGCCGCAAATTGAATTGGCTCAGTAAAACAGCATTGGATACCCCAGATGGGGTATCCAAAAAGGGCAGCCCCTTTACCAGAGTGTGTTTTGTTTTTGCACTTTTCCAAACAAGAAAACCAGGGTAATTGATCTTTGGGCTTCAAGAAAGTCTCTCACCTGGCCGAGAATTGCTTGGATGCGGGAACTTTTTGTGCCATCTTTCGTCTTAGTTCTGTAATTCACAATCAGAGAAAGGATTTCGCTATGTTTCGCTCACTGAAAGTTTTCATTCCTGTACTTTTGCTGGCTGTATTCCTGGCGGCCTGTGCTACGCCTGCCACCCAGCCCGCTGCAACTGAAACATCTGACAGCGCCGGGATTGCTAACCCGGCCTCGGAGAACTGCACCAAACAGGGCGGCACGCTATCCATCCAAACGCGCGGCGATCTTGGGCAGTATGGGGTGTGCGTGTTCGAAGACAACCGTCAGTGTGAAGAATGGGCGCTGATGCGCGGCGAATGCCCGGCCGGCGGCCTGAAAATCACCGGCTATATCACCCAGGCAGCCCAGTATTGCGCCATCACCGGCGGGGAATATGCCATCACTGGTGAAAGCGGTAGTGACAAGGAACTGGGTACCTGCACCTTTAAGAACGGCAAATCTTGTGACGTTTGGGAGTATTTCAACGGCACGTGCGACCCGAACCAGTAATATTTTGTACTACGGAATGTTGAAAGCGCTAATCGTGGGTGGCGGTTAGCGCTTTTTTATCGTGTAAATAGTGACTCCATGATGAAGTGTATGAGCCCAAAATGATCTGCCGCTTTTGTGACCAATACAGTTTTTCATATTCCATCCAAAAGTCACGGTATAATCCCATTTTATTTTCCAACATTCACTAAAAGGAGGTCGCTGACAAATTTTTGCACAGGAAAGACAGCGCATGATCCCGCCGTTTTAACGGGATGACGAGGATGAGGGTTCCCCATCGCAGGATGGGGCCAACTGCCAGGAAGAACATCAGGTGATGTTTTACTCCAATGGCAGGAAAATCGACAGTTCAGCGGAAGCCCTCCGGGTGTGCCCATACGCCCGCCATCTTTCCCTCCGGTACATACAATCCGCATCACAACCCTGCACGGGCAACCGGGCCGGTAAACTATGTGGAAGTGGCCTTCTGGACTCCAATGTCTCACGACCTTGGAATTCACCTTGTCCAAAACCCAGAGATTTTGGACACCGAAAAAACTGGAGGAACCCCCATGTGTGGAATCGTCGGATACATCGGGCCGCGTGATGCGACGCCGATCATTTTGAATGGATTAAGACGCCTGGAGTATCGTGGATACGACTCGGCGGGCATTGCTGTGTTCCAGGACAATGCCATTGAAGTCCGGCGCGATGCTGGCAAATTGCAAAACCTGGCTGACCTGGTCAGCCGACAGCCGCTCAGCGGCGCGCCAGGCATCGGGCACACCCGTTGGGCCACTCACGGCGCGCCCAGCGCCCGCAATGCTCATCCGCACCTTGGCAGCACCGGGCGCGTGGTGGTGGTTCACAATGGCATCGTTGAGAATTTCCTCGAACTTCGCGACGAACTGAGCGCCGAGGGGGTCATTTTCAACTCGGATACTGACACCGAAACCATCGTTCACCTGGTGGAACATCACATGGCTGCCGCACTCGACCTGACCGAAGCCGCCCGGCGTACCTTCCAGCAGATTCGCGGGGCGCACGGCATCGTTCTGATGAGCGCCGATGAGCCCGATAAAATCGTCTGCGCGCGCATTGGCAATGCCGGGGGTGTGGTGCTCGGCCTGGGTGATGGCGAAAACTTTATTGCGTCCGACATTCCCGCCATCATCGACCACTCACGCCGCGTCATCTTTCTTGAATCGCACCAGATGGCCGTTGTCACCCGCGATGGTATCCGGGTGGAGACATTGGACGGGAAACTGATTCAGCCGCAGATCCACCCTGTTTCGTGGGACCCGGTGGCGGCTGAGAAGGGTGAATTCCGCCACTTTATGCAGAAGGAAATCCACGAGCAGGTGCGGGCGTTGACAGATACCCTGGCCGGGCGCGTAGACTTTGAAAAAGGTAAAATCCGCCTGCCTGAGCTGAATCTCACCCCCGAGATTGCCCGCCGCATCGACAAAATCTACATCACCGCCTGCGGCACGGCCGCCTATGCCGGGATGGTGGGCAAAACCCTGATCGAACGCATTGCCCGCATCCCCGTGGAAGTGGTCATTGGCTCGGAATTCCGCTACTCGGATCCGATCATCGACAAAAATACGGTGGTGATGGCCATCTCACAATCTGGCGAAACCGCCGATACGCTGGCTGCCATGGAAGAAGGCCGCCGCAAGGGCGCGATTGTCTGGAGCATTGTCAATGCGATTGGATCACAAGCCATGCGCATTGCCGCGGGCAGCATCTCGATGCAAACCGGCCCGGAAATCGGCGTGGCCTCCACCAAAGCCTTCACCGCTCCGCTGGTGGATCAATACATGCTGGCGATCTTGCTGGGCGAACTGCGTGGCACACTCGACGAAACGACCCGCCGCCAGCTTGTCAAAGACCTGCGGCTGATCCCCGACCTGGTGGGGCGCACACTGGCGCGTGAAGCAGCGGTGGAAAAGGTTGCTCATGCGCTGAAAGATATCCGCGATTGCCTGTACCTGGGGCGCGGCATCAACATGCCGATTGCTTACGAAGGTGCGCTGAAACTGAAAGAGATTTCTTACGTTCACGCCGAGGGCTACCCGGCGGGTGAGATGAAACACGGCCCGATTGCGCTGATCGATAAGGATATGCCGGTGATCTGCCTGGCTCCCAAAGACCCCTGGCACGAGAAAATGATCAGCCAGATCCAGCAGGCCAAAGCGCGCGGTGGCACGGTGATCGCGGTTGCCACCGATGGCGATGAACTCGTCTCTGGAATGGCCGACCACGTTTTGTGGATTCCCGAATCGCCCTGGATGCTCTCGCCAGTTGTGACGGTCATCCCGCTGCAACTGCTGGCCTATCACATCGCTGCCATCCGTGGGCTGGATGTTGACCAGCCGCGTAACCTGGCGAAAAGCGTTACTGTCGAATAAAACCTGGAGGAACTGTATGCGCCCTGACTGGGATTCCTACTTCATGAAAATTGCCTACGCTGTATCAGAACGCTCGACCTGTGACCGCGCCCTGGTTGGGTGCGTGCTCGTGCTCGAAAAGCGCATCCTGACCACTGGCTTTAACGGTTCTCCCGCCGGGCAGGGTCACTGCGATGAGATCGGCCACCTGATGGTGGAGGGCCACTGCGTCCGCACCATCCATGCTGAGACGAATGCCATCATCCAGGCGGCGCTGCACGGCGTTTCAACACGCGGGGCGATCTGTTATGTGACGCACCTGCCCTGCATCAACTGCACCAAAGCCCTTATCAACGCTGGTATCTCTAAAATAGTTTACAGCGTGGCCTACCGCCAGGATGAAAACGCACTTAACTTCATCAAAGCGGCCAATATCGAGCTTCGTCAGCAGGAATATTTGCCCGGCGCGGCCTGAACCGGTTATTTCCCTACCAAAAAGCGGCCAATTTGGGCAATTGCCAGGCATCGAAGGGTTTCACAAAAAAAACTCCCCGCATGTCAACAGCGGGGAGTTTTTTTGTGTAGATGGGGAGTTTTACCTGTTACGGCAGGCTAGGGGTGTTCTCGGCGAAGTATTCGTGATTGTCAGCGTTATTGATGGCGTTATCAGGGTTGCTGATCGCCAGGCTTTTCGCGCCAGATTGACCGTAAACATAATCGTCTGTTTTTGCAACCACGTTGAAGTGGCTCATTTCGTGGATGAGTGTGCCAGCCTGCGAATCAGTGCCTTTCAGTGGCGCAGTCCAGAATACGCTGCACAGGTAGATGGTGTAAGGCTGGGTGGGATAAACATAAGCATAGTATTTCTTCCTGCAACTGCAATCCAGCGTTACCGGGGCCGTATCCATGGCACTGCTGATGGCATTAAAGTGTGTTTTGACGGTGGTATAGCGTGATGATGAGTAAACGCCGAACCAGGTGGTATAGCGCGCACCCTGCTTATTAGAATTCAAATAGGCCAGGGCATCTGCTGCATACGTGCTGGCCTGGGCTCGCGCCGATGTTCCCGTGGTTTGTTGGGCGGTGGTGCATTTATTGAAACTGGTGGTGCCAGAAACCGCTGAGGGAACGGGGTTTTCTGGGGTTTTTGCAGCCCGGCCTTCGGCATAGAAATCCACTTTTTCAGAAGACATCGCAGCGTTGAACCAGCCGTTGGCTTTTTCTGAATATAAATTCCAGGCTGAAACATCGTAAGAGATAGAGTAATTGCCGCTTACTGAAAAATCATAGTACGCCGAAATATCTACATCCCGGCTCAGGCTGGCGCCCGGCTTCAGGGTCACATAATCAGCTGCTGCAGCGGCAGGGCGCTTGTAAATTGCCCCAATATAGGCCACAGGTTGTCCATCGCGGGTCACCTTGAAGAGCGCTTCTTCCACATCTTCTGCCGGGGTGAACCACTTCAGCACTTTCACCGCCGAATTGCCAGGGTTGCTGATGGTCACATGCACGATCACTGCCTGGGTAGGGCCAAAAGCATCCTGGTCAAGGCTGAGTTTGACTTCTGCCTGGCGATTGGGGGCCGCGCCAACCGCTGTAGCTACCAGTGCAACCAGCAAGGCACTCAATAAAACCGCAAATACAACTGACTTTTGTTTGAACATCGCCGATCCTCCTAAGCTAACAGATTTGAAAGAATCGTAGCATGTTTGGACAACCCGAGTCAACTAGGAAATAGGTAATCTTTACGGAACGTTGATATCGTGGGTTGGGCGCGGCAACCCGCCAGAATCCCTCGGTTACAAAATCCCATTACCCCAAAGCTGGAAACTTTTTGCCCAATCGTTGTAAAATGAAAGAGAGCCGGGGAATTCCTCGGCCACCAAGACCAATCTCCCAGGAGCGTCACCATGTCTGACCCCGAACTTCACAAACTACTCCAACTGCTGCAAACACAGATCGAAAACACCCCCAGCGTCGATGAGCCAGAACAAGAACTCCTACGCGGCCTGCATACCGACATCCACAAACTACTCGAACGCTCATCCCACGAACCCGAACAATCCCCCATCTCAGCCCTCAAAGGCTTGCGTCAGAACATCGAAGCCATGGAAGTCAGCCATCCCACCCTCACTACCACTATTTCACAACTGCTCGAAATCTTGAGCAATGCCGGGATATAAAACAACTGCATGAAACTCATCCGCATCGCGCTCGGGCTGCTGATTTTGCTGCCAGCCGGGCTCTACCTGGCTGATTTACAAAACCCGACCCATCCCGGCCACACCAACTACCTTGAAATCGGCTACCTGCTGACCGGCCTGCCCATCCTGCTGCTCAACTACCTGGCCTGGTTCATGCCTGAACAGCTCGAAAGCATCACCGGGGCGCTGGTAAAAACCTCGCTGGCTTCACTCCAGTCAGTGCTATTCCTTGGCCTGCTTACAGTTGGGATGGTGGGATTGTTTGTTTTCATCGTGGGGATGAATCGCCCGCCTGCGGCAGATGCCACCCCCGAGCCGGGGTTACCATCTGCCCTGCCGCTGGATACCGTTACCCCAACCCGCCCCGCGGCTGAAGATACACCCCTCCCGTCAGAGACACCCGTTATCGAGACAACCAGCCCCGCGAAAGAAACAAGCCCGATCCCGCTGCAAACCCCGCAGCCCCTCACGTCACTTACTCCCCAGGCCACCAGCAACCAGCCGGGCATCACCCCAACCGCTTCGACCACTATCGAAACTGTCGTCATCACACCGGCGCGTACTGCCACCGGGGTTGCCCCTAAAGTATTCACAGGCACCGGCAACGCCAAGCTGGATGTTAGTGCTTACACTGGCCCGGTACTGGTCGCCGCCGAGCATGCCGAAAACAGTACCTTCATCGTTTACGCCCTCGATGCAAATGGCGATCCATACGACAGCTTGTTCGAGTCACCGGAGACTTACAGCGGCCAGCGTGTTCTCAATGGCGATGGCACACTCATCCCCGGTCTTGAAATCGAAACAACTGGCAATTGGAAAATCACCATCCAGCCTCTCAGCAGCGCCCCGCTGGTTGCCATGCCTGGCGCTTTTGAAGGCCAAAATGCGCGTGTTGTGCGCCTGGGCGGCACGCTGGGTGATATTGTCTTGCAAGCTGGCAATGCTCATAGCGACTACATCATCGTAATTGGCTATGGCGATAACGGTTATACAATCTGGTTGATCGACGAAGAAATCCCCGATAATAATACCTACGTTATTGATGATCCGGCCATCAAATATCTTGAGATTATTGCGCTCGGCCCCTGGCGCATGGAAATCAAGCCATAAAAAAAGAAACTGGACGATCCCTACGATTGTCCAGTTTCTTTTTAGAGAAGGATTATTTCACAAAGCGTAATGTCAGAGCAATTTGTTCAATCAGCGCCAGGTCGCCGTTTCCCGAAAATTCCAGGTAACGGTCTCCGGCCACGGCGAAGGCGAAAAAGGCCTGCTGCTCGGGGGTTTTGACGATATAAGCCATCACGCCCTGACCATTATCCAGCACCCATTCATTTTCGGAATCGATGGCGAACCCAGACGCATCCCAGGCCAGTTTGCGGTGATCTGCATAAGCCTTCAGGTCATTTTTAGGATCCCAGTTGTAAATGGTCACCAGCACCTGGTTTGCTTTATCTGGTGAAGCGATAACTGTTTGGCTGGCGCGCTCGCCCAGGATCATTGGTTCGCCAATGATCCATCCTGCGGGGAAATCTATCAGCAAGCCGAAGGTTTCATCCGCGTAGGTGAGCGATTCCACGGGCAAGGCCGGCACTTTCTCGGCGGGTGCTTCCAGCGTAGGGACGGCTGTCGATGTTGGTTCTGCCGGGGGGCCAGGTTCTGGCGAAAGGGTGGGCGTGGGTTGCTCGATCACCGGCACAGTTGGTGCGCAGGCAGTCAGCGCCAGGGTTAAAATCAGAACGGATAAAATAATTTGGGTTTTCATTGGGTCAGCTCCTTTGGTGGATAAGATTTACTGCCCAATGACGATGCATGTTGAGTTTTAGTTCCCTGTTAGGCAGAACGAAATAATCCCCTTGTTGATCTGGTCATTTTTGGCGTTTGTGCATCTGCCAGGCCAGTATACCGCTGATAGCGAGCAGCAAACCTGCGGCTGCAATTGGTGGCAACGGGGAATCTTGGGGCGTTGGTTCGGGCTGGCAGGTGATGTTTTCAGTCCATTGGGAATATGGGCAGACCCAACTGCGTTCGTCGATGGATTCGGGGCGTTTTGACCAACCGGCCGGCAAATTGCAGGCTTGGATATCCTCCACAAATGCGCAGCTTTGTTGCGCTTCATTGACGACCATATCTTCACAGTTACCATGATGTGAATATCCACTGCAACAAAACTGGTTTTTGTAGCGATTGCACTCCATCTGGAGTTTTTCAATCCTGGTATAACCATCCGGGCAGGCGTGGTTGGCGTCGGCAGTTGCTACGCCTTGCACTTCCCAGCCGGCTGGCGGGTTGCACCAGGAGCAGTCATCGCCCAGGATGGTGATGTAACATTCTTTGGTTTCTTTGTTGATGATAACGTATGGCGGGGTAGGGGTTGCAAGGGATACGCGGCCTGGAATAAATAGGATCAGCCCCAGGACTGCGAGGAAGATAATGGTCAAGAAGCGTTTCATCATGTTCACCTGGATCCTTATAAAACACGAAACATGCAAAACGGGATTCCGCGCTCGTTGCTTTCCATTTGCGCGGTCTGCTCAACCGGCTGGGAAAGGATTTTTTGCAGCGCTAAGGCGTCCATGCGGCAAAGTTCGGGGTGTTTGGCGATGACCGCAGTGTAGGGGCAGTGCGCCAGGATGATGCGCGGGCCGTGGGCGTGGGCTTCCCAGCGGGGGTGGTAATTCAGCGACGAGAATCTATCCACAACGGCAGACAGGCGGCGGTGCAAGATTGTGCGCTGCTCGGGAGTGGTGCCGGCCAGGCGGGCGGCCAGGTGTTCCAGCGTGGCATCCAACTCGCTGGCGGGAACATTTTCCAAAAGAACTTCTACCAGCATAGGCAGATTATCCCCCAGCGAAGAATCGCTGACGCGGTAGATTTTTTCGGGCCGTCCACGTCCGCCCGCCCTGGATGCGGATTGCGCCAGCCCATCTTTGACAAGCGCCGCCAGGTGGTGCCGGATGTTGGCTGGCGTAACACGCAAGGCGCGTGCCATTTCAGCGGCGGTAACGCCGGGGTGAGCTTTGAGATAGGTGAGTATTTTTTGGCGGGAGAACATTTTTGCTCAAGGGGGTGCGTTGCACCTGGGTTGTTTGGGGTGACATTTGTCATCTTATCATCACTTTGCGAATTATGCAAAAATATTTTTGTATAATTCGGTTGACGCATGCCCTTCCGCAAGCTATAATTTTCACAATCATGGCAGAGTCGCTGAATTGGGAATCTACCTACGCTGTGGCGCTGGCGCTCAAGCAGGCGCACGCGAGTGTGGATTTGCAGGATGTCTCGTTGATGATGATTTTCGAGTGGACATTGGCGCTCGATGGTTTCGATGATGATCCGGCGCTTGCCAATGATGCGATACTCGTGTCAATCTACCAGGAATGGTTGGAGGAGAAACTTCATGAGCAATAACGAACTGAATTCCCCCGGCTACGAAATCCCCGAGGAACTCGAGGGCAAAGTAGCCATTACGACGCTCGATAAGATTTACAACTTCGGGCGGCGTTCGTCTGTATGGCCGATGATGTTTGGCCTGGCTTGCTGTGCCATCGAAATGATTGCGGCGCAGGCGGCTCGTTATGATATGGCACGCTTCGGTATGGAAGTGATGCGTCCCAGCCCGCGCCAGGCCGATATGATGCTGGTGGCCGGCACCGTGACGAAGAAGATGATCCCTGCGATTGTGCGTTTGTACAACCAGATGGCTGAGCCGAAATATGTTGTGGCCATGGGCGCCTGCGCTTCTGGTGGCGGCCCATTTAAAGAAGGCTACAACGTGGTGGCTGGTATCGATAAATTCCTGCCGGTGGATGTCTACATTCCCGGCTGCCCGCCAACCCCGCAGGCGTTGGTGGCTGGCATGATCAAGCTTCAGGAAAAGATCGATAAGCAGTCCATCAGCCAGGTGCGCTGGTACAAAAAAGGTGCTGATACTGTTGAAACCCCGATCCCGTTCCTTGGCCCGGATCTGATCGACCCGCGCCACATTCCCGAAATCAAGGCCAAAGCCGCCGAACTGGCTGCCCTGGCTGCCGCTGCTTCTGAAACCGTTGCCTAGGAGACCAGAGATGACAACACCCGTAGTTGAAGCAATTAATCTGGCCGAAAAATTCCCCGGCAAAGTCACCGCTGATGCCCGCCCCGGTTATTCCGGCTGGATTATTAGCAAAGAGAATCTCGTAGAAGTGGCCACTTTCATCCGCGATGAGATGGGCTACGACGCGCTCACCAACCTGTGTGCCATTGACTATCTCGAGCAGAAGATGATGGAAGTGACTTACCAGGTTTTCAAAACCACTGGCGGCCCGGTGCTGACCTTCAAAGCCCAGGCCGAGCGCGTTGATCCGATTGAAATCCCCTCTGTGGTTTCGGTCTGGCCTGGCGCTGAATTGCAGGAGCGCGAAGCCTACGACCTGTACGGCATCCGCTTTGTGGGCCACCCCGACCTGCGCCGCATCCTGATGTGGGAAGGCTTTGATGGCTACCCAATGCGCCGCGACTGGAAAGAAGCCTTTTACGAAGAAGACGCCAAGCCGCTCAAGAGCCGCTGGCCCGAAGGTAAGCACAAACTGGCCGAAACCCGCGCCACCTTTGGCGATAACGTTGCTTTCAAACCCGGTTTTGACCCCGATAAGTGGATTCCATCCGACCCGGAAGAACTTCTCTATGCTACGCTCAAGAACTACAAGAGCGAAGTTAAGGACGGCATCAAAACAGACCATGTAGTAGTCAACATGGGGCCGCAGCACCCTTCCACCCACGGCGTTTTCCGCGCTGTGGCTGTGCTCGATGGCGAAATCGTTGTTTCTATCAAACCGGTGATGGGCTACCTGCACCGCAACCACGAGAAAATCGGCGAGCGCAACACCTGGCTCCAGAATATCCCCTACACCGATCGCCTGGACTACTTCAACTCCATGTATAACGCCTGGAGCTACGCCCTGGCTGTCGAGAAAATGATGGGCATCACCGTCCCTGAACGCGCCGAATACATTCGTGTCATCATGGGCGAACTCAGCCGCATCCAGAACCACCTGATCCTGTTCGGTATGCTCTGGAATGACCTGGGTTCCTACTTCACCCCGGCGCTGTACGCCTTCGAAGAGCGGGAACTGATCCTCGACATCTTCGAAGCTGTTTCTGGCTCTCGCATGATGTGCAACTACTACCGCTTCGGTGGTGTGGTGCGCGACATTGACGAAGCCTCGATGAAGAAGATCAAAGAGCTCGTTTTTGATCGCCTGCCCGGCAAGATCGAAGAAATCGACCGGCTGCTCTCTGAAAACGAGATTTTTGTCTCCCGTATGAAGGGTGTTGGCTACCTCAGCCCCGAAGATTCGATTGCCTACTCAGTTACTGGCCCGAACCTGCGCGCCGCTGGCGTGCCCTATGACATTCGCCGCGCTGACCCGTACGGCATCTACGACCGCTTTGAGTTCGACATCCCTGTGCGCCACAACAGCGATCTGCTCGACCGCTACCACCTGCGCATGGATGAAATCCACCAGTCACTGCGCATCCTCCAGCAGGCCCTCAAGCAGATCACCGAAGGCCCCGTGCTGGCTGGCAAGCCGCAGTACACGCACCGTGTCCCGGTGGGTGAAGCCTATGGCCGCGTGGAAGCCCCCAAAGGCGAACTCGGCTACTATGTTGTCTCCAACGGCAAAGGCAACCCCTACCGCTACCACATCCGCACCCCATCCTTTGTCAACATCACCTCGATGGAAAAGATGTGTGTCGGTACCAAAATCGCGGACTTTGTCGCCATTCTGGGCATGGTCGATATCGTGCTCGGCGAACTCGACCGGTAGGAATAGGAGAACTTAATCATGTACGGTTATGGAAAAGGCATACTCAAAGGTCTCGGCGTTACCTTGAAACGCTTTGTCGAATCTTACCTGGAAGACCTGAACTGGATCGGCAAAAAGTACAGCGCCGAAAAAACAGCTTTCCACTCCAGCAAAAACCAGCGTGGCACCTTCACCATCGAATATCCCGAACAGAAGCTGCCCACCCCCGAAGAATTCCGTTTCGTGCCCTTCCTCGTCTACGATGAAGGCGAAAGCGGCAAAAAGGAAATTCGCTGCACTTCCTGCGGTATCTGCGCCAAGGCCTGCCCACCCCAGTGCATCTGGATCGTTCGCACCACCGACCCCAGCACGGGCCGTCCGGTGCCCCAGCCTGCCGAATTCTACATCGACGCCGACATCTGCATGAACTGCGGTTTCTGCGCCGAATACTGCCCCTTCGACGCCATCAAGATGGATCACGACTACGAAATCGCATCGTATGGCCGCAACCTGCTCAACAAAGAGCGCCTGATGAAGTCTGCCAGCTACTACGCCTCCATCCGTCCGCTCAATAACGCCCGCGAAGTGGAAGCCCGCAGGGCCAAGGAAGCCGCCAAAGCTGCCAAGGCCGGGTAGCCCGCCAGTTTCAAGGTTGCAAGTTGCAGGTTGGAAGGTATAATCCAGCCTGCAACTTTTTTATTTCACCATTCACTTTCCAACCATCAACCCATCCACCTACAAACCTATGACCCTTACCCGTGAATCAATCCTCGCTGCCCTCAGCAAAGTACAAGAACCTGAACTTCATCAGGATTTAGTCAGCCTTGGCATGGTGCGCGACATCGCCATCGATGGCGACAATGTCGCGTTCACCGTCATGCTCACCACCCCCGCCTGCCCCCTGCGCGGAAAGATCGAAAAAGAATCGCGTGAAGCCGTGGAAGCCATTGGCGCCAAAAAAGTCACCGTCAAGCTTGATTCGGATGTCCCGAACGATGGGCGTATGCGCGGGCTGGTAGCGGCTCCCGTTAAAAATGCCATCGCCGTCGCTTCAGGCAAAGGCGGCGTGGGCAAGAGCACTGTTTCCGTTAACCTGGCAGTTGCCCTGGCCCAAAGTGGCGCGCGCGTCGGCCTGATGGACGCCGATATCTACGGCCCCAACGTCCCGACCATGATGGGCGTTGAGCGTATGCCCGAACCCAAAGAAGACAAGCTCGTCCCGGCCGAATCCTACGGCGTCAAAATGATGTCGATGGGTTTCCTGACCAAACCCGGCCAGCCGCTCATCTGGCGTGGCCCGATGCTCAACAGCGCCATCCGTCAATTCCTTTCGGATGTGGAGTGGGGCGAACTCGATTACCTGATCATCGACCTGCCGCCTGGAACCGGTGACGCGCCGCTTTCGCTGGCGCAGGCCCTGCCGCTCTCTGGCGTGGTCATTGTCACCCTGCCGCAATACGTCTCGCTGGAAGATGCTTCGCGCGGCCTGGAAATGTTCCGTACGCTGAATGTGCCTATTTTCGGCGTGATCGAAAACATGACTGGTGAATTTTTCGGCGCGGGCGGCGGTGAACGGCTGGCAAGAGCCTCGATGGTGCCGTACCTTGGCAGCGTGCCCATGCAGCCCAACGTTCGCATTGGCGGCGATAGCGGTAAACCTGTTGTTGTGTCAGACCCGGATTCAGATTCAGCGAAAGCGCTCAAGTTCTTGGCAGAAACAATCGCAGCCAGGGTCAGCGTCATGGCGCTGGGTGGCGATTCGGGGCCAAGTATCAATATCATCTAATAAAAATGAATTGGAAATGTGCTTGCGGGAAAACTCACGCAAGCACTATTATTTCATGGCTAGTTTCTAGCAGGAGCGATAAGGAAAATGGAAAAGGTTGTGAGCAAAATAAAAGGTATCTGGGATAAAACTGAAGTTTGGCAAAAAATCGCTTTTGTGGCCTTTGTTCTCAATTTTTTCCTGGTTGCCCAATTATTCTTGCCCCATCTTAACGAGATTAATTTATGGGATGAGTCTGATTACGTGCACAGCGGTGTATTTTTGATTGAAGGGTTGTGGCCTTCTTATGCATGGAATCCGCTCTTGGCCATTGTGTATGCTATCTTTTATTTTATCACCCGCCAATCACCTTATGGAACCCTGGAAAGTATCACGCTGGGGCGGATACTCTTGTTCTGCTTGCTTTGGCTCGCGGTTTACTTGCTGGCCAGGGATTTGAAAGAATATATAAACCCTGGATGGTTACTTGGCATTGCGTTTGTCGCTCCGTTATTTACAGATATATTAACGAACCCAAGTGATGCTCTTTTTGGGGCTATGGCTGGTTTGACTTTCTGGCAGCTGCTCAACTTTTATAAAAACAAATCCCCTAAAAACCTGGCAGGCGCCTCTACTTTTTTAGGATTAGCTGCATTGTCCAGGAACGATGGGTTAATATTATTTTTTGTGACTCTTGCGCTTACCCTGGTTTTTTCTGTGAAGAATAAAATCAAGTTACCTGAATGGGGTATCGCTATCGTTGTACCCTTCTGGCTCTTGGTTGGGGGATATATCCTGCTCTTTTGGGCCGTAAGAGGTGTTTTTGAATTTGGCACGCCAGCTCGTTCGTATGTTGCTTTTATGCAAGGCCACCAACTTGTCTATTCGCGCGCCGATGATTGTCAACTCAGTTTTCAAAAATGTGCCGTGGCTGACGCCATCCAAAAATTTGGATCCCCAGAAGAAAATAATAACTCGGTTCTCAAGGCCATTCTACGCAATCCGGGCGCTTTCTTGGAACGAATCAAGGTTATTATCCTCACATTGCCCGGGAATTTTTATGGAGCCTATGGGATGCGCCTGGCCTATGGATTTATCATTTTTGGAATATTGGGGATACTTTACCTGTTGCAAACCCAACAATATTTCATTTTATCCATTCTGGTGAGTTGGCCCCTGTATTTGGTGATCTACTTTTCAACCTTCATCAGGCCTGGCTATTTACAATCATCCTACTTCATTTTGTTTATTTTATCGGCATTTGGGCTTAAGGCGCTGACAGATCAGATCCAAAACGGAAAACGACTTTGGGTCTGGGGCGGTTTGTTGGTGCTGCTGACCCTGGTCGGGTTTGTGGCGCAGTTACCATCTTTGTATTTCACCACCATCATTCTACTTGCAGCCACCATTGTCGCGCGTCTTATTCACATTTCAGGGAAATTGCCTGTTAATTTTTCCCCCGCTGCCAGCATGTTGTTATTCCTTTTTGCAGGTGTGCTTATACGTGGACAGTATCCGGTCCTGGTTGGCAGGGCTTTTGGCGAAATTCCTGAAGAGCAAGCACTGGTCGTATTACAAAACTCATTTGACACCAACACATATATTGGCGCTGGTGCTCGTGGCGTTGTCTATGCTGCTCATATGCGGCATTTTTCATTGGGAGCATTTTCGCTGGTCTCATTATCTGACGATGAGTTCTATCAAACGCTCAAAGATTCTGATGTCAAAGGTATTTACGTGGATGGAACACTCTCAAAAGACAATAAAGCAATGTGGCAAATGATAGAAAGAGGCATTGATACCAGATACAAAGTACTCTACAGCAGCAAAGATGGTTCGATTCGGGTCTTAAAAGTAGTTCCATAATATACTCGTGATATTTGATCACGCTGAATGCGTAAAAGGCAGTCTAATCCTTATCAAAGGTTATAACTCTTTCCCATTTCTTATTTCCACAAAGGTATAATCCCTTCCATGGAACCCTCACTTTACGGTATTCGCTTTAACAAAATTGGAAAAATTTATCATTTTGACGCCAGCAACGTGGCGAATTTATCTATTGGTGATTTTGCGGTGGTTGAAACGACACGCGGGCGACAATTGGGTGAAGTGATCATCAAAGTCGAAAAACCCGGGGACCCACCCGAAGGTGGCTGGAAATCAATTGAACGCAAAGCCACTGCCGCTGATCTTGTCTTGCGCCAGGAGTGGGCCCAAAAACAAACCCCGGCGATGATCGAATGTCGTGCCCGTTCTGCTGAACTGCAACTGGATGGCATCAAAATCATCTCAGCAGAATATAGTTTCGATGGTACGCGGCTGACCTTTATGTTCAGTTCTGAAAATGAAGAAAAGGCCGAATTGAAGTCGTTGCGCAAGGATATGCAGCGTATGTTCTCTGATTCACAGGTGGACATGCGTCAGATTGGCCCGCGCGATGTGGCGAAAATGCTTGGCGGCATGGGCGCTTGCGGCCTGGAAACCCGCTGCTGCTCCAAGTTCCTGACCGATTTCAGCCCGATTTCCATCAAAATGGCCAAAGAACAGGGTATTTCGCTCACGCCAACCGAAATCACCGGTATGTGTGGACGCTTGCGCTGCTGCCTGATCTATGAATATGAACAATACGTGGCCGCGCGCAAGGAATTGCCCAAGCGCAACAAGCGCGTGGTCAGCCCGGATGGCGAAGGCAAAGTTATCGATGTGTATCCATTGCGCAACGTGGTAATTGTCGAGCTTGACCCCAAACCATCCGACCGCCCGCAGGATCGCCCCGAACGTCCGGTTTGGAAGGAATTTCACCGCGATGTGCTTGAGCCCTGGGATGAACTTGAAGCCTTGCGCCGCAAAGCCGAAGCGCCCTGCGATAAGCATGAGGGCGGTGAGTGCGACTGCGGGAAAAACAAACCAACCAAGAAGTAATTCCCATTTCTCCAACCCCACACGGCACGCAACACGACCTTTCCCCGTGTTGCGTGTTCCATTTATCATTTACAGGTTCTTCAATTATGCTTATCACCCCCACCCCCGATATAAAATGGCCTGAAAAACAAAAAATCCTGGTTGTTTTGGCTCATCCAGATGACCCGGAATTTTTTTGTGGCGCAACGCTCGCCGGTTGGGCAAAAGCCGGGCACGAAATCAACTACGTGCTGCTAACTTGCGGTGATAAAGGCCGTAATGACAACAACAAAGACATCCCTGGTGACGAACTGTGTACTATTCGCCACCTGGAACAGCGCGCCGCGGCTGACATCATCGGGGTAAAAGAAATCGTTTTCCTCGACCGGGAAGATGGCTATGTTGTCCCCGACCTCGCACTGCGCGAAGAAGTGACCGGCTACATCCGCAAATACAAACCAGATGTGCTGGTGACGTGTGATCCCCAGACTTTGTTCACGCCTTTCGGCCTGAATCACCCCGACCACCGCGCCGCCGGCCAGGTGGTGCTCGATGCGGCTTTTCCAGCCGCCGGGAACGAGCTTTTTTTCCCGGAACTGCTCAAACGAGGCCTTGCGCCACATTCACCAAAAGAAATCTGGTGTTCACTCACCAGCCAGCCCAATGTCGCCATGGATGTGACCGATCATTGGGATACAAAAATTCACGCACTTAAAGAGCACAAATCCCAGATCGGCGACCCAGCCAAACTGGAAGAACGCATCCGCAGTCGCCGAACAGAAGATAGCAGCGAAGAAAACCCCCGCTACGAGGAAAGATTCCGCGTAGTTTTATGGCGCTAAAACTGGTCAAAGGTCAAAATTTAACAACCTTCGACCTTTGACTTTTGACTCAGGAGATAACCATGTTCGATTTTCTCGCAGAAGCCCAAAAATACTTCACCTACACCCGCGACATGCGCCGCGACTTCCACCTGCACCCCGAACTTGGACACCAGGAAATCCGTACGGCGGGAATTGTAGCAAGAGAACTCCAGGCTTTGGGATTGGAAGTTTCCACTGGCGTGGGCAAAACCGGCGTGGTGGCGATGATCGAAGGCTCGCAGCCTGGCCCGACCCTGTTGCTGCGTGCCGATATGGATGCTTTACCCATCCTCGAACAAACTGGCGCTGAATATGCCTCCCAGAACCCTGGCGTGATGCACGCCTGCGGCCACGACGGTCACACTGCCATCCTGTTGACGGTTGCCAAGATGCTGCATGGCATTCGCGCTGAGCTGCCTGGCAGCATCAAGCTGGTTTTCCAGCCCGCCGAAGAAGGCCAGGGCGGCGCAGAAGGTATGCTCGCGGATGGCGTGCTCGACAACCCCAAGGTGGATATTACCCTCGGCCTGCACTTGTGGAATGAAATGCCGGTAGGCTCCTTTGCCCTGGCGGCAGGCCCCACCATGGCTGGGACGGAAATCTTCAAGGTGCGCGTCAGCGGCAAAGGCGGACACGGGGCTATCCCACACCTGGCGGTTGATCCGATCCTGGCCGGGGCGCAAATTGTCAGTGCCCTGCAAAGCATCGTATCGCGGAATGTGGCTCCGCTCCAATCGGCAGTCGTCACGGTGACAACTTTCCACGCCGGGGAAGCCTTCAACGTTATCCCCCCGCATGTTGACTTGACTGGCACCATCCGCACCTTTGACCTGGATGTGCGCGAGATGGTTTTGCGCCGCTTCGATGAAATTGTCAACGGTGTGGCCGCCGGGATGGGCTGTACTGCCCAAATTGAGCACGTCCGCATGACCCCGGCGCTGATCAATGACGCCAAAACCACTAAAATCGCCCAGGGAGTTGCCGCGCGGATCTTCCCGGATAGCCCGGTAACCACCAGTGGCCCGATCACCATGGGTGGCGAAGATTTTGCCTTTATGATGGAAAAAGTGCCGGGTTTGTTCATGTTTGTTGGTTCAGCCAACGCAGAAAAGGGACTGAATTACGGTCATCACCACCCCAAATTTGATATTGACGAAGAATCACTACCCCGCGCGGCAGCCCTGTTTGCCGCCACTGCCGTAGAATTGCTGAACCGGTAATATTAAACCAAAAGGCGCTAAGTCTTAAAGAAACTCGGCTCCACCGTTTCTGGTGTGAAAACCGTAAGGGCGACCCGTCAAGCGTGAGAAATCACCCATTTATGCCTGGATTTCTTGCAAAAAGACGCTCATTTACGCCCTGACGGGTCGCCCTACCGCACCATCCCGTTAAAAACGGGAGAGCCAGAAACTCTTTGGGCTTTTGCGCCTTTGTGATTTAATTTTTCGAGGCTGAATTTTTCTTGCGTACCTACAGAAGTTTTTCCACCCTGGCAATCAGCATCCAGAACATCCCCACTGAAAATCGGCTCCACTTTCGGGCTGGAATCGGCCGCGAGACGGATTTCATCCACCTGTTGGGGCGGAATGTGGTGTTCACGGTGTCGCGCCCAGTAGGGGCGGGTAGAAATTGACAAGTCGTGCGAGAATGCTGGTGGCGCTCGAAGTAAAAGCGTTTGGCGCGTTTATACTCATCATCAGACAGCAACTGGAGCAATTTGCTGTGCATTTCTTGCGGGCGGGTCAGTGAAGCTCTCCAGATATGAACATTCTCACCGGACAGGTCGATCAGGTCCGGTGAGAATGTTTTTTTGTTGAACAGGTTGGTTTTTGCAAACATAGGGCGGCTTGCCGCCTGGGTTTGGGAAATCAGGCTTCGTGGCGCTTTTGCAGGATGACCGTGCCAACGAACAGTATCAGGATGATGATACTCTGGGCACCCCAGGTGGTATACAGGGTGTTCAGGTAGTTCTCACGATCGTTTTTGTTGATGAAGGTCCAGCCGTA
The DNA here is from genome assembly GCA_903822545.1 of uncultured Anaerolineae bacterium. GTDB lineage: Bacteria > Chloroflexota > Anaerolineae > Anaerolineales > Villigracilaceae > CAIJPN01. The sequence goes on along the minus strand of CAIJPN010000008.1, from coordinate 58,418 downwards.
GTCATCTTTGTAGCGCCGGATGGTTGCTTCGGCGGAGCCAACCGCGATGGCACGTTTGACTTTTAGCTCGGTCAAATCTTTTTGGTAGGTTTCGATGTCGGTTTTGTAGCTATCCTGTTCAGCTTTCCAGGTGTCAATGTCTTCCTGGTATTTTGTGCGGATTTCGTCAACATCCTTGTTGTAGGTATCTAAATCTGCCAGGTATTTTTGAAGCAGCAGTACGTTGTTTACATCTGCGGGTTTTTCTGGGGCGGGCGGGAAGGTGGGTTCTTTGGGCTGCGGGCCGGGTTCCGCCGGTTTAATGGGATCTGGCTCATCGATGGCTTTATCATAATATTCACCCAAGCCTGGGAAGTTACAGCTGCTCTGGTGTAGGGCATTTTCACCCATGCAGGTGCAGTTGGCGTTCTTTTCGTCCAGGGTCATATCATCTTGTTCTTCTTCTGTTTTGGCCCAACAGGCATCTGCAGCCACATCAGACCCAGCGCCGCCGATGGCGACTGCCGCCTGGAAGGCCCAACGGCTGGAGGCTGGGGCGGTGGTGGTGCTGGGCAGTGGAACGAGCGCGCCGCTCATCACCATTTGCGGGATGATGAACATAATCAGCAGCAGGGGCGCAGAGTTAGCGTTAGGGGCCAGGGCCGAGGCAAAGAAGCCCATCATCACGCCGGCGGTGATCAGCAGGAAAACTGTGATAAAGAAGAAAAGCATTTCTTCGTTGCCGCCAGGCACATCAAAGGCCATGTAGCGGATGGCGGTATAGCAGGTGGCCTGGTAAAGGGCCAGGATCAGCGCAATCCAGATTTTTGAAAGGATGTACGATGATAGGCGCAGGTTTACCATCCGTTCGCGTTTGTAGATTTCACGTTCTTTAACCAGTTCGCGCATAAACGCCAGGCCGCCCACCAGGATGGTGGTGTTGGTGAGCGTGATGAGCGTGATGATCATGCTGTTAAAGTTACCGTCTGCAAATGCGAGCGGATTGCGCCCGGCTCCCTGGGCCAGCACAAAGTCGAGCGAAGCCATCAGCGGGGCGGTCAACAAGAGCAGTGCCATGCTGAATGGGTCCCGAGTCAGGATTTTGACATTGCGCCCTGAAAGGATGAAGAATTGCCGCAGCCCTGAGACTTGCTTTTGCTGGTTGAGCATCTTCACCGCTGCCTGTGGGCCCTGTTTCTTTTGCTGGGTGCTATCTGCGCCGCTTTTCTTGAGCGGATCGGCGATGTATTTGTGATAGGCCGGGTTTTCGCGGAAGCGTTTGGCCCAGTCTGGGCCTTTGCCCAGATCGGGGTTGTCGAGCAGGGTGTAGATGTGGTCAAACTCCATCGGGCTGGAGCGCCGGTCGCGCTCGGTGCGATATTGGTCAAAGAAGGTCAGGGCTTCTTCTGGCGGGCCGAACCAGGTGAGGTACCCGCCGCGGGCCAGGAAGACCACTTTATCGGCCAGCATAACGTTTTTGGTGGCGTGCGTGATCATGACGATGGTGCGTCCCTGATCGGCCAGGCGGCGCATCAGGCGCATCAACTCGGTTTCCATGCCGGGGTCAAGCCCGGAGGTGGGTTCATCCAGGAAGAACAGACCCGGTTTGGTGATTAACTCTACGCCGATGGAAACGCGCTTTTGCTGGCCGCCGCTCAACTGGCTGATCTGTGTATCTCGTCGGTGACCGAGATCCAGGTCATCCATCACTTCTTCGATGCGCTGGATGCGCTCGGCTTTTGTTGTATCTGGGGGCATGCGTAACTGGGCAGCGTAGTCGAGCGCCTGGAAAACAGTCAACTCCATATGGATGATGTCTTTTTGCGGTACATAGCCAATTGTTGAGCGGATGGCGTCGAATTCTTTGTAGACATCGATGGTGCCGTTGACCAGCACTTTGCCGTGCGTGGCGGGCCGGTAGCCGGTGATGGCATCTACCAGGGTGGATTTGCCGCCGCCGCTTTGGCCGACCACTACGATAAATTCCTTCGGTTCGAAAACCAGCGAGGTATCCTGGATGATGTTGAGCTTTTTATTGACCCATTTATTCAGGCCGATCGCCTCCACGCGCACCCCGCCCTGGCTCTGGTCAGACTGGGAGAATTCGTTGGCATCGACGGCGAAGCGATACGGCCCAATCTGGATGGCATCGCCGGGCTGCACCCAGACCTCGCCGCTGATGGGTTTGCCGTTAACAAAGGTGCCGTTGCTGCTGCGCAGGTCGCGCACCCGGTAGCGCTGGCCGATTTTTTCGATCTCGGCGTGGAAATTGGAGATGGTGGGCGCTGGCAGCACGATGCTGTTGTCTTTGTGGCGGCCAATCGTCATCAGCTTGTTCTCGGCAAACTGGATTTTCCGCTGGCCCAGCCCCAGGCTTTCCTGTGGCGAGAGATAATCCAGCGTAGCCATTTCTCCAGGCCCCCAGCCGCCCATGCGGATTTTCATGCCGTGCCGCAGGCGGGTGGGTTCCATGACCGGCTCGCCATCGATTAACAGCGCATTGCTGATGTTGGGGCGTGGCACCAGGTAGTAATCTTCACCACGCTTTTCCAGTTCGACGTGGTAGCGCGAGATAAAGTTATTGTTGATTACAATGTCGTTGTCGGTCAGCCGCCCGATTTTGACTTTTTCGGCGGTGATGGTGAATATCCTCGGCTCGGCCCCAGATTCGTTGATAACAAGCTGGGGGGGTGGGGCGGCTGGGATGTCGGCTTTGCTCATCATCATGGTGCGGCCCCCGCCGTTTGCGTTTTCCAGGGCGGCCATTTCAGCCGCATCCATCGAGAAGGTGGCGTTGGGGTCTGGTTTTGCGATGGGAGCCTGCTGCGCAGCGGTGGCTGCTGGTGAGGAGGCAACTGCCAGCGGAGTTTCTACCCTGGTGGCATCGGGAGCAAGCGCCGGGGCGGATGGGATTTGTGCGGGTGGGGTGACCATTAGCTGCATTTCCACATCTGCTCCCAGCCGAATCCTATCCCCGTTACGGAGATTCCGACCGCCCTGGATGCGTTCATCGTTGACAAAGGTGCCATTGCTGCTGCCCAGGTCTTCGATTGTGTAACCGCTGGGGCCGCTGGAGATGCGCGCATGTTTTCGCGAGATGCTGTCTATGCTGATGATGACATCTGCCGGCGCAATACGCCCAATCATCAAAGGTGTATTTTCCAGCGAGAGTTTCTCGCCTTTTCTGGGGCCGCTCAAAAAGACAAAATGATCTTGTTCTGTGCTCACACCTGCCTCCAAAAATTTAAATAGCGGGTAAACGATTAAAATTTTATCGATCCAGATCTCTCAGGCGGAAGAGAATGTGCCTGATGTTGAGGATTACAGCCGCGATAATGAAAATTTGATAGAACTTGTTCTGGATAACTGTGTTGAAGATGATGGAAGCCGAAACCGGCTGCTGGTTGAGAACCAGGATAATATCGGCCAGCGCAATCCCCAGGATGGTCAGTAACAGGATGCGCCCGACCATGCGGCTTATCACGCTGATGGCAAAGATCCATTTATCCACGGTTGAACCGATGTGTACCAGCGGTTGGCCCAGCACTGTTTGAGTGCGGATCATTAAATCATTGAAACTCTTGCTGATTTCTTCGATATTGAGGAAGAATCCATCGCCACTATTCTCTTTGAGCTTTTCGCGCCACTTGTCTTTGACCAGGTTGGCGCGATCTTTCATAAATTGTGTATATTCATAATAGCGATCCAGCTGGTTATCGAGACGCAGCACGATGGAGTCGTAGAGCAGGGTGGCGCGGATCATATGCAGCATGTGCAGGTTCATGGGCAGGTTGAACTTTTGCGAAACGCGAATCAGCACAAACCACTGACGGGCGGAGGTGCGTTCCCAGTATTGGGTGTATTTGGCCGGGGTGTTGAAGGTGTGCAGGACGCGCATGTATTCATTTTGGGCCTGTTTTACCAGGTTGGGAACATCCACCGGGGGGAGTGGTTCCATTAGGGCCAGGGAGGCGCGTGTCATCGATTCTACATCCTGGTCTCGCATACTTAAAACCATTTGTTCCAGAGCGACTTTTTGTTGGTTGTTGAAGCTGCCGCAGCTGCCAAAATCGATGAAAGTGACCTGGTTGTTGGGGCGCACCAGGATGTTGGCCGGATGCGGATCAGCGTGGAAGAAAACGTGCTCATCCATGCTCCAAAAAGCAGCCCACAGGATGCGCCGGGCAACGATGCCAGGGTCGATGTTCAACTGTTTGAGCAGGGCACGTCCCTGGGCTGTGTTCTGTTCTACCAGTGCGATCACTTCCCATAGCCACAATCCTGAGACGAATTCTTGCACCAGCACCTCGTCTCCCGATAGGTCGAAGTAAACCTGGGGGGCGGTGAAAAAATCTTTGCCAGATTTCCCGGCGTTGCGGCGGAAAATATCCTGGAAACGGCCTTCGCGGCGAAAATCCAGCTCTTCCAGCAGGAGTTCGCGCAGTTCAATTCGCAGGTTGCGCGTAAACCCGGGGCGGATGATGGTCAGGAATTCCCCTATTCCTGCCAGCCAGTCCAGCACTTGCAGGTCGGCCCTGAACAATTCGGCGATGCCTGGCCGACGGATCTTGACCACAACTTTGGTGCCATCTTTTAGCACAGCCTGGTAGACACAGGCAATCGAGGCCGAACCGATGGCTTTGGGGTCAAAGACCTCGAAGACTTCCTGCCAGGGGCGTTTGATGGTTCTTTCGATGGCGGCCAGGGCTTGCTCAGCTGGGAATGGCACCATGCGATCAAGCATTTTGGACAGTTCCACACAGTATGCCCAGGGTACCAGGTCGATGCGCATGGCGATCTGTTGTCCCAGTTTGACAAAGGTGCCACCCGCTTTTTCGAGCGCCTGGCGCAAACGGATTGCGCGCCGTTCCACTGTGTCGCGCCGCAGGATCTGGTCGAACAGGGTTCCCAGCAGGATGGTCGCCAGCAGGTTGAACCAACTGAACAGGCGGATAATGCTGCGCAGTTTGCTCACCTTGAAGTGCATCGGCTCGATAAAAGGCAGCCATAACTGCCGTTCATCGCGCTGGGGCATTTGTTCGCGGCGAGGCAGGCTCTGCAAGACTTCATCCAGCGACAGGGTTTCTCGCTGCGCCAGGGCTGCTGCGGCGGCCTGGCGTTGTTGTTTCCACGCGCTGACAGCCTCGGCGACTTTGCGGCGTATTTGTGGATGTTTTAAACCTGCCGGGGTTTGCGTCAGTGCCATCAGACCTCTTTGTCATCCATGCGGAACAGAACTGTCCGGCCATTGATGAAGACCAGCACGATGATCACTGCCTGGTAGAGCGGATTGGTTAGCGTCCAGGTGATTAATTCTTGAATTGAGAATGGGTTTTGCTGATTGAGCATCAAGAATGCCAGGCTGACCGCCAGCGCAATCCCGGTGACTACCAGCGATTGCGCGAAAAACCGCACTGCGATATAAACTGCGAATGACCATTTGCTCATCAGCACATTGAAGTTGACCGATGGCAGGGTGAACATGTGGATGGTTCGGTTGAACAGCCCTTCTAGCGTTTGGATGATACGGTCAACGCGGATGATCAACTGCTCGTTGCCCTTACCGTCCAGTTGATCCAGGATTTTATCGGTAACACGCCGGCGCACCTGTTCGGCTTTATATACGCGGAATTTGCGATAATCCAGAATGAAGTTGATGTCAGGGTCAAGCCTTACTGCCATCGATTCGAGCAGGAGCGTTGCGCGCAGCAGGCGCAGCACTTCAACATCGATGACAACGCCATATTTGCGCGCCATTTCGATGATTCCAATCCACAACATGGCAGATGTGCGTTCCTGCCATGCGATGCTGCCGGGTGTGGCCTCCATGGCATATAGCATCTGCCAGTTGTAGGTTTCCAATTCTTGGGTCATTTTGATCAGGTCGATGGGTGGCAGGGGCTCCATCAAAATCAGCGATGAACGTGCCATGTTTTGGGGATCGCGTTGCCAGGCGTAATATAAGATTTGCCGCATGGCTTGCTGTTTGGTGCGACTGAGTGTGCCCGTGCTGGTGAAATTGATGAATGAAAGCGTGCCATCGCGGCCAAGAATGATGTTGTTCGAGTTCGGGTCGGCATGAAAGAACAGGTTTTCTTCTCTCGCCCAATAATTGACCCACATCAGCCTTTTGGCTACCTGTTGGTGATCGATGTTCATTGCGCGGGCCTGTGCCAGCACTGTTTCATCACCCAGCTCGATGGCTGAGAGCAGTTCCCACAGCCACATCCCGCTTGCGAAGGTGTTTACCACAACTTCCTCGCCCGAATATTCAAGATAAACGCGCGGGGCGGTGAAAAAATTCTTACGTGATTCTTCTGCTGCGCGCCTGAAAGCATCCTGGCGGCGCGCTTCCTGCACAAAATCCAGTTCTTCCATCAACAGGGTGCGAAATTCTTGCCGCATGCCCTTGGTCAGGCCGGGGCGGAAAATGGTCAGGAATTCTGCAAGGGTCAGCAGCCAGTCAAAAGCTTCGATATCTGCCGTGAACTGCTCACCAATTCCCGGGCGGCGCACTTTGACGGCCACTCTCTCGCCGCTGTGGAGCACAGCCTGGTAGGTGCAGGCTGTGGATGTTGACAGGATGGGTTGGGGGTCAAATCGCGCAAAAACAGACTGGAGCGGCTTTTTGATACAGCGTTCGATGGTGGCGATTGCTTCGGTCACATCAAAAGGGGCCATCCGATCGACCATGCAAGAAAGATCATTGCTGTAATACCATGGGATCAGGTCAATTCTCATCCCCAGGTGAATGCCGAGCTTGATGAAAGCCCCCCCCTGACGCTCAAAAGCCTGCCTGAGATGTGCCGCGCGCCGCCTGGGCGTGTTCTGGCCGCGCAATTTATCAAGGAAAATGTGAGTGTAAAAATAAAAAAGTAATTGAAACCAGTTGAACAAACGTTGAAAAGCGTGCGCGCGCTTTAGTTCAAACGTCACAAAGCGCATTTGCGGCAAGTCGGTGTCATTGCTTGAGAGCTTGATAAAATCGCGTCGGGGCAGGGCAGCAATCGTTCCTTGCGGTTTGCCGTCTACAGTGAGTTCAGGTGGGGCTTGCTTTTGCGCGCTTCTCATATTTGATTTGCACCAGCCAGGCTCTTGTGAACCTGGCTGGTATCTTTCAGTAGTTATCCGTTATATCCGCCACAAACGCAGGAATTTGGATGCTCGCCGCAGGTTTTTACGTAGTTCCTTTCGGTAAGATGAATTGCTCACCGCATCAGCAACATCAAGCGGAATATCGCTGGCTTCTTTCAAATACGTGCTGGTTGCTTTGGCAGAATTGTGGATGAAATCCTCAATCGCGCCATCGGTCTTTTCCTGCGCCGACTTTTCTCTTTCTTTCTCGTAAACTTCCAACCCTTTTGAGAGCGCCTTGGTGGCCTTCTGGCTGATTCGAACAACATTTCCCTCCAACCGCTGGATATTTTCCAGGCCTTTGGAATATTTTTCTTTGCTTTCACCTTCGGCCGCCTCGGCTTTTTTCTTCTTTAACTTCTTGTATTTCAGGACAATTGGCTTAATCCTGGATTCTTCCTGGGATTCAACTTCCTGACCCAGTGCGTGGACTTTCGCATTATCATCTTCAGCAGACATGGTGAGTCTCCTTCAGCTTCACTTGGCAAGCGGGAATATTAATTTGTCGAGGCTGGAACGTTTTGGTTTCTTTTCGTAGATGACAATAATCGGAACGATTACTTTTCCATCTGCTTCTTCGCCAAGCATTTCCCTGGCTTCATCGACAACATCGAAGACTTCATCCCATAATTTGCCTTTCCCTTTTTTCAGGTCCTTCAACTTGCTCGACTTCTGTTTTCCCAGGTCAATGATGATGGGTTGGGCCATTTCGGTGCTGCTTTCCTTCGTTTCTTCTGCCATACCTTCCTCACTTTCTATGTAGATGTGATTGTAATGAGCCTAATCAAAACAGGATTGACAAACCATTATCTTGGTTATATTATGTATCAATATTAAGACAATTGTACTCTAAAAAAAGTGATTATTGTCATTTGACCATAATGAAATTACGTGTGCCCTCCAATTATAAAGGGCACACTGCGCTTTTTATTATTAATTTTTGGAGGCAGAATGACTTTACAAACCAACGAGAACAAGAAAGCCAGTGCAGAACCAATCGCCCTGATCGGCATTGGCTGCACCCTTCCCGGTAACATCACATCCACTGCCGAGCTGCTGGAAGCATTGCGCAGTGGCCGCGACCTGGTAACCGAAGTCCCGCGCAATCGCTGGAATGTGAACGCATTCTACGATCCTGATCCGGTCACCCCTGGGAAAACGTACGTGCGCAAAGGCAGCTTTGTTGAAGATATCGAAGCCTTTGATGCCGGTTTCTTTGGCATTTCTGACGCTGAAGCTGCCCGAATGGACCCGCAGCAGCGCTTGATCTTGCAAACGGTCTGGCACGCCCTGGAAGATGCCGGGCAATCTGCCGAGGAACTGGCTCACAGCAACACCGGCATGTTCCTGGCGATGATGAATACCAACGGATATTCCCAGTTAAAGGGCATTTATGAAGGCCCCCTCGGCATTACTGGTTACGATGCCATGGGTGATGCGATGAGTATTTCTGCCGGGCGTATCTCCCATTTTCTCGGTCTCGAAGGGCCCTGCCTGACCCTGGATACCGCCTGCTCCAGTTCGCTGGTAGCCTTGCATGTCGCCCGTCAAAGCATACTGGCGGGCGATTGCGACATGGCTATTGTTGCGGGCATTAATATCATGCTTCACCCTGGCCTGCACATCGCTTTTTCGAAAGTCGGTTTGATGTCTCGCAATGGGCATTGCGCTGCTTTTGATGCCTCTGCCGATGGCTATATCCGCGGCGAGGGCTGCATGGCGATCATCCTGCGTCGCCAATCGGATGCCATCGAACGCGGCGACCGGATTTACGCCAGCATCGTTGGCACGGCTGTCAACCAGGATGGTCACACCCCGGCGCTGACTGCGCCCAATGGCCGTGCGCAGGAAAAAGTCATCCGCAGCGCGTTGGCACGGGTGGGCGTCAGCCCCACCGATGTGCAGTACGTTGAAGCGCACGGCACCGGCACCCCGGTCGGCGACCCAATTGAGATGAGCGCCATTGTCAACGTTTTTGGCCCCGAGCGGCTGGCGGATAATCCGCTGTATGTTGGTTCAGTGAAGAGCAACTTCGGGCACCTGGAGGCAGGCGCCGGGTTGTTGAGTTTGGCCAAGGTGGCGCTTTCGCTCCAGTACGAGGAAATCCTCCCCAGCATCCACTTTACAAAATTAAATCCGAATATCAACCTGGGCCGCGCCCCGGTGCAGGTTGCCACCCAGCGCATTCCCTGGCGGCGTGGGGCTGCCCCGCGCCTGGCAGGAATCAACTCTTTTGGCTATAGCGGCACCAATGCCCATGCCATTTTGCAGGAAGCGCCGCTTTCTGCGAACGGACAAGTTTTGCAAGATGAGCAGGCAGGCCTGCTCGACCGCGAAAACGGATTGTTGTTCATGTCTGCCAAATCGGCTGCCTCGCTGGAAGAATTGGCCGATAAATGGGTGGATCTGCTCGACAAACACCCCGCCTCGCTGCGCGACCTGACTTATTCTGCCGCACTTGACCGCACCCAGCACCACCATCGCCTGGCGGTGGTAGGCAAAGAAAAGGATGAGATCAAGCGCAAGCTGGAAGCCTGGCGCGCCGGGCGCGTGCCACAGGGATTGGCTACCGGGCAGGTTGTCACCCGCATCAAAACCAAAACCGCTTTTATGTTCACTGGTCAGGGTGCGCAATACCCCGGCATGGGACGCCAGTTGTACGAAAATGAGCCGCGTTTTGCCGAAGCCCTGCGCCAGGTGGCCGAGTTGATCGACCCTGAACTTGGCGTGCCCCTACTGGATGTGCTCTACGGTGAAAAATCAGCCGAATATCTCGAAAATACCCGTTATGTGCAGCCCGCCCTGTTTGCAATTGAATATGCCCTGGCCGAACTGCTCAACTCTTGGGGCCTGAAACCCGATTACGTCATTGGGCACAGCATTGGGGAGTTGGTGGCTGCCTGTGTGGCCGGGATGCTCGATGTGGAAGATGCCGCCCGCTTTGTGGTTACGCGTGGTCGCCTGATGGGGCAACTGCCCGAAGGTGGCAAAATGCTGGCGATTGGCGCATCTGTCGAACAGGTGCAAAAGTGGATTCAGGGTCGCGAAAGCGAAGTTTCCATCGCCACGGTCAACGGGCCGCGCGCTGTGGTTGTCTCTGGCACAGCTGATGCTGTCATGGCGATTGACGACCTGGCTCAATCTGCGGGCCGCCAGACCAAGGAATTGGAAGTTTCGCATGCCTTCCACTCTCCACTCATGGAGCCGATCCTCGATGAACTGACCAAAGCCGCCGCCGAGATGCGGGTTTACCCGCCCCGCATTCCGATTGCATCCAACACTAGCGGCGAATTTTTCGGGGATGATGTACCGGCCTCTTACTGGAGCACGCAGGTGCGCCAGGCGGTACTGTTCCACCAGGGGATGCAGAACATAATCGACGCTGGCTGTTCGTTGCTGGTGGAAGTTGGCCCACACCCGGCGCTGACCCCTGCTGTGGTGACAGCTTTCGATGCCCCCAATTTGCACACCATTCCAACGCTGAAGCGCGATAAAAATGATGTTTCCAACCTGCTGGGCAGCCTGGCCGCCTTGTATGTCAGCGGCGCACCGCTCAAGATGGAAAACCTGTTTGGCGGAGCTTATTACCAGCGGGTTTCCCTGCCGCTCTACCCGTTCCGGCGCGAAAAATATTGGCTGAACGCCACCGGCATCCTGGATGTCGCCCCCGGAGATTTCCCCATCAACCGGCCCGGTGCGCTGGAAGAAGAACTACCAGCCCTGCCCGAACTGCATCCGCTACTCGGCAAGCTGGTCAGCCGCAGTGCCAAAAAGATTGTTTTCGAGAACGGCGTGCGCACCACCATCCCGTGGACAGACCATCGTGTGCTCGAATCGACCATTTTCCCCGGCACTGGCTATCTCGAGATGGCTGCGCGCGGTTTTGCGGCCGCATCGGGCAAGGAATGGCGTCCGGTGGATTTCAAGGATGTGATTTTTGAACGCGCCCTTACGCTTTCTTACAAAGAAGAGCGTAAACTGACCCTGACGCTTGAATTCGGCACCAGCGGCCTGGATGTCGCTAATTTCACCCTTTCCTCGGCTGGCAATATCCACTGCCGCGGCCGGATCGTGGGCACCAGGGAAAGCCGCGTGCGCGCCGACCTGAACATTGAACTCGCCGGGCGCGTTTCTGAGTTAAAAGTTGGGCCTTTCTACAACGATTTGCGCAACAGCGGCCTCGATTTTGGCGGACGCTTTGCCAACCTGCGTGAACTGTGGCTCGGCAAACCGGCCTCCGGTGAAGCCTACGGGCGCGTGGCACACAGCCCAACCATCCCGGAAGATGATCCCTATCGCAACGCTATCTTGATGGATAGCTGCCTGCACGCCGTCGGCGCAGGTTTTGGCATGCTCAGCGAAAAAAGCCTGGAAGGCGCAGTGGTTCAAACAGCCATCCAGTCGCTGACGCTGTATCACATCCTGCCAGCCCAGGCCTGGAGCCATGTGCAGGTGCGCGCCAACAACAATGGGCGCGCCGCACTGGCAAACCTGCGCGTTTTTGGCGATGATGGCACCTTGTTGATGGAAATTGAAAATCTAGAACTGCGGCGCATGACCTCGCTGGGTGGAAAGGAAACCGCCAGGACAGCTGCCAGGGATAGCGCGCCCCAGATTTTCAAGACCCGTGGCGAACTGGTCGATATGTTGCGCCCGCTCTCGCGCAGGGAACGTGTCAGTCTGCTGTCCAAATGGCTGACATCTGAAATTAAGCAGACCATGGGCCAGGCGGCTGACAGCTTGAGTATCGAAAAATTGCCGCCGTCGACTGTTTTCCTTGAAATTGGTCTGGATTCACTGCTTGTAACCGAACTCCAGCGCCGCATCCAGGAAAAGCTCGAATTCCGTTTCAAGCCCATGCAGGGCCTTGATTATCAATCCATTGAATCTCTGGCAGAATTCCTGCTCAGCGATGTCCTGGCGGCAGACCTCCAGCTTGAAGCTGCCCCGGCTGATTAATCACACTTAAAGGTAAAACTATGGTTACTACAATTTCCGCCGACCTGGATTACGCTCGCGATTATATTGAAAGGAACCTGGATAGACGCCAGGTTAACAAGATCCAGCATGCTTTCCCGTCGCCCCGCTATTGGAATGAGACCGAAATCCCGGTCAAACAGATGCTGGAAGACCGTCAGAAATTGCATGCCCGTGGACTGGGCGCGCCTATTAACCTGTATATGGGTGTGCCATACTGCATCCAGACCGAGCCTGGGAAATGCGGTTACTGTCTTTTCCCGGTGCAGGCGTTCACTGGCAATCGAGATTTGGAAATTTATTTCGATTATCTCAAACGCGAGGTTGACATGTATCGCGATGGCTTGCGCGGACTGCCGCTCGGCGCAGTATTCTTTGGAGGCGGCACTTCCAACCTGTACCGGCCAGAGAAATACCACGAGTTGATGGAACAAGTGCGCTCCCTGTTCCCGGTCATCCCCGAGTATGTGGATATTACGCTGGAAGGCATCCCGCAGCTCTTCAGCCGTGAGAAAGTCCAGGCCATCAAGGAAGCCGGGATGAACCGCATCAGCATGGGCGTGCAGCAGGTCAATGAACGGCTGAACAGCTTCAGCGGACGCAAGCAGAAGACCCAGCACGTGATCCAGACCATCGAATGGGCGAACGAGTTTGGGCTGGCGGCCAATGTCGATCTCATTTTTGGCTGGCCCCAGCAAACCGTTAAAACCATGCTCGAAGATCTCGAAACAGTCATCGGCTGGGGTGTGTATGATATCACCCACTACGAACTGAACGTGGGCGGCCCGACCGATTTTGCCTTGAACCGCTACCACGAACTGCCCAGCACCCTCAGCAACCTGGAAATGTACAAAGAAGCGCGTGACTTGCTGACCAGCCACGGCTACGAACAGGTTACGGCCTACAACTGGCGCAAACCGGGCAATCCCTATGAAAGAAAATATGAAGAAGGCGTTACCCACCGCTTTGACAACATGGATACACTCGGCATTGGCTACGCTGCCCTGACTTTCTTCAGCGATATCGCCCTCGAGCCGGGGCATTCCTGGTCGTTCATTAACGAGCGCGATTTGGACAAGTACAAAGCCAAAATTGACGCGGGCCAGTTCCCAACCGAGGTTGGTTTCAAGCATGAGCGCAAGGATTTTATGATTTCGCTCATCTGGCGTAACCTGTTTGGCATGGAGCTGGACCGCGAGAGCTTCAATGGTTCTTTTGATACCGATATTTATCAGGAATTTGAAGGGGTTTGGCGGGCGCTAGAAGAATATAACTTTGTGGAAATCACCCCTCATAAAATCCGGCTGACTGGTGATGGCCCATTCTACACCCCGCTCATCCAGACCCTTCTGGCCGAAAAGCGCTACCAGCAGCTGCGCGAGAAGCTGGTGGTTGAAAACCACGGTTAAATGGTGACTCATCCCTCGGCTCCTTTTTGCAAGGATAGGTTTTGAGCTTTCCCGAAGGGAAAATAGTCGCCTCTTTAGGCGGCTTCGTTTTATAGCCCGGACGCGCAACGTCCGGGCTATAAAACGAAGCCTTTTGGACTGGCCGCCATCGGCGGTTTTGTGTGAGAAAACCTACCCACCCTATGACCCCAACACAAACCAATCCCGACTCTTCCCAAATCCGCGCAGAACTTCAACGGCTGATCCTTGAAGCCTTTGGCGAAACCCTGCCGTACATGCCCACCGATGTGCCCATCCTTGACCTGGGCATCAGTTCCCTGGCACTGGTTGAAGGTATGCGCCGCGTTTACGACCGCTTTGGCGTTCTGGTTTCCATCCGACGGGTTATCGAAGGCCAGGTTACCATTGGCAGCCTGGCGCTGTATATCGAAGACGAACTCAAAAACGCCCAAAATCAACAACGGTTGGCCTCGGCAGTGCGCGGCGAGTGGAAAATCCAGCGCGACGTGCCGTTGGCGGCCTCCCAGCAGCACGTTGCCATTCTCAGCCGTTATTCCGATGAAGCCAGCGCTGCCTTCAACGAAGTTATGCTGGTTCGCATGGTAGGCGAATTGCACGGCCCTGCCTTGCAGGCCGCCCTGGAAGAAGCCGCCAATCGTTTCGATGCGCTGCGCACCGCCCTCAACCCCGATGGCGATACGCTCCAAATTGGCGATGGCGAAGCCCTGGATTTGCAGGTTTCACCGGTTCCGGCAGCACAGCTCGACAGCCGCCTGACTGAGATTGTTTCTGCCCCCTTCGCGAGCGGCAAACGCCTTTTCCGGGCTGAATTGTTGCGCTTGTCTGAAAATGAACATATCCTGGCCCTGGTGGGACACGCCCTCCTGCTCGACCAACAAGCCCTTGGCCTTTTACTAACATCCATTGCCGAACTATACGGACAATTTGCCCGCGACGAACAAACTGTTGCGGCCCCCGCCTGCCTGCAATGGACCGATTACCTGGCTCTCGGAGAAACCCATGCCGCTCAGCAGGCCCGCGAAATTTCCCGCGACTACTGGCAGGCCCAACTTGGCGGTGAACTGCCTCGCCCGGAATTCCCTGCCGACCACCCCCGCCCAGCAATCAAAAAATATAAGGGTATTCGTCAATCTACCCCGTTGGATGCCGCTCTCGAAAAGAAACTGACCGGTTGGGCAAAATCGGCTGGATTCAGCCACCAGGCAGTTTTCCTGGCAGCCGGCATGATCTACCTCCAGCGGCTCTCTTCAACCCCTGAGCTGATCATCGGAGTGGAGAGTTCTCCGCTGTATCCTGAAAGTGGATTGCCAGCCCTGGCAAACACGCGCAACATGCTGCCCCTTCGCGGCAGGTATGATGCCAGCCGCAGTTTCGCATCCCAGGTCTCAACCGTGGCCGAACTTTTGAACGGAGCCGACCCGCACAGGCATTTTTCGCTTTCTGAATTGATCCAGCACCTGCGCGTGCCCCGCGACCAGAGCCGCTCGGCCCTGTTTACAACAGCCTTCCGCCAAATTGATTTAGCTCACCCACCCTTGTTTGATGGCCTGCAAGTCGATTTCATCCTGCCGCCCAGCGCCGGGGCGCGTTACGACCTGGAACTTTTACTGATTTCAACTACATCTGGCCTCCGCCTGGCCTGTGACGCCAGCGCGGAATTGTTCGAAGCCCCAACCATCTCGCGTTACCTGACCGGGATGCTGGCCCTGCTCGATTCTGCCCTGGATGATGTTTCTCGGCCCTGCGGGTTGCTGCCGGTGTTGACCCAGCCCGAGCTTGAGCTGGTGCTCAAACAGTGGAATCGCACCGAAAAGTTCATCCCCGAGCGCACCGTTTTTGATCTGATTTGCGACCAGGCCCTTCAGCGCAGCGGACAGTTGGCCGTTCGGTTTGGCCGGGAAAGCATCAGCTACGGTCAACTTATAGCGCGCAGTGAGCAGCTGGCAGCCCGGTTGTATGATTCCGGGGTGCGGCGCGGTGATCGGGTCGGAATCCTGCTGAAGCGTTCGATTGACCTGATCCCCGCCTTGCTGGCCGTTTGGCGGTTGGGCGGGCTGTATGTCCCGCTTGACCCGGCTTTCCCGCGCCAGCGGCTGGCTTTTATGCTGGCAGATGCCGGTGTCAGAACGGTTTTAACCACCAGCGACCTGCTCCCGCTGCTCGAAAGTGACACCCCGACACTTTGCATCGACGCTACACTGGCGGATGCTGCCGGCTTGCCGCTTGACCTGCGCCCCGCCAGTGCCTTGGATGGTGCTTACATCATGTTCACTTCTGGCTCGACCGGCAAACCCAAAGGTGTTGAAATACAACACCGAGCGCTGGTCAACCTTTTGCTGGCAGTGCGCGGTTATCTCGAAATCAATGCCCAAAGCCACCTGCTGGCCCTTACCACTTTTTCTTTTGATATTTCCACGGTTGAGTTGTTCATCCCGCTTATGGCGGGTGGTGTTGTGGAAGTGGGCGAGGACGGCCTGGCAGCCGATGGCATCCAGTTAGCTGGACGGATCAGTGCGCAGCGTCCAACCCACATCCAGGCTACACCCTCTATCTGGAAGATGCTCTTGGCGGCAGGCTGGCCTGGTGACAAAAACATTTGCCTGCTGAGCGCCGGCGAAGCCCTGACCCGCGAGTTGGCCGAAGAATTGCTCAAGCGTTGCGCCAGTCTGTGGAACCTGTATGGCCCCACTGAAACGACAGTTTATTCCGCTTATTGGCGGGTGACAAGTGCGCCGAACAGCCCGGTGCGGATTGGGCGGCCCGTGCCCAACACGCGCCTTTACGTGCTTGATGCCCAGTTCCAGCCCGTGCCGATTGGCGCGGTGGGTGAATTGTATATCGGCGGCGAGGGGGTTTCTCCTGGCTACTGGCAGCGCTCCGAACTCACTGCCGAACGTTTCCTGCCCGACCCCTTCCAGCCTGAAGGACGCATTTATCGCACTGGTGACCTGGCCCGTTACGATGCTGATGGTGAAGTTATTTGCCTGGGCCGCATCGATGATCAGGTTAAGATTCATGGTGTGCGCGTTGAACTCGGAGAGATTGAGAGCGTTTTGCGCGGCCTGCCCGGTGTGCGCGATGCAGTGGTAACGGCCTGGCGTGACCAGCATGGGGATGCCCAATTGGTGGCGCATGTTATTCCTGCGGCTGAACCTGCCCCGTTGGCTGCCGAATTGCGCGCCCATTTGCGCGAGCGCCTGCCAGAAGTGATGGTTCCACCCTTTGTTTTGTTTTTGCAGGCTTTCCCGCTGACGGCCAATGGAAAAATCCAGCGCTCGGCCTTGCCTGGCCCTGATTCAGCTTCGGCAGCCCCGGCCAGCCGGGTGCTGGTCTCGCCTGGGACGGGCACCGAGCGCCTTTTGGCCGAAGCCTGGGCCAGCGTGCTCGATATCGACCAGGGCCTGATCGGGCGCGATTCCGATTTTATCGACCTGGGTGGTCACTCCCTGCTGATGACGCGCCTGATGCTTGAGATCCGCAAACGCTTCCAGGTGACTTTCAACCTGCGCGAACTATTCAGCGCTCCCACCATCGAGAGCTTCTCCGCGCTGATCGATGAACGCCGCCAAAAGCAGGGCAGCCTGGTGACGGTGGGCCAGCTTCCATCTTCTTATCGTGACGCTGAATGGGCGCGCCAGCGCATGGCTTTCCTGACCCGCGAGGCTGAGTTGCCGCATTATATTGCCCCGGCTCGTGGTCTCACCTACCGCCCATCCGAGATCAAAACAGTGTTTATCACCGGCGCCACCGGTTTCCTGGGCGCTTACATCGTGGCCGAGATCCTGAAAACCACCCGGGCCGAGCTTTACTGCCTGGTGCGCGCCAAACGCGGCGAAGATTGCAAAGCGCGTATCGAGAAAGGCATGCGCAACTACCAGGTCTGGGGTGGCGATGAGGCCTGGCAGCACGCCTGGGATACGCGGATGCACATTGTTGAGGGCGATGTCACCTTACCGCGCATAGGCCTGCCTGATGATGTGTACGAACATCTCGCCCGCCAGGTGGACGCCATTTTCCATGGCGCGGCGCATGTTAATTTTATTTACCCGTATGAAGCCCTGCGCGCCACCAATGTGCTGGGCGTTCATGAGATCATCAAATTTGCCTTCCATGCGCGCATCAAGCCAGTCCACCACCTTTCCACCGCAGCCATCTGGCCGATGGGCGCACAGTATACCTTCTATGAGCGCGACCCAATTGATCACAACGGTTTGCTCAATCTGGGATATGATGAAGCCAAGTGGGTTGGCGAAAAGGTTCTGCTCAACGCCATGGAACGCGGCCTGCCCGCCGCGCGCTACCGCCCCGGTGAAGTCGGCGGGGATAGCGTCACGGGTCACTGCGTTACCGATCATTTCCTGCTGGCCTCCTTCAAGGGATTCCTGCAATTTGGGGCTTTCCCCGAGCTGGATATTGAAGTGGATGTCGCCCCGGTGGATTATGTCGCCAAAGCGATGGTTTTCCTGGCCTTCAACCGCAAACCGATCGGGCGGGCTTTTCACCTGACCAACCCAACCCGTCGCCGCATGAGCGAAGCCCTGGGCTTTCTCCGCAGCCTGGGCTACCAGTTCGATGAAATGCCCTTCCTTGACCTGCGCGACCGGCTGGTTGCCAGCCCGGACTTCGCATCGAACGCCCTGTTCGCCTACCAGGCCGCCCTGGAGGATATGAACCAGGTCAGCATGCAGCTTCCCACCTACGATACCCGCGACACGCGCCGCGCACTCGAAGGCTCAGGCATTACCTGCGCCCCGGCAGATGAAAAACTCTTTGAAACCTACTTCCGCTACCTGCGCGGCATTGGTTTCATCCCCACACCCCAAGAGCTTATAGGACAGGCTTAAGCCTCCTATGGTCACGTCAAATGGTAGGTCAGGCTTCAAGCGTAACCTACATAGTCATTATTCCAATCAAGGTAGGTTTTCATGCTTCTCAAGGGAAAAAAGGTTTTGATCACCGGCGGCAGCCGGGGAATTGGCGCGGGTATTGTCCGCGAGGCCGTGGCGGAAGGTGCAGATGTGGCCTTCTTCTATCGCAACAGCGCAGACGAAGCCCAAAAATTGGCAGCTGAGCTGTCCGCGACTCACCCGTCCCAGCGCTGCATCGCCATTGAGTGCGATGTCTCGGATGAAGGCGCGGCCCAGGCTGCCGTAAAAAACCTGCTGGCCGATTTTGGCTCCATCGATGGGCTGGTCAACAATGCCGGAGTCACCCGCGATGTTGTTTTTGCGCGCATGAATCGCAGCCAGTGGGACAGCGTGCTGAATACCAACCTGGGCAGTATGTTCAACATCACCAAACCACTGATTGTCCAGATGGCGAAACAGCGCAATGGCGCGATTGTGAACATTACCTCCGTTGCTGCCATTTATGGCAACAACGGCCAGACCAACTACTCTGCCGCCAAAGCCGGGATCATTGGCTTCACCAAATCGCTTTCGGCGGAAGTTGCCCCGCAGAACATCCGCGTTAATGCTGTGGCACCCGGCTACATCAACACCGATATGATCTCGATCCTTGACCCCGATACGCTCAGCTACATCAAATCCCGTATCTCGATGCGCCGCCTGGGGAACGTGGAAGATATCGCCCCTATGGTTTGTTTCCTGCTCTCAGATAAAGCCGCTTACCTTACCGGGCAGGTGATTCAGATAGATGGCGGAATTACGCTGTAAAATGCGTTAATAATCAGCTCGAAAGCGAAGGAGCACAAACCCATGCTTCAATTGATTACCACCTTAATCGCCTTGTGGTTACTGGCCTGGGTGATTGTGCTGATCTTGTTGAGAAACCCCAGCCGTTCTTACACCGGGCCAGCCTCTGTTTCTGGCATCTACGATATGTGGGCCAACGATCCGAAGATGAAATTTTACTGGGGGAATCATCTACATGCCGGGTTTTACGGCCAGCCCGCCGGGCGCAAGGATTTCATCCGCGCCAAATTTGACATGATCGATGCATTGGCGAACTGGGGAATTGCCCAACCTGCCCCGACGATTCTTCAACAACTGGAAAACCCGCAACCAGGAGCAATTCCCATCAGAATTTTGGATGTGGGCTGCGGGGTGGGAGGCAGTGCCGTTTACCTGGCAGAGCGCTGGGGCAAGGGCGTCCAGATCACAGGCATTACGCTTTCCGGTGTTCAGGCAGATTATGCGACCAGATTGGCGCGTTCACGCGGGCTGGAGAATGTTTCTTTTTTGAAATGCGATGCTATGAATCAGGCATTTGCCGCCGGGAGCTTTGACATTATCTGGTCACTGGAATCTGAGATGCACATGCCTGACAAGGAGCGCTTCATGCTCGAGATGGCGCGCCTGCTCAAACCCGGCGGCAGGGTCATTGTGGCCACCTGGAATGTGCGCGATCCCTTCGTCGCGCCGCTGAGCGCTTCCGAACAAAAGCATGTCCAGTACCTGGTGAATGAATGGTGTCACACCAGTTTCGACTCCATCCCCGAAAGCATCCAGCTTTTTGAACGCTGCGGTTTTTCAGAGATCCACGCAGAAGATTGGGCTCAGGCAACCATGCCAAGCTGGCGTGAAGCCATTTTTGTTGCCCTGCGTAATGGTAATGGCCTGGGCTGGTCAAAACCGGTTGCGTGGTGGGGTAATATACGTGATGCTTACACAATTTTGTTGTACGATTCAGCCTTCCGCAAAGGCTTGTGCGAATACGGGGTCTTTCGCGCGCAAAAACCGGCTGGCGCTTAGCGCGCCAGGAACCCCCCATCCACCGGGTAAAAAGCCCCGGTTACAAAAGAAGCCTTCTCCGAACTGAGCCAGGCTACCAACTCGGCCACTTCATCGGGCTCACCCAGGCGGCCGACCGGGTGCATATTCGCCAGCATCATGTGAATGTATGGCACATCTTCAGCGCCACCCGCATTGAGCATGGGAGTGTGGATAAACGATGGCCCGACAGCATTCACCCGGATTCCCATCTGGGCATATTCCAGCGCCGCCGTGCGCGTCAGCCCGATGACACCGTGTTTGGCGGCCACATAAGCCGGGGCGGTGGCAAAGCCAGCCTGCCCCAGCACCGAGGCCATATTCACGATCACCCCACTGCCATTTTTGAGCATGGCCGGAATCTCGTAGCGCATGCAGTAAAACACCCCAGAGAGATTGATGTTGATGACCCGCTGCCAGGCTTCCGGGTTGTAATCTCCGGTCAGGGCGGCTTCGCCCATAATCCCGGCGTTGTTGCAGGCAATATCCAGCCGCCCGAACTTTTCCAGCGTGAAATCTACCAGTTCCTGGCAATCTCCTGGCCTGGAAACATCTGCGTGGAAGTACAGCGCTTCAGCCCCCAGGTTGCGGAGCGTGGAAACTGTTTCAGCGCCGCCATCATCGTTTACATCGGCCACCACCAGCCGGGCGCCGCCACGCGCAAATAATTCCGCCACGCTGCGACCAATCCCAGAGCTGCCACCGGTTACCAGGGCGATTTTATGTTCAAATTCAGCCATATTCTTCATCGTTTAGAATTCCTTTCATGGGCCGAGAGATTTGGATGCGGAAATTATACGGCAAGCCGGGGCATGACTCTACATGATATTCAGGGTGTTTATTTCCTGGCTGCTGTGAAATCCCCGGTTCGGGATGATTTGTCTTCAACCCATTAACACGGTACAATCTATTTAGTTGACAATGCCAGATGTGGACTTGCCGTGTGCCCGCAACTGGCCTGTCGAAGTGCAATGCCATTGAAGGGCGAAATGTGACATAATCAAAATAGTATCAACAAAAATTCTCAATCAGGTTTTGAAAGGAGTTGTTATGACAAATCTATTTGAAAAAGGGTTGTTGGCAGGAATTGGGCTGCTCTCCATGACCCGTGAAAAAGCCCAGGATATTATCGAAGAACTCAGCCACGAGGGTGAGCTTCAAAAAAACGAAGCGAAACAGTGGGTTGACCAGCTCTCTGACCGGGGCGAAGAAGAGCGCCAGGCGTTGCGCAAACTGATCCGGGATGAGATGAAAAAAGTCCTGGATGAAATGGGATTGGTCACCAAGGAAGATATCAAAGAACTTTTGAAGAAACAGGATTAGCCTGGACATTTCTAGGTCAGAGTATCCCGGCTCAAATTGCTGGTGAGAATCGCCCGGACGAGTCTCAAAGCTTTTTGGGATGTGTTTTCTTTGCGCTTGTTGCAAGGAAAGCGGACAAATCCTGATCGATAACATTCATGTTCAATCCCAAACGCCCCATTCGCCATCTGCAACGTTACAGCGAGATCGTGACCGTATTCGCCCGGCACGGATTTGGTTTTCTGTTTAACCGACCGGGTACCGATAGCCGGTTCCAAATTCCCTGGCGCTCTCGTCAAAAGGATGTGCCACCGCAGATTGATCAACTGGCGGTTCATTTTCGCCTGGCTTTGGAAGAGTTGGGCCCCACCTTTATAAAATTTGGGCAAATCCTTTCCACCCGTCCCGATGTGCTGCCGCTCTCCTTTATCACCGAATTGAGCAAACTGGTCGATTCGGTTTCCCCTGAACCCTGGGAACTGATGCGCGCCCTCCTGGCCCGGGAACTTGGGCGCGACCCGGAAACTGTCTTCGCTTCCATCAATCCACAGCCGGTGGCATCCGCCTCGCTTTCGCAGGTTCATGCTGCCGTCCTGCCTGATGGGCAGGAAGTTGTCATTAAAATCCAGCGTCCGAATATTTCTGCCATCATCAATACCGATCTTGAAATCCTGGCTTCGCTGGCGGCAAGCGCCCAAACTTCATCTTGGGGAAAAGTGTATGATTTTACGGGGATCGCAGATGATTTCGGTTTTACCCTGCGTAATGAGCTGGATTACCAGCGCGAGGGGCGCAATGCTGACCGCCTGCGGGAGAGTTTTGCCCACGAAAAACACCTGTTATACATTCCCAAAGTGTACTGGCAATTAAGCACCCGGCAAGTGCTGGTGATGGAACGCATCCACGGCATCAAGATCAATGATATCCCGGCATTGGATGCCGCCGGGTATGACCGTCACAAAGTGGCCTTGCACAGCGCCAGCATGACGGTCAAGCAGGTGCTTGAAGATGGCTTTTTCCACGCCGACCCCCATTCAGGGAATTATCTTATTATGCCCGGCGAAGTGATCGGGCTTGTGGATTTTGGCAAAGTGGGCTATTTGCGAGATAAAGATCGGATGGACCTGATCCGGCTGTATATCGTGGCGATTGAAATGGATGTTGAGGGGATCATTGACCAGCTGGTGCGTGTAGGGGCTGTGCGCGAGGATGTTGACCGGAACAGGCTGGCATACGATCTAAGCCGTTTCTTGAACAAATACTATGGTGTTCCGATCAAGTATGTTCGCGCGGGCGAATTGATCGACGAGATCACAAACATCACTTTTCGGCATCACCTGCGGTTGCCCGCGACCTGGTGGCTGGTGGGGCAGACCATCGTCATGCTGGAAGGAATCGGCCTGCAACTGGATCCAGACTTCGATGTTTTCGAAGCGGCTGCGCCCCACATCCAAAGCCTGATGAAAAACCTGCTGCTTCCTCGCGGAGATTGGGTGCGCTCTGTGTTGATGGATGGCACCAACTGGGGGGAACTACTCCACCGTATGCCCCGGGTGGGCAACCGCCTGTTGGAACGCCTGGAACGCAACGAGCCTTTTGGCATGGAGATTAAGGATATTGACCGCATCCTGAGCCGGGCAGATCGGTTGGTCACACGCCTGGCACTCAGTTTACTGGTTGCAGCCTTTGTGGTGGGCCTGCCACTCTTGCTGCAAGTCACCACCCCTGGCAGTTTGCCCAACTGGTTGATCCTGGCCAGCTTGATCCCGATTCTTGGCGCCGGGGTATGGCTGGCTATCTCCCTCCTGACCACATCAAGGAAATAACAAGCTCCCGGCCAGTTGAATGGGGAAAAGCAGGGAGCCTGCCGAGATTCGCTTTACAGCAAAGCCCCCAGGATTTTTACTCTTGCGAATTTGCGATCAAATCCAGCACAGCTGCGTGATTCGGGCTGTTGAGTACCCCGGGGAAACTGGCACACACCAGCGCTGAAAGCGCAGCGGCTGGTAAGCCAAAAACAACTCGTCCAGGTCAGCCTGCGGGTATTCCCGCCCCCGGAATTCTCCGGAGATGATTAAAACTGCCGCCTGGCGCGCCAGGGCCTGGTCGTGCGGGCAGTCAATCGTCACGTAGGGAATGCCCAATTCAACGGCATATTGCCCAGCCAGGGCGCTTTCTTTTCGAAACGGGGGATCAATACAGGCCACGCTGGCCTTGACCAGATCCGCTTTATGGGGGATGTTCTACTTGCGGGTTGTCGAAAGCAGGTCGATGTAATTCCCAAAAATTGTGCGGGTGTTTTTATCTAAAAAAACGCAATACCGCAAAACTTGCTATTGAATTGATGAAAAGGGGTTCTCGTGGCAAACTTGATTTGCGAAAGAAGAGAACCATGAGAATCCAACGAGAATTTTACACTAAAAATAGCCGATTTAGGTCTGCCGGTTGCCCTGGTGATGAGTGACAAACAGCGTGGATTAGTTCCCGCGGTAGCAAGTGTCTTCAAGCGCGCCAAACATTGCTTTTGCCAGTTGCATTATCTTGGCAATATCGCGGAACCCATTCACAAGACAGACGAGGCCATGAAAATCGAACTCCGCCAAGGTGTGCGGCAGGAGATTGGGCCGCTGGTACGCCAGGAAAAGATCGAAAAAGAAGGCGTTTTGACCGTTACCGGAGGGATTCCTTCACCAATGGAGACGGTCTCACCTTCGGAAGTCAAAGATTGTCTGGAAAGATTGATCGCTCATCATTCACATCCTCGGTTAGAACAACTCTACCAAGGGTTATGCACCGCGCTTCAACAGGTTCAGCCCGTTTACCAGCGCCTACATCAAGTAGCAGGCTGGCTTACAAAGATTGCTGATTTATTAGACCCGCAAGGAAAACCTCTGCGTTCATCTGAACAGGTACAAGAAGACCTGCTCAACTACATGGTGAAAATTGAGACCATCAGCAACCAGCAACCTGAAGTACAACCGTTTTTCCAGACTATTCTCAAAACCACCATCAGTTATGCTCCCGGATTGTTCCACTGCTACGACATTCCTGGTTCACCTAGCACCAATAACGACCGAGAAAGTGATTTCCGCGATCTCAACCGGCGTCTGCTACGAACAACCGGACAAAAGGGTTTGACCCGCAGCGTTATTCAGCGCACTGGAGCATGGGAACTGCTTCATCGCCCCGATACTTTGCAAAACACAATCCTGGCTTTTCGCCACATTGCCCCCATAACTTTGTAGATGAGCGAAAACGCATTGCCCAGCACCACGACCGTTTCAAAATGCACACCCGTTCCCAAAAACAATCTGGTCATCAACTTAATAAACTGGAACTCCGTTGGGCCAAACTTTTACCCAACTCTCCATAGCAAGTTTTGCGGTACAGCCAATAATCCTAACCAGCAGGATGATGGGCCTGCGGTACAAGTAACGAAGGCCGGAATTTATAAGAGTACACCAGAATCCCGCGTTCATCGCCGTCGTCGCGCATCTTGCGGGTGACCATTTCGACGGGCATGCCAATCTCTACAGAAGAGCCTTCCACATCGGTGAGCTGCGCGGTAATGATTGGGCCTTCGTCAAGCTTGACTAGCGCCACGGTGTAAGGGGCGCTCGAATCATAGCCGGTTGGGGCTTCATAAATAGTTGTGAACGAGTAAACCTGTCCCTTGCCGCTAAAGGTGAATAAATCTTTCGCTTCGTCTCCGCAGTTCGGGCAGACATCTCGGGGCGGGAAAATTTTATAATCGCAGTGTGGGCAAACTTCACCAACCAGACCATATCGTTGTTTTTTGAGTCGCCAGTGGCGTGGAATTTCCATAGTGTCACTCCTTATTGAATATTTCTTAGCTTAATTTTATTTAGCTACACTATCAGGAACTCTCACAAACGTTTTTTGGCAGGTCTACAAACTCGCAAAAGCTCTCCAAAATATCATGGGGTTGGTTCCATATCCCATTGACGGCAAGAGTCAGCTTTACACGTTTTAAGATTTTTTAACCAGAGTTGAAGATTCTTTAATAACTTCAGGTCAGTGACTGGCGCAATATTTTCCAATTGATATGGGTCGTTTTGATTATCATAAAGTTCTACATCACCGTTCAAGAAGCGGATATATGTATATTTTTCAGTTCTCATCCCAAAAAACTGACCCGATGGCGCCTTGTCGTACAGCGAGTCAGACGGCTCCTGTTCACTTATAAAGCCTGAAATACTGCTTGTGGTAATGAGATTCCCGTTGGATGCAGTTTCCCCCATCGATGTCGAAAAATTGGTATTGCTGATGCCTCGCGCAATATAAATCGCATTTCGCCATTCAGGTACTTGCTCCTGCCGTAACAATGCCGCCAGGGATCTGCCATCTATAAAATCGGGTGCGGATACACCAGTAAGCTCGGCGAATGTAGGTGCCAGATCGATAGTCGATGCCAGATTGCTGATGACCAGCCCCGGCTGGATATCTGGGCCACGAACCAGCAGCGGGACGTGGATATCCTCCTCAAAAGGTGTATTTTTACCGGGCAATAGCCGATGCTCTCCAATATGATAGCCATTGTCTGAAGCGAAGAAGATATACGTCTTATCGATTTGCCCGCTATCAACAAGCGCTGTGTAAATAGCTTCCACCATCTCATCCACCGCTTGTAAAGACTGGATACGCCGTCTGTATTGTTGGGTGAAGTTGTCTAGCTGCTCGGGGGTAAGTTCCGGGAATGTCTGGAAAAATCTGGCCTTATCGCCGGTATCCGCTTCATTTATGGATGGTTTGTCCGCAAGTTGAATATCAGCAAACAAATCGGCGTGACGGGGCGCAGGCGTACTGGGACGATGCGGTACATACGGCGCAATATAAGCAAAAAACGGCTGACCAGACTTATTACTCTTGATGAAGTTTATTGCTTTCGCCGCAAAAACATCCGTCGTGTAATCTTCTGGCTGGTCGCCATATTGCACCAAGTTGCCGTTTTCGTTGAGCAAATAATTAAATCCTGAATACGCGCTGTCATTGTAGCGCATATCCCCGGCTGGCACAAACCACTCCGTCCAACCTGGCGGGATATAGTTTTGGCTGGCATTGGCCGGATATCCATTCAAGTATTTCCCGATTAGCACCGTGCGATAGCCAGCATTTTGAAGCCACACTGCAATCGTAGATTTCTCCAGCCCGGTGGAATAAGCTTTTTCAAAACCACCTTCTGGCAGATTATTCCCCGTAATCCCAGAATTATGCGGATACTGCCCACGCAAAATGGAAGCCCGTGAAGGACAGCATAAAGACATTGTCACAATGAATTGCGAGAACGAAGCCCCTCCTTGCCCCAATAATTTTTGGGTTTTTGGCATATATTCAATGTCTTGATACGTCATATCATCCGTCAGGATGAATATGATGTTGGGCTGGGTAATTTTGGGTTTTTCTGGCGCTAACCCATTACAGGAAACCAGCGCCAGGATCAACCATGCAAATATCGTTTTTTTTAAAAAGGATTTCATAGATGGAGCCTTTTTTAATCTGTGCGCAGGATGTGGACAACGGCGGTGGATGCCGGGCCGCCAAGCGATTCAATCATCCCGGTCTTTGCCCCCGCCACCTGGCAGCGACCGGCTCCGCCCCGCAGCTGCGTCGCCGCTTCTACGGCCTGGTACACGCCCGCAGCGCCACCGGGAAAACCCCGCGCCTTCAACCCGCCCATCGTCGCACACGGGATTCTGCCCTTTGGCGCAATCGAGCCATCCGCGGCCAGCTTCCAGCCCTCGCCGCGAGCGGCAAAACCAGCGGTTTCCAGCGCCAGGGCGGCGTAGATACTGAAGGCGTCGTGATACTCGAAGAAATCGACCTGTTCCAGCGTAATTCCAGCCTTTTGCAGGGCCTGCTCCACAGCCACCCGCGCCGCGACGAACCCGAGCGGGTCATGCCGGTCGTGCAGCGCCAGCGTATCCACCGAGGAGGCCGAACCGGCAATCTTCACCAGCGGATGGTGGTAATCATGCGGCAGCAGGTCGGCGCGGGTCAGGATCAGCGCCGCGGCGCCATCCGCGACCGGGGCAATGTCGAACATGTTGAGCGGGTCGCTGACCATGTCGGCTTTGGCGTAGGCTTCGGGCTTGATGGCCTTGCGGAACATGGCGTTTGGGTTGCCCGCGCCGTTGGCGTGGGCGGTCAGCGCAAACCCGGCAAACCCGTTCGCCGGGACTTTGTTCTCGTAAATGTAACGCTTGGCGATCAGCGCGGCCTGCCCGGCGGCGGTGATGCCCTGGATGGCCTCGAAATCGCTGTCAGTGGTGGTGGCGAGGGCTGAATCGACCCCTGCGCCCACCTGGTCGGTGAATTTTTCCACGCCGACCACCAGCACAGCGTCAACCATTCCGCTTTTAACGGCGATGTAGCCCTGGCGCAGCGCGGCCCCGCCAGACGCCCCGGCAGCTTCCACGGTAACGGCTTCGATCCCGGTGAGTCCGCAATGATCAGCCAGCAACACGCCCAGATGGGCCTGGTTGGAAAGATTCGGGGCGAGCATGTTCCCCACGTACAAAGCCTGGGGGCGGAGTCTGCCCGAATCCCGAATCGCTTCACGGATGGCGGCATAGGCCAAATCCCGCAGTGAAATATCCCAATGTTCGCCTACTTCGGTTTGTCCGATACCTGCGATGATAACGTCTGTCATGTTCATTCCTTGTTGGGGCGAACCGATGGTTCGCCCTTACTTCATCGTAATTTTGCCGCGATAGCGCGCGTATGTGGCGTAATCGATCTCGATGCGGCGCGCGATGTAATCCTGGGTTTTGGTAGCCAGCCCGGCGCGGACGCTGATTTTGTCGGTCACGGTGATGTCGAAGGCGTCGGAACCTGCCCCAGAGCCGAAGGAGGCCAGCAGGATGCGGTCGCCGGGTTTAGCGATGTCGAGGATGGCGGTCAGGCCGATGATGGATGCGCCCGAATAGGTGTTGCCGATGACCGGCACGAGCAGCCCCGGCGCGATTTGCTCCGGCGTGAAGCCGAGCATTTGCGCGGCGCGCTGCGGGAATTTGGTGTTGGGCTGATGGAAAACCGCCCACTGGTAATCTTTGGCGGTCGTGCCGAGTTCTTCCATCAGCGTTTTGGATGAGGAGGTGATGTGCTGGAAGTAGGCCGGTTCGCCGGTGAAACGCACGCCGTGCTCGGGGTATTTCTGGTACTCGCGCCGCCAGAAGTCGGGGGTGTCGGTGACGTAGGAGTACGAGCAATTGATGGTGGCAAGCGAATTTTCCGCCGGGCCGATGATGAAGGCCGCGCCGCCCGCCGCGGCGGTGTATTCCAGCGCGTCGCCGGGCTTGCCCTGGGCGGTATCCATGCCGATGGCCATGGCGTAATCGGCCATGCCCGAGCCGACAAAACCCATCGCGGCGACCATCGCTTCGGTGCCGGCTTTGCAGGCAAATTCCCAGTCACCAGCCTGGACGTGCGGCACCGCGCCAATCGCTTCGGCGACAACCGTGGAGGTCGGTTTAACGGCGTAGGGGTGCGATTCCGAGCCGACCCAGATGGCGCGCAGGTCGGAGGGCTGGATTTGTCCGCGCGCGAGGGCGTTGCGGGCGGCTTCGATCGACATGGTGATCACATCTTCATCGAGGCCGGGGACGGCTTTTTCTTTGACCGGCAGCGCGGCTTTCCCGCCTGCCCAGACGCGGGCAATTTCCCTGGCGGGGATGCGGTAGCGGGGGACGTATGCTCCGTAGCCGATAATGCCGACGGGGCGGGTGGGTTTGAGCAGGGTGTTGTTTGGCATGGGGTTCTCTCCGAATGGCGTAGGGGCGACCCTTCATGGCTTTCCCGTGTTTCGGTGAGCCAGACTTTCCCGCCCGAAGTGATGATTTTGGCGCTCGGGCGGGTCGCCCCTACGAAATGGGTTACAGGTTTTTCAAAATTTCCTCGGCGCGGTCGATGCGCACCGTTTTCTCGGACACCATCTGGGCGGCGACTTTTTCAATCAGCTCACCGGATGCGCCAGCGGCGATGGCGACCTGGCGGGCGTGCAGGGACATATGTCCGCGCTGGATGCCTTCGGTGGCGAGGGCGCGCAGGGCGGCCATGTTCTGCGCCAGCCCAACAGAGACGATGATTTCGGCCAGTTCGCTGGCGGTTTTGACGCCCATCAGCTTGACAGCGGCTTTGGCAGCGGGATGGACTTTGGTGGCCCCGCCAATGATTCCCACGGCCATTGGCATTTCCAGCGTCCCGACCAGATTCCCATCTGCGTCTTTGTTCCAGGTGCTGAGGCTGGTATAGCGCCCGGAGCGGGCCGCGTAGGCGTGCGCCCCGGCTTCGATGGCGCGCCAGTCGTTGCCGGTGGCGAGCACGACCGCATCCACGCCGTTCATAATGCCTTTGTTGTGTGTGGCGGCGCGGTAGGGGTCAGCGGCGGCAAAAGCGTAGGCGGCGATGATGCCATCGCGTACCTCCTCGCCGCTGTAGGGGCGACCCGCCGGGTCGCCCCTACCCATTTCCAATTCTGAAACGGGAATGGTGCAGCGCGCCCGGGCAATGCGCCTATCTGCCAGGTTGGAGAGAATTCGCAGGTGGACTTTGCCGCCGGTGATGACTTCGATGCGCGGGGCCAGGCGTTCGCAGGCGGTGTTGACGGCATTCGCGCCCATGGCATCGCGCACATCATAGATCAGGTGAACAACGAGAAAGCCGCCAATCGGCGAGTCTTCGAGGATGCGCACTTCCAGGTCGCGCGCGCCGCCGCCGAATTTTTTCAGGATCGGGTCAATCGAATCGGCTTCGGCCAGCAGTTCGGCTTTTTTCTCGTAGATTTTGAGTTTTGCTTCGTGTAAGTTAATAACGTTGATGACCTGCATTTGCCCAATCATCAGCGGGTCAGTGGTGGTGGCGTGGAATCCGCCACCAGCGCGGGCCAGTTTGGCCATGAAGGAGGCTCCCGCCACAACGGAAGGCTCTTCGACGGCCATCGGAACCAGCACTTCGCGGCCATTGACGACAAAGTTCAGGCCAATGCCGAGGGGCAGGGCGTGCAGGCCAACCACGTTTTCGATCATGGGATCGGCAGATTCAGGGGTGAGGCCGCCGGTTTCCCAGGCGGAAAGCTCAGGGGCGGTTAAGTCCGCGCTGGAGGCGGTTTGGGCCAGGCGTTCTGCCAGGGTCTTGTTGTAAAAGCCGGGGATGCGAGAAGTTCCCATTTTTTATCCTTATTTGGAAGGTTCTCTTTATTCTACAATGCCGGTCTGGCAAAAGCTATCAATTTGCGCTCAAAAAGAAAAGGCTGGCAGTGCAATCGCACTGCCAGCCGGGGGTGATGCGCTAATCGGCGGGGAGCGGCACCATGGCCGCAACGCTGTATTCCTGTTCGCGCTGGAATTTGAATTGTTGCGTATAGAGACGGTAGTAGTGTCCCTGGCGGTGGAGCAGTTCGGCGTGGGTGCCCATTTCGGCGATGCGGCCATTTTCGATGACGACAATGCGGCTGGCGCGTTTGATGGTGCTCAGGCGGTGGGCAATGACAAACGATGTTCGTCCGGCCATCAGGTGTTCCATGCCTTTTTGGATCAACGCTTCGGTGAGTGTATCCACGCTGGAGGTGGCTTCATCCATGATGAAAAGCTCTGGTTTTGCTAAAACGGCGCGTGCCAGGCTGATGAGTTGCTTTTGCCCGACTGAGAGCAGGTTGCCGCCTTCGCCGACATTCTGCTCATAGCCCTTTTCCAGTTTGACAATGAATTCATCCGCCCCGGCCAGTTTTGCCGCATCTTCGACATCTGCGTCGCTGGCATTTAACCGGCCATAACGGATATTTTCGCGGACGCTGCCGCTGAACAGGTGCGGAGTCTGCAAGACGATGCCGATTTTGTCATGGATGCTGTGCAGGGTGTAATCGGTGTAGTCGCGCCCGTTGATGCGGATAAGGCCTTCGGTGGGTTCGTAAAAGCGGCAGAGCAGGTTCACGATGGTTGATTTGCCACCACCGGTCGGGCCGACGAGCGCGATCATCTCGCCGGGTTCCACGCTGAGGGTGAAATCTTGTAAGACGGGTTTGCGGTCTTCATAGTAGAAGTTGACGTTCTCGAATTCGATGCGGCCCATCAGCGTTTGGGCGTCGATGGCATTTGGTTTGTTGTGAACTTCGGGTGGGGTATCGACCAGCTTGAAGATGCGCTCTGCCGAGGCGATGGCGTGCTGCATTTCGGCGTAGACGCGGGCGATATCTTGTACCGGCCACATGATGAAGGTCAGGTACGAGACGAAGGCGTGGATGCCGCCGATGGTCAGCAAACCCTGGTGGGCCTGGATGCCGCCATACCAGACGATGGAGCCGAGCGCCACGGCTGTGATGATCTGCACGGTGGGCAGGAACAAGGCTGAGAGCCAGGCGGCGCGGTAGGATGCGTTGTACATGGTGTCGGTCAGTTCCTGGAATTCTCGCAGGTTTTCGTCTTCGCGCCCGAGCGCCTTGACGATGCGCACGCCCTGGATGTTCTCGTTGTGTGCGCCGGTGATCTTGCTGTTGGCGCGGCGCGAGAGCCGGAACTGGATGAGAATCCGTTTGCGGAATTCAACGGCAATGATCATCAGGATGGGCAGGGCCATCAGGACGATCAGTCCCAGCCGCCAGTTGATGATCATCATGAAGATGGTACCGGTGGTGATGTTCATGATCGCCCAGGTGGTGTCGAGCATGCCCCAGGTGATCAAGTCTGCCACGCGGCCCGAATCGGATGTGACGCGCGCCATCAGGCGTCCTACGGCGTTTTGGGAATAGTACGAGAGCGAAAGTTCCTGCAAGTGCTCAAACATCAGTTTGCGCAGGTCATACTGCACGCGCTCGCCCAGCACACCGGCCATGTAGATGAATACGAACACCAATCCGGCCTGGATGATCTGGAAGACGCCATAAATGGTTGCCAGCCGCCACAGGGCGTTAACATCTTTGAGCATGATGCCCTGGTCGATCATGGATTTATTGATATATGTGAAGAGAGAGTCCATCACCGAGACACATGCGATGGTTACAAGGAACCCAATGACCATTTTCCAGTGCGGGCGCAGCAGGCCTACGATGCGCTGGAACACGGCTCCAGTCAGGGGACTGGTGTGCTCTTCTTCTTCGAGTGCGATTAAGTCGTCAGACATGGATGATTCTCCAAAATTATGAATTCTGAAATATGAATTCAGAATCTATCGATTCGTGCGATTCTTATCCTTCATCACAATGGTTACAAGGATGGCGATTAAATGGGCGCCAGCCTTCCTGGTATTTGGCAGCTGTCATTTTTCTCATCTGTTATGGCAGAATCCCTTTCATACTTCAGAATTCTGAATTTCCTGCGCCAGTTCGTCATCTACCCGCGTTTGGATGTCATAAATCTTGCGATACATGCCATCTTGCGCCAGGAGTTCTTCGTGTGTGCCCATTTGGATGATTTCGCCTTTGTCCAGTACCACAATCAGATCAGCATTCATCACAGACTGGATGCGGTGGGCGATGATGAAGGTGGTGCGATCCTGCATCAGGTCGTAAAGCGCCTGGCGGATTTCCGCTTCGGTTTCAGTATCCACGCTGGAGGTGGAGTCATCCAAAATCAGGATGCGTGGATTTTTCAGCAGGGTGCGGGCAATTGTCACACGCTGTTTCTGCCCACCAGAGAGTGTCACGCCTTTCTCGCCGACGACGGTATTGTAGCCATCTGGGAAAGTCAGGATCATATCGTGGATGGCGGCGGCGCGGGCGGCGCGTTCCAGCTCTTCCTGGCTGACGGTGTGCCCCACGCCGTAGCAGATATTCTCACGGATGCTGCGGCTGAACAGGAACGGTTCCTGTTCCACAATGCCCATCTGGCGGCGCAGGTATTCGCGCGGATAATCTTTCAGTTCAATCCCATCCAGCAGGATGCGCCCGGATGTATATTCATGGAAACGCGGCAGCAGGTTGACCAGCGAAGTCTTGCCAGAGCCGGTGGAACCAAGCAGCGCAACCGATTGCCCAGGGTGAACGGTGAAAGAGATGTCTTTCAACACATCAGTTTTGCCATCAGAGTACATGAACGAAACGTTATCAAAAACAACCTCGCCTTTTACCGGTGCTTCTGGGTGAACTTTGCCATCGGTGAGCGGTTCGCGTGCCTGTTTGGTGATTTCCATCAGGCGGCCATAGGAAACCATGCCGGTGGAAGTTTGCACGATCAGGCGTCCCAGGTTACGGATCGGCCAGATTAGCCAAACCACTAGCCCGACATATGCCAGGTAGGTGCCAACGGTAATCTCACCGCGGATCGCCATCGTGGCGGCGAAGATGAAGCCGCCGAGCATCTGGAAGCCCAGCACAATGTCTGAGAGCGGCCAGAAGAGCGAGTGCATCAGCAGCAGGATTTTCCCGCGCAGGTACTTTTCCCAGTTGACCTTCTCAAACTTCTTTTTCTCGTAGTCTTGCCGCGCAAAGGCTTTGACCACGCGCACGCCGGTCAGGTTCTCTTGCAAAGTGGTCGAGAGCGCGGCTTCCTGTTCCTGGTACTTCTCGTAGGCTGTGGTCACTTTCTTAAAAAACCACAATGAGACCACCAAAATGGGCGGGATGGCGATGATGGAGACCCAGCCGAGAGTCCAGTTCAGGTTCAGGATGGCGATGAAGTTGATAAAAAACAGCAGGATGATGCGTCCCACGCCGATGGCCTGTTCGCTGAAGAAGCGGCGCAGTGCATCCACATCAGATGTCACCCGTTCGATCAGGTCACCCGTCGGCGTGGTACTGTGATAGGAGAAACTCAGCCGCTGGATGTGGTCGAAAAGGAAGTTGCGCAGGCGCCTGGTGATGCTTTCCGCTGTATAAGCTGCCAGCCGCCCCGAGATAAAGGCGAATCCGCCTTCGAAGAGCGATAGCAGCACGAACCCGCCAGCGATCATCATCAGGTTGCGGCTTGCTTCTGCTGAAAGCCCGCCGCCGACCGCAGCTTCGGTCATAACGCCGTCAACAAAATAGCGCAGCAGCAGGAATGTGGCTGTTTTGGCGAGCGCAGAAACAGCCAGCGAGAAAACCGCTCCACTGTATTGCCAGTGGAAGCCGGTCATCATGCGCCACAATCCAACCAGGCGGTTGGCGTTCAGTGCGGCGCGGAAATCAAAATAAGTGGGTGGGGTAGTTTGGGTGGGTGCGAGAGTAGCCATAGCATTACCTTGAATAAAAAAAAGACCGTGTGCGAGTGCGCACACGGTCAAAACGACACGAGAAGGTGACTGGGTTCAGTCAACAGGCGCACTCCAAGAAGGTACAACGGTACCGGGAACAGCGGTGAAGATGTAAGTGCAGTTGAAATCCATGAAGTGCGTCTCCTTTCCTTAAAATTTGATTAACGCTTCGAATATATCACCCGCGGTAAAGTGATGTCAAGGGTGAATTTGGGTCGATACGCGGATTTCTCAAACAAAGTCCGAGAAATGTCGCTGCGAGGGCATTAGCCCGAAGCAGGCTCCCGTTAAACGGGCAAACCTGAACCTTGGGAGATTGCTTCGGGCGGAAAACCACCGTCCTCGCAACGACATCCTTATTTTGTCAAACAACTTTGAGAAGACCATAAGGCTCGATAGCTGCCCCCGTGGTTAAACAAAAATCCCCGCTGGTTTTCCAGCGGGGATTGAGAGTTGTTACGGCAAACGCTCGAAGCGCGCCTGGAAGAAACGCAGGTACTTTGGCTCGTAAGCGATTTTCAAGCCTTTGGTGGTTTCGCGGGCATCGTAGACAGCTTTTACAGCTTCGGCGATGACATCCATGTGTGCCTGGGTATAAACACGGCGTGGGATGGTCAGGCGGGTCAGTTCCAACTTGGGATAGTGATGGTCGCCGGTTTTGGGGTCACGTCCGGCGCTGACGATGCCGCGCTCCATCGAGCGGATGCCAGAGTCGAGATAGAGTTCGGCAGCGAGCACCTGCGCAGGGAATTCGACCTGTTTCAGGTGCGGGTAGAAAGCCTTGGCATCAAGGAAAATCGCATGCCCGCCCACTGGCTGGACGATCGGAATGTTCCAGCTGGTCAGCAGTTCGCCCAGGTAAAGTACCTGCCCAATGCGCGAGCGGATGTGCTGGTCGTTGACCGATTCTTCAATACCGATGGCCATTGCCTCCAGGTCGCGCCCGGCCAGGCCACCATAAGTGTGCAGGCCTTCGTATACCACAACAAGATTGCGCAGTTCCTCGAACAAATCCCAGTCGTTTACTGCCAGCCAGCCACCGATGTTGACCAGGTTGTCTTTTTTGGCGCTCATCCAGGCCGCATCGGTGTAACTGCAAAATTCTTTCAGGATTTCGGCAATGGTTTTATCCGCATAGCCTTCTTCGCGCTGCTGGATGAAAAAGGCGTTTTCCATCATGCGGGTGGCATCGAGATAAATCTTGATGCCATATTTATCGCACAGTGCGCGCAGGGCTTTGATATTTGCCATGCTGACTGGCTGACCGCCGGCCATGTTGACCGTCCCGGCCACGCTGATGTAGGCGATTTTGTCCGCGCCGACTTTGTCGATCAGCGCCTGCACCTTGTTCAGATCGATGTTGCCCTTGAACGGCAACAGGGACGCCGGGTCGTGAGCTTCGTCGATAATGACATCCTGGAAGGTGCCGCCCGCCAGTTCCTGATGCAGGCGGGTGGTGGTGAAATACATATTGCCGGGCACGTACTGACCCTGTTTGATCACAGCCTGGCTGATAAGATGTTCCGCGCCGCGCCCCTGATGGGTCGGCACAATATATTTGTAGCCGTACACCTTCTGGATGGCTTCTTCGAGATGGTAGAAGTTGCGGCTGCCTGCGTACGCTTCATCGCCCATCATCATGCCTGCCCATTGGCGGTCGCTCATCGCGCTGGTGCCGCTGTCGGTCAACAAGTCGATGTAAACATCAGCTGAACGCAGCAGGAAGGTGTTGTAGCCAGCTTCAACAAGTGCTTTTTCGCGTTCTTCGCGTGTGGTGACCGTGAGCGGTTCCACCATCTTGATCTTCCAGGGTTCGGCCCAGGAACGGCGGCCATGCTGCTGGCCCATGGTTTGTGGAACATTAGACATGCGGTTTCTCCTTTTTTGGGTGTAGGGGTGCGCCTCTACACAGGTATGAATTTATTCCAATGGCAACGCCATTGTGGATTTGATTTCTGTCAGCACCAGGCTGGTGTGGATGCGCGCCACACCTGGAACCGGGGTCAGCCGATCAACAACAAAACGCTCCAGGTCTTTGCGATTTTTCAGCGCCACCTTCAGGATGTAATCATACTCACCGGTGATGTGGTGACACTCCAGCACTTCTGGCATCTCCCGGGTGCGCTTGCGGAACTCCTCGACCTGCTCCAACTGGTGCATTTGCAGGCTGACATGGATGTAGCACAGCAGATCGAACCCGGCTTTTTCCCTATCCACCAGGGCCGTATACTGGCGGATAAAGCCTTCCTTCTCCAGCCGCCGCAGTCGCGCATGTGTTCCCGGTGGAGACAGGTTGACTTTGCGCGCCAGTTCAACATTGCTCAGGCGACCATCGGTTTGCAGGGCACTTAAAATGGCCCTGTCTACATCATCCAGCGAAAAATCTTGAATATTTTTTATCATAAAACCCGGCTACTTGTTATTAATATTCGATGAGTATCTCAAACTGTTGAATAATCTGCATAAATTATACGAGAAATCATATTTAGATTCAAATCAGCCCGGGGTTTTCACTCCCGGGCTGAATAAGGTGAACTTTGCTGGAAATTTTGTAATAATTATCACTTTTAGTTCTTCACAGATTTCGTGGGGTGGATCGTTAATCCGCCTGGTTGCGGGCCACCATCCCGCGCCACCATTAAACCCCGTTGGCTTCTTTGACCCGCAGCGCTTCACACTGCCGGAAATATTTGATGTATTTCATGGCGAAATCATCTTTGCCGAGCAGCACGTCTGTGGCGCGGATGGTTGCGCCCAACTTGACGGCATCGGTGATGGCACAGGTTGCCCCGGCCTGGATGCCCAGCGAGAGAAAGGCCATGTTAATGGTGTGACGTTCCGGCAGCCCGAACGAAACATTGCTTGCGCCCAAGTTGACGTTGACCCCAATTTTTTCTTTGAGCAGGGCAATTGTTTGGAGTGTGACCATCGCGGCCTTGCTATCTGAACCGACCGTCAGTACCAGTGGATCGATGATGATATCTTCCACCGGAATGCCGTATTTGGCAGCGCGCGCGATGATTTTTTCGGCGATTGCCACGCGCTCTTCGGCTGTTTTGGGGATGCCGTTCTCATCCATGGTCAGGCCGATAACCGCTGCCCCGCGTTCCTTTACCAGCGGCAGGACACTTTCCAACAGGCGCTCCTCGCCGTTGACCGAGTTGACCAGCGGTTTGCCAGGGGCAGCCTTCAGTCCGGCTTCCAGCACTGCCGGGTGGCCGGAGTCGATGCATAACGGCACATCCACAACGCCAGCCAACATCTCAACCACAGATTTCATCAGCGGCGGCTCATCCAGCCCGGGTACGCCGACGTTGACATCCAGCACATCTGCACCCCAGGAAATTTGCCGCAGCGCCAGATCGCGGACAAAATCCAGGTTGCCCTCGGTTAACGCTGCCGCCAGTTTTTTGCTGCCTGTCGGGTTGATTTTCTCGCCGATCATGGTGAATGGCCTGCTGTCGCCAATCACAACTTCCTTTTTTGTGCCTTTTAGAATGGTTTTCATGCGCATTTCCTTGTGGAGTCCAACGTATCCCAACGTTGGTGGTTTTATTGTCTTCTCAGGTAGTTTAGTACCGCCTCGGCCAAAATCGCGGTGCCGATGGGCATGGCGCGTTCGTCGATATCGAATCGCGGGTGATGCAAGCTGCGCTCGTCGCCATCGATCAGGGACCCGAGTGTGAACATCGCCCCGGGCACTTTTTCGGTGAACGCCCCAAAATCTTCTGCCCCGAGGGTGGGGGTCGGCGGCTGGACATGCTCCTTCCCCAAGATGGCGATTCCTGCCTCGCGCAGCAGCTCTGCCGCAGCCGGGGCGTTGATCATTGGCGGGCCGCCAAACTGGAATTCCAGGCTGTAATCCCCGCCAAAATTGCGAGAAATCTCAAAGACCTGCCGAATCTCATTCCGAATTTTGGGATGAAGCGCCGGATCGGTATAACGCAGGGTTCCGGTGATTTCTACTTCTTCTGGAATCACATTCTGGGTGAAGCCACCCTTCACGGTACCAATGCTTACCACTGCCGGCTGGAAAGGATAAATCCGCCGTGAAACGATGGCATTCAACCCTATGATGACATGCGACAGGATGTAAAACGGGTCCACTGTTGTTTCAGGGTGCGCCCCATGCCCGCCCACGCCGATAATTTTGCCAAACCATGAGTCCACGCCGCCAGAAGCCGGGCCAGAGATGATACCCATCGTCCCAACCGGGGCGTGCGGATCAACATGCTGGGCGATGACGAAATCCACGCCTTCCAGTGCGCCGTCCTCGATCATGCGTGGTGCGCCGCTGATGCCTTCATTATCTCCAACTTCTTCTGCCGGTTGGAACAGGAAGCGCACCCGTCCGGGGAATTTTTCTTTCGCCAGCAGGGATGCCACGCCCAGCGCCATGGCGGTGTGGCTGTCATGTCCGCAGGCGTGCATGATGCCCGGGTTAAGCGAAGCATATTCACGATCGGCGCTTTCGGTGATGGGCAGGGCATCCATATCGGCGCGGATGGCAATCGTTGGGCCGTTTTCATCGCCAAAATCGGCCACCACGCCGGTGCGTCCCACGCCCCGGCGGACTTTGTAGCCCAGTTTTTCCAATTCGGCGGCCACAATTTCGCTGGTGCGCTTTTCGGTGAAGCCGAGTTCAGGGTGCATGTGAAAATCACGCCGCCAGTGGACCAGGTCTTCGTAGATTGCATGGGATTGTTTCAGCATTTTTATCTCTCTCTCTTTTCGGACTCGAACATCGGGAGATGTTCGAGTTTCATCTCTCAAAAGTCGGGAGACTTTTGAGTCTGG
Organism: uncultured Anaerolineae bacterium; assembly: GCA_903822545.1. Taxonomy (GTDB): domain Bacteria; phylum Chloroflexota; class Anaerolineae; order Anaerolineales; family Villigracilaceae; genus CAIJPN01. Next base: position 18,886 of record CAIJPN010000008.1, on the reverse strand, counting down.
GTTATTTCACTAACTCTTTTTCCGCGGCTGCCATAATCCGATCCAATTCCCGCTCCTGGGCATCTTCCAGCGGTTCGACTCTGTGCTCTCGCAGGATTCTCTCAGCTTCGGCCTGGGCGCGCTCGCCAAAGGTTTTCTTCCCGGCAGTTTCCCATTGCTCCCAACTGCCGCGCTCGGCCAGCTTTGTGGTAAAGACCTCACCAGCCTTGAGATATTTCATGGTGTGCTTCTGCCCGAGGAAGTTGTGTGTGCCATTCATCACCGTATCGATGACTTCCACCGCGAGCGAATCGGCATCGACCGCAAACCCGCGTCGCAGGCGCTGGATGCTGCCCGCAAACTCGTTATCGGCTACCATCTGCGCATACGAACCGCTCACACCTGCTTCCATCTCCCCGATACCCGAGAGTTCATCTGCGCCGACCAGGGCTGGAATGGCGGCGTTGATACCCCGCTCGAAGCCATCCTGGATATCCAGCGTGTGCGCGTTGGTAGAAAAACCATAGACATTCACCGGCAGTCCATAGCGATGCCCAATCTGCACCGTTCCGGCTGAAGCCAGCGCCAGTTCCACGCCTCCCCAGACTGAAATGCCAGTGCGCGGCTCCATCATGGCCAGCCGCCCGCAGTAGAAAATCGGCAGGCCGGGGTTGACCACCTGCGCCAGAACCAGTGGAGCCAACACCTCGGCGTTTTGCTGCGCCACAGCCCCGGCAATCGATAGCGGGGCGGTCGTCCCGGCGGTTGGGCAGGGCAGCGGGCCAAAGGCGATGCCCGCCCGGGCAATCTCGATGATGGCTTCTACTTCATGGCCAGGAATGGTCAGTGGGCTGACTGGTGAAACTGCCAGGGTCAGCACCTCCCTCGGCGTCCCGAGCAGCGCCGCCATCTCCAGCACAAATTTCACTTCCCCGGCATACTGCACTCCTGGCCCGTGGACAGGCTTTGTGGTGTGCGGCAGCGCATGGCGATACATCGCCAGCGACATCAGCGGCCCTGGCACATCGCTTGGCGTGAAAAACGGTGTGATCGTGTGGCAGTTGGGCAGCGCATCCAGCAGGCGGGTGGCATCCTTGACATCCTGGGTCATGGCGTTGCGCTGCGTGCCGCTGGCAATATCAAAAATATCGCGCGCGCCGCCCAGGTTGTGGAAATACAGCGTGCCGTCCCCGAGCGTTTTGCCCGTCTTGCCGCGCCCATGCACTGTGACCGTCTTGGGGCACTGCGCGATGCATTTTTCAACCAGCTCTGGCGGCAGTTGCACACGCTCGTTTTTCACGCGCGCCCCGGCCTCCTGCAAAATCTTGCGGCCCCCGGCGTGGTTTAAGATCACGCCGGTCTCGTTCAAAATGCGCAGTGTGGCCTGGTGGATGGCTTCCACTTCTTGCTGGGAAAGGAAAGTGAACGAAGGCATAAAAATCTCCATTGACTCTAAATTATTTCACCGCGTGGCACTCCACAAAATGACCCGGCGCGGCTTCTTTCATCACGGGCGTCTCGGTTTTGCACTTTTCCAGCGCTACCGGGCAGCGCGGGTGGAAGCGGCAGCCGGAGGGCGGGTTGATTGGGCTGGGCACATCCCCAGTCAGGATGACACGCTGGCGGGCGCGCTCCTTGCGCGGGTCAGGGATCGGCACGGCAGAGAGCAGGGCTTTCGTGTAAGGGTGCAGCGGATGTTCGTAGACTTCGTCGCGCTCGCCCATCTCAACGATGATGCCGAGATACATCACCGCCACCCGGTCGCAGATGTGGCGTACCATGCTCAGGTCGTGGGCCACGAACAGGTAGGTCAGGTTGAGCCGGTCTTGCAGTTCTTCCAGCAGGTTGACCACCTGGGCCTGGATGGACACATCCAGGGCGGAAATGGGTTCGTCACACACGATAAAGCGCGGGTTCGATGCCAGGGCGCGGGCAATCCCAATGCGCTGGCGCTGTCCGCCTGAAAATTCATGTGGGAAACGGTTCACCAGCCGCGCCGACAGGCCTACCAGCGTAAGTAGTTCCTTCACGCGTTCCTGGCGGTCTTTCTCGTTATTAATGAGATGATGCACGCGCATCGGTTCGCTGACGATGGCATTTACCGTCCAGCGCGGATTGAGCGATGCATACGGGTCTTGGAAGATCATTTGGGCTTTGCGGCGGATTTCCATCATACTTTTGCCGCGTGCGTGGGTCAGGTCGTGACCATCGATGTCAACCTGCCCGGCGGTGGATGGGTACAACCCCAGCAGGGTGCGCCCGGCGGTGGTTTTACCGCAGCCGCTCTCGCCTACCAGCCCCAGTGTTTCGCCACGCGCAATGCTGAATGAAATCCCATCTACGGCGCGGACTGTGCCTACCTGGCGCTGGATGACAATGCCTTTGGTGATGGGGAAATGTTTTTTCAGGTCAGTGACCTGGACAAGTGGCGTTTCTGTGCTCATTTGGGCGCTCCTGTGCGGACATCCACCCAACAGGCGGCGAAATGTTCGGGGGCAACTTTTTGTAATGGGGGGTTTTCATTCCCGCAGCGTTCAATGGTGTGTTCGCAGCGCGGCGCAAAGGGGCAGCCGTGCGGCTTGACCAGCAGGTTGGGTGGCGCGCCAGGGATGGATTTTAAGCGCGAGTCGCGGCGACGATCTACACGCGGCAGGGCTGAAAGCAGCGCATGTGTGTAGGGATGCCGGGGGTTGTCGTATAGCTCTTCTACGTGTGCTTCTTCCACCACAAAACCGGCGTACATCACCATCACGCGGTCTGCCATGCCGGCCACTACGCCCAGGTCGTGCGTGATCCAGATGACGGCCATGTTCATGTGCTGGCGGATGTGCGCCACCAGTTCGATGATCTGCGCCTGGATGGTCACATCCAGCGCGGTGGTGGGTTCGTCAGCGATGAGCAGGCTGGGGGCGCAGGCCAGCGCCATGGCGATCATCACACGCTGGCGCATCCCGCCCGAAAACTGGTGGGGATAATCATTCAGCCGTCGGGCAGCATCCGGAATGCCGACATCCAGCAGCAGCTTGATGGCGCGATCCCGGGCTTCGGCTTTGTTCAGGCCAAGATGGGTGTGCAGCGGCTCGGTGATCTGCCGCCCGATGGTGAGCACCGGGTTGAGGGAAGTCATCGGGTCTTGGAAAATCATGGCGATTTCTTTGCCCCGGATGTGTTCCATCTCATCTTCTGAGATGCGAAGCAGGTCTTTTTCGCGGTAGAGGGCCTGCCCGCTGACGATTTCTCCCGGTGGGGTGGGGATTAGTCGTAAAAACGACAGCATCGTCACCGATTTGCCGCAGCCGCTTTCACCAACCACGGCCAGGGTTTCCCCTTCGTGAACAAAAAAGGAGATACCATTGACCGCGTAAACGATGCCTTCGGGTGTGTGGAACTGCGTCTCGAGGTCTTTTACTTCGATGAGTTTATGGGTTTCCATGCTATACCGTCCTGCTGCGCGGATCGAGGGCATCGCGCAGGCCGTCGCCGATAAAGTTGATGGCGAGCACGATCAACAGGATCAGCAGGCCGGGGAACAACCACATCCAGTAGGCCGATTCGATGTAGTTGTATGCGCCTTCGAGCATGTTGCCCCAGGTGGCAGTCGGCGGGCGCACACCCAGCCCCAGGAAACTGATATAAGCTTCCAGCGTGATGGCGTTGGCGATTCCCAGGGTGGCCGAAACCACGATCGGGGCGATGCTGTTGGGCAAGATGTGGAGGAAGATGATTTCGGAGGTGGGAGTCCCAATGGCGCGGGCGGCCAGGATGAATTCATTTTCTTTGATGGAGAGAAATTCCGCCCTGACAATGCGTGCCAGGTATGGCCAGGATGTCAACCCGATGATGACCACAATCACAACCACGCTGCCGCTGAATTCCCTGCCCAAAAATGAAATGTCTGGGATGTCGCCTGCGAAGAATTTTGCCATCACCAGTAGCAGGAAAATCTGCGGGATGATTAGAATGGCTTCGGTGAATCGCATCAGAAGGTTATCCAACCAGCCGCCAAAGTAGCCTGAAAGCGCGCCGACCACAATGCCAATGGTCAATTCCAACAAAACTGCCGTCAAACCGATCATCAGCGAAATCTGCCCGCCATAGATAGTGCGTGCCAGGATATCGCGCCCGATGGTGTCAGTGCCAAAGGGATGCGCCAGCGATGGGGGTTGGAGATGGATGCTGGTTTCGTTGAAGTTGGCGTATTTTTCGCTGTAAATAAGGGCACCGCCAATGCAGTACAGCACCAGGAAGGCCAGGATCACCATCCCGACCAGGGCCATTTTGTGGCGGCGAAAGCGTAGCCAGGCCATTTTGGCCAGTGAAAGTGGCGGTGTTGCCAACTCATCGAGGTTCAGGGAGGCAATTGGGGGGGGAGGTTGAGTCATGTTGGCTCCCTAACTGTAGCGGATCCTGGGGTCAAGCCAGGCGTAGACGATATCGGTGAGGATCTGGAAAACAACCACCGAGATAGCGATCAGCACCATGATACCCATTACAACGGGGGTATCGCCGCGCGAAACGTGGTCGATGAACAGGCGTCCCATGCCCGGCCAGGCGAAAATGCGTTCGGTGACGAGTGCGCCGCCCAACAGGAAGGGTAAATCTAGCCCAACGATGGTCACTATTGGCAGGGATGCGTTTTTTAGCGCATGGATGAAGACAATCTCGCGTTTGGGCAGGCCCTTGGCGCGCGCCGTGCGGATGTAATCCTGTCCGAGCGCTTCGAGCATGGTGCTGCGGATGTAGCGACTGTACGCTGAGAAGCTGTTGACCGCGATGGTAACAACCGGCAGCACCATGTGGATAAGTACCTGTGCGGGGGTATCCCCGACCTGCGGGTCATACATGCCGACTGTGGGCAGGTAGGGCAGTCCCCAGCGTTTGAAATTCACCGCGAAGATGTACATCAGGCTGAGGGCCAGGAAAAAGATCGGCATGGAGTAGCCGACAAATGAGAAGGTGGTCACTATGTTATCGAGCAGGGAATATTGCTTTAGCGCGGAATAAACGCCGATCAATAATGCGCCAAAAATGACGACAAATTCTGAGGTCAGCATCAGGATGAGCGTGTTGGGCAGGCGGCTCAGGATGACTTCCATGGCGGGCTCCCGTGCTACCAGGGAAGTGCCAAAGTCACCGCGTAGCACGCCTTTGCGGGTTCCGTATGTTTCAGGGGTGCCATCCCCGTCAATATCGATTTTGACGAAGTCGTTGCCCACCAGCCAGTAAAAATATTGAACCAGCACGGGCTGATCCAGCCCAAGCTGACGGGAGAGACGCGCGCGATCTTCTTTGCGCGTCACCGAGCGTCCACCCATGGTGGCAAGTGGATCGCCCATGTTTTGCATCATGATGAACAAAACCAGGCTGACGAGAAACACCAACGGGATGCCTTGCAGGATGCGTCGGATGATATAACGGGTCATGGCGGGGGTTCCGTATCGCAAAAATAAAAGGGGTGCGTCGCACCTGTGAAAGTTGCGACGCACCTGTTTTAACGGCGGGCTATTTCAAGTCCCACGCTTCGGCGTTGTAGAATGGGGTTACGCCGGAGAGTTTGACATCAGCCAGGCGCTTGCCAACGGCCCAGATATCGGGGTCTTGCCACAGGCTGGCCCAATACACCTGGTCGAAAACAATTTTGGTGATTTTGTGGAAGGTTTCGATGCGGGCATTGGTATCCACCTGGGTGGCTTGCTGTTGGAAGAGCCCATCGAGTTCTTCATCGCACAAGTACTGGGCATTGACGCCCTGTGGTGATTCGTCGCTGGGGATTTCGGAACACAGGAAGTAGGTGAAGTTCGGATCGGGGAATTGGTACACATCTGACCATTCCATCACATCCAGTTCGCCGGTGTAGGCCGGGCCTTTATCGCCGTAACTGGCAAAGAAGATATCTGAATCATAGTTGGTCAGGTCGGTTTTGACGCCAACGGATGCCCACATCTGCTGGACAACGGCCTGGGTGCTCTGGCGGACTTCTTTGGTGGTGGTTCCATAGCGCAGGACGAGTTCAACGCCGTCTTTATCGCGGCTACCATCGCCGTTGGTGTCTTTCCAGCCAGCTTCATCGAGCAGGGACTTGGCCTTTTCGGGGTCATATGGATAGGGCTGGAGTGATGGATCTACGTATGGGGAGTTATCCCACAGGCTGGCGCCGGGTTTGGTTTTGCCCAGCAGCAGGTCTTTGGCGATTTTTTCGCGGTCGACTGAATAAACCAGTGCCTGGCGGACGCGCACATCCTGCAAGGCTGGGTGAGCCTTCGGGCCCATGCTGATGAACCAGCCCTCGCTGTAACCAGATTGAACTGTTACAACGCTGACGCCGGCTTCTTCCAGCGCGGGGATGTCAGGATAGGAGATGAAAATGCCCAGGTCGCCATCCCCAGCTTTGAGCGCCGCCACCTGGGAGGCATCATCCGGCACGATGCGAACAAAGATTTGATCCAGTTTGGCTTTTTCACCGAACCACTTGTCGTTGCGCACAAAGCGCAGGTAGGAACCAGATTCCCATTTGTCAAACTTGAACGGGCCGATGCCCGCGCTGGGAGCTTTGTTCCATGCGGCGGTATCGAGTGTGCCATCTTTTTCGAAGACGGGTTGCAAAACGTGCTCGGGCAGAATGCCATGGAACAGCGACAACCAGGGCGCAAACGGCTCGGCAAAGTTGATGACAACTGTGAAATCATCGGGGGTTTCGAGACTGGCAATTTGATCGTAAGGGTAGGTGGTCGAGACGGTGTTCTTAGGGTTCATATACATATCGTATGTGAACTTGTAATCAGCCGAAGTGAGTTTTTCGCCATCCGACCAGAGCACATCTTCGCGCAGGTGCAGGGTGATGGTTTTGCCATCGGCAGAGATACCGCCATTTTCCATGCTCGGCATTTCCTTTACCAGTACGGGGTAAACCTGGTTCTTCTCATCATATTGCCAGGTCCACACATTCCAGGTTTGGTGCAGGATTTGCGAGAAATACATATTGGTGTAGAGCGGACTCATCGTGTCCGGTTCCTGGGTGAAAATCAAAGTGGCGACTTTGGATGCCGCTGGGGCTGTGGCGGCAGGGCTGCCTCCGCAGGCGCTCAGGCCCAGGCTGGCGATCATAACCAGTACCAGGACTTTCAAAATGAATGATTTGTTAAGCATGGTCTTCTCCTCTTTTCATTTAGCGAATAAACGAAAGACATCACGTGCAAACCCATTTTTGCCTGTTCCACCTCCTTGGCAACAACATACGCTCGTTCTACCAGTCCCGGCTGGACTGTCGTTGAACCGTTGTTACTAACTATTATACCCACCGCAGTCACAAATTGCGTTTATTTTCATCAGCGGGAAAGCGCAATTTGTGACCGTAGTTATGAGACATAACCAAGATGCACAAGGTTGTTCACCTTATGCATCTTGGCTGAAAATCGGTCTGTAATTTTTATTCCATCGCGGGGATACTATCCATCCCGGCGGCGCGAGAAAGGCTTGTGACCATCTCGTGCAGGGCTTTTTCCTGCGTCGGGTCAAGCTCAGGGCGTTTGTAGGCCGCCAGGAGCTGCCGGGTGCGCTCTTTCGCGCGCCCGAACGTATCCAGCGAACCAGCTTCCTGCCAGCCGCGGATGGAATCGCGGTCGATCACCGCCGATGGGAGATGCTGTTCTTTGGAGAACAACTGGCGGGTGATTTTTTGCTTCAGGAAATCACCCTTGAAGTTGATCCCGGCAAACAGGGCAGTTGCCAGCGTGTCAGTTTGCACCTTCATCCCTTCCAGCAGACGCTTGACCATGCCGATGGCTTCGGCGTCGATCACCAGTTTTTCGGGGCTCTGGCAGGCCAGGAAATCGATCATCCCGGCGCCAGAGATCATGTTGATGCCCGCCAGCGCGCCAACCAGCGCGCTCATGCCACTTTCCATCCCGGCCTGGGCATCTACCACCTTGGCATCTGTTGCGCCGAGGTAGGCGTGCGTTGGCAGCCCGAGTGATTTGCCCACCTGGGCGTAGGATGCGTCGATCATGGCGGTTTCAATCGCGCCCATCGGCGTGGTGCCGCGGCGCATATCGAAGATCGCCGGTGCGCCGCCCCACACAATCGGCGCGCCGGGCTGCGCCAGCTGGTGGATGGTGATGCCGCTCAAACATTCAGCGGTGTGCTGCACCACCGAGCCGAGCAGCGTTACCGGGGCGGCAGCGCCTGCCAGCGGCATCGAAACCATCTCGGCCGGCACGCCAGCCCGGGCCAGGGCGATCAAATTCTCAGAGCCGAATCCGCTCCAGATCAGCGGCGGTGACGGGCAGACATCGAAAACAGCCTGGGGTTTGGAGGCCAGTTCCTTGCGTCCACCGGCAAAAATCGCCAGCATCTCGATCATCGTATCCAGCGTTTTGATGTTGAACGCGCCGGTCACAATCGGCTTGGTCGAGTGCAGCAGCACCACATACAGCCGGAAAAAGTCGCCGACCGCCTTGGGTACTTCATTGCAGACGATGGCGGTCGATTGCGCATCGTATTCTGGCAGCATTTCGGTCACTTTGACCACCCGTGCCAGGTCGGGCGTGAAAGAAGTCTTGTGTTCGAGCGTTTCGGGGTCGAGGATGTGTACGCCGGATGAACCGGGGTCGAAGTGGACGGCATCGCCGCCATAGGTGACTTTGGGATTTCCGAACCGGTCAAACAGCTGGAAGCTGTGCGGGACGGTTTCCAGGGCCTTGCGTGCCACCGCTTCGGGAATTTTTGCCACTTCCGCGCTTTCATCGACCTGTGCCCCGGCCTCTGCCAGCAACCGGCGCGCTTCCGCCGACTGGACTTTGATACCGGGCTCCATCATCAACTGGAAGGCCTCATCCATGATGCGGCCGATCATTTCCTGTGAGAGTAATTCGATTTTGGGTTGCATTGCTTCTCCGGAGTCCAAAGTCTCCAGACTTTGGACAATGTTAAGTATATATCGGCCCTCACCCTCCGCCCTCCCCCGAAGGGGGAAGGAACTTTGGCCCCTCTCCCACCGGGAGAGGGGTTGGGGTGAGGGAAAGGGCTACTTCTCCATCGCCGCGATAATCTTCGCCATCTCCGCGCTGACTTTTTCATCCAGTGGCTCGGGCTGGTGCTCGGCCAGGGTTTTGCGGGCCTTGGCCAGCGCCCAATCGGCGGCGTTGTCTTTTTTGGATTCCCACTCGTTGTAAGGGCGGCGATCCATAAACTGCGGCAGGAAAACCTCGCGCATGTGCTTGCGGGTGTGCTTCTGCGAGAGGAAATTACCGCCTGGCCCCACCGCCGCGATGGTATCCAGCGCCAGCGTTTCGTCATCCACTACGATGCCTTGCAGCGTCTTCTCGATGATCGAGAAGATTTCGCAGTCCATCATCATTTCGGCGTAAGACCAGATGCGGCTGCCGTGCAGGAAACCGACACCCAGCAGCATATCAGACATGACGATGCTCGCCATAAAAGTTGAAAGGCTGTTTTCGATGCCGGCCTGCCAGTTCGGCTCTTTTGCGCCGGTGGCGAATGACCCCATTGAGATCGGGATGTTGTAATAGTCAGCCAGCACATTGCCAGCCGCGCCGTAGATGAAATCTTCCGGGCCGCCGCCAGTGTATGCGCCAGAGCGAATATCCGAAGCGGTCTGGGCGGCCGCGTAGAAGACTGGCGCGCCAGGGAATGCCAGCTGGATCAGCGCTGCCCCGGCAATGACTTCGGCATTGCCCAGGGCCAGGTTCCCTGCCAGGGTGGCCGGGCCGGTGGTGATGTTGGCCGCCATGGTCATAAAACCGGTCGGGATGCCGTATTCCGCCGCTACCAGCGCCGCATCCAGGCTGCCGCCATCGTGACCCAGCGGCGGGGCGGTGCATTGCATCAGCGAGAGAACTGGCCGCTCGCGCAGTTTATCTTTCCCGCCGACGATCAATCCCGCGATTTCCATCGCGGCGCGGGCTTCGCGCTCGTTGTAAATGGACTCGGTCTGGACGTGTTTGGTAGAGTTTTCCCAGATAGTTTTGATTTCGTGCAGGCCGCGCGTTTCGACGGGCTTATCCTGCGCTGAAACCGCTACCCAGTGGAAACCAACTTCTTCGGTGGCATCGGCGATACGTGCGATATCGCGCACATCATCGAGCCTGGAGATGCGCCGCACGCCTGTTTCAATATCGATTACTTCCACGCCGCAGCCATCGGTTCCGACAAAAACGTGATTGCCATCCAGCGGCAGATCCTGCTGCGGGTCGCGCGCTGCCAACGGATAGACCGGTGGGGCGCTTTTGAGCGCTTTCTCGATCAATTCGCCTTTTGCGCGCACGATTTTCTTGTCAAAATCGACTTCCGCGCCGTTGGCAGCCCAAATATCCAGCGCTCGCTTCGAGGGGAAGCGCACACCCACCTTTTCGATGATCCACAACGTGGCGTCGTGGATTTTTTTGACATCGGTGGGTGTCAAAATCTCAAGTTTGAGCTTGGGATTGGTGACAGACTTGATTTTTTTTGTCATAGTCAGCCCTATGCCGCGCCGACGATGCTCTTGGCCACAGCCACCGCGCCGATGGCATCTTCAGAATAGCCATCTGCCTTGATCTTGCCGACCCACTCGCGGGTTACAGGAGCGCCGCCCACCATCACCTTGATGGTATTGTGCAGGCCTTCCTGTTCCAGCAGCTCAATGACTTCCTTTTGCTTGACCATGGTGGTGGTCAGCAGCGCGCTCATGGCAATGATATTCGCACCGACTTCCACAGCTTTTCCGATGAGTTTTTCAGCCGAAACATCCACACCCAGGTCATACACCTGGAATCCAGAAGCTCCCAGCATCGTCCCGACCAGCGATTTGCCAATTTCATGGATATCGCCTTCAACTGTGCCGAGCACCACCTTGCCCAAAATCTGGCGTTCGCTGCCGCGCCGCGCCATTTCGGGCTCCAGCGTGGTCACAGCGGCCTTCATCGCTTCGCCAGCCATTACAAGTTCGGGCAAGAAGGCATCGCCACAGGCAAAGGCATCGCCCACCTGGTTGACGCCGATCACAAACCCATCCGTGATCGCTACCAGCGGGTCGATTCCCGCGGCAATCGCCTCATTGGCGAGCTCCACTGCCACATCCGAATCGCCATCGATGATGCTCTGGGCCATTTTTTTGAACAGTTCTTCCGACATATTTATTTCTCCTTTGGGGTGATGAATAAAATTTGATTGCGCTCAATCCAGCGCCACGCGGGCCCTGTCATGGATAACTTCAATCGGCAGGTTCAGCACCGCCGATATTTCCTCGCCCAACTTGAGCACATGCGCCAGCGCACACGCCCCCGCCTTCTGCGGGTCGCCCTCTGCCAGCGCAGCCACCAGCTCACGGTGCTGCTCAAACTCATCCGCCAGGTAGCCGCTCAAAAGCTCCTCGTGGCGGAACATGGCTTCGTACAACATCCAGTCTGGGAAAGTGTTGATGGCGGTTACGTAAAGACGAGTCAGCAGGGCATTACCGCCAGCCCTGGCAATCAGCAGGTGGAATTCCCGATTGATCTGTTGCAGCGCTGCCAGATCGTTCAACGTTACCAGCGGCTGCATTTGCTGGAGCATTTCTTCCAGCCCTGCCAACTGCTCCCGTTTAATCGAGATGGCCGCCACCCGGGCAATTGTCTGCTCCAACACCAGCCGCATCACATACGAATCCAGGATTTCCTCGCCTGAAAGTTCCAAAATCCGCACACCGCGATACGGGACGCGCTCCGCCAGGCCGGAAGCCACCAGCAGATCCAGCGCTTCGCGCACAGGCGTCATGCTCACCCCCAGCTGGGAAGCAATCTCCTCCTGGCGCAACCACTCTCCAGGGCGGTACTTCCCCGCGATCACGCGGCGATGCAGCAGCTCGAAAATTTCCTCCTTCATCGGGCGACGTTGCAGCGTTTCAATTTCCTGCGGGGGGGATATGGTTGCCATACTTTATATATTATATATAATTTTCGGCCTTTTGACGAGAAGTGATAGCAATTCTCACAGGGATTTCTTTATGTTGTGGTGAGACACCCCTTTTGACTTTGGCAAAGCCTGATTTCCCTGCTTTTTAAATGATTGACGCCCTTCCGCCACATCTGGTAAAATAGCGGGCCGGGACGTTGTACCCTTCGTCCCCAATCCAAACTGCGCGCAGCGCAATCATTCTATGCCAGAAAGGGCTTGAATCACATGAAAGTACTCCTTATCAAAGACGTTTACAAACTCGGCCATGCCGGTGACGTCAAAAAAGTAGCCGATGGCTACGGCCGCAATTTCCTGCTTCCCCAGGGCCTCGCCGTCCTCGCCACCGAAGGTGCCATCCGCCAATCCGAAAAAATCCGCAGTGAAGCCACCAAGAAGCGTGCCGCCATGAACAACGAAATGGCAGCAGTTGCCGAAGTTATCAACGGCATCAAGCTTGGCTTTTCCAGCAAAGCCGGTGAAACGGGCAAGCTCTACGGTTCCATCACCACCCAAATGGTCGCGGATTCCATCAAGGCCAAGACCCAGATCGATATCAAACGCCAGCAGATCGATATGCAGCCCATCCGCTCCCTTGGCTCTTTCTCTGCCCGTGTGCGCCTGACGGTTGACCTGATCCCCACCATCACGATCATTGCTTACCGCGACGGTGAAGCCAACCCGGCGGAAGAAGCTGAAAAAGCCCAAAAGGCCGCAGCCGCCCCCGAAGTTGCAGCCGCCTGATCCACCCTCTTCTATTGTAGAACATCACCGATAAGCCCATCCTGGGTAACATCGGTGATGTTTTCTTAATAAAAAAACAATGAGTACCATCGGCGAAGAACTCAAGCAGGCTCGTGAAGCCCGCAAGCTAACCCTACAAAAAGCCGCCCAACTCACGCATATTCGCCAACACTACATCGAAGCTTTTGAATCGGACGACTTTGCGCCACTGCCATCGCCTGTCCAGGCGCGTGGTTTTTTGCGACTCTACGCCGATTTCCTGGGGTTAAACAGCGACGACCTGATCGCCCGCCTGAGGGCCGAATCTAAACCTGTACCGGCCCTGACCGCCGAGCGGCTCCAGCCTGTCAGCCCGGCGCCAGCAGCCCCACCCCCCGAACCCGAACCTGAGCCTGAGCCAGCTTCAGATGCCGAAACCCCCATCGAACCTGAAGAACCACCTGCCCCTGCGCTTCCGACGCTTCCATCTGCCCAGATCTTCGCAGAAGTAGGCCAGCAACTCCGCACCCGCCGTGAACTTATCAGCTTGAATATCAACGAAGTTGAGCGGCATACCCACATTCGTAAACACTACATCCTTGCCATCGAAGCCGGCCAGTTCGATAACCTGCCATCGCCCGTCCAGGCGCGTGGCATGTTGAGCACCTATGCTGCTTTCCTCGATATGGATGTGGATGCCATCCTGCTGCGTTATGCCGAGGCTCTCCAGGCTCGCCGCATTGAAAATCAGCCTGACAACAACAAACCAGCTCGCTCAGGAAAAAAATTCATCATCCCGGCCTGGGTGCGCAACTTCATCAGCCCAGACTTGATCTTTGGCGGAAGTATGGTCATCATTTTGCTTGGGTTGGGCATTTGGGGTGCAGCCCGCTTTATCAGCAATACCGAATCTACCCCTGCCACAGCTACCCAGGGCCCATCCATTTCCGATGTCATTCTTTCCACCCCCGAAGGTGGCCTGCCAACTGAAGTTATCCTCACCCCCGCAGGTGAACTGGAAACCCAATCTCCCGATGGTGCTGTTGCCACCGAAACACCCACGCCCTTTTTCATCGGTGACACCATCCGCATCACAGTCATCGTACTGGAGCGTACTTTCTTGCGCGTTACCGTGGATGGCGAAATCAAACAGGATGGCCGGGTGGTGCCCGGCGCAGCCCTGGTTTTCGAGGGCCAACAGCGCGTGGAAGTATTGACCGGCAATGGTGCAGCGGTTCAAATCCGATTGGATGATACAGACCTGGGATTGATGGGCGGGTTTGGCGCAGTTGCCAATATGATCTATACGCTGGATGGCCTCCAGACCCCCACACAAACCGCCACCCCCATAGCCACCAACACCCCGCGCTTCCAGCCGACAGCCACGCCGCTTCCACCAACCTCCACACCCCTGCCGGCCTTTACCGATATCCCCGCGCCGTAGCCTGAACCATTTTACAAACGGCTACTTGGACAACTCCAGCATCGTTTTATCCATCTGTTCCAGCATCGCATCAGGCCCATATAACGGGTACATCCGGAAGAGCGAACCAAACCCATCTGCCAGTACATTGCGGGCCAGTCGCCAGGATGGGGCCGCCGGATAAGGCTGCGCCAGTGGCATCAGGTCAGCGGCGGCAGCCCAGGCTGGGTGGGCTGTGCGATACGCTTGCATCAGCCTCAAGGCGCTGGTGCGTGCCGGGAGCAACCCGGTGGTGCTGGCCCAACGCGCCTGGTTTTCCTGCGAAAGCATCCAGCGCACAAACAGCCAACCCGCCAGTTGCCGGGCCGGGCCGTTTGCCATTACCCCAAAGGATGGGCCATAAGTCACAATCAACGGCTTTTCGCCCGGGAAGGGCAAAATTGTCCAGGTATCAGACGAAGCGAAAACGGTGAAAGCTACATTTTGTGCGGCAATATCTTCCAGCGAGCCCGTTACAAATAAGGCTGCGCGCCGCGCCAGGAATTCACTATTTGTTAGCGAATTAGGCACCCAGAGGCAGCCATCGGCGCGCAGTTCCAGCAGGTAGGCCAGGGCGGCGGTATTTTGCGGGGTCGCAAAGGTGAATTGACCATCGGTAAAAGGCTGGCCGCCAGCAGCCATCAGCCATGAATAAGCTGTCCAGGGGTCGTTGTCGAAGGCCCAGCCGCCGTAGCCATCATTGGTCTGGTCACTGTCGGTTTTCCAGGCAGCGTTTGCCCCGCAGGCTTGTTCGCGGAAATCTTCCAGTGTTTGTGGGGGTTTTTTGAAACCCAATTCGTTTGCCAGGGTGACGTTGTAGAACAAGAATCGGGCTGTGCGTGCCAGCGGCGCGCCAAAACGTTGTTTCCCGGCTTGCTCTTGTGCCCAAATGGCGGGCGTAAAATCGCTTATTTCAGTGGGGGTCAGGCCAAATTCTTTATTTTGGATGTAGGGATTCAGGTCGACGAGCCAGTTCGCGGTTCCCCAGCCGTTCAGGTGCTCGGGCAGCGCCAGCACTACATCCACCGCTCCGGCAGTGGCTTCTGCCTGGTTGACTTTTTCCAGCATTCCGGTCATGTTGCCGGCTCCCTCCAAACTGACGGTGTATCCCCAGGGGTTGGACAGGTTGAATTCTGTTGTCATTTGCCCCAGTAAGCTGGCAGATTCCCCATCCAGGCCGTGCCACAGGTTGATGGTCAGGCCGCGCAAGGCTTCGGTATCTACGCCAAGGTTGGGGGCGGGGGTCTGTGTGGGAATGCTGGGGGCTGGTGATGGGGTCTTTGTCGGGGCGGGGATTGTCGGTTTAACGGTGGGCGTTACAAGGGGCAGCAGCGTCACAGATGGGGCGCAGGCGGCCAGCAAGATGGCGAATACCAGGCTAAGGAGGGCGAAGCGGCGCATTGGTCAGTTTTTCCAGAATGATGTTTTGGAGAGTGTTCTTTATCTCCAAATAGGTGGCACATTACATCAGGGCGATGGGAACCGGGGTGAAGACGATGATGAAAATCAGGATGGCGCAAATGGCAAGGATCCGGCGTGCCGGGTCGAGTTCGGTAATCTGGTCGAGCGGTTCGGCGTAATTACGGCCAAACAGGAGCAGCAAGCCAACCCACAGCCACCAACCGTTCCAGAAGTAACCCATAATCAGCAGGATGGTAAGGATGATTGGGTAGGCGTAGCGCAGTCGTTTGCCGAAGAGAACGTACATGATGTGGCCGCCATCGAGCTGACCGGCGGGGATGAGGTTGATGGCTGTCACGAGAATGCCTGCCCAGCCTGCCAGCGCTACCGGATGGATGAGCACATCTGTGCCGCCATAGGGGATGGGCGAGCCGGTGAAGAAGTAGCGCAGCCAGTAAAGGATGGGCGACATGCCATCGTAACTGGCCGGGGCTGGCAGGAGTTGGTGGAAGGTGATGTATTTGGCCGCCAGGTAGAGCAGGGAGTTGCCTTCGATGAATCCGCCCTGGGTTTGTTGGATGGGCCCAATTTCGGAGAGTGACAGCCCGATGAGCAGCACCGGGATGGCGATTATTAATCCAGCCAGCGGCCCGGCAATACCGATATCGAGCAGGTGGCGTTTGTTTTTGGGGAAATCTTTAAGTTGGATGAAGGCTCCCATTGTTCCGAGCAAGCTTAATGGCAGCGGGATGAAGTAGGGCAGGGTGACGGCGGTTTTGTGGTAGCGTCCGGCGAAGTAGTGTCCGAGTTCGTGTGCGCCGAGGATGGATAGCAGCGCCAGGGCAAATGGTGCGCCGCTGAAGATGTTTTTGAGGCTGGCGAGGATTTGCCCGGCGGCATCCGGCGGCATTTCGGTGGCTGACATTTGGGCACCGGTGAACATGACGCTGATGATGGTCAGGATGAGCATGATGATGTTGATGCTGATGCGTGATGGTTGTGGTTCGATGATGCCATCGGTGATGAAGATGATGTGTGTGCCCTGGTCGTCTTTGCGGAAAAGTGGGGTGACTTTGTGCGGGCGCAGGTTTTCGGCCAGGCTGTCGTAGGCAGCTGGGATGTCGCTGGTGGTCATTTTTCCACGATAGCGTACCAGGTAGCCATCTTTGTTGTCCCCTGTGGTGATATCTTCTATTTGGAAAAAACGCGAGATGGTGCTGTTCAGGATTTCTTGTTCGGGCAGTGACATATTGAACCTGTAAGTTGTTCGGGATGCAATTCGTTAGTATCCACGCAGGCTGGATTTTTAACAGTTGCGCCGGAGATGGAATGGGAGAGTTTCTCCATTTCTTCTCCGGCACTGGTGAGCGGGAGTGCATGGGAGTCGAACCCACCCTGGACCGCAACGCGACCCAACAACGGTTTTGAAGACCGCGAAGCCCACCGGAACTTATCCACTCCCGCAGGTAAGGATACACGAGGGAGGCGTTCCTGGCAAGGGGCAGTGCTTAGTTTTTGGGGAACAGATCGGGGTTGATGGTTTGCAGGTAGTCTGCGCCAAAATAAAGCAAGATGGCTGTGATGGTGGTGGCGCAGATGATTGCGAGGAGGGTTATTCCACCCAGCCCCATGCCTGCCAGAGCCATCCAGCGGCCGGGCTGGCCGGTTTGACGGATTTGGCGCAGGGCAATGATCCCGGTGACCAGGGAGACAACCCCGGTGAAGGCTGCCAGCGGGTAACAGGCGAGAGCCGTCATGGGGATGGGAGCAATGCCAAGGCAGAATGAAATGAGTGTAAGGCCGGCTGTGAGCAGGCTGGCAAGGGCGATGCGGTTGTGTGGAAGGTTCATGGTTGAATTGTCACCATTGTGTGCTAAATTAACACAGGTTGCTACTTTTGGCTTTTGATCTTCGTTTTGCGCTTTGCGTTGATTCCTTCGTAATTTGCGCAGGGTCTAACCCGGGTTAAGTTAAGAAAAAACCGCTGACCTTTTGATGGTCAGCGGTTCGTCAGTCGGGGCGAAAGGATTTGAACCTTCGACCTCTTGCACCCCATGCAAGCGCGCTAGCCGGGCTGCGCCACGCCCCGATTGAGACCGCTTACAACGGCTGTACGGCATGTAAGAAGGCTGTGGTGCCAAGTCTCAAAAACCGTTGTAAAAGGTCTCAAAACATGAATTTACTTACTGCCCTGGATGGCTTTTTGTTGTCTTTGCGCGCGCGCGGATATGCCCTGGCCACGATTGAATTATATCGCTATGTGCTGGACAATCTCGCGGATTTCCTGGATAACCCCGAAGTGGGCAGGATAAAACCCGCCGACCTTGACCGCTATTTTGCTTATTTGCGTGATGGATACCATCCGAACAGGAAAAGCGGCGACGCCTCCCCGCTGGCTGGCTCCACCCTGCAGAATCATCACAAAGGCGTTAAGGCGTTTTTTGGGTGGGCTGCGGATGAATTACGGCTCAAAACCCGGCCCGATACCCGCCTGAAACTCCCAGACAATAATCCCAGATTGATAAAACCCCTCACCCAGGACGAGATAAAAGCACTCATGGCGGTGGCAGAACGCACGAAGGCGGCCCAAACGGGAACACGAAAAGCGTTCACCATGCGAAGGCGAACCGCCGACCGTGATGCTGCAATCGTGCTTGTGCTCCTGGATACTGGCTTGCGTGTGGGCGAATTGGCCCGGCTGACCGTGAAGGATGTCAACATCACTACAGGCGAGATTTTCATAGCGCCCTTTGGGGAAAGTCGGCGCAAAACCAAATCCCGCGCGGTGTTCTTGGGCAAAGTGGCTCTGCGGGCGCTGTGGCGTTACCTGGCAGCCCGGCCCGCTCACTCTCCCGCTGACCCGCTCTTTGTGTCGTCAAGGGATGGCAGCCCGATGAACAGGAATTCTATCCGCCTTTTGCTGGCTGATATGGGGCAGCGGGCAGGTGTGGAGAATGTCCACCCCCACAGGTTTAGACACACGTTCGCAATTGAATTTTTACGCAATGGCGGCGATGTTTTCAGCCTTCAAAGGCTCTTAGGACACGCCGACCTGGAAACGGTAAAAATCTACCTGGAATTGGCGCAAGCGGATACCCAGAACGCCCACAGGCGCGCAAGTCCAGCCGACCGGATGAAGTTGTGAAACGTCTGTTCGGTTTTGTAGTATCATCTTGACAACAAAACGCCCCGCGATGCTGAAACATCCGGGGCAGTGACCAAACCGACATGACCGGCCTGGTGCGCAAATTTTAGCACATCGGGCGGGAACCTGAAAGGATGTGCAAACATGGATAATTTTTCAATCAGCGGTGAAGGCTCTGAATATGCTCTCCCTGGCAGCGTCAACGATGTTTTTGAGTGGCTGCGGGAAGAGTCTTTGAAGTGGCGCGG
>CAIJPN010000007.1 GCA_903822545.1 uncultured Anaerolineae bacterium | reverse complement strand
TTAACTTAAGTATAATTAAGAGAAACATAAAATGCTTAACCCTATTGAAATAGGGCAGTCGGGCTGGCTTTTTTGCGGATTCTTGACTTCAAAAAGCATGGATGCCAGTTGTTTTGTTGGATATAAAAAACGACGTGTAGTATATCCACCAGTGTGGATAATTTTATCCACACTGATACACGTACCAAAATCCAGCATCTCCCCTGTTCGAGAACAGCAGATTCAATTCCATACTCATCATGCTCCCCCAGTTTGTCGCTTCACGCATCATGGAAAAATATAGCATAAATAGATGTAATATTATACGCAATTGTCTGACATCTAGGTAATTTATGGAAAACACACCAGTCACCATCCAACAGGCTATTGAACGCTTCTTGAAAACAATCAGTCTGGCTCGCAGCGAAAAAACAGCAGAAACGTATGGGTTTGCACTGCTGGCCTATAAATCGCTGCTGGCGGATATCAAAATTGATGTTGAAACGGCACCAATTTCCAGCTTGAAAGAAGAAACTGTTGGTGGTTTCGCGGCCTGGCTCAAGGGACATGCTCCAGCCACGGAGAGACTATATTTGCAGGCCACGCTCGGGTTTTTCGAATTCCTGGCAGCGGAGAATTTGTCAGCGCCGAACCTCCCCCACTTGCGTTTGCTGATCAGGCAGCGGTCGCGTCGAACTGGTCAGCGTTTGCCCCAGTTCCCACGCGAGGATATTGAAAAGGTGCTGGAATATATCCAACTGGCTCCCCTCCCCCACCCCGAAGCAGAACCTGTCCTTGATGATGAGCGCCGCAAGTTGTCTGACATTTCCGAAACGGAAAAGCTGCGCCTGCTGCGTGACTGCGCCTTTTTGGTGGTGCTGGCTGATACCGGGCTGCGTGTTAACGAGGCTTGCAACCTGCGGCGCGGTGACATCGACTGGAACGAAGGCCGTGCCATTATTATTGGCAAGGGCGATAAGCAGGCGGTTATCCGGTTTTCATCACGTTCGCTGAAGGCGATGAAGGAATACCTGGCGGCGCGCAGCAAGCTGGATGGCAGCAGTGGCAAACCGCTGGGCTCGCTGCCGCTGTTTGCGCGCCACGATAAGGGCGCGGGCAAAAAAATCAAGGGAATTACTACCGCCACTGGGCGGAATATCGTTGATGAGCGTGTGCGCGAGGCATTGGGGCAGGAAGCCGAAGGGAAAATCACCCCGCATTCGTTCAGGCACTATTTTGTGACCACTGTTTTGCGTGGCTCGGGCAATCTCAAGCTGGCGCAGGAACTGGCGCGCCACAGCAATATCACCGTGACTCAGCGATATGCGCATATTTCGGATGATGAGTTAGATAGGGGATATTTAGAGATTTTTGACCCGCCACCACCATGATTTGATTAGGCCACAGCGAATGGATCCGGGATTGGGTGTTGCGTTAAAAATTCGCTTGGCCCAGCCTACACAACAAACAGGCAGGCCGCCATGTGGGTTGGGCTGATTTCAACGCTTTTGGGGTCGAGTGAGCGGCATTCTTTGCGCGCAACCGGGCAGCGTGGGTGAAAGCGGCAGCCAGATGGAATCTCTACCGGGTTGGGGGTTTCGCCGGTCAGGATCTGGCGCGGCTTGCGCAGGCGCGGATTAGGCACTGGCACCACAGAGAGCAGTGCGCGTGTATATGGGTGGCGCGGATTTTTCAACAGTTCTTCTGTGCGGCCAATTTCCACAATACGGCCCAGGTACATCACCGCCAGGCGATTTGCCAGGCTGCTGACTGTGCCCAGGTCGTGGGTGATGAAGATGATGCTGATGTTACGGGTGCGGCGCAGCTCGTTGAGCAGGTTCAAAATTTCAGCGCGGATAGAAACATCCAACATAGAAACCGGCTCATCGGCCAGTAAAAGTTCCGGTTCCAGCACCAGTGCCGCTGCAATCGCCACACGCTGGCGCTGCCCGCCCGAAAGTTCGTGCGGGTAGCGCAGGAGATAATCATCTGCCGGACGCAGGCCGGCGGCATTCAGCGCATCACGCACACGTTCCAGCCGCGCAGCGCGATTTTGAGCCAGCCCATGCACATCCAGCGGCTCGGCCACGGTGTCATAAATCGTCGAGCGTGGATTAAGTGACTCGTAGGGATCCTGGAAAATTATCTGGGCGCGCTGGCGGAGTTGTTTCAGGGTGATGGGTTTTCCCGACCGCCCCTGCCCCACCGGCTGACCATGAAAGAGAATCTCGCCGGAAGTTGGTTCATCCAACCCGATGAGCGTACGCGCCACTGTCGTTTTTCCACAACCCGATTCCCCCACCAGGGCCAACACCTCGCCCTTTTCCAGCGCAAAAGAGACATCATCCACAGCCCGAACCACTTTCGCCGGTTTGCGCGACAGGGCATTGGCCAGCGATTGGCCGACATCAAAGCTTTTGGATAGGTGGTTTACTTCGAGGATGGGCATAAGGTTAGTTTTTTAGTAAAAAGCAGGCGGCCTGGTGAGATTCACCGACATCTATCAGTGGCGGGGTGGATTGGTCGCAGATGGCAATCCGCTGGTAGCAGCGCGGGGCAAAGCGGCATCCGGGGGGCAGTTCGCTCAGGCGCGGCGGGGTGCCGGGGATGGTGACTAAAGTCTCAGCCGGGTGACTCACATCGGGGAAGGCATTCAGCAGGCGTTGAGTATAGGGATGCTGGGGTCGATTGTAAACCGCATCCACCGGGCCGGTTTCGGCCACTTTGCCGCCATACATTACCACCACAGAATCGCAGAGTTCGGCCACCACGCCGAGATCATGGGTTACTAAGACAATTGCCAACCCCAGGTTTTTCTGGATTTTTTGGAGTAGTTCCAATACCTGGGCCTGGATCATCACATCCAGGGCAGTTGTGGGCTCGTCGGCGAACAAAATCGATGGCTCGCAGGCCAGCGCCATGGCGATCATGGCGCGCTGGCGCATCCCGCCGGAATACTGGTGCGGATACTGGCTTTTGCGTGATGACGCAATGCCAACCAGGTCGAGCAGTTTGTCCACGCGCTGGTCCGCGGCAGCGGTATCGGCTTGTTCGTGCAGCAAAATCGCTTCGCGGATCTGCTCGCCGACTGTTTGCACCGGGTTTAGAGCGTTCATCGCGCCCTGGAAGACGATGGAAATCTCTTTCCAGCGATATTTGCGCATTTCGCGCTCATCTAGCGAGAGCAAATTGGTGTTGCGGTACCAGATCTGCCCTGTGGGGATGCGCGCAGAAGCGGGTAAAAGCCGCATGACCGAGAGCAAGGTGGTTGTTTTGCCACAACCCGATTCGCCGACCAAGCCCAACGTTTGACCGGGAAACACATTGAAGGAAACATCTTCGAGGGCGCGGGCGACAAGCCCTTCGGCGCTGACAAATTCGGCGGTCAGGCTGCATACTTGCAAAATGGGCTGGCGGCTGGCATTGGATGTGTCTTGCGTGGCGGTTTTTGCGGTGACTTGCTGTTCGCCCTCCAGGTGATGGCCTGACAAGCGCGGATTGAGCATCTCTTCGAGCACGTTGCCCAAAAGCACACAGCCGAGCGTTACCCAGACGATGGCCAGGCCAGGCGGCAGGTAGAACCACCAGGCGCCATTGGTGACGGCGTTGCGATCAAAGGCGAAGTTGAGCATGGTGCCCCAGGATGGCTGGGTCGGGTCGCCGAGGCCGAGGAAGGCCAGACCAGATTCAATCAGGATGGCTGTGGAAAGAATCAGGACGGTGTTGGCGACAATGAGCGGCATGATCTGGGGCAGGATGTGGCGGCGGATGATGTGGAAATGTCCTGCACCGATGGCCCGGGCGCGATAGACAAATTGCCGTTCTTTGATGGAAAGCACCTGTGAGCGGATCAGGCGGGCGGTGCTGGTCCAGTAAAGCAGGCCGACCACCAGGATCAAGACCGTCAGCGGTGAGATTTGGAGATCCATCTGGCGCAGGGTGGCAACCAGGACGAGCATCAGCGGCAGGTCGGGGATGACCAGCAAAACGTCGGTGATGCGCATGATGAGATTGTCGATTTTCCCGCCAAAGTAACCCGCCAGGATGCCGAGCAGGCTGCCGATGAACATTGCGATGAAACCTGCCAGGAATCCCACCATCAGCGAGATGCGCGCGCCGTAGACCAATTGCGCCCAGATATCGTGACCGGCATCATCGGTGCCAAGCGGGGCGTGGATGGAGGGCGGCGCAAAAGTCAGGCCGCGCCCGGCGCTGTCGCGGATAACATCGGTGGGCTGGTAAATGGTCAGCAGCGGGGCGAAAACTGCCACGGTAACGGCAGATAGTACCAGGGCGGCCCCCAACATCCCCAGCTTGTTGCGGCGAAAGGCTTTCCAGAAATCCTGCCAGTTGCGTTGAAACAATATCCAGCGTTCGGACATTTAGTTGGCCCTCACGCGTGGATCGAGGTAGGTGTAAAGCACATCTGCCAGCATGTTGGCGATGATGACGCTGAAGGCCAGCAGCAGGAATGCGCCTTGCAGCAGCGGATAATCTTGTTTGTTGAGGGCGGTCTGGAAGAGCCGGCCCAGGCCATCGTAGGAAAAGACGGTTTCGATGTAGATTGCGCCAGAAACTGTGAATCCCAGGTTGAGGGCAATGATAGTAACGATGGGCAGCATGGCATTTTTGAGGGCGTGCCGCCAGAGCACCTGCCAGTGGCTCAGCCCTTTGGCTTTGGCGGTCAGGATGTAATCCTCGCTGAGCACTTCCAGGATGGATGAGCGCATGATGAGCATGTATTCGCCCATGTATAGGATGGTGAGGGTGAAGGTTGGCAGGATCAGGTGCCGGGCAAGGTCTGGCAGGACGGTGTAGAGTGGCTTGCCGACGTTTTCGGGGCTGACAATGCCGCCAGTGGGCAGCCCAAACCATGTGCTGCCCAGCGCCAGCAGGATGATTCCCAGCCAGAAGGTTGGAATGGCCCAGGCGATGAGTGAAAAGAGCAGCGCGCCCAGGTCGATGGCGGTTTTGCGCTTCCAACCGGCAATCAGGCCAAGTGCAACCCCCAGGATGATGGCGAAAAACTGTCCAAGACCGATCAGCAAGAGGGTGTTGCCTAGTTTAGCTCCCAAAATCTCGCTGACGGGTTTGCGCAGCGACCAGGAGATGCCCAGGTTGCCGGTGGCCCATTGCCCGAGTGTGTTGATGAACTGGTCGGGGAAGACCGGTTTATCAAGGCCAAATTGCTCGCGCAGGGTTTGTTGCGTTTCGGGCGTGATGCGCACATTTCGTCCGATGACGGCTCGCACCGGGTCACCAGGCAGGACGCGGAAGAGCACAAAATTGATCAAGACCACCACGAAGACGGTAATGAGGGAGAGCAGCAGTTTACGAAGCAGGTAGTCGCGACGAGACATGAGATTGTCAGTGAAACCTTTAGCGCACGGAAGTCACTTTCAGGTAAGAGTAAACTGAATCGAGTCCGAGTGGGGATTCGATAAATCCCGAGAAGCGGTCGGAACGATAGGCTTGCAGGTTTGCGCTGTAGTAAAGCACGATGTAAGGCCGGTCATTGTACAACATTTCCTGCATTTTCCAGACAACTTTTTGGCGTTCGGCCCGGTCAATCAGGGATTGCTGTTCCAAATATAGCTGGTCATATTCTGGATTGGAATAGCCGCAGTCGCTCCAGCCGCCCTCCACATACTGCTCACTGGTCATTACGCTAAGCATGAAATCTGGATCTGGGTCAGAACCCCAACCCCAGATAACCAGGTCATAGTCGGCTTCTGGATTGGTGATGGATACCAGACTGTCAGGGTCAACTGATTCTGGGGTAGCTTTTACCCCGATCTTGGCGAACCAGCTGACCAGCATATCAGCGGTGCGTGGATAGGTGTCTTCATCTGATGGGAATTGCAGGCGCAATTCCAGCCGAACGCCATCTTTTTCGCGAACCCCATCGGCAGCCAAGGTGTACCCGGCATCGTCGAGGATGCGATTGGCAGCGTCGAGGGAAAATTCAACCGGTTTGATATCGCTGTTGAACCAGAATCCGCCTCCCAGCGTGGGCGGGATGACAGAAAGCCCCGGTTTGCCATTCCCTTGCAAAATTACATCGACCAGGTCGGCTTTGTTGATGGCAGTTTCAAGCGCCAGGCGCACTGCCGGATCTGCCAGGGCCGGGTTGCGATTGGGCGTTGGATCATGGTCAGACGGAGCTGAGTTAATGATCAATTCGGTCAGGGAGCGGCTGGGCAGTGAAACCGCCCGGACACCGGCAAAGCCTTTCACTGTTTCAAAGGCAGTATCCGGGACTTCGGTGGCGAAATCAATATCGCCGACTTTGAGCGCTTGAACCAGTGCGTCGCTGTTTTCAAAGGTCTGGTAGATGAGCTGGTCGATTTTTGCCACACCGCCATAATATTCAGTGTTTGGCTCCAGGATGATTACCTGCTGGTCTTTATCCAGGCGGGTGATTTTGAACGCGCCTGTTCCAACCGGACTAAAGTTGGTGAAATTTTGCAATTCTTCCGGGGTTTTAAACCCTTCAAAATCTTTGGGATAAACGATATACAGAAAAGACATGCGGTAATCCATGTTACTGATGGTATCTTCCAGCAGGATCTCCACTGTGCTGGAATCGACCACCCGGGCTTCAACAAACCCGATCACATAACTGGAATTGGTGACCCATCCATCGGGATTTTCGATGAACTGGTTGAGATTCCATACCACTTGCTCGGCGGTCAGGATTTCGCCATTGCTCCACTTGATGCCAGGGCGCAGTTTGTAAGTCCACGTCAGGCCATCGGCTGAAACCGACCAGGATTCAGCCAGCCCCCCAACATAATCTCCGCTGGGAGATTCTGTTACTAACGCTGAATAAACCAGGTCAAACATTGAATAGGCTTCGCTCAAGAAAGCATACGCCGGGTTGAGTGTATCGGGGAAGCCCAGCCAACCTGTGCGCAAAATGATTGGCTCCCGGGTTTCGGTTGGAACAGATTCCGTTGTGGCCGGCGGGTTGCCGCCACATCCGGCCAGGATAAGGGCTGCGATCAATAGAACAAAAAACCATGCACGTTTCATAATTCCTTACCTCCTGCAACCGTATTGTTTGAAGAGCAAATGGCAGCTGGTTTTCCTCGTATGGCCAACCAGTATAATAGAATTTTACATGAGTATTTTGGCTCGATCATGAATTTAGACAAATTAATACGATATTCGTCTATACTAAAAATAACGTGATTAATGGATAAGAAAAGGCGCCAAGTTTTCTTGCCGGGCGGATGCCAAAGGTTGTAGTCGAAGCTTTTGGTGGCGGTAAAACTCCCATCGACTGCGTTATCGCTCCGCTCGGGTAGGCCACAGCATCTTGGCCGATAAACACCTTATAACGGACGGATTTATGAGCAAAATAATTGAGACAAGCGAGAAGTATGAACGCAACGGCTGGCCTTCCATCCCCCGGCCAGATGTTAAGCCACCCAAGGGCTGGTCGATTTCGCTCATCACCGCCCAGGAGCGCATCCGCAGTCACCAGCTTTCACCAGATGGGAAGAAAATCACCTTCATCCGGGATGGGGAAACGCTCTCGGATGTGTACACTCTCCCGAGCAGCGGCGGCTGGCCCGAGCGCGTTTCGGTTGATCGGGGTCTGGTTGCCTACTGGGACGATGAAATCCCGCAGTGGTCACCGGATAACCAGTGGCTGGCGTTTTGCGTGGGCGGGCATATTCACCTGGCCCCGGCCAAAGGTGGCTTGCCGCAAAAAATCAGTGATTTCACTGAATCTGCCAGCAGCCCACGCTGGATGCCCGATTCGCGCCGCATCATCATCAGCGTGACGCGCCATGACGCTGACCAGTTTGTGATGACCGATATCGATGGCAACTGGCCGCGCCAGCTGACCAACAATGCCAACGGCGATCATTGGGATGCCAACCCATCCCCGGATGGGAAAACCATCGCTTATGTTTTTCGCCGTTTTGATGATCTGAATCGCACCGACATCTGCCTGCTGAACATCGAAACCGGGCTGACCCGCACTTTGTATGGAATGCCCAAGGTGCGCGCCTGGCGTCCACGCTGGTCGCCAGATGGACGCTGGCTGGCGTTCACTTCGGAGCAGGGCGGTTGGAATAACCTGTGGATGATGCGCCCAAACGATGAGGGTTTGCACCAGCTGACCAGTTTTGGCGCAGATATTGTCCAGCATAGTTGGTCGCCAGATGGGAAACGCCTGGCCCTGGTTGTGAATCGCGGCGGGGCGTATGAGCTTGGGCTGTTGGAGCACGAGTCAGGGCGGTATGAAGCGCTGAAAACTGGCAGCGTGGTACACAGCAATCCATATTGGAGTCCAGATGGGGCTTTCATCACGTTTGAGTATGAGACTCCCACCCAGACGCCGGAAATTTACCGGATGGAAACATCCACCAAACAGGTGACACAACTCACTTTTTCAGCCATTCCGGCGCTGTTCGCAAACAAGCTGGTGATGCCCGAAAGCATCCGCTACCGCTCTTTTGATGGGCTGGAAATCCCGGCCTTTCTTTACCGCCCGGCGCGGCCAAATGGCGCGGCCATTGTGCACCCGCACGGTGGGCCATCGGCGCAATATGCTTTTGAGTTCGATATCCTGGCGCAGTATTTTGTGGCAAAAGGGTATACGTTCATCGCCCCCAATTATCGCGGCTCCACCGGTTATGGCGTGGCTTTCGAACATGCCAATTATGATGATTGGGGCAAGGGTGACACGCAGGATTGTATTTATGCAGCCAAATACCTGCGCAGTGTGCCAGGCGTAGACCCGCAGCGGATTGCCAGCCTGGGCGGCAGTTATGGTGGATACCTGACGATGTGCGTGCTTTCGCGCGATCCGGGCTACCATTTTGCTTGTGGCGTGGCGAAGTATGGTGATAGCAACCTGATCAGTTCATGGGCGCAGTGTAACCGCCACCTGCGGCTTTACACTGAGATCTTCCTGGGACACCCGGCTAAAAACCGCCAGGTGTTCATCGATGGTTCGCCCATTGGGCAATTTGAGAATATAGAAAAGCCGGTTTTGGTGCTGCACGGTCTGTTGGATGATGTTGTGCCCCCCGAGGCATCTGAAGAGATCGTACACAGGCTTAAGAAACTGGATAAAACTTTTGAGTACAAAACCTACCCTGGCGAGCCGCACGGCTTCTTGCAACGTGAAACGTTGATGGATGTCTACGAACGCATAGAGCGCTTCCTGGATTGGTATTTGATGCCATAGTAGCGCAATTTGTCACATGGCGTTACGCTGAATCGAGAAAATATGACCGAATTTTTCTTTTTCGACACCCTGACCTGGCCGGAAGTCGCCAGGCTGCCGCGCGACATCCCGATCCTTCTCCCGCTCGGATCAGGCTACCCGGAAGCCCTGGTTGCCGAATCCCTATCCAATCCGCCCCGTATCGCGCTGCTGCCTCCCTTCCCGTTTGGGTGGCGTGGTTCTGGGCTGGCAGTGCCAGAATCTGCGCTGGCAGCGGTCATCTCCAACCTGCTCAACTCGCTGCGGGAGGATGGTTTTACCCGCGTTTTTGCCCTGACCCCGCAAGATGTCGACCTGGGGCTTGGCCCCGCCCAGATTCGTCTTTTCCACCGCCCCACTGCGATGCGCAACCCCGGCCTGATCCTGCCACCCGATTCAGAGCGCGGCAAAGTCATTCTCATGCCCATCGGGCACGTGGAGCAACATGCCTATCATCTTGGCCTTTCAGTGGATACCATCATCATCGAAGCCATCGCCAATGGAACGGCCCGCACCGTCCCGGCCAGCGCTTTCAGCCTGCCCGTGATGCCATACGGCGTCTCCACGCACCGCTCATCGTATGCCGGGACAATGAACGTTGGCGGGCGCGCTTTTGAAGATTTCTGGTTGGAAATCATCAATGTGCTTGTCCAGCGCGGATTCGCGCTCTTTTACCTGATGAGCGGTCATGGTGGCAGTATGTCTTTCCTGGTGAATATCGTCAAATATGCCGGGGAACGCCACCGCCGGATTTTCTGCGCCACCGCCTTCCTGCACACCTCCGGGCCTGATTGCATACCCGTACTGGAGAAATACCGCCAATCAAAAATCGGTGGGATGGGCCATGCCTGTGAGTTAGAAACATCCTACATGCTGCATCTGCGCCCAGACCTGGTTCACATGGAACGGGTGGTGGATGATACTGATTTTGTCACCACCCCATCCTATTACATGGACTGGATCGAAGGCGGCGCACTGATCGCCAACCCACCCTGGGGCGACGATTCCATCTCAGGCGCATATGGCGCTGGCAGCCTGGGAACTGCTGAAAAAGGCAAAATCTGGCTGGAAGCGGCTATTGCTGAAAAGGTGAAGCACGTGTCCGAAATCCACGAACAGCACCGGCGGCGGGAGGAACGCCGCCAGGCCGGATTTGGGCTGTGGGGAAAGCAGATATAATGGGGCAAATTCAAATTCGAGGAAATTATGTCAAAGTCAAAGAAAAAAGAGAAGCAACCCAAGAAAAAGCGTGTCAGCAGTGATCTGCCGCTGTCAAAAATCCGCAAGATCGAGATCAAAGGGCCAAAGTATTACCTGAATCATGCTCGCGAATATCCCATCATGGGATGCTGGGTCTATGCAGAATGGGCCGATTCGGGCATTGCCCCGGTGGTTATCGCCAGGAAACAGGCTGAAGATAAGGTTATCGCTGGCGTTTATATGCTCGACTTATACTGCCTGGGCATCAAAGATTGCTTCACCAGGGCCGGTATTTCGCTCAAACAATTCCATCGAGACCTGCCACTCATGTGCGCTGAGGCTCCCCAGGAATGCACAGTGGAATTTGCCCACGAAATGGTTTACGGCGCGCTGGAATATGCCAGGAGCTACGGGTTTGAACCGAACTCGGACTTTGTTGACTTAAAAGCTGATCTCATCCTTGATCCGCCAGATACCCACCCTCGCAGTGGCGATATAAAATTTGGCAAAGATGGCAAGCCATTTTTTGTCAGCGGGCCGTATGACGATGATGCCAGAATTAGATTCATCACCGAAACATTGGAGCGAACCGCCGGAAGTGGTAATTATGATGTTCTTATCCAATTGGATGGATTCGACGATGAAGATGACGAGTTTGATGATGATTTTGATGATATCTTCGATTTCGATGATGAAGATGAAGATGATTTTGATGATGAGTTCGATGTTTTGGATGTGGAATCCCAAGACATCGAAGATGGCGATGAACCATCCGCGCCAAACTCTGCTCAGTAGTTTTTGGTGAATAGCAAAGGGCCGACAGGTGACTGCCGGCCCTTTCTTTTCGAGCTAACGACCACGATTCTGGCGCTCCCAGAGTTTGCGATCTTGGGGGTCTTCAGCATCCAGCAAGCGCGGGTGGATTTCTTCAAAAACGTGGAAACCGCGACTCGTCCACAGATCAGTGGCAATTTTGCGTGGGTTGGCGCGCACGCCAAATTTGATGAAGTATTCGCAGACGCGGGTTACATCACGCAAAAAAATCTGGTAGGCGCTGCGGTTGTTGCCAGGCGAAACCACCTGCGGGAAGTCAATCAGGGTGATGTCGCCATCCCAGTACAGGATGTTGTAAGCAGATAAATCGCCGTGAATAAAGTTTTTTGAGAGCATCAGGTCAATATTGTGCAGGCTGCGGTCGAAAAGCTCTTTTGCTTCAGCCCGGTCAAGGCTGATTTCGGAGAGGGCCGGCGCAGCAGCGGACAGGTCGCCGATGTAATCCATCAGGATGGCGTTGTTCGCCATCTCGTAGGCCTGCGGCACATCCACGCTGGCTTCAAAGAGCGTGCGCAGTGTGTTGAATTCGTAGGCAATCCACGATTGGTGGCGGATTTCTTCTCCGTAGGCGGTGCGTTTGGCAACAGCATGGACATCGGCATCTTTGACGAGCTGTTTGCCATCGCTGCCCAGGTCGATGCGGCCCTCGCGGTAAATATGATCTTGCTTGAGATTGCGCAACATGCGCGGACGGTAGACTTTCACTGCCAGCAAGTCGGCATGGATATTTTCACCGGCGCGACAAAGGTAGACGGAAGCTTCCTTCCCGCCCCGGATTTTGCGCAGCACATCCGAGATCCACTGGTGCTCATAGAATCCGCCGAGCGAATTGAGCAGCCAGCCTTCTTCAAAACGGGCAGCCTTGTACGTGAACTTGAAATTTGTGCGGCTGTCATCCTGGGTTTGCAGGAATTTGGCATCCGACTCTGGTAGCTTTTTGGGGTTGCGCGCCGGGGTCTTGGGTTTTCGAGCGCCAGTCAACTCAGCTTCAAACTGGTCAAGATCATCGAGATCATTTAAGTAATCGTATGGTTTCATTTCTTATCCAAATTGTGGTTGGGTTTAAAAAAGAACTTCACTGGGAAAAATAGCGAAAGGTATGGGTGTTTTGGGTTTCGCTCAAGCATAATTGCCTCGCAATCTTTCGTGCAATTTGCCAGATCGCAGCACAAAAAAAAAAACCGCAGGAGAAACCTGCGGCGCGGCACAATCTGGCAAATTGCACAAAAAAAACCGCAGGTGAAGCACACCTGCGGCACAAAGTCAACCTGGAAATATCAGGAAAGCCTGGCAGGAGGCGCGCAAACAAGTTTTTGGGTTTGAGAGATGACTGTCATGTAAAACGTGCCTCCTTTCGTAGAATAAGATAATGCAATTTTAGTCCCAGGCTGGAAGACCGTCAAGATGTGGATTCAAACCTGACAGGGTGGTCTCAGCCAGCGTGCGCCTGGCAAAAATTATTTGTAGGTTTATTCCTGGATGCGCTGGCTTATCAGGCCGAGCAGATCCACATGCCGGCGATTGAAGAGCATGGCCGGGCTTTCCACCTTCAGGGCCGGGATGAGAATACCTGTCAATTTTGCCTCGTGCAGGGGCAGGAAATCGCGCGTACCTTCGATCATAATAACTGAAAAATCAAATCGCCCCGACCAATCCAGGGTGCCTTCCAGTTCGTACACTGGGGTAGTAATCCGCACCGGATATTCGGTAACGCGCACATACCCACCTCGCGACAGCGCCTGCGGCCCCAGGTCTTCGCGCCGCGCCACCACCGCCGCAAAAACCTGCGGTTTGACCACGCGGACAACTTCATAATGATCGACCAGTTTGGATGGCATGTGCAAACGTGCCAGGCGAGCATCCATAACTTCCATGAAAGATGTGGTTGGGTCGTTAAGCAGACCAGATAGTCCCGAGGTGGGAACCATCGTCTTGCCTACCACGCGGTAACTGGTGGTGAAAAAATCAACTGAAATCAACCGTTGGGTTGGGTTTGGCATGGACATAAATACACCTGTGCTAATCAGGCATGGATGGGCGATCTGCCCCGCGTTTTTTACCAGGAATCCTGCGCGCCGGGCGTGGAGCAGGCGATTGGCCCGCATCTGGCCGTAGCATCGTCGAAATCCAGTTTACGGCGCGGCCATCAAACTCGCGCTTGCCACACACATCACAGACCCAGGCCGGGAAGCCGGGAACTGTGATCAATTCGCCGCCCTGCCGGGTGAGATAAGTGATAAAACGCAGGTTCATCATCCCAGCCTGGCAATGATTACACGGATAAGCTGTGCCTTCTACATGATCCGCCATACCGCTACGCTCCTGAAACCGCTTCTTGTAAAATTGAAATCCCAGCGCTGGCGCCCAGCCGGTTGGCTCCGGCAGCGATCATCGCCAGGGCATTTGCATAAGTGCGGATTCCACCCGCAGCCTTAACGCCAAGTTGCGGCCCAACTATCCTGCGCATCAGGGTTACATCTTCAACCGTAGCGCCACCCGGCCCAAAGCCAGTGGAAGTTTTAACGAAGTCAGCCCCAGCTTCTTTGCAGAGCAGGCAACCGGCGATTTTTTGCCGCTGATCCAGGTAACACATTTCCAGGATCACTTTAACCTGCGCCCTGCCACGTGCCGCTTCCACCACCGCCGCCACATCATCAAAAGCCAGGGAAAAATCGCCTGTGCGCAGCGCCCCAAAATTGATGACTGTATCCACTTCGGTTGCACCCGCATCAATCGCCTGGCGGGTTTCCTCGGCTTTCAGCGCCGGAAAGGTCGCCCCCAGCGGAAAGCCGGCCACCGAACAGACTCCCACGCCCGATGCAGCCAGCAGCTTAGCGCAGAGCGCCACATAAGCCGGATTTACACATACCGTTGCAAACTGATGCTCGCGCGCTTCGGCGCACAACTTCTCAATTTGAGCCGCAGTGGCTTCGGGTTTGAGCAACGTATGATCAATCCAACCGGACAGGGCTAATCCCCGAGGTGCTTCCAGCCGGGCAGGCAGGCCCGGAAGTTCGTGTTGATAACTGTCTGTCAGGGCTAAAAGTTCAGCAAGATTCATTGTGAAGCCTTTACAAACTCGTAATGGTTAATCATATTCCACTCATTAAACGGCCAGTATACCAGGATGGCCTTTCCAATAATTCGTTCCATCGTCACCGGGCCCCATGAATGCGAGTCGGATGAATCATTTCGGTTGTCACCCATCACGAACAATGAGCCTTCCGGCACCAGCCACTCGCCCGCATACAGCGGAGCCTCCGCTATGTAAGGCTCGTTGAGCTTCTCGCCATTGACCAGAACCATGCCATTCTGCACCCGAATCACATCTCCTGGCAAACCAATCACGCGCTTGATCAAATCCTGCGATTCATCCAGTGGAAAGTGAAAGACGATAATATCACCGCGTTGGGGAGCACCAAACTTATAAGCCAGTCGATTCACCAGCACATACTCGCCATCTTGCAGTGTTGGGTTCATACTAAACCCATCCACGCGCACCCGTGCCGACAAGCCATTGATCACCACAAACATCACTATCGAAAGCAGCAAAGTCTCCAGCACATCCAAGATCAACTGCACCAGGCCCGATGATTTTGGCGCGTCTGGTGCTGCCCCTGGCTCATTCTGGGAATCCATGCCAGTTTCTTCAACAACATCAACAACAATGGGATCGTTCAATTTAGCCTCCAAACGGGCTGATTATACACTCTTCAATTGCTTACACACGCCCCCAGGCATAAAACGTTGGAACAAACAACATGCGTGTGCCGTTTTCTGTAGATGCCAAATCCAAGCGTTTCAATGCCTGGATATCTTGATCGGGGATTTTTCCCGCCAAATCCGATTCCAGCACATCCCATTCGAGTTCCCGTTCACCTGGCAGGATTGGGATCTGCCACGCCCCGCCCAAGACTCCCGTTTCGACATTTTTTAACCCGGCTGAAACCAGCAGCCCGGCCAGTTTGCGTCCCACCAGCGGGTCGGCCCCCTGGCTTTTGAGCGCGTCAGCCTGCCACTGCCCCAGCGCCGCCAGTTCTAACGGGAAGTCGATGCGTCCGCCATAATCGGGTTCGGCCAGCGCCAGCACCGCCCCACCCCGGCAGGTGACTCTCACCATCTCGCGCAGGAGGCGGCCCGGGTCTTTGGCCCACAATAAAAGGAAGTGACAAAATACCAGGTTAAAACAGGCATTGGGATACGGTAAAAAGCTCCCATCGGCGCAAAGCGGGATAATGCCCGGGGCGTGGACGGAGGCCCGTTTGACAGAATGGTGGCTCAAATCCAGGCCATGCACGGCCGCCCCCGGTTTGACGGGCAAATCTTCCAGCACTGCGCCGGTTCCGCAGCCCACTTCCAAAATACGGGCGGCGGCGGCCAGTTCTGCCTTTTGGAACAGGTATTGGCGCAGTTGCGCTGTCCAACGCGCCTGCTGGATATAGCGGGGGTGCCAATCATTCATTGGACTGCTCCGGCCACTCGTGGATGAATGTGCGCTGGGCCGCGGTTTCGGGCGAGTGCGGGTTGCGGGCTGATTTTGGCACGCTGCGCCACCATTCGGCCAGTTGTGCCAGGGCCTGTGCGCCTGTCATGCCGTGCCGCGCCAGGTAACAGCCCACCGTCGTTCCGGTACGGCCTATCCCACCCCAGCAGTGGATGTAGACTTTATGCCCACCATCCAGCGCATCGTCGATGAGATTGAGGGTTGTTTTCATTTGGGCAATCGTAGGAAGCCCAAAATCGCCGATGGCGCGGCGATGGTAGTTGATTTGAAGGCTGTAAGCCCTGGCCTGTTTGCGCAAGATGGGGGCATAGGGCATGAGTTCCCCCGCCTGGGTCAGGTCGATAAAAGTATCAAACCCGGCAGCCAGGAAAGCCTCCAGGCGTTTACGGGCCTGTTCATCATCATATGCGCCCGGGTATTCGCCTGCCAACAACCGGCCTGGCTCAACCCAGTAAGATTCGGGGATGGGGAGTGGATGGTTTTGCATAAAAAAAGCAGCCTTCTCAGGCTGCAAGAATAATCTTTCGGTAGCCAGCGCTAAAATTCATCGATGACGCCGGGAATGGGCGGATATTTGGGGATTTCGCGCTTGAATTCATACATTTCAATCATCCTTTCGATGATTTTCAGCGCTGCTGGATCTGTGCTGAAGAATTGCAGGCCGAAATTCCAAAAGGATGGGTCGACATCTGGGGCGCACCAGGCCACACGCGCATCCAGGTTCAGGTGGTCTGTGCCAAATTCATTCGGATCAGGCAGGTCAAACCGCAAGTGAATCTTTTTGTCCTGGGGCAGCGGATCATCGCTGATGATCATGGCCCCTTCGTGGCTCAAATCAGAAAGATAGCCGATGATAGTTCCATCGTCACGATCAAAAACCCGCGAATACACCATCAGGTATTTGCGCAATAATTTACGGCGTTCATCAACCATTTTTTCTCCTTTGAATAACTGCAACCCTATTTTCAGAGAACTATCTATAGTTTACTATAAAAGCGGGCATAGATTCAACGGTTGTGGCATAATTTGGGAATGGAGAGCAAAATGAAACGAATATTCATCCCTATCATGCTTGTGCTGACTGTTCTGTTCACCCTGACCCAGCCTGCGTCCGCGCAAAATCCCGAACCAGTGATCCAGGTCAGTTTTTATTGGATGGCAGGCTGCCCACACTGCGAAGAAGTTATCCAAAAGGTGCTGCCGCCGCTCCAGCAATCTTATGGCGATTCATTGCAGCTTGAGATGATTGAACTGGTCAGCCTGCAAGATGTGGATAACTTTTACGCACTGGCGGCCTCGTGGGGGCTGACCAAAGAGAAAACCGGTGTGCCGCTGGCAATCATCGCTGGTCAGGTTTTGGTGGGAAAGGATGAAATTGCGGCAAGGTTGCCAGTGCTGGTGGCGGATGCTTTTACTGCGGGTGGTTCGAGCGCCCTGGCTACACAATCCGTCCCGGCTGCGGCCAGCGCGGGTGAGGGGTTGTGCCTCCCTGAAACGCCCTGCACCACATCCGGGCCAGATGCAAAAACAATCGGCCTGCTTGCGTTGGGATTGGTTGCGCTGCTGGCTGGCGGCTGGGTAATATTGCGACGAGTCAGGCCAGTGTAAAGAAGAACGTTGCGCCTTTGCCTTCTTCGGCATCAGCCCAAATGTGCCCGCCGTGCCGCTGGATAATGCGTTGAACGGTAGCCAAGCCAATGCCCGTCCCTTCGAACTCATCTTCACGGTGCAGCCGCTGGAAAACACCAAAGAGCTTATCTTTGTATTGCATGCTAAAACCCACGCCGTTATCACGCACAAAATAAACCTGATGACCATCTTCCTTGTAGCTGGCAACTTCTATGCAGGCATTCTGGCGGGTGCGGGTGTATTTGATGGCATTGCCGATCAGGTTGGCAAAAACCTGCTGTAACAGCACAATATCAGCAGACGCGGGAGGTAATTCAGCCAGGTTCCACTCAATTTGACGGTCATTTATTTCAGGGGCGAGCGATTCGATCACGTTCCGTACCAGCCCGGTCATATCCACATTCCGTTTTTGTAATTGTGTGCGCCCCAATCGTGATAAGTTCAATAATCCATCTACCAACAGGTTCATTTTCTGGTCGGCATGGTAGATTTTATTAAGGTATTCGCGCGCTTGCGCAGAAAGCTCTCCGGCATAGTCTTCAATGATGATCCGAGTGTAACCATTGATAGCGCGCAGGGGTGCGCGCAAGTCATGCGAAACAGAATAAGAAAATGCTTCCATTTCACGGTTGGCGGCTTCGAGTTGGGCTGTGCGATCTAATACCCGCTGTTCCAATTCATTGTTGAGACGCTGGATCTCTTCTTCGGCAAGTTTGCGCTGGGTAATATCACCATAGGCAATGACCACCCCCATTTCTTTCATCGGAATGGGCGCAGCGGTGACATTGAGCCAGGTGGTGTTGCCAGTGGGCTTGAGTATTCCCATCTCCACATTTTCGATAAGCCGGTTTTCTTTGAGCGCCCGCACACTGGCAAATTCTTCTGGGGGCATGATTGAACCATCAGAACGGACAATTTTCCATTCGGCCCCATCAATTTGTCGTGATGTTTGTTCTTCTTCGCTGATTCCAAGCAATCTTTCGGCAGTTCGGTTGGTTTCGATGATACCCCCAGCATCGTCAGCAATCGTAATACCCAGCGGGAACAGATCGAACAAGGTTTGGTATTTTAACAAGGTAATTTTTAGGGCGTCTTCGGCTTTTTGGCGCTGGGTAATGTCAGATGAAATCCCCATCAAACCGTAGATATGCCCATCCAACTGCCTGAGCGGCGCAAAATAGGTTTCAAAAATCAAGCCCTGCACCAGCACTGTTTCGTAAAACTCTTCACCATTCAGGGCGCGCTTGATGGATGCTATGATTTGGGGAAAATCTTTGTATACATCATATACCGACAAGCCAACAACCTGCCCGGGGGTCAGCCCCAGTGATTTTAATCCGTTCCCTTCTGAAAGCCGGAAAATGCCACGCTCATCTACAATAAAGGCCACGCCGGGGAAGTTGGCGGTAAAGCTGTGTAATTGTTTTTCGCTTTCCCGCAAGGCTTCATCTGTTTGCTTGCGTTCGGTAATATCCTGGAACATGATGGTGACGCGATTTTGCCCGGTCTGGAAGGCAAAAACAAGGTAAGCGCTCACGATTTTAGCGCCTTTATATTGGATCTCTTCAGTTTTCCAGGGAATTCCTTGACGAGCAACCTGGATGTAGTGCCCCGGCGCTTCGGTTTTGGCCAAGAAGGGGAAAGCTTCCTCGATGGTAAGGCCAAGGCACAGGCTGCTATCCATTCCCAGGATTTTATCTGCGGTCTGGTTGTACCCGCTAAAGATCAGCCGACCCTGTTCATTGAGATCGTAGGTGTGAATCCCCAACGGGCTGGATTTGATAATTTGACCGTAGCGGTCTTCACTTTCCCGCAAAGCTTCCACGATTTGTTTGTGGATGGTGATATCAGTATGCGTGCCAACCAGGCGCAGGGCTTTTCCACTGGAATCGCGGGTGATGGCTTTGCCTTTTCCCAGTATCCACTTCCAGCTTCCATCGCTGGCCAGGGCGCGAAATTCCACATCGAAGCGTTCGCAGCGATTTTCGATACAATCGGTGTTGGCGGCCAGTGTTTTTTCGCGATCATCTGGGTGGATCAATTCCACCCAGGTGGTGACGTGCTCTGGGAAAACTCCCGGTTGGTATCCCAGCATGGTGAAATAGGCCGGGCTATAGTGTACCTTGCCGGTTTCAATATCCCAATCCCACAAACCATCCAACGAGGCTTCCATTGCCAGCCGGTAGCGCTCATCGCTTTCTTTAAGTGCTTCATCAACATGGCTGCGAGCCTGGATTTCTGTGGTGAGACGCTCCACAGACTGGCGAAGGCGGTTTTTCATAAGATTAAATGCCGATGCCAGGGCATCCAACTCGCGCACCCGGCTGCTGGCAATGCTAGGCTGGCCCCATTCATCCCTGGCAAGTGCCTGTGCCGAGCGGCTGATTTGCGCTATTTTCCCTACTATTCGATATGAAACATACAAACTAATCCCAATGAATCCCAGTGTGGCAAAAAAGATAACCCGAATGATGGTTATAGTATCAAATGATATGAGATTTGCCCGGAAGAAAAACAAAATGCCGAGTAGGGCGACTAGCGCGATGTTCGGCATACTCAGCACCAGGTACAAAGATATCCGGGTACGGGCTTGATTATCAACATCTGACATTTCGAAGTTTCCTCCGTTTACGAAAGTTCAAACCAGGCATCACGACGACCCCGCCACGGCCTGGATTCTGCCTCTCATGTGATCTTTTGTGCGCTTATTATAAAACCAGGCATCCCGTTTCTGGTGTGAGTTTCACCGCTGGGATGCGAAGGAAATTCCGTTTAAATTAAAAAAAGCCATCCCTTCTGATGGCTAAAAAAACGGCAGGTGAGCTGGCCGATCGGGTTTATTTTTGCAAAGGGATGTTCAACTGCACCAGTATCCCGGTCTTCCCTTCCCGGTTGGAGATTCGTATTTGACCACCAGCCTGCCAGACCAGGGTGGAAACCAGCGGGATGCCCAACCCCATGCCAGGGATTTCCCCGGTGAAGAACTTTTCGCCTTGCTGGTAAGGTTGACGCGCCCAAAGCAGTTGTTGAGCCGTCAGCGTGGCGCCATCATCCTGGATAGAAATATCCACAGAATCTCCACCTTCCCAGGGTTCAACGATGATTTCAACATGCGGGGACTGTTGCGGGTGGAATTTGCAACTGTTTTCCAGCAGTTCTTCAAGCACCAACCCAAAGGCATATGGGTTGATCGCCATTCCGCACTCTGCAAGGGACGGGGCTATGGAAAGCTGTAAGTCTTTGATCTTGTTCTGGGCCTGGATGGTTTGTACGAGCTGGGGCAGTGCGCGGATTTCCATAGGTATACCGCGCTGGATGGACAGTGGGGCATCAATATAGGTCAGGATGTCCCGAACTTCATCCGAAAGCCGGTTGACACCCTTGACAGCGGTTTTTACAAAATCTTTAATCTCAGCTTCCGTCAACACATTGAGTTTGGCTTCCACCAGGCTCATACTGCTAACCAGCAAAGCAACCGGTGTGCGCATCTTGTGGGTAATGGCCGAATGAAATTTGCGAATATCCTGGCTGATGGATAGTTTTTCGGTCACATCTTTTACGTGCACCACGCGGTTTTGGTTTTGCCCAAAGGGCGCATCCATGGCTTCGAGCAGCAACCATAACGCACGCGCAGTGGCTGTTTCTGGCTGGACGAGGTAACAGGGCGCCGGGTCTTCAAGCCATTGATTCCAGGTTTCTATTGGGTGTGGGCTGTAGTAATTGGTTACGTGGGCAGAAAAATCCAAACCGTTATAATGCATGGGCAAATGCAGCAAGGTTTGGGAGCTGGCATTGGCATACTGAATGATCCCCTGGGAGTTTAGAAGCAAGTAACCATCATCATCATGTTCCACCAGCCACAAAAAGCGGGTTCGCTCTGCCATTAAGCGGCGATAACGATTGATGCGGGTGATGGTTTTCATGCGCAATTGTAATTCCAGGCCATCAAAAGGCTTGGATATAAATTCATCGGCGCCGGCCATAAACCCGGCCAGGCGGGCATCGCGGTCATCGAGCGCAGTCACCATGACGATGTGTATTTCGGCCAGGGTTGGGTCAGCGCGCAATCTGCGGCAGACTTCGTAGCCATCCATGCCGGGCATCATTACATCCAGGAGGATAGCATCTGGAAGGATTTTCCGGGCCTTTTCCATGCCAATTTTGCCATTCTCTGCAAAATCCAAAAACGCCCCAGAATTTGCCAATAACGCTTCGAGAGTCTGGCGCGCGCTCGGTTCATCGTCAATAATTAGAATGGTAGGGGCAGGTGGAACCATGTTTTTTCCATTATCAGGGGTTATTTTTTATAGCCATACCCGCCAAGAATATCACCATTTTTCATCCTGGTGACAGGAAAATGATGATTTCAGGATGGCCACAATCAGGATCATTTGAGTTTATCACAGACTAACTTGTACACAACTCAAGTTTTTGTTTTCTGAATATGAATTTGTTATTACTTACCAGGCAGTTTATCGAAATTTTGGGATAAAGCTTAACGCCAAGTCGCTGAGACGCCAAGATTTGCTGGTCAAAAAAACGGCCTGGAAAACCCAGGAAACCACCGAGCCACGGAGTTACAGAGTTCACGGAGAGAAAAACGCCAGTTTGTTGTCAAAAAACGCGAGTTTTCTGCCAGGAAAAACTCAACAAATCGGATACTCCGTTTGACCCCCATCCCCCGCCTTCCCCCAAATACGGACTGGAGAGCATCCATATTTGGGGGAAGGAGCTGAAACCTGGCAAAAAAATGGGTTTCTCCTCCCCCAAATCCCCTGGTTTTGGGGATTTGGGGGAGGCCGGGAGGGGGTTGCCTGCGAATGTTAAAAAATCAATTTGCGGAGTAATACTTTTACAACCCCTTAGTTTAGAAACAAAAGCCTTTAGTTTAGAAACAAAAGCCTTTAGTTTAGAAACAAAAGCCTTTAGATTAAAAACAAAAGCCTTTAGATTAGAAACAAAAGCCTTTAGTTTAAAAAACAAAAGGCTTTAGATTAAAAACAAAAGCCTTTTGTTTAAAAACAAAGGCTTTCAGATTAAAAACAAAAGGTAGCTTCTCGAAACTTTGGGGTAGAACTTAACGCAAAGTTGCCGGGATGCAAAGATTTTTGAGTAAAAACTACATTTCATGGAAATCATATTTTTGTAATTAGCTCGTATGTTTTTTTGACATGATTGCGGCCTATAATGGGATTAACTTTGCGGAAGTGCGGGATCATATTTTTCAGCTGATTTCGTTGCCCATAAATCAAAGCCATCATACCATTGGAGAGAACGCTATGAAACAAGATCAAACCCACCTATCAGTACGCTTTGTTTTCCATGTACTCTTTGCCCTGATCCTTTTATCAGCAGTAGCTGTATCATCCCCCGCGGTCGCCCAGACCCAGGGGCGCGACTCTGCTGTTTTTGCGAACCAGCTTCCCAACCTGACGCCTTTCGCCCTGGATGGCTGGAGCGCCCCGCTTGTGCTGGCATCCGTCACCGGTACGAACCTGTCTGATGCGTTGTTCGAGGGGCAGGACACTTATACCGATTGGGCTATTACTAATACTGGCGCTGGTTTCTCGTCAAACTACAAAACCTGCATTTACTATGATGGCATCCAACTAAACTGCTGGGATAGCTCCGGGCTGGAAGCTGGCGCCATTGCCAGCCAGCTTGACTGGGTGCTGACCATCCCCACAACAGCCGGGCTGCACCGGGTTGAAATTATCGCGGATGCAGAGAACACTGTCAGCGAATCGGATGAAAGCGATAACACCTGGGGATTCAGTTTCAACTGGCAGCCCGCCGAGATCACGTCCCAGGGCAGCGGCTCCCCGCTGGCAGGTGATATTCGCCTGCGGCCTGATATGGGGCTGCTGGATGCGCAAAGCGCCACCGGTACCAGTGCGCCTGGATATTACAACACCACTGAGTACATGATCAACAGTGTGGCGGTGGGCATTGTCATGCCAGAAAGCACCGGCAGCGGAGAAAACTGGACAACCACCGAGCGCGATCAGGTGGTGAGCGAAATCCAGACCGGGTTGAATTGGTGGGTGCAGCAGGCCAGCCAAAAAGGTATGACGCTTTCCTTCCAATACGATATCCAATATCAGATAGCGACCTCTTCTGAACCGATCACCCTGTCATCAAGCGAGGATGGCACCTGGATCGCCCAGGCAATGACCACTATGGGTTACACAGGCGCAACAGCATTCGAACAAGTTTATAAATATAACAATGCCCTGCGAACCCAGAAAGGAACATCGTGGGCCGTCACCATCTTTGTTGTAGATAGTTCAAACGATATAGATGGGAAGTTCCCCAATGGCTATTTTGGTTATGCCTACCTGGGCGGGCCTTATATTGTTATGACCTATGATAATGATGGCTGGGGCATCTCCAACATGGATCAAGTGACCGCCCATGAAATGGCGCACATCTTCCAGGCAGGAGACCAGTATTACGAGGCGGGCTATGGTGGCTGTGCCAGCACAACTGAACTTTACGGATATCTTGGCATCGCCAACAGCAACTGTGAAAATAACAATCCCAGTGCAGACGTTAACGTCATCATGAACAACAACTCATGGATCTTGCACTGGACAACGGCCCAGCAGATCGGCTGGCGGGATAGCGATAGTGACGGGCGTATGGATCCGGTGGATACCGCGCCGGGTGTCAATATGAGCGCCTACAGCCCAGACCCAACTTCTAACACACAACTGACTTACACCGGTTACGCTTACGACATTCCGTACCCGCATCATAGTTGCTGTGGATCGACAGACATTACCCTCAACACCATTTCTTCGGTGCAATATCGTGTGGATGCTGGCGCCTGGACAGATGCCAGCCCGGTGGATGGTTCATTCAACAAAGATTACGAGCAATTTACCTTCACCACCCCAAGCCTGACATCAGCCACACATACGATCGAAGTCAAAGTCCAAAACTCTGTCGGGGCGACCAATGCCACTTATTGGAGCGATTCTGTTACAGTGCAGGGAGC
Source organism: uncultured Anaerolineae bacterium (assembly GCA_903822545.1). Classification (GTDB taxonomy): domain Bacteria; phylum Chloroflexota; class Anaerolineae; order Anaerolineales; family Villigracilaceae; genus CAIJPN01. Next base: position 35,694 of record CAIJPN010000007.1, on the reverse strand, counting down.
AACTCCCGGGGCGTTCAACAAAACCTCGCCAGTGAGTGGCGCAACAGGGCAATCTACCAACCCAACACTCAGTTGGGGAACCAGTTCGGGAGCGGCATCCTATCAATATTGCTACGACACCACCAACGATAGCGCCTGTTCAACCTGGAATAGCACCAGCAGTGCTTCGGTGGCATTAAGCGGGTTGGCTGCCGGAACCACGTATTACTGGCAGGTGCGCGCGGTTAATGGCGCTGGCACCACCTACGCCAATGCCAGCAGCACATCTTATTGGTCGTTCACCACCAGCCTCAATGCCCCAGGAGCGTTTGCCAAACTATCCCCAACCAATGGGGCTAGCGGACAGGCCACCAGCCTATCCATCAGTTGGGAAACCAGCAGCGGGGCAACATCTTATGAGTATTGCTATGACATCAGCAACGATGGCGCATGTTCCACCTGGACAGGCAATGGGACGGCCACCAGTGTTTCCTTGAGCGGATTAAGCGTTGGGACAACCTATTACTGGCAGGTACGCGCCACGAACGCTTCAGGTTCCACTTATGCCAATGGCAGCGCAACTGCTTATTGGTCATTTGCCACGGCCCTGATCCCGCCGGGCGCATTTGGCAAAGGCCTGCCAGCCAATGCCGCAACCGAACAATCCACCAGCCCAACCATCAGCTGGAGCGCCAGCAGCAATGCCGCATCGTACCAGTATTGCTATGACACAACCAATGATGATGCTTGTACTTCCTGGGTTGCGGCAGCTGGCACATCCGCATCCCTGAGTGGATTAAGCGCCGGGGCAACCTACTACTGGCAGGTACGCGCCATCAACGCAACGGGCAGCGATACCTACGCCGATAACGGCAGTTACTGGAGCTTCAGCGTAGCACTCACCAGCCTGCCCGACCTGACCGTTACAAACCTGCATTCCATCCCCAGCGCGGGATATACAAACGAAAATATTTATGTGGGTTTTGATGTGAATAACACAGCTACCACAGCGGCAGCCTCTTTTTATATAGATGTTTATGTGGATCACCAGCCAGGCGGGTGCGGCGATTATAGCGATTACTACACCTCTTTATCCGGCCTGGGTGCCAATTCCGTTAGCCAGCCCTGGGTAGCAATCCCCGCAGGTGTACTCACCGCTGGCACACATACCATCTGGGTGAAGGCCGACAGCACCTGTGAAATCGGCGAATCAAATGAGAACAATAACCTGGCAGGGCCACTCAGCATCACGATTTCTGATCCGCCAGTTGCCCCAGGCCATGATGATTTTAGCGCCGCCCGGGCACTCTCCCCGCTGCCCTACAGTGACACAGTGGATGTCACTGGCGCAACGGTGGCCGCTGATGACCCAGCCGCTACAACCTGCAACCTGGCCCCCGGCCTGGTATCCGTCTGGTATCAGTACACGCCTGCCAGCACAGTACTACTCGACATCGACACGTTAGGCAGCGATTACGATACTTACATCGCCGTCTGGCGTGGAACACGCGGCGCGCTGACCCTGGTGGGATGCAACGATGATTACAACAGCGGAAGACAATCTGCGCTCAGGCTGGCAGCCCTGGCCAATACAACCTATTACATCCAGGTGGCTGAGTACAACGGGTTGCTAGCCTCAGCAACCATGCAGTCAGATCGGGAAGGCAAGATCGGCGCAAACAGCCTGGTTAAATCTGGCGGCGCGCCATCTGAATTGCAAGCCATGGCAAATAAAACTCTCTCCTTCCATGCCAACACCCAGCCTATCAGTAGTCTGAAGCTCCAATCTGGTGCAGCACAAGATGGATGGATTCTCGAATCAACTGAAACCAGCTCTTTGGGTGGAACAATGAACAGTACGGGAACCACCATCCTGGTGGGTGATGCCGCGGGCGACAAGCAATATCGTGGCATCCTGTTCTTCAACACAGCCGGGCTACCCGATAACGCTGTGATTGTGAGCGCAACCCTTAAACTAAAGAGACAGAGCTTCGTTGGCACCCTGCCCTTTACCACGCACCAGGGGCTGAAATTTGACATCCGCACACCCTATTTTGGCACATCCTCCGCCCTGGCTACGTCAGATTTCCAGGCCGCAGCATCACAATCGCTCGCGGGCAGTTTTTCCAGCGCCTTGATCAGTGGCTGGTATTCTGCTCCCATCCTCAGCCCGGCGACAAATTACATCAGCCGAACTGGAACAACCCAGTTTCGCATCCGCTTTGCCAAAGATGACAACGATGACAACGGCGCAGATTACCTGTCTTTCTATAGCGGAAACTACGCAACCGTCCTATATCGGCCAACCCTGGTCATTGAATATTACATACCATAATGCTTCCAAAACAAAGAACCCTGGTGAAAATCGGGGTTCTTTGTTTAAATTTGCCAAAATTCCCTGTCGGGCGAATCTCAGTATACAATTCGGCTGGATTGTGGTATTAATTCCCCTGACTACAATAGATATGTAGCAAAAAGGAGAAAAAATGCGCTTTGGACCCTTGGAACTAGGAATCATACTGGTAATTGTGCTTGTGTTGTTTGGGCCGGGACGCCTGGGCAAAATCCTCGGCGAACTTGGTGGAGGCTTGAAGGCTTTCAAAGATAGTCTTAATGGCGAAGAGAAAAAAGGCGAAGCCCCAACAGACGAAAACAGCAATATCCAGCCCAAATAACCATCCCCGCCCCACTCACAGACAATTGATCGCCGACCCGCTGCCGTTGTAAGCTGCCAGGGTCGGCGGTATTATTTTCATTATGATCCATTACCTAGATCCCAACCCAACTGGCGCCCCGGCAGTGCTCTTCATCCATGGCCTGGGCGCAGATTCTACATCCTGGGCTTTCCAGTTCCCGCCGCTGATCAAAGCCGGGATGCGCCCCATTGCGGTGGACGTGCCCGGGTTTGGCAAATCTCCCTATGATGGTCAAGGCTGGGGCATCTCGCGTATGGCAAAACTAATCGCCGGGCTGCTGGATGAACTCCAAACCGGGCCGCTCATCATCTGCGGATTATCCATGGGCGGGACGATTGCCCAGCAGCTGCTCCTCGACTTTCCACATTTTGCCCGCAAAGCAATCCTGGTCAGCACCTTTACAGTCCTCCGCCCTGGAACTTTGAGCGCAGGCTTATATTTTGCCCGGCGCCTGCTGCTGGTACATACCGTGGGGCTGAAATACCAGGCCCCGGTAGTGGCAAACCATGTTTTCCCCGCACCCGAGGAAGCCCAGTTCCGCCAGGAATTGATCGACCGCATCACCAGCGCCGACCCGCGCGCTTATCGCGCCGCCATGCGCTCACTGGGACTGTTCGACTCGCACAAACGCCTGCCTGAAATCAAAATCCCGGTGCTGGTGATTACCGGTGACCAGGATAAAACCGTCTCTCCCTCACGCCAAAAACTGCTGGCGGATGGTATTACCGGGGCACACCAGATCATCATCACAGGGGCCGGACATGGCGTCAGTGTGCAAAAACCGGGGGAATTCAACCAACATATGATGGAGTTCCTGTTAAGCTAAATATCGTGACCAACCCGCCCCGGCCGTGTTTTAAGCCCTGAGGTGAACCATGACTTTAAACCCCCAAACAACCGCCTTTATATTTCCCGGCCAGGGCTCGCAAGCCACAGGCATGGGCCGCGACCTGGCCGCGCAATTCGAGTCCGCCCGGCTTGTTTTTGAAGAATCCAGCCAGATTCTCGGGTTCGATCTCTCTAAAATCATGTGGGATGGGCCAGAAACGGAACTGAACGACACGCTCAACACCCAGCCCGCGCTTTTCATCCACTCCCTGGCCGTGTACCGCGCTTTTGAGAGTTTGGGCCTGGGCTTTTCTCCCGTTATCCTGGCCGGGCACTCGCTCGGAGAGCTTTCGGCCATCTGCGCCGCTGGCGGCATCCCCTTCGCCGATGGGCTGCGCCTCGTCCGCAAACGCGGTGAACTGATGAAACGCGCGGGCGAACTCAACCCTGGCGGCATGGCTGCTATTCTCGGATTGGAAATTCCCACACTGGAAAAAGTCTGCGCCGAAGCCAGCACCGGCGGTGAAATTGTGCAGGTCGCCAATGATAACTCGCCGGGCCAGGTGGTTATTTCTGGCCATAAACCGGCGCTGGAACGCGCCATTGCGGGCGCAAAGGCCGCCGGGGCCAGGCGCGCCATGCCGCTGGCCGTCAGCATTGCCGCGCACTCCCCGCTGATGGATACCATCCAGGCAGAGTGGAACGCTGCGGTGGCCGGATCCGCTTTCAGTGACGCAAAGGTGCCGGTAATGGGCAATGTCCACGCAGCGCTCATCCAATCTGCTGCCGAGCTACGCGCCGATGTCATCGCGCAGATGCAGTCGCGGGTGCGCTGGGTTGATTCGGTGCGGGAAATGTCTAAAAATGGTGTGACAGCTTATGTGGAGGTCGGTTCTGGCACGGTGCTGGGCGGCCTGATTAAACGGATCGATGCCCAGGCAGAGAATCACCCCCTTGGCAATCCTGTTGATTTTAATATTTTGAAATAAACGTAGTGCGAGATAATATCTCGCGCTACAACGCTATCCATCAACCTGTTGATTTTAATATTTTGAAATAAACGTAGTGCGAGATAATATCTCGCGCTACAACGCTATCCGTCAACCTGTTGATTTTAATATTTTGAAATAAGCGTAGTGCGAGATAATATCTCGCGCTACAACGCTATCCGTCAACCCTGTTGATTTTAATATTTTGAAATAAGCGTAGTGCGAGATAATATCTCGCGCTACAACGCTATCCGTCAACCCACTTTGCAAACAGGTCATCTAACTGGCAGCCGCACGAGCTTTCGGCGGCTGCTTTGATTTGGGGGGTGGTGGCAATTTCCCAGGAAAAATCACGCACGTAGTTTTTGAGAAAATCATCAAAAGCGGGCTGGCCGATTTCATCGCGCAGCGCAAAGAAAAACAGCGCCCCACGCCCGTAAACAATCGCGCTGTATTCCGGGCCAACGTAGGCTGCCACCGGCCTGCCCACCGGGATTTCCTGCTTCTCCACGCGGGCCCAGCGGCCTTCGAGCGAAGCGCGGTAGCCATCACCGCCAGGAGCGCCGTAACGATCGTCAAAATATTGCCAGGTGGCAAACTGCGCCAGCGACTCATCCAGCCAGGGCTGGTCAAGCTGGTCATTGCCTACCAGGTTGTAAAACCACTGGTGGCCAATCTCATGCGTCAGGGTCGATTCGAGCATCACCATCACCGGGGTCGAAAAAGTGGTGTTGCTGCCATCAAACAGGTTGGCGGCTATGGCCGTCAGGCCGGGATACTCTACGCCCAGGGCAAACGTCGGGGTGGCGATAATATCAAATTCTGTATAGGGATAGGGGCTGTAGCGCTGGCTGAAAGTGCGCAGGGCCACCCGGGCGGTTTCCAACGCTGTGGGGGCTGTGCGCACGAACTTTTCGGGAACGTAGCAGTTTACCGTTATATCACCTTCATCCTGGCTGAATTTTTGGTAGCCGCTGACAGCTGCCAGCATAAAATCACGCGCCGGGCCAAGCGCAAAAGTCACCACCTGGGCAGTATCCGTGTTTCCAGCTGATATTTCGCGCCCGGTGGCGACGAGCGTCACCTTTTTAGGGGCAGTCACCTGCACGATGTAGAACGACGCATCGGCATAGGTCAGGTCGCCCAATTCGGATGGGATTTCGGCATTCCAGCCGGTTTCATCGTAGACAGCCACCATCGGATAGGCGTGCGCCAGGGTCAGGACGCCATCTTGGGCAGCCAGGACACCGTAATTTTTATTGGCATCGGTGGGTACCCGGGCTGTGAAATCCACCCATATTACAATATTTTCACCGACAGGCAGCGCGGCTGGCAGTTTGACCGTCATCAGGCTGTTGGCGAGGCTGTATGTGGGTTCCGTCACCTGTCTATTGAGTGTTACTTGCAAAATATCTGTTTTTCCGCCAATGATGTTGGGATATAGCCTTAGCCCAATCTCGTTTAGCGGAACAGACTCGCGGTTGGTATAGCGGATTTCGGCCTGTCCATGCACCAGGGTCAGGCTCTCGTCGATGGTCAGCGTCATGTGGTACACCGTTGCGCCGGGGATGGAGGCATTTTGCTGCTGGCTGGCGATCAGGCCGGGGGCGAAAATCTCAGGGGCGTCCCAGGCAATCCCGAGGAAAGATGTGTCAGATTCAGCGGCGGGGGGAGTGGCCGCCAGGGGGAAAGTCGGTTTGGTGGTGGCAGGCGGCAGGGCGGTAGAATCCGCCGGGGAAATGGCACAGGCGGCAAGAAATGCCAGGGTAACGGCGAGAAGAAACAGGTGGCGAAACATTCTTATTTTTCCCAAATTTACATTTGCCCTGAGCGGAGCCGCGCGCCTGCCCAGCCCAGCATTCCTTGCAAAATTGCGCGGCGTAGTCGAAGGGCATTTGCGTAAAACCGACCTTCGACTGCGCTCCGCTCAGGGCTGGATTTTTCCAATTAAAACGCTTTGATGCTGGTGGGGTTGATTTTCAGGATCAAGCCTTCGGGCGAGTTCAACCAGCTTTGCGGGTCGGGGGCCAGCAGTTCGGTTTGGTTAAGGTAGCGGCGATAGATTTTTTCGGCCACCTGGCGGACGTATTCGGCGGGGGCGGTGATGATTTCGGCGCGGCCTTTGATGAGGACGCCCATCATGCCGTCGATGGTTGCATCGGCATCGATGCTGGCGGCGCAGCGCGGGTTGTGGCGCAGGTGTTCGAGTTTGCGGGTGGAACTGAAGGAATGAATCCAGAGTATGCCGTTTTCCCACAGGTACCAGACTGGGACGACGTGTGGCTGTCCGGCTGGGGAAACGGTGGCGAGACGGGCAATTTGCCCGGGGCGGGCTAAATAGGTTTCGATTTTTTCAGGGGTGTGGGGCATTTTATATCTCGGTTTGAATGGCGCTACCGCTTTCGTAAAGCTTTAGGCCGGTGTGGAAGATGTTGACAGCGATAATCAGCAGCAGGCTGGCTCCCAGGAGCAGTTGGGCCAGTGTCTGCCAGGTGAAGGCGCGCGCAAAGGATGCCGGGACGGCTCCCATCAGGGCGGCGGGGATGATGGTGAAAAGAATGATTTTGGCGCTGTTATCGAAGATCGTGATAGGGTAGATGGCGAAGGTGATCATGGCGTTGGTGGCCAGGCCGCTCAGGTTGGAAGAGTTGCCAATCCAAAATGCCAGGGATTGGACAATGATGAGAAACGAGGCGAAAACCACCGCACCTGATAGAGTCGCGAGGGAAAAGCGCAGCATAGCATCCCAGGTGAAGATGCCGGATGCGATGAAGCTCAGGATGCCGTAAAGGAAATCGCCCATGCCGCTGGAAACGGATCGGCTGGCGAGGGCGTGCATTAGCACCGGACGCGGCAGCGACAGGTAATAGTCGAGGCGGCCTTTGGTGATAATGTCGCCCAGGTTGAAGGCGTTGCCGAAAAACAGGGCGACCAATCCAAAAGCGCTGGCGCTGACCCCGAAGGTAACGTACATATCGCTAAGGCCCCATCCGCGCACATCTTTGAAACGGTCGAAGAACACTACCCAGATGATGAAGTACATGGTGTTGTTGAGCATCATGCCAATGGTCTGGGTCAGGAAAGATGCGCGATATTCCATGGCCGCTTGCAGGTTGGTTTTCCAGATGGCGAGGATGAATTTGATTGATGACATGAGGTGGGTGTGGATAATTGTAAAGGAGGAAAGATAAAAAGAGGGTCAGCCGCCGTTGAGGGCGAGGTGGCTGATGTTGCGGCGGTAGGTGATGGTGAGGAGGATGGCCAGTACCAGAATCCAGATGGCTTGCATGGCGAGGGTGGAGAGAAAGGCCGGGATGGTGGGGCTGACGAACAGGCGGGCGGGGCCGTAGGTCATGGAGGCAAAAGGCAGGGCTTTGGCGATGGCCTGGAGCCATTCGGGGTAGAAATCGAGCGGGATGAGCAATCCGCCCAGGATGAAGGCCATTTTCTGGTAAATCCATTGGAAGGCAGATGTATCTTCTACGATAAAAGCAGCCAGACCAATGAAAGCGCTGAGGCAGAAGTTGAGCGTCCACGCGCCGAGCATGGTCAGGAGGGTCAGCGGCCATCCGAGCAGGCTGGGCGGGGCGCCGACCAGCCACCAGACCAGGGCACTGCCCAATAGCGCGTTTACCAGCGCGCGGAAAATCGTCTCGCCCATGGATGTGCTAAAGTGGTAGAGGAGAAAATTGTAGGGCTTGTTAAGGGTGTAAGCGATGGATCCATCTTTGACGGCCTCCGAGATGGTGTTGGCCAGGCGCGGGCGGCTGAGTTCGATGGTTTCGGCTATCATCAGGTACCAGAGCGTCATCGGGAAGGTCAGGCCGTTGATCTCGGTCGAGCCGTTGGCGGCGAAGGTGACTTTCCAGAGCTGGTAGAAAATCCACATAAACGGGAAGATGACCAGGCTGCGCCCGATCAACTCACCGGGGTAGGCGAGGCTGTTTATAAGTTGGACTTTGAAGAGATGCCAGTATTTTTTCATTGGTATTCAACCCTCACCCTCCGCCCTCCCCCGATGGGGAGGGGACTTATGAAATCATTGTCCAAAAGCCCCTCTCCCGCCGGGAGAGGGGTGGGGGTGAGGGAAAAAAGTTCTTTCATTTTTCCTCCCGCGCTTGTTCATAAATCATCGCAATCACTTCTTCCAGCGGCGGGTCAGAAATGGTGATATCCACCAGCGTCCCGGCGGAGGATAGGCGCGAAAGGACGGCGTCGGCGGGGGTTTGGCGCGTGTCAAAGGTCAGCTTGACACCGTAGCGGCCGGTTTTGAGCGTTTCCATGCCTTCCAGCGCAAAGTTTTTGGCGACTTCTTCGGCGTAGCGCACTTCCACCAGTTTGCGGGTCAGGAATTTGCGTTTCAGGTTGGAAACCTTATCCTGGTAGACAATCTGGCCGTGATTGACGATGATGACGCGGTGACACAAGGCTTCGAGATCACTGGCATCATGGGATGTGAGCAGCACGCCCACACCTTCTTCCGCGCTCATGGTGCGAATGGCATCACGGATATGTTGTTTGGCGACCACATCCAGCCCGATGGAAGGCTCGTCGAGCAGGAGCAGCTTCGGCTTGTGGAGCAGTGATGCAGCCACCTCGCAGCGCATCCGCTGCCCGAGCGAGAGCTTACGCACGGGGGTTTCGAGCAAATCTCCGATCTCAAAGGCTTCGGTAAGAAAAGCGATGCGCTTTTTGGTGAAAGCATCATCCAGTTCATAGATTTTTCCAAACAGGGTGAAGGTGTCGATGGCGGGCAGGTGATACCAGAGCTGCGGGCGCTGCCCAAAAACGGTGCCAATCTGGAAGGCCAGTTTCTGGCGTTCTTTCCAGGGGGTGAAACCCAGCACACTGGCCTGGCCACCATTCGGGTGGAGAATTCCGGTAAGGATTTTGATGGTGGTGGATTTCCCGGCCCCATTTGGGCCGATGAACCCGAGTAGTTCGCCCTGCTCCATCTCGAACGACAGGCCGCGCACCGCTTCGACGGTGGCGTACTCCGGCTGGAAGAGCGCGCGTACACTGCCGCCTAACCCGGCAGCTTTGCGCTTGGTCTGGAAGGTTTTTTGCAAATTGGAAACGGAAATTGCGGTCATAATCTTAGTATACAGGCAAAATTTCTTAAAACTGAGTTGAAACCAGCTTTAATTGTGTACAATAAAGCTGTCATCTGCGTGTATTAATTTCGATTATGAAATATAGGGCGGGCCTTTTCTATCCAAACCCGCCCTACTATGTTGCACAATGGAGTGAACCATGTCTTATTCAATTAATGTTTCAGATAATGGGAAATATATCGTATTGAAAGTGGTTGGAACGATCAACCGCCAGCTGGCTGTGAAATATAACCTGGAAGCGCACGCGCTCGGCAAGGAAAAAAATATCGAACGGTTTTTCCTGGATTTTAGCGAATGCCACAACACGGATACCGTTTTCCGCAATTATAAGTATGTGTATGATGATATGCAAAATCCGGGCATCAACCAGAAAGCCCGCACCGTGATGCTGGTTCACCCAAACGATCATTCACACGACTACATCGAGGCGTTTTTCAAGAACGCCGGGGCGGATTTTACGCTGTACACTGATCGCAAGCTGGCAGAGTATCACTTGCTGGAAAAACGCCAGCCTACCCCTTAAATATCACCACCAACCCACTCGCTTCAACTTCGACTTTGAGCGGTTGGAGCGCTTTGCTGGCCGGGCCTTGTTTGACTGCGCCCGTGTGCAGGTCATACCGTGACCCGTGACATGGACAGGTGAACTCGCCCGGTTTTAATTCCACTGTGCAGCCCAGGTGAGTGCAAACCAGGCTGAAAGCGGTGAAATCCTGGTCGATACGAATTAGAACCGCCGGAATGGCGGTGATTACCGTCCGCGAGTTGGGGAGATACAGCGACTGGTCACCCACTTCGAATCGTTTGGGCGGCGGCGGGGCGGGTTGGTAGCTCAAAAAACGGAACAATGCCCCCAGTCCGAGCAATCCGCTCAAGCCGAGCAGCCCATTAGAAGCCAATTTTAAAACGTCACGGCGAGAAAGATTCGGCATTATCGCAATAACTCCAAAATAGTCAGCGCCAGCCAGCCCAGGATGGCGACAGCAGTGATAATCTGGGCAGCCAGCCCGGCACGCGGGAACCAGCGTCCCTTTTGTTCTTCAGGGATGCGCGGGAAAAGATAAGGAATGGCCACGAAAACGGCCACCAGTGCCAGCGGAACGAAGACTCCCAGCCAGAAGGCATCGCCAAAGCGGAGAAGTTGCTGCACCCACAGGAAGAACCAGGGTGCGCGCACATCTTGCAGTGGAGCGCCAGCGCTGGCATCGAAAATTGGGGCGGAAAGTGGGGCCGGGAGGAATAATCCGGCCAGGATCAAGGCAAAGGTGGCGAGCAACATCGCCAGCACTTCGCGGCGTACCAACTCAAAGCGGGTGATCCGGCTTGGGTCGGGGCGCAGCTCCGGGATGGGTGCAGCAATGCCGCCATCGCGCCGCACGCGGAAGATGTGCCATCCAATCAGGAAGGCAATTGCCAGGGTCAGGCCAAAGATGTGCCAGGCGTAAAACCGTGTCAGCGTGGCGAGCCCTGGGGAAGCCCCACCTACCACAAATCCATAGATTTGCTCTCCCACCAGCGGGATAGTATTCAACAGGTTGGTGCCCACAACCAGCGCCCAGCGGATGCCTTCATCCCAACGCAGAACGTAGCCAGTGAAGTTCATTAGCAGGGTCAGCACCAGCAGAATGATTCCCAAAATGTAGTTGAAACGACGCGGCGGGACGAATGCGCCAGTGAAGATCACGCGCACAAGGTGGATAACCAACACCACCACCAGTGCCTGCGCCGCCCAAAAGTGGATCCCGCGCACCAGGGCGCCAAACGGCACTTCAAAGGTGATGGTCTGAATGGACATGCCGGCCTGATCTGGCGTGGGAATGTAGAAAAACATCTCCAGGACGCCGGTGATAACCAGTACCACAGACAGGAAAACCGCCAGCCCGCCTGCGCCGAGGGTGTAACGCCAGCGTGCCTGTGGCAGCGGGATGGTGGGTGGGTGGAGATGGTGGAAAAAGCTGGGGCGCGGCCCGGTTCGTGGGGACTCAGTCACAGGTTCACCTTTCAGGGAGTTTCCCGCCAAAATCGTCAAGATTGCCAACCCAAGCGCGCCTGCCAGGATGTAAGCAAAACCGGTATCGGCGCTTTTGGATTTTACCAGCAGGTGTACTGGCACGCTGGCAGCATTTTGTGGGTCAAAATCATCTCCTGGCAGCAGTGATCCATTCTCTCGCAGCAAAAAGGCCGTCAACTGCCAGGATTCATCTTCCGTCAGCAAGCCAGGGGCCCACCAGGGCATGGTGGCTTTAAGATATTCCTTCAAATCGGCGGCCGTGGTGAATCGGCGCAGTGTGTTCGCGCCAATCACCTGCGGCACCTGGCGCGGGAACTCGAAACCTTCTGGCGGGTGGTTGCTGGCATGGCAACGCGAAACCCAGCAGTTCATATCTTCGCCAAAGGCGGATTCTCGCCATTCATCGGTCAGGCCCTGGCCCTTATTGCCATGACATGCCATGCAATACCACCAGAACACCTGCGCGCCTTTATCGGCAAGGGTCGGGTTTTCGGGTAGCACGGGTTTGTCCAGGTTTGCGGCAATGGAGGTAGGGATTGGTTCCCGGGATTCAGTTGGCTCAGGCGTTTCGCCTTTGTTAGCCGAAAACGCCGGCCCGGCGGATGGCTGCATCACCCAACCGGAGAGCAAAAGCGAGATAAATACCAGCGCAAATCCCCCGAAAAGAAATCTTCGTGCAGTGATGGATGATCGTTGCATTCTGTCCTTGGAAATCGTAACGCAAAACTATAAATGTGCGTTACGGGTACGTAAAATCTGGCGCAATTGGTCAAGAGGCGCTTTCTGGCCGTATTCGTCCTCGTACAGCCACCAGTCCCAGCCGTTGGCAGGTGCGCCCGACAGGCTTTTTGCCATACCGTGGATGGAGTTGACAGATTCGCCGCAGCGGATTTTCCCGTCAACCAGCACAACAGCCTGCACCGAAGAGTCTTTCGCAAACCACAGGGTTTGTCCCGGCTGGAGCAGGCCAGCTTCGAGCAGCGCCCCAAAGGGCAGGCGCGGCTGTTTGCGCGGGTCGGCAGATCCCAGGGCGGAATCGGGGACTGGTTCCACGCGAGAGATACGATCCTGCGCCAGTTGGATATATTTTTCATCCCGCTCGATTCCGATCCACCTGCGCCGCAGCTTTTTTGCCACCGCCCCGGTCGTGCCTGACCCGAAAAACGGATCGAGCACAACGTCCCCCGGATTGCTGCTCGACAAAACGATGCGATACAACAGCCCTTCGGGTTTTTGCGTGGCATGGCCTTTTTCGCCGTTGACCCTGACTCTTTCGCCACCCGAGCAAATGGGCAGAGTCCAATCGGAACGCATTTGCAGGTCATCGTTGAGCGACTTCATGGTGTGATGGTTGAAAGTGTACTTTGCGCCCTGCTTTTTTTGCGCCCAGATGAGTGTCTCATGGGCATTGGTGAATCGCACCCCACGGAAATTAGGCATTGGGTTGGTTTTAATCCAGATTATATCGTTCAGGATCCAGTATCCCAGATCTTGCAAAATCGTGCCGACACGATAAATGTTATGATATGAACCAATAACCCACAGCGTGCCAGTATCTTTGAGCACGCGGCGGCAGGCCGAGAGCCACTGGCGGGTGAAATCGTCATACTCGGCAAAACTACCAAATTTGTCCCAACCATCGGTTACTGCATCAACTTTGGTCTGGTTGGGGCGATAAAGCTCGTTTTGGAGTTGCAGGTTATAGGGTGGGTCGGCAAACACCAGGTCCGCAGAGTTTGCGGGCAGGGAATTGAGAATCTCAATACAATCGCCCCGCAATATCTGGTCGAGTGGCAAATCCGGCATGGATGGAACAGTATTTGATAAGGTCATTGATTCTGGTATCCGAGCCTACCGTGGCATTTCCCCTGATTGTAACGTATGTGGACTCGCCTGCAAAAAGGTATTTAACTCAAGTTGCTACCTTTGGCGCAATCGCCCTCATCCCTGGCCCTTCCCCCGGCGGGGGAAGGGAATTACCCCCTCTCCCTTTGGGAGAGGGCCGGGGTGAGGGAACTCCTTGCAAAAAGGCAGTTTGACATATCAAGGTAGCAACTTGGGTTATTTAAAAACAGGTCAACCCCCGGCGCTGTCCTCAAAACCTTTGGGCAGTTCGGCATAGATCCCGCGCAGGTTGGGGGGTAAACTGGCAGCCATGGTGAACATAATTTTATCGGTAAGTGACAGCGGGCTGTCGTTTTTGGTGGGATAAAGCGGCGGGGAGATAGTCACAGTCACTTTTGTGGAACGCGGCAATCGTTTAAAGAAATGCTCGATTCCATCTACCGAAACCACAATGATCGGCACATTCATCTCAATCGCCAGTTTAGCTGCACCTGGCTTGGCCAGGCCCAACCCCCGGCCCTTGGAACGTGTTCCTTCGGGGAACATTGCCAAAAGCTGCCCGGCAGACAGGATTGCGCGTGAATGATCCAACGCCCATTGGTCGCGCTCGCCGCGATAGACCGGGAAAGCGCCCAGGCTGCGGAAAACATAATGCACAAAACCCACCTGGAATAACTCAGCCTTACCCATGTAAAAAACCATGCGCGGCAGGGCCAGTTGTACCGGGAAGACATCAAAATTGCCCAGGTGATTGGCCGCCACGATGCCTGCGCCACTGGCGGGCAGGTGCTCCAATCCGCGAATGTCCAGCTTCAAGAATGGGCGAAAGACCAGCCGCGCCAGCCAAACAATAAACCTGTGAAAGGCCGTTTCATGCAGCGGATAGTATAAATTGGGGCGAATATCGTTTTCGGGAAGTTCTAGTCGGGTCATAAGTTGGAAAATAAAATGGATTATACTTGGCAGGAAGTGAAAATCTTCCCAAGGCAAAAAGCCTGTCGTGCAAGAAAACACTCAAAAGAACGAAAAGTTCTTATTCCAAAAGCAAGGAGATTCTACATGGATACCACTATTGAAAGCATTTCTGCCCTCGAAATTCTCGACTCGCGCGGGAACCCGACCGTGGAAGTGGAAGTTGTGCTGGCTGATGGCTCATGGGGCCGCGCTGCGGTACCGTCTGGCGCATCCACCGGCATTCACGAAGCCCTGGAGATGCGCGATGGCGATAAAAAACGCTACCTGGGCAAAGGCACACTCAAAGCTGTCGCCAACGTCAACGAAGATATTTCGGATGCGTTGTATGGCTGGGATGCCGTTGACCAGAAAGCCATCGATGCTGCGCTTTTAGAGCTGGATGGAACCCCGAACAAATCCAAGCTGGGTGCGAACGCCATCCTGGGCGTTTCACTGGCTGTGGCAAAAGCTGCGGCGAATTCCCTCAGCCTGCCGCTCTACCGTTATATCGGCGGAGTCTATGCCCACGTGCTGCCCGTTCCGATGATGAATATTCTCAACGGTGGCGCGCACACTGCCTGGCAGTCCACCGATGCCCAGGAATTCATGGTCATGCCATTTGGTGCGCCCAACTTCACCGAAGGCCTGCGCTGGGGTGCAGAGATCTACCACTCGCTCAAATCCGTGCTTAAGTCCAAGGGTTATGCCACACTGGTTGGTGATGAAGGCGGCTACGCCCCGGCGCTGAAAGCCAACAACGAAGCCGTAGAAGTCATCCTGGAAGCCATCGAAAAAGCCGGGTTCAAAGCTGGTCGTGGGCTGGATGTTGCCATCGCGCTCGATCCGGCTGCTTCTGAGCTTTACGATGAAGAGACCAAGACGTACAACCTGCGCAAAGAAGGCAAAAAACTCAGCGGGCCAGAAATGGTCGAATTTTGGGCCAAATGGGTTAATGATTACCCGATCGTCTCCATCGAAGACGGTCTGGCGCAGGATGATTGGGATAGCTGGAAGCTCATGGTGGCGAAGCTGGGCGACAAAATCCAGATCGTCGGCGATGACCTGCTCGTTACCAACCCGGAGCGTGTCCGCCGCGCAATCAAAGAAAATGCGGCCAATGCGTTGCTGGTCAAACTGAACCAGATCGGCTCGCTGACTGAGACCATCGAAGCCGTGGAAGCCTGCCACCGTAATGGCTGGCGCGCCGTCACCTCTCACCGTTCCGGCGAAACCGAAGACAGCACCATCGCCGACCTGGCTGTGGCGCTCAACATGGGCCAGATTAAGACCGGCGCTCCTGCCCGCTCTGACCGGGTTGCCAAATACAACCAGCTGCTGCGCATCGAAGCTGAACTGGGCGACACCGCCACTTACGCTGGATGGGAAGCACTGCGCATCAAGTAATTTAGCAATCCCTCACAAAAAAAAGACAGTCACATCGAAAGGTGGCTGTCTTTTTTCATCCTGGTTGTGCTTGAATTCACAATCCTGGCGTGCTAGAATGATGAAGTCTAAACAAATTTCGGGACAAATAAATAGATTTGTTTAGTTACAAACTGCGGATACATTGTTAGAAGACTTGACAAACAATAAGAGTCTGTTTATCATAAAGGAGTAAATACCGCATTTTTCGGCAGGATGGCGTGCTTTGAGCCAATTTTTCTGGCCTTTATTCTCTCAGAATGTTAAGAACCTTAACAAACATGCCGTATTGGATTTAATCCGATTCACGCCTGGCGGTATTTCTCGTGCGGAACTGGCATTGCGAATGGAACTGAGCCGCGCAGCCATGACCGCCATTGTCAATGACTTGCTGGAAAATGATGTTGTCCGTGAAACCGAATCGCGCAATGGGCAAAGCGGGCGTCCCCCAATTATCCTCGAAATTAATTCCAAGCGTGGCTATGTTGTCGGCATCGATATGGGTGCATCACACCTGACTGTGGCCCTGGCCGATTTTTCTGCGCAGGTACTGGATGAGGTAGAAATCCCATTCGATATTACCCAGGGGCCTGAACCCTGCCTGGCCCAGGCCGAAGCGCTGCTCTTTGAGTTAATCGAAAAAAATGACCTGAGTCTGGATCGCATCCAGGCCATCGGTTTGGGAGTTCCCGGCCCGATCGTCAGTGAGCCGGGCATTGTGCTGGCTCCGCCGATCATGCCCGGGTGGGATGGCTACCCCATTCGCCAGGCATTGGAACGCAAATGGGGCCGTCCAATTTCGCTGAATAACGATGCCGAACTGGGCGTCTTGGGCGAGTGGGCTTACGGTGCCGGACGCGGTGAAAGCGATTTGGCATTCATCAAAGTCGGTTCGGGTATCGGCGCGGGGCTCTTGCTAAATGGACAAATCTATCATGGGGCAACCGGTTCCGCTGGTGAAATCGGGCACCTGACTATTGACGAGAATGGCCCCCTGTGTGATTGTGGCAATGCGGGTTGTCTCGAGGCCCTGGCTGGCGGGAAAGCCATAGCCAGACAGGCGCGTGAAGCCGTGATGAAAGGCCAGCGCACCCTGCTGTCTAACATGGGCCCGGTGGAAGAACTGAGCGCCCGCGATGTTGCTGCGGCTGCCCGCCGGGGAGACCTGGTTTCACAGCAAATCATTGCCCGCGCCGGGACTTATCTCGGCATCGCCATCGCCGGGTTGATCAACATCTTCAACCCTCGCATGGTCATCGTTGGAGGCGGGGTTTCCCAAATCGGCGATCTCTTGCTGCAACCGATTCGTGACATTGTTCACCGTCGCAGTTTACCCGCAGCAGCGCAGACTGTTAAAATCAATACAGCCGTCCTGCGCAGACGATCATCCAGTATGGGCGCTGTTGTGCGAGCCTTATCAATTGCGTTACACCAGGTTGCAGAACAAAAGGAGGCGAAGTAACCCCCATTGTGTTCATCAACTCAACCTCCCCCATTTTGGTATCACCCTACTTTTGTTATGAAGAAGCGCGTGCTTCTCAAAATCATATAAGGAGAAAATGATGAAGAAGTCCCTGTTAGTTCTGGTCAGCCTTATGCTGATCGCATCCTTCGCTCTTGCAGCTTGTGGTGGCGGCGGCGCATCTACCACAAAAGGCGAAGTAACCTTCTGGCACGCTTATGCCACCGGATCTGCTGAAGAAGCTGCCCTGGCTAAAGTGCTCAAACAGGCTGAAACCGACCTGCCCAACATCAAAATCAATGTGTTGCAGGTTCCGTTCAACGATATTTACAACAAATATCGCACCGACGTTGCTGCCGGTGGTGGCCCAGACATGTTCGTCGCCCCGAATGACTCACTCGGTGACGATGCCCGCGCCGGCCTGGTTGCTGACATCACCACCCTTGCTGATGGCAAACTCGGCAGCTATTCCAAGGCCGCCGTTGAAGGCATGAGCGTTGGTGGCAAACTGTACGGTATTCCCGAATCCCTTAAGGCCGTGGAACTCTGGTACAACAAAGAAATGCTGCCCAACGGCGCCCCCAAGACCACTGAGGAACTCAAGGCCCTCATGGAAGGTGGCACCCCTGGCGTTATCGTCTTCAACTGCTACCACTCGTGGGGCTTCTTCAGCGGCTTCGGCGGCAAAGTCTTCGATGACAAGTTCAACTTCGTCACCGATCAGGGCAATGGCATGGCTGATGCTATGACCTACCTGAATGACCTGTACCAGATTGCCAAGACCAATGGCTGGCCCAAGAATGATGGCGACGGCCTGGCTCCCTTCAAAGAAGGCAAGATGGCTTTCATCACCAATGGTAACTGGGCGATGGGCGACTACAAAGCCGCTCTCGGTGACAAACTCGGCGTAGCCCCGCTGCCCGCTGGCCCCGCTGGCGCTGCCACCCCGCTGCTCGGTGTTGATGGCTACTACTTCAACCCCAATAGCAAGAACCAGGCCGCTGCCCTCGAAGTTGCGCTCTACCTGACCGGCAAATCTGCCCAGGCGATCATGATGGCCGACGCTGCCCATATCCCGGCTCGCACCGATGTGGAAGTGACCGATCCTCTGCTCAAGTCCTTCCTCGATGCCGTCAATTCCGGCAACACCGTCCGCCCGCAGGACGCCCAGATGGCCAAGTACTGGGGCAACTTCTGCGGCACCGATGAAGTTTACGAAAAGGGCGTTGCTCCCGCCGAATGGATTGCCAAAGGCACCGAAGGCGCCAAGAAGTAATCCCTGGTAATACAAAAAAGGCGAACAGGTAACCCCTGTTCGCCTTTCTCTTACGTAAAACCAACTATGGTAAAAAACTGTTCAGGAGATAAACCATGGCATCGATGGAAATAGCTGGAGCAAGCACGCGCGGCGCCAAATTTCGACGGGCGGTCTTGCCGTATCTCTACCTCATCCCCGCTTTTGCCGTGATGGCAGTAATCACATTTTATCCTCTCATCTATCAAGTGATTATCTCCTTCACAGATTTCCAGACCAAAGACCTGCGCATGGGGCTCAGTTCACCGGCTTTGCAGTTCATTGGCTTCAAAAATTATATCGACATCCTGACCGGGGGATTACCGGTTCAGAACTTTGAATTCTTCCGCATTCTCATCTACAACTTCTGGTGGGCGCTGACCAATGTGATCGTTCACGTTCCCGCCGGGGTTCTCATCGCTGTCCTGCTCAATGTACAAGGCTTGTGGCTCAAGAAAATCTACCGCGCCATCTACATCCTGCCGGTTGTTGTACCCCCACTCGTTGTTGCCACTGTTTGGCGCAACATCTTCGATGAACAATACGGCGCAATGAACCAATTCCTGACCTGGTTCACCGCCTTTTTCGGCAATGCCGACCCTGTTCGGCTGCGCTGGTTAACAGAATACACTCCACCCATCCCGTGGCTCTTACCCACTGGCCCACTTCCTCTCGCTTATTACGCCATGATGATCGCCAACTTCTGGCTCGGCTGGCCCTTTATGACAGTTGTAGCCACAGGCGCACTGCAAAGCATCCCTAAAGACCTGTACGAAGCCGCATCCATCGATGGCGCATCTGACACCCAACAGTTCTGGAACATCACTGTTCCGCTCCTGCGTCCAGCCATGATCCCCGCCGCAGTCTATGGCTTCACCACATCCTTCAACTTATTCAGCTTCGTTTACTTTATGAGCGGCGGCGGCCCCGCCCGTACCACCGAAATCCTGGTCACCTTCGCATACGACCTGGTACGCAACCTGCGTTTGTTTGGTGCAGCAGCAGCCTTCTCTGTATTCATCTTCTTCGTCTCCCTGGCTGTGTTCCTCATCACCAACCGAATTACCCGCGCAACAGAATCTTACTCAGAGGCGTAACCATGACAACGGCGAATAAAACCCAACAAAACATCATCGTTCGCATCCTCAACACCAACACATCCAACGAAGTCGGCGGACGCGACCTGCCACTCTGGCGACAAATCCTCCTCCAACTCCTGACCATCGTCATCGCCATCGAAGTGATGTTCCCCATCATGTACGTCATCACCATGTCGCTCAGTTCTCGCACCGACCGGCCATCAACACTACAACTCATCCCCAAAGAAATCTCCTTCGTGGCCTACGGACAGGTGCTCGATCACCCCACCGCCAACCCGGTTTCCTTTATCGAACTACTGCGCAACAGCTTCTTCCTGTCCTTTGGCGTAGGCGCTGTCGCCCTGCTGGTTGCCGTCACCGCTGCTTACGCCTTCTCGCGCTTCAAATTCAAAGCCCGCCAGGTGCTGATGGTAATGGTATTCATCCCCCTGCTCATGCCCGGCGTCGGCCTCTCCACCCCACTCTACCTGCTCATGAACAGCTTCCGCATCTTCCAATGCGGCGTGGGCATCGCCATTGAACCCTTCATGAGCTGCTCCAGCAGTGGCGGATTAATCTTCAACCTGCGCGACTCACTGCTCGGCGTCGGCATCGCCATGGTTGCGGGCGCCCTGCCCTTCGCCGTTTGGAATCTAAAAGGCTACCTCGACACCATCCCGCGCGAGTTGGAAGAAGCCGCCGCCATCGACGGAGCCAGCCCCAACCAGGTATTCTTCCAGATCGTCTTGCCGCTGGCCATCCCGCAGCTGGCAGTCACCTTCTTCCTGGGCTTCATCGGCCACTGGCAAGAATTCGCCCTCTCCTGGCTATTCCTCACCAAACCCCAGGATTACACCCTCTCCATGACCCTCTACAACATGACCGGCCAATACGCCACCATGATCCCCTGGAACCGCTTCGCCGCCATGGCCGTCATCGTCGCCTTACCCGTAGCCCTCATCTACATCGCCCTGCAAAAATACATCGTCGGCGGCCTGACCACCGGCGGCGTCAAAGGCTAAAACCAAAATCTCATTCCTCTTTCCTCTTTCTTCTTCCATCAACGGAAAGAAGAAAGAGGAAAGAATCTTTTAATAGGGAAAAATGAACCGTCTCACCCACCCCATCATCATCCTGACCCTTATCAGCCTGCTCCTTTCAGCCTGCGCCACGCGGATTCGGCTACCCTTCACCGGTTCGCCGTACATCGGGCCAGAATCCAACGCTGACACAGCCTCACACGGCTGGTGGCGCGACGCCGTATTCTACGAAATATTCGTCCGCTCCTTCTACGACACCAACGCAGACGGCATCGGCGACTTCAACGGAGTCACCGCCAAACTGGATTATCTCCAAAGCCTGGGCATTACCGCCCTGTGGCTGATGCCCATCAACCCATCCCCAAGCTATCACGGTTACGATATCATCAACTACTACGGCGTCAACAGCCAGTATGGCAGCATGGATGATTTCAAACGCCTGCTGGATGAAGCTCACAAGCGCAACATGCGCATCATCATCGATTTCGTCATCAACCACACCTCCAGCCAACATCCCTGGTTTTTAGATGCCAACAGCGGCCCGCAATCCACATACCGCAACTGGTACGTCTGGTCAGACAACCAGCCCAACAACTACTGGCGCGAGGGCAATGGCGGATACTATTACGCCTATTTCTGGTATGGCATGCCCGACCTGAACTACAAAAACCCCGCTGTCACCGCCCAGATCGAGAAAATCAGCGCCTACTGGCTCAAAGACATCGGCGTGGATGGTTTTCGTATCGATGCAGCCAAACACCTGATCGAAGAAGGCGACAAACTGGAAAATACCCCACCCACCCATGAGTGGTTCAAAGGGTTTTACACCTTTTACAAATCCCAAAAAGCAGACGCCTATGCCATTGGTGAAGTATATGGCGCGGGCGCGACAGTTGCCAAAAGCTACCAGCAGCAACTCGATCAGGTTTTCAGCTTCGAGCTGGCATCCGGCATCTTAAACAGCGCCAACGGCGAATCGAACAGCGCCATTAACAGTGCGGTGAAATTTACCCTGGCTGGCCTGCCCTCCGGTGATTTTGGCACCTTCATTACCAACCACGACCAGGATCGCGCCATGAGTGTCTTTAAAGGCAGTGTGGAAAAGGCCAAAGTAGCTGCCGCCCTGCTGCTAACTGCCCCCGGCACCCCATTCATCTACTACGGTGAAGAAATTGGCATGCAAGGCGTGAAACCTGATGAAGATATTCGCCTGCCGATGCAGTGGGATGCTTCTGTTAATGCTGGTTTTACGTTTGGCAGGCCATGGCGATCGTTATATAATGACTACGCGCAGTTAAATGTTTCTTTACAAGAAGGGGATGCAAATTCGCTGCTGAACACGTATCGCGCACTGATCAATATCCGGCAGGCTCATGCAGCCCTGCGCACCGGGGAAGTCGTCTTGCTGGAAACCAGTAACCCGGGCGTGTATGCCATCTTGCGGGGAAATGCGGATGAGTTGTTGTTGGTGCTGGTGAATCTGACGGGCAAACCGGTGAGTGAATACGGTCTCAGCCTGGGTGATGCTGTTTTGCGCAACGGAACTTTCAGCATGGAAACCCTGTTTGGGACTGAAAAAGCTGCCAGTTTAACGGTAGCAGGCGGCGTTTTCGATGGATTCCAGCCGGTACCCAGCCTCCAGCCACATGAAATCCATATTTTCCAAATAAAATAGCTGCGTTACGATCCGGGCGGGTTAATTTCCCAAAATCGGGAGATTTTGGAGTCCGGGTTGAGATTTGAGACTCTAAATCGAAATGTTGTTATAAAATAAATACACGCCTATATGAATTGCGGAATCTGAGCCTGGATAGACGAGGAAACTATGAAAATTTACACGCCAGAATGGGTGAAGGACGCTGTTTTTTACCAGATTTTTCCCGATCGTTTTGCAAAAAGTGAGCGTTTGGAGCGCACCGGGCTGAAGCTGGAGGCCTGGGACAGCCAGCCAACGATTTTTGGCTTTAAGGGTGGCGACCTGTATGGGGTGGCCGAGCATCTGGATTATCTGCAAGAGCTGGGGGTGACGGCGCTGTACCTGAACCCGATTTTTGCTTCTGCCAGTAATCACCGTTATCACACTTATGATTACTTCAATGTCGACCCGCTTTTGGGCGGGAACGATGCGCTGCGCAACTTGCTGATGCTGGCTCACAAACGTGGGATGCGGGTGGTGCTGGATGGTGTTTTCAATCACGCCAGCCGGGGTTTTTGGCAATTCCATCATGTGCTGGAGAATGGGGCCGGGTCGCCTTATGCGAACTGGTTCCACTTCAACGAGGAGCACCTGAACTGGCGCGCGCGCTGGGGAGCGTACCCATCGGAAGTGCAGGAAAATGATCTGCGCAGCGGTAAGGGCAGCCTGAATGCCATCGGTTACAAGGCCTGGTGGGATATCCCGGCCCTGCCCAAATTCAACACCAGCACGCCAGCCGTGCGCGAGTTTATCTTCACCGTAGCCGAATACTGGATTCGCTTTGGGATTGATGGCTGGCGGCTAGACGTGCCAGGCGAGATCGATGATGATTCGTTTTGGCAGGAATTCCGCACACGTGTAAAAAGCGCCAACCCCGAAGCCTATATCGTCGGCGAAATCTGGAACGAGGCCCACCGCTGGTTGCAAGGCGATCAGTTCGATGCCGTGATGAATTACCCAATCACAGTGGCTTGCCTGAACTTTTTCCCTGGCAAACATCTCAATTTTGATGAAGCCCGGCGCGCGGGCGGGTTCCAAAACCAGATCCACGGCATGGACGCAGCCCAGTTCGCTGCGGCGGTGGAAACAGTGCGCCGCTGGTACGCGCCCGCCATCGTCAATGTGCAGTTGAATCTGCTCGACAGCCATGATACGCCCCGTTACCTGACCTGCGCCAACAATGACAAGGCCTCGCTGGAAATGGCGATCTTGTTCCTGATGTGTTATCCCGGCGCGCCGTGTATTTACTACGGTGACGAAATCGGACTGAATGGCGGGCATGATCCCGACTGCCGTAAATCCTTCCTGTGGGACGAATCGGCCTGGGATAAGGATTTGCTGGCCTTTGCCAAGGCGGCCATTGCGCTGCGGCACAAACACCCGGCGCTGCGGCGCGGCACCTACAATCGCCTGTACGCAGATGGTGGGTTGTATATCTTCGCACGCTATTATCTCGACGAAACCATTGTGATCGCGCTGAATGCCGGGGAAACCGATGAAGATGTGAAATTCTCCACATCGGCCATCTCACTACCCGATGAGCAGTTGGTGACACTGCTGGGCAGCCGCGAGGCCAGGGTACAGGGTGGCATCTGCAAGCTGAGCATCCCCGCACGCAGCGCCGCAGTGTGGATGTACCGCGAAGAATAGTACATTTGCAATCAAATTGAGTGACATTTTGCCCCGTTTTCCGCAATGGAAAGCGGGGTTTTGCTGTACAATTCTTAAGCGATCAAGATTCTTCGCTAAAAATCCACAGTTTACCGAGCCATTATGACCGTCCCCTATTGGGTACAAGATTCCATCTTCTATCAGGTTTTCCCTGACCGTTTCGCCATCGGCGACCCCACCAAACTCCCCAAGAATATCGCCAAATGGGGCTCCCCGCCCACAACGTTTGACTTCCAGGGCGGCGACCTGCGCGGGATCATTCAAAAGCTGGATTACCTGCTCGACCTGGGTATCACCGCGCTGTACCTGAACCCCATCTTTGCATCCCCATCAACGCACCGCTATAACACGAGCGATTACTACAAAATTGAACCGCGCCTGGGAACGATGCGCGAATTCCAGGCGCTAATCGACACGGCTCACAGCAACAACATCAAGGTTGTGCTGGATGGTGTTTTCAATCACGTTGGGCGCGGCTTCTTCGCTTTTGTTGACGTGCTTGAAAACGGCAACCACTCCGCATATAAAGATTGGTTCCACATCCACAAAATGCCGCTGGAAGCCTATCACCCGGGCGAAGCCACGCATTACTCTGGTTGGTGGGGACACAAAAGCCTGCCCAAACTCAACACAGCCAACAAAGAAGTCCGTCGCTACATTATGGAGGTAGCCCGCTACTGGATCGAACGCGGCGCAGATGGTTGGCGTTTGGATGTGCCCAACGAGATCGACGATGACGATTTTTGGGCTGAATTCCGCGAAACGGTGAAACACGCCAATCGCGATGCTTACTTGCTTGGCGAACTGTGGGATGTCAGCCCGCGCTGGGCCAACCAGACTCACTTCGATGGCGTGATGAACTACCCGATCAAAGATGCGCTCAACAACCTGCTGGCCCACAACAGCAAAATCAGCACCTTCGCTGACCGGGTCGAAGCGGTGCTAAAAGCTTATCCACGCGAAAATGCCTATGCCATGTACGTGCCGCTCGATTCACACGATACCGAGCGCTTCCTAACCCTGGTGCGCGGCGACCTGAACAAACTCAAACTGGCCTGGATGTTTGTGCTGGCCTACCCCGGCGCTCCCGGCATCTACTACGGCGATGAAGTTGGCGTGGAAGGCGGCAAAGACCCCGATAGCCGCCGCGCCTTTCCATGGGATGCCGCCGAATGGAAAGCCGACCTGCATCCCTGGATGCAAGAAGTGATCGCCATCCGCAAGGCGCGGCCATCCATGCGGCGGGGCGAATATGCCCGTTTAATGGTGGATGACCCCGCCGGGGCGTATGCATTCGCGCGCACCCTCGGGGATGAGAAAACGCTCATCATCCTGAATGCTTCCGCCGAGCGGCGCAATCTCCAAATCCCCACCCAAACACTGTGGCCCGATGGCCGCGCCGTGCGCACCCTGCTAGATGGACGCCCATTTGTTATCACTGACAACCGCCTGAACATCAGCCTGGAACCCTGGACAGCTACTTACCTGGGCTGATGGCCTGGCGCAACAAAGATTTGCGCACAATAGGACAAATAGGTGCTTTTCGGAAACTGGTAATTTGGTTACACTCACTCTTATTATTATCCCCTCATCCAAAACACCATGTCCAACCCGCAAAATATCCTGGAACTCATCATCAACGACCTGCACAATTCGCTGCCCGAACAGCGATTATCGGCGATTGAGTTGCTTTGGCAGACCCCTTTTAGCAGTGTAGCAATCCTAAACCTGCTGGAAGATATTGCTACCAGTGATCCATCGGCTGATGTGCGCAAGGCTGCCATCGAGGCCCTGCAACACCCCGCGCATCGTGCCATCCAGGAGCGCGCCACACGCCTGCGGGCCGACACGCGCCGGACGCTTATCCAGGAAATCAAAAACTGGGCTACAGCGGGGATTATCAGCGCAGAACAGGCCGAAATCATTGCGCGAAAATATGATTTCGACCAGATACCAACCCTTTCACTACGGATGAGGGCGACAGGACACCCAGCCCCCCCGGAAGAAGAAAAATCCGCCCTGCCGCCTGCCCCACCCCCTTCAGGGAATACCTCACCCGCCCCGCTTCCAGCCCCCACTCCCAAAGTAATTGCACCACCCGCACCTGCCAGACCGCCCCAGCCAGCCCCCCCCCGCCCCACCCTTCTCCAAACCCTTACATCAGAAGCCAGCATCAAAATCGCGCTGTACCTGGGCGCATTCATGGTGGTTGCCGCAGCGCTGATCCTGTCCTTCCTGTCAGAAACCCTGCGATTCCCGGCACTCATCGTCACCACAGCAGGGTTTGGCGCAGCCGCCATCCTGTTTAAAAAGCGCCTGCCACCCACCAGCTTCACCCTGTTCATTGTTGCATCCATCTTGCTTGTCATCGACGCCTTTGTGCTGCGTGATATTCTCAAACTAACGGGCCAGCCTGCCGCCATTTACTGGACAGTGGCACTGGGTTGTATGGTGTTGGTATGGGCCGGGGCCACCTGGCTATACAAATCACGCTTCTTCACGCTGATGGCGTTCACCGCCCTGGCCGCCAGCCTGCAATACAGCATGGATATTTTCGATCCCGAAAATGCCATCCTGCATGTCCTGGCGGCCTCCATCGCAGCGCTGGCGGGCATCCTGGCCTGTGCTTATCTCAAAAAATGGCAGGGATTTGACTTCATCATCCCGTTTTTCGCAGTTTTGCAGGGTTTCCAGGTTATCCTGCTGACGGCAGCCTTCATCTACGGGCTGCTTGCCCTGACCAACCGCTTATCTCACGACTGGATCATCCTGGCGGTGACCGGATTACTGGCTTTTCTTTTCTACATAGCCAGTGATACGCTTTTCAAATTTATCCTGTTCCCCTGGCTGGCGGTTGGCGCGCTAATGCCCATCGAGGGGCTGATCGTAATCTCTTACCATCCCGGCATCTGGGTTTATAGCATCGCCGCCTGGGGATGGGGTTTTGCCATGCTGATTGCCAGCGAAATGTTCCTGCGCACATCCAACAGCGAATTGAACAAATACAGCCTGCCGTTCAATCTTTCAGCGATAATGCTGATGCTTGGCGGAATCATCTTCGGATTCGTCGATTCTGCCAGCCTGGGCTGTGGGCTTTCGCTGGCAGCAGGCGCAGTTATGAGCATCTCCCAGGCTGGAAAAAACCGTTGGTGGGTGTGGACTTCAGCCATAGGGTTCGGGCTGATGGCCTACTTCAGCGCTTATTACCTGATCGACCGGAGCACCTGGATCAACAAACTGGCATACAAAATCATTGCCATTCCAGTTTTGTTTGCCATAATTGACCTGATCCTAAAACCATCTTTCAACCTGCAAAACAGCTGGCGCTGGCCATTGCGCATGTATGGGCTGGTTTCCATTGCGATTAATAGCGTTTACCTGCTGGTCTCCACCCGGCCCGAAGAACGCGCAATCATCCTGTTCCTGCACGGGCTGATTGCGCTGGCTTATGCCATCCGCCACAACCAGCCATTTGTGGCCTTACTTTTCACCATCCAGATATCCCCAGCCACCCTGCTGGCACTCAGCTATTTCAAAAAGCTGGGTGAGTTTGGCATCCTGGCGGGTACCCTCCTGGCAATAGCTTACTTCACCGCTGGATATTTGATCCGCTCCAAAACATCCAACACCTGGAGCGGCATTTTCCGCTTCAGCGGGCTGGGATTAGCCGCCATTGATGTGATCCTGGCGTTCGTTTTCGATAGCTGGTTAAGTGGCTGGTGCCTGCTGGCGCTGTCCAGCCTGTTTATTATAGAAAGCCTAACCAACGAAAAATTTGAACTGGGCATCTACCCGTTACTGAGCATCAGCTACGCCTTCATCGTCAATGATTTCCGACTTTATAACACCGTCATACTGCCCGCCGGGCTGGCGTTTATCATCATCGCCATTGAGATGGCCTACAATTGGTGGCGGCCCAAACGCTTTTACCGGCACATCATCCGCGCTGGAAGTGGCATATCAGCCATCATAGCCTTATTGCACATTTTCTCTCACTATCCAAAGTGGTCACATCCTTGGGCGTACGGTTTACTCGCACTCCTCTACCTCGTCGCGGCCATTTACTACCGCAGCAATTGGGTTATTTACATCTCCAACATCTTTGCCGGATTTAGCATCTTTGCCAGCCTGCTGGTAACCGACCAGCTCGACGCACACTGGCTCCCAGCCCTGACAATTGTCGCCAGCGCCTTTTACCTGCTGGGCTACACCCTGCTCAAAAAACGCCCCGAGCAGCCCAGGTGGAGTGTGCCCTATCGTCTGAGCGGTATCACCCTGGCTATTTCCAGCGGATTCTGTTCGCTCATACTACCAACCGTCTGGCCAATTCCCTGGGCGGGTATCTACCTGCTGATCCTGACCATCCTACTGGTTGTTGAAACCATCCACAACCCGATTTTCGAGATCACCGTCTACTTCCTGTCCGGGATCACCTACTATCTACTGCTCCACGAATTCTCCCCATCCTGGCTGGGCAAATCCGCCCTGGCTTTTGCTATCTTCACAATCTTCTACTTCATCATTGAAACCCGCTTCCAGCGCAGCCTGTTTTCCCGCCCCTGGGCAAAAACAATCCGCATCATCGGCGTACTGATAGCCTTGGTGACAACTGCCAGCGCCTTTATGGCCTCATCTCATTGGGAAAGCCTTCTCGCCCTGCTTCTGCTCACCGTACTGGCGCTTTACCTCACCCTTAACTATCGCCAGCCGCTCATTCTTTACGCACTCACCCTTACACTAACACTAACCACACTCGACCTGCTCACATACATACAACGCACCGAAACTGCCTGGCTGCCCGTCCAAACCGGTCTGGCGCTGGCCTTCTACACCAGTGGAATCGGCTTCTTGCGCACGCAACTCCCCGAAAAATGGTCACACCCCATGCGCTACAGCGCATTAATCCTGGGCGCATTCCTCACCATGCTTGCCCCGCAATACACCAATAACTGGAGTGGCTGGTATATCGCACTAATTGCCTGGCTATTCTGTCTCGAAACCTTCCGCAACGCCCGCTTTGAATACTTCGTTCACATCGGATACAGCATCGCCTATCTGCTAATCCTTCGCGAAAGCGGCAGCCAATCCCAGGCACTGAACTTGATGGGCCCAACCATCATCATCGCAGGACTCGACACCTTCTTCCAGCGCACAATCACCCGCCAAAAAGCCGCTTATGCCATATCCAAGCTCACCGGGGTATTACTGGCGCTATATACCACCGTGTTAGCCATCATCCCAAACGCAACAGGCTGGCAAAACGCCCAGGCCTTGATGGGGCTGGCCACTACCAGCCTGGCATTAGCCTGGATCCGGCGCACCCCCAGGCTGGTTTATGGAGCCACCACAACACTTGCATTGGCCACCATAGTGGGTACACGCACCATCCAGCTGAACGAATGGCCCTGGCCGCTCGCCCTGTTAACCGCTGGATACTACACCCTGGGGTTTTACCTGCTAGAAAACAAAAAAACCGCCCTGGGGCAGGTTTTTCTCGCCAGCGGCTTAGCATTTTCCACCCTGACAGCACTCTCCGCACCCCTGAGCCTGATCGGTATATCCATCAGCATTCCAATAGCGTTGACAGCCACGCTCTGGGCGGCTGAAGCCTTTCGCCAGCGTAACGTCTGGCTGGGGTTCCCCGCCAACAGCTTATACCTGATAGCCTACTCGATCATATTATTCGATTCGGGCATTCGTGAAGCACAATACTACTCTGTTGGCGCGGGCTTGCTGGGAATGCTGATGCACTACCTGTTAAGACGCAGCGGCAACCGCCTTGGCACATTCATCACCGGCATGGTATCCCAACTGGTGCTACTGGGCACCGCCTACATACAAATGTTTACCACCGAATCTCTCTCCTACTTTATTGCGCTGTTTTTCGAGGGATTGGCAGTACTGATTTACGGTCTGGTCATACGCTCGCGCAGCCTGGTTTTTGCTCCCATGGTTTTCGTTGTAATTGGGATTGTGACCGTTATCTTTAGCGTATTCCGGGGGCTATCCACAGTCATCCTGATTGGCGGAACAGGCATCCTGCTGATCGTTTTGGGCACAGCGGCCCTGCTGCTCCGCGAACGCATTATCGAAGTGCGAGACAGGCTAAGTGATTGGGAAGCCTGAGCCTTCAAGACTTAGCATAATACCAGATGCAGCAGATGCCGTAAAACCGCCAGCCCGCAAATAGCCGGCTGGCGGTTTTACAAAAATTCCCAGGAAGACAAACCAAATCAAACCGATAACTTCTCGATATAGTCCGCAATCGCCCTGGTCACTTCAACCGGATTGCTGAGATGGGGAAAATGACCAGTGGTAGAAATCCAGCATAACTGGCTATTTTTTAACACTTTGTGAAGATATTCACCCACCTGATCAGGAACAGCAATATCATTGTGCGCCTGTATGATCAACACAGGCACATCTAATCCAACAATGTCCTGGCGATGATCAGATAAAAATATAGTGCTAGCGATACCAAGGGATACATCTGGGCGCATAGAAGACAGGGTGCGCGCAAACTCTCCAGCCAATAATGGCTGATCTGGAGCATTCATCGCCACAGGCGCAAATCCATAAGCCCATGCAAGGTAATTCTCGCCAATGGCATTCAACAACCCTGCCACGCCATCCCGCGTAAAACCGCCGACATACTCCCCATCGTCCAAATAGCACGGTGATGCGCCAATAAAGATTATGCGAGAGAACAAATCCGGTCGTTGCCTGGCCGCCAACGCACCAATCATACCGCTGACAGAATGCGCAATCAAAGTGACGCGATTGAGGTTGAGCGCATCACAAACCTGGATCAAATCGGTAGCGTAGTCAAATAAAGTCCCGTAACGTGTTCGGTCATAAGCATCCGCATCTGATTGGCCACAGCCAACCAGATCGAACAATACCAACCGATAGTCTTTCTCAAAGGCAGGGGTGATAAAACGCCAGGCAGTCTGATCGCTGCCATAACCATGCGCAAAAACCAATGTTTCTTCGGCGTCAATGTTGCCTTTTTGAATTACATTATTTCGTTTGATGACAGATGCGACACTCATTTTTACTCCTGTATTAAAATGCAGTGCACAGATGGCGTTTTGTATCCTTTATGATGATCTTGAAAATTAACAATCAAGCTTTTAGAAAAGCTCTGAATTTCCAGTTCTGTAAGCGCTATTTTTCCCAAATCTATTATAATAAGATTAGTAAACATTCAACTGGAAAGGAGGTGAACTTCTATGATGTTCTCATTGAAAGAAAAAGGTCAGGGTTTGGTTGAGTATGCGCTGATTCTCGTTTTCATCGCTATTCTCGTTATTGTGGCCGTTGGTTTGCTCGGCACCACCGTCAACGGAATTTTCGGCACGATTAACACCAGTCTGTAAGATAAGCTGGATGCTCTAATAAACATGATGTCAATTTTGATATCATGTTTATTATTTTAATTTAATTGTGATTTACCCAGCAGTGGTGATTCCCCTGATTTTTACAATTATCCAGATGTTTGTTCTTTCCACACTACCTGAATAAGTTCCGGCAGGATTTCGCCAGATTTGCCGTGGAAAGCGTAATCGCACTTGGGGGTGAGCGGCGTCGGCTCGAGGTTGATCTCTACGATCACTGCGCCGCGATTGCGAGCGGCATGCGCCAGTGAAGCGGCAGGTTGTACCAGCCCGGATGTCCCAATCGAGAAAAATGCCTGGCAGGTGCGTGCAGCCTCAACAGCAGATTCCAGCGCCGCACGGGGGAGCGATTCTCCGAACCAGACCACGTCCGGGCGCAGCAATCCGCTGCAACAGGAGCATTTTGGCACGTTTTGACCATCATCCTGCCAGGTTTCTGCGTAAACACCACAATCAAAGCAGCGCACTTTGCGGATGCTGCCATGCAGTTCGATGACGCTGGGGCTGCCTGCCCGGGCGTGGAGTCCGTCTACGTTTTGGGTGAGCAGGCTCAGGCGCGGGATGATGCGGCTGAGTTCTGCCAGGGCGTAGTGTCCCGGATTGGGTTCAACGGTATCCGCCCGTTCGCGCCGAGCAGCATACCAATCCCACACCAATTTGGGGTTATTGAGAAAAGCCTCGGGGGTTGCCAGGTTTTCGGGACGGTATTGCGCCCACAATCCTACCTGGGCATCGCGGAAAGTGCGCAGGCCGCTTTCTTGCGAAACGCCCGCGCCAGTCAACACGGTAATGTGACTGGCAGCACGCAGGAACGAGAC
The DNA here is from genome assembly GCA_903822545.1 of uncultured Anaerolineae bacterium. Lineage (GTDB taxonomy): Bacteria > Chloroflexota > Anaerolineae > Anaerolineales > Villigracilaceae > CAIJPN01. The sequence continues at coordinate 3,399 of CAIJPN010000007.1, read as the reverse complement.
GAGTTCGGGAGGAAAATCCATAAAAGTTAATAACAGCCCCCAAACCCGACTTTTTTTCAGGTTTGGGGGCTGTTGAGTGAGTTAAACCTTCGGTCCCGCGTCGATGACTTCTTGCGGCGTGCCGTCAGTAAATTTGGCAAAATTCTGGATAAAGCGCATCGCCAAATCCTTGTAACGGCTATCGTACTCGGCGCGGCTCGGCCAGCTTGACCAGGGTTGCAGGACGCTTTCGGGCACATCTGGGCAGGTTTTGGGGACTTCAAAACCAAAAACGGGGTCCTGGTAATATTCCACGTCTGACAGTTTGCCGGTCAAGGCGGCATTGAGCAGGTTGCGCGTATGGCGGATGCTGATGCGTTTGCCAATCCCATAGGGGCCGCCCACCCAGCCGGTATTCACCAGCCAGCAGGTCACGCCGTAGCGCTCGATCTTGCGCTTGAGAAGTTCGGCGTATTTATAGGGATGATGCACCATAAACGGGCCGCCAAAACAGGCCGAGAAGGTGATCTCGGGCTCTTTGCCCAAACCGACTTCGGTTCCCGCTATTTTGGATGTGTACCCGCTGATGAACTGATACAGTGCCTGGTTGGGAGTCAGCCGTGCGATGGGTGGCATCACACCGGAGGCGTCGCATGTCAACAGGATGACGTTTTTCGGGTGTCCGGCTTTTTTCTCAGGGACGGCGTTGGCGATGAATTCGAGCGGGTACGAGGCACGCGTATTCTCTGTCAGCGTGTCATCATCCAGGTCGATGTAGCGTGTGATCGGGTCGAAGGGCACGTTCTCAAGGATGGTGCCAAACATCTTGGTGGTGGCGTAAATCTCAGGCTCGGCAGAGGCCGAAAGGCCAATCACTTTGGCGTAGCAGCCGCCTTCAAAGTTGAAGACGCCATCATCGCTCCAGCCGTGCTCATCGTCACCGATCAGGCGACGGGTTGGGTCAGCAGAGAGAGTCGTTTTGCCGGTGCCGCTCAATCCAAAGAACAAGGCCACATCGTTCGGGTTGACCGGGTCCACATTTGCCGAGCAGTGCATCGAAAGGACGCCTTGCAGCGGCAGCAGGTAGTTCAAGATGGTGAAAACGGACTTTTTGATCTCGCCCGCATAGGCCGTATTGCCGATGATGGCCAGTTTTTTCTCAAACGAAAGGCAAATAAAGGTTTCACTGGCAGTGCTATCCATGGTGGGCGCACCCTTAAACTCGGGCATGGACAGGATGGTGAACTCGGGCACAAAACGCTTGTACTCTTCCAGTGATTGGGGCGTGAGAAACATATTGCGCACGAACATGCTGTGCCAGGCCAGTTCGGTGACAATGCGCACTGGCAAACGGTAATTTTCATCCGCGCCGCCGTAGACATCCTGCACGAAGACATCTTTGCCTTGCAAGAATCCAAGCATGCGCTGGTAGAGCGCATCGAATTTCTCGGGCGCAAACGGACGGTTGTACACGCCCCACCAAACGTTGCCTTCAGAATCCGTTTCGCGGACGACAAATTTATCATTAGCTGAGCGTGCTGTGTGCTTGCCGGTGTTCACCAGGAACGGCCCGCCCACACCGGTCACGCCCTCGCTGCGAAAAATCGCTTCTTCGTAGAGCGCTTCCATCGTCAGGTTCCAGTATGCCAGGCGCAAGTTCGAAACGCCGTGATTGGACAGGTTGTAATCAGCCTTGCGAGTTTGCGCAATCGCTTCAGCCGGGGTTTTGATATTGAGTAAGTTGTTCATATTTTCCTCAAGGTGTCAGACTTTAGACATTAGATTTTAGGAATTCAAATTTTTTAGAGTTTTGCTAACTGCTAATACCTAACGTCTAATATCTAATGTCTAATTAAAGCCAATCCCTGATCATCTTCTTATCGCCAATATAAATCTCATTCGGGCTGGTGGGGTCGAGCGCCCATTTGATGCGCGCAATACCCTCGGTCACATCCTTGACCGTGCCCGAAATCGACAGGCGGATGTGCCCTTCCATGCCGAATTCCTTGCCCGGCACAGTCACCACCATGGCTTTTTTGAGCAGGAACTTCGAAACTTCCACCGAATTGCCGTTAAAAGCGCGCAGGTCGGGCATGGCGTAGAATGTGCCGTCCGGCGTGATCAGGCGTGCGCCGTTGAAAGTCTTCATTTCCTGCAACAAAATATCGCGGTTATTCTGGATTTGGAGCCTCAGCGCCTCGACGACGCTTTGCAGGCCATTGAGCGCACCTTCTGCTGCAGCCTGACTCACCGGCGACGCCCCGGAAGTGGTTTGCACGGTCACATTGGACATGACCCTGACAAGCTGCCTTGGCGCGATTACCCAGCCGATGCGGAAACCGGTCATGCCATAAACTTTGGCTACGCCATTAACTACGATAACGTGCGAATTTTCCACATCCTTATTGGTAAAACGGTACGCGGGTGCAGCTTCCTTGCGATCAAACACCAGCTTGTGATAGATATCGTCACAGATCATGAAAATGCCCTTGCGCTCGCAAAATTCCACAATCTGGGCGACTAATTCCGCCGGGTAGACCGCCCCGGAGGGGTTGTTCGGGCTGTTGACGATGATGGCGCGGGTATAGCTGGTCACAGCCTTTTCGATGTCGGAAAAACGAGGAATGAAGGTTCCATCTTCGGGGGTGACAAAAACCGGCTTGCCGTAGCACATTTTGATGATTTCCGGGTACGAAACCCAATACGGCGTCAGCACGATCACTTCATCCTGCGGATTCAGGATGCTGTAAAAGATGTTGAAGAGTGCCTGCTTGGCCCCGTTGGTCACAATTACATTCTCCGGTGCGACCAGGCGGTTGTAATTGTCTTCGGTGTAGCGGATAATGGCTTTTTTCAGCGAGGGCAGGCCATCGGGCGGAACGTATTTGACTTCGCCGCTGGTCAATTTGGCCGCGGATGACAGGATGGCCGCCATGGGCGTCTTGTTTTTGGGCTCGCCGATGCCCAGGTGAATGACAGCCTCGCCGCGTTCGCGCAACAACCGCGCTTCTTCATTGAGCGCAAATGTCGGCGACTCGGCGATATCGAGTGCAAGTTTGCTCAGTTTCATGGTAACTCCTTGAATGTTCACCACCCTGCCCCTCAGCGGGTGATGGTTGGCAATAAAAAAACAAAACTGGTCAACGTTTTTTCACACGCTGACCAGGTACAAGGCGACTACCGCCTCGGGGCGCATGACAACAAAGATGTTCATCGCGGTTGTCATAGTAATGATTATACATCGGCACGCCGTGGATTTCTGTCACGTCAAATGTCACTTTGTGCCCCATCTCACAAATCACGGACAGGCGTTAAGCAGATGCTCGTCAAATGTCTCAGAGAAGTTGTGCAGTCCAGAACCATCACAGCGGGCGCGGAAGAAGTAGTAGGGCGTTTGGGCCGGGTAGGCCACCGCCTGGA
>CAIJPN010000006.1 GCA_903822545.1 uncultured Anaerolineae bacterium | reverse complement strand
TGGGCACAGAAATTAAAACGTCGGACAGATTGGCTTTCCGGCTGGGGAAAGATTCTGTCCGACGTTTGGTGTAACAATATTCGGTTGTTGGGCAAAATTATGCCATAAATGCTGGAATCAGGATAGCAGGAAATGGGAAATCCACGCAGAAAATGTTGCTATAATGGATGAGTAATTTGCGTTTGGGAAAGGAATTTAAAAATGCTTTTACTACATTCACAGTTTGTACATTCACGGCTGGCATTTGTTTGTTGCCTGTCGCACAACAAGCTTTAATTTGCCGGTGCAATCTTGTGGGGAAAATCCTTTGCAGAACTGACATGCCAGATTAAAACCTGTTCCTATCCTTTTTCGTATTTTATACCATGAGCGATTTCATCACCCTGACTTGCCCCAACTGCGGAGCGCAACTCCAGCGTAAGCCGGATGCTACAAGTATGCGTTGCGAGTACTGTGGAACAGAACACATCGTTAAGTCTGCTTCCTATGTAGAGTATCCGGCAACAGATTCGCCCCGAAGAAGTCAGAAAGCAAGTAGCAACAAGTTTGTCGCTCCAAAGGCGGTCGAAAAAGACCGCGTGTGTTGCCCGAGCTGCAAACAGGCAGACTGTGTTACCCGCGTTATTCCATCTGGCGCTGTAAATCGAACAACGGGGCGCGCTGAACAACTTGACTTGTCCTCGGTAGAGATTTTGATGCCTGCCGCCCCCAAACGGCCAGTATTGCCTGATAATCCGACGCCCTTCAAAATAACCGCCAAATTTCTGATTGGGCAGTTTTTTCTTATTACCCTCTTTCTTGGGTTTGGATTATTTGTGATTTTCTTGTTTTTTGAATCTCCAAAATTTAATTTGTTTGAGTGCGTAGGGCTGTTGGGTGCGCTGTTTCTGGTGTTTGTTGCCGCTGCGCTTATAGCGAATTTGGTTCGCATGTTCAATTACCAGGACAATTACCCAAAAAGAATGGAACTAAAACGAGATGCGGAGGATGCTTATCAACGTGAAATGGTGCGGTATCGCAAACAGTTGGCATTCGTTCAAGAACAGAAAAAGCAGCAATCTGAAAAAAATTCGATCTGGCTGGAACTCTACCACTGCTCCCGTGACGATATCGTTTTCCTGCCCGCCGAAGGCGATTCTGCCCCGGCCAAAGACATGGAATCTTTCATCGACATCCAATGGAACCGCAGGTTTAATCGCAAATAACATCAGCTTATGAGTGATATTACGCCCATCACCTGCCCCAACTGTGGCGGACAAATCAATTTCCCCAAGGGAATGCCGCGCGTTCAGTGTCCGTATTGCGGAACCGATCACATCCTGACCGGCGAAACGGCGCGCCAGGTTCAAATGGAAGGCCTGGCGGTTTGCCCGGTTTGTAAGAAAGATGACCGGTTGGAGAAGGTTTCGGCGATTGTGGTAAAGGAGAGCGCCATTTATCCATCCAAATTGGCAGAATTGCTAACTTTAAGCCAGCCGTATACTGAAAGCATCCCTAAACCCACGCCACCTGCCTGGCCGGATTCGGAGCCAGAGATAGCATCATCGAGTAATTCCAACACCGCCCCCAACGAATCGATGGTACATCTCAATGTAGCATTAGGCATAGTCTTATCGCCATGCCTGTTGTTCACATTTTTGTTGCTGTCTTATGACTTGAGTAATCGTGATTATCTAAACATTGCTCTTTTTATTGGTTTTCTGATTGCCCTGGTATTGTTTATCAACCTGGCTTTTAGCAATCAAGCGGGAAGGAAACGAATTCAAGTTGTGCTCATTTCCCTTTTCTTGGGGCTTTTTGGGGTTGCCATCATTGTATTGCAAATCTACACCAGCAACTTCAACCTTTTTTCGACAGGACTTAGCCTGTTTTTACTCTTCATGGCAGCGCGTTACTTAACGCAAAATTCATCAGTGCTATTATCCCGCCCGAAAGGGAGAAAAGAGAAACCACAACCCCACCTTCAAGAGTGGAACAGGCAGATGGAATCCTATCGGCGTGATATGGTGCGCTATGAAAAGCGGATGGCTGCCAACCAGGACAAAGAAAAGCGCCAAGCGCAGCGCATCGAAATCTGGAATGAACTCTACTACTGCCACCGCGATGACTGTGTTTGCTTGCCGCGCCTGGGACTGTACGCCGAAGCCAAAGACATGGAATCCCTCGTCAACGCGCAGTGGTGGCAGAGATACGGGGCGAAAGGATAATTCAATGGGAGTTACTTTATGACGAATTTTCTGTCTCTGATTTGCCCAAATTGCGGGGGCGCAATCGAAATAAAGCCAGGGTCATCAAAAATCAGGTGTCCATACTGTCAGGGTGAGCACATTTTTGCCGGTATTGATTTTCAATCAGAAATAAATTGCCCGGTCTGCAAGAAAGATGACAAACTAGAAAAAGTCTCAGCGATAATTGCGCGCGAATCTGCTGACACTCCGCTGACTCGAATTTTAACTCTGAGTGAACCTGACTACAATCCAGTGCATAAACCCCAGCCACCATTTCCTTTGAGAACAGCCAACCCCATTGCATTGGCACGTAACCAGGAAGAGCTGGCAGCTTATAAAACATCGTTCGCTCTCTACGAAAAACAGAATGCGGTAAATGAGCATCGACGCAGCCAGCAAAACCAGCGCCTGGAAATCTGGAATGATCTCTACTACTGTCACCGCGATGGCTGTGTCTGCCTGCCACGCCTGGGACTTCATGCCGATATCAAAGAGTTGGAGTCCTTTGTCAATACCCAGTGGTGGCGGAGATACGGACAACAAGGTGAAACTTCTCCTGATTAGAGGTTCCACATCTCCAAGAGAATAAAATTATGCTCCCTATTCAACGTTCGGAACCTATTTACAAATTAATCCGCCAATTGCACAATGGCCCCAGCGAAATGGCGCGGGCTGCAGCCGCCAAGCAACTTGGAGATTTGGGCGATCCACGGGCTGCCGAGGCTTTGGTTACCTGGCTGAATGATTCTTATCCGTTGCTGTACAAGCATACTGTTCAAGCGGTAAAAAAATTAGGGGGCGCAGCTTTGCGCCAGTTTTTCCCGCTAACAACTGTTGGCGTATGTTTACAAAATATTGTCATTGCCCTACGAGAATGTGGGGATGCGGATGCGGTAGAGTTACTCATCAGCATATTCAGCCATCCAGATTTGGATTACGCCGCAGATGCTGCTCTCGCTATAAAGAGTATAGGGATAACAACAGTCCCTGCCTTAATCGGCGCGTTAAGTTTTCCAGATATGCAAACCCGGAGACTGTCAGCGAATCTTTTAGGCGAATTTAAATCTCCAGAAAGTATCGATGCCCTTTTTGAATCCCTTACAAGTGCTGATGATGAAACAGCCCCCTATCTGGCGGCCGCAATTGCCAGCATGGGGGAACTTCTCAATGACCGCGCGCTGATCGTGTTGTCTGACAAGGATTGGCGAACGCAGTTGGCCGGACTTTCCATTTTTCACAAAACCAAAGATGAGCGTGGTCTGCCAGGTATTTTACGTTTGTTCAAAAGCGACGATCAAAAACTACGTGGCTATGCTGCCTGGGCGTTGAGTGGTTATGGAGAAAAGGCTTTGGAATTTCTCGCAAATGCTTTACATGATGACGACCCTCGCTTGCGAAGAATGGCAGTCTTTGCGTTAGGCCAAATCGGCACACGGGAGGTAGTTCCAATTGTAGGAACTGCCTGTTGCGACCCACGCAAAACCATTCGTCATGAGGCCTTCGATGTGTTGTATAAAATCTGTGACCCGGCAGCTATCTCATTTATCATAAAAGCCCTGTCGAGCGATTCTTCTGAAACGCGCGCCAAAGCTGCTGGAAGACTGTATGCTTTCAATCTGCGAGCTAAGGTCAACAACCCAAAAGAAATGGATTGGAAATCAGTTCATTGGTTAGAAGTTGAATCCGCTCTCCAGCCGCTGCTTGAAGATTCATCACCGGAAGTTCGTGAAAAGGCCCAGAAGGCCATCGAACTGATAAAACGCGCTTGAAAAGGGAAACCCATGACAAAATCCAGAGAAATTGAAGTTACCTGTCCGCGCTGTCAGAAGCAGAGTTCCTACGAAATTTGGGATAGTATAAATGTAACCGTCAGCCCGGAATTACGTGAAAAAGTGCTGACAGATGAACTATTTGCCTTTAGATGTAAATCATGCGGACAGGAAGCCAATCTTTTTTACCCTTTTATTTATCATGACATGGATCATCGTTTTTGGATTCAAGTTGTCATTAATCCAGAAGATGATTTTGAACATGCCCCCAATCTGCCTCCTTTTGCGTCCCAGATGATGAAAGGTTATCATTCTCGCTTAGTATCGCATCTTAACGAAGTAAAAGAGAAAATCCTGATTTTTGAAGATGGTCTTGATGACCGCGCCGTTGAAATTGTGAAGTTACTTCTTCGTAAAAATATGATGGAAACAGAAAACCGAGTGTTGGATGGCCCGCTCCGATTTTATGACTTGGCGAAAGACAAACAGGGACATCCTACGAGCTTGGTGCTGGGGTATTTTCCAGTCAACGGAGAAGAAGAAATTTTTGCCGCTGACTGGGAGTATTGTTTGGATATTCAAGAGCAGCTATACATGGATTTAGGCGTTCCAGAACATGAACCCTTGGGCTGGATGCGCGTGGATGAAAACTACGCGCGCCAGGTCACAGGCACTGGTAAGGAGAACTAAAACAACTTGTTGGCAAAAATATCCCGGAGGGCGGCTCCGGGATATTTTCTTACCCCGTAATTGACATTTATATATAACAGTGCTATTATACGTATGTAAATACAAGGACGCCCCATGACCCAATACTCCATCCAAGACCTATCTGACCAGACCAGCCTGCCGCGCCGCACGATCCACTTTTACGTCCAGCAAGGCATCCTGCCGCCGCCGGAAGGCAACCGGGGGGATGCTTACTACACGGAAAGCCACCTGCTGCGCCTGAAACTCATTCCGCTCCTGCGCCGCCAGGGATTGAAGCTGGACGACATCCGCGCCCGGTTGCATGGGCTGGATGAATCCGCCTTGCGCGAGCTTTACGAGCAGATCTACGCGCCCGCGCCGCCCACGCTTCTGCCCACCAGCCAGCCCTTTGCCCATTACGCCCTGCCCGCCGGGATGACGCTCCTCGTCCCGGCCAGCCTGACGCCCAGTGAGCGCAAAAAGCTGACCGAACTGCTCAAAGCCGTAAACGAGATTTTCTCAGCCTGAAAGGGGAACCCATGACCACCGACCTGCCTACTTTTGCCACCTTGCGCCTGACCACTGCCCTCGCCAGCCCGCTGCCGCTCGAACACACCAGCATCCACGCCCAAATCACCGGATTGGCGGCATCTGTCACCGTCACCCAGCGTTTTCGCAACCCCCTGACTGAGAAAACCGACCTGGAATACCTGTTCCCGCTGCCAGGCGAAGCGGCTGTCACCGCGTTTGAACTGCGCGCCGGGGAGCGGGTCATCCGCGCCAGTGTGCAGGAAATCCAGATGGCACGCCAGCAGTTCGAGCAGGCCCGCCAACAGGGGCAGCGCGCCAGCCTGCTGGAAGGCCGCCGCCCCAACCTGTTCGCCTTACAAATGGCCAATATCCAGCCGGGAGAGTTCATCGAAGCGGTCACCAGCTACCAGCAGCGGCTCGAATTCAACGCCGGGCAGGTGGAGTTTGTCTTCCCGATGGGCCTGACGCCCAAATACCACCGTCCCGGCCACCCAGAGGAAGCCGCCGGGGTGGATGCGCCCCTGGCGCTCGACCCGACCCAGGTGGGGGATGTCGAAATCAAACTGGAAGCCGAAACCGGCCTCCAGTGCGGCGACCCGGCCAGCCCCTCGCACCCGCTCATCATCTCCCGCGTTTCCGAAACCCGTTTCAGCGTCCGGCTGGATGGCGCGCACCTGCCCAACCGCGATTTCGTCCTGCGCTGGCGCATCCCCGGCGAGCAAATCCAGTTCCCGGCCTGGCAGGCGCCCGGCGATGCGGGCTATTTCATGGCGACCTTCCTGCCGCCCGCGCCCGACCCCGCCGCCGCGCCCATCCCACGCGAATATATTTTCGTGCTCGACCGTTCCGGCTCGATGAGCGGCGGCCCGATCCGCCAGGCCGTAAACGCCCTACGCGCCTGCCTGCGTTCGCTCAACCCGCAGGATACCTTCGCCATCCTGCTTTTCGATGACCGCCTGGAGTGGCTGAACCCTGTCGAAGCGGTCACGCAGGCTGCGGTGGAGCGCGCCGATCAACGCCTGGGAACGGTCGATGGCCGGGGCGGCACCGACATCCTCCCGGCGCTGCAATCCGCCCTGTCCCTTCGCAACGACTCAGAACGCGCCCGGCTGGTGGTTTTCCTGACCGATGGCGCGGTATCTGCCGAGGCGCAGGCGCTCGACCAGGTGCGCAGGCAGGTGGGCGCGGCGCGGCTGTTCATGTTTGGCATTGGGCCGTCGGTCAACCGCGCCTTTCTCCAGCAGTTGGCGCGCCTCGGGCGCGGTCAGGCCGAGTTTATCGGGTTGGATGAAGATATCGAAGACGCCATCCTGCGTTTCCAGGATCGGATTGCCTTCCCGCTGCTGACCAATCTCAGTTTGCGTGCTGAAAATGGCGCTTTATGGGACTTGTACCCGGCGCAGCTGCCCGATTTATATGCCGGATGCGCGCTGGAAGTGGTTGGCCGCTATCGCGGCGGGAGCGGACTACCCGTTGCCCTGGTCGCCGTTGGCGAGCGGCTGGGCGCGCCGCTGGAAATGCGCGCTACGCTGACACCCGCCCCTGACCCCGCGCTTTTGTCGCGGCTGTGGGCGCGAGCCCGCGTTGATGACTTGGGCGAACGAGCTGCGCTGGGTCTCAAACCCGAACACGAAACCCGCGCCGAAATCATCTCCCTGGCGCTCGAACACCACCTGCTGACCCAGCACACCGCCTTCATCGCCATCGACAGCGAGTCCCCTGCCAGCTCCGGCCAATCGCGTCTGATCCACGTCTCGCACCCGCTCCCCGAAGGGCTGGAACTCTCCGGGTTTGTTGGCGCGCCCGCCCCGGCAGGAGTATTTTTTGCTGCTGCCCCAGCCCCACAACCCGCTGCGCGTATGATGCGGCGTCTTGCCCAAAACAAAGATAGTGAAGATTTGGATATTCCGACTTTTTTGCGAGGCCGAGGCCTAAAAGAGCAGGCAGCTTTCTCCATTCCGGATGCAGTTTCCGCCCCCGAACCTGCCAAGCCCAGCCGAACAAAAGTAACAGTAGAGCTGGTGGATGCAGTATCCACGTTGCGCGAACTGGCCCGTACCCAAAAACTGGACGGTTCGTGGAATGAGGACGTTGAACTGACCGCTGCGGCACTGCTGGCTTTTGTCCGCTGCGGACACACCACCCTCACCGGCCACTTCCGCAAACAGGTGGCCCGCGCCTTTGGCTGGCTCTCCCAGGCATCGCCAACCGGTTTCCCGGCTTTCCTCGCCGCCCTGGCTTTACGAGAACTGGCCGATGCCACCCAGACTCCCGAGCATCTCGCCGCCGCTGAAAGTGCCATCCAGTCTCTACCCATTCCATCCGATAATCTTGAAGCAGTAACACTGACAATTCTCCGCGACAAAGCTCGCTCCTTTAAACCCCAAAAACAAACCAGCAACCTCAATGCCCTGCGCCTGGCTGCTGTCACCCGCGCCAAAGGCGTCAAAATTTCCCCAGAGTTGCTGGGGGATGGATTGGGCAGGGTGCTGGCGGCAGGGCTGGGGTAGCAGGTTCGGGTTAACTTACTGCTACCTGAAATTCAAATCACTATTTGCAGGTGCCCAAATCGAAATCCAAAAGACAGATGATGATTTTCTTTGCCTGCAAGAACGGCAACCGCGCCTGGAATTGCCCCGAGCACAACTTACCCCGCCAGCTTTCCCCCCAACTCAACGATCCTATCCCACAGGTACAGCTTCACCTGCCAGGGAACCGGAATCCCGGGGCTGTCCGTAATACGCTCCGGCCACCTGCCCGCAGATCGCGGCGGTGGTATCGGCATCATCGCCCAGAGCTTGCCCTGAGCCTGCCGAAGGGTTCGCGGCAGCCAGCACCGCGGCGAAAAAGGTATCGGTCGTCCAGAAGCACCACAGCGCTGCTTCCAGCGCATCCACCACGTAGCCGTTGCCACGAATTTGGTGCGCCGCCACTGGATACATCAATTTGACCGGCGACCACAGTGCACGTCGGGACTGCGACCAGGCGCGTCTCCAATGCGTTGTACGGCCTCCAGACCTGCCTTCCCAGAGTATAATTTATTCATCCAACGCTGCTGGACGGTTTCTTTCGGGATACATGATGGCCCGCCATCTTGTGTGGGTGCACCGGACTTGTGGGTACGGTGCGGCTTTTCAAGCAGTTTCAGCGTCCCGAATATTTTTCTGCCTGTCGAGCGAGTCAGCGTCCCGCCCACAAGCCCAGTAACGCAAACCGTTGGCTTGCCCCTTGCGAAAATGAAACTTATGAAAAAAATAATCCTGGTCTTTCTCATCGCGGTCTCTTTACTATCATGTTCACCAAGCAAGACAACTGTTACTGCGGCTCCGGTAATTCTATCGCCACAACTAACGCTTATTCCTACCCACAATCTTACGCCATCCCCAACAAAAACACCGTTCCCTACATCAACGCATACACCAAAGCCAACTTTTACTCCTTCGCAAGCAGCCACACCTGACTTAGAATTTTTTAGAATGCAATTATTAACATATTTTCTACAAAATAAACCGGCAGATTCGCCTGTTATCGGTGGAAAGGTTCTAGCAAATTTCGCTGGAATCATGTATCCAGATGAAGAATATTTTTTAGGCCGTAAGGTTTTGGCAAAAGTGCCTGTGACAACTATAAGCGGAGTGGATGCGTGGTGGATTTTTTCTTTTGATTATCAGACCGTCGAGGGAGAAACATGTATGGCCATACCCGGCCTTGCAGGTAGTGATTGTCTACCTACAGAGGCTTCTCGGTCTTGGATAGAATATATTCTAGACAGCTACGGCATAAAAGGTAAATCTTCGGAATTAGATATGACCATGGGAACAGGCGGACAAAAGTTAATTGGCTTTAGTTACTATGTAACCGTTGCGAGCGTATTTGGTATTGACGGTCAAAACTGGATTGATGGCAATCGTTTTGTTGGGAGTGCAAATTTAAAGTAGAGGCCATTTTATTGCACAAAAAGCAAGCCAATTATGGTCGGTGGGGCGATTGCTCACCCCACCGCCACTCCCGAACCACCACTCATTACTACACCTTTAGATACCATTTATGCACATCATTTACGTGCGATAATAATTGGATGCTCTCTGCGTAAGATTGGTCTTTTCAGCAGCGTTACAACCCGTTTGGGTTTGGATGGGTCTCTTCCTAACCGGTCAATCCAGCAGGCCCAATCCCCGTCAAAGGGGGATTTGCTACCCTGTACCTTTACATGCCGTTGGATTGGTGTATCTGCATATTTGATAAGGGTGATTTCCCCATTCGAAAAGTCGAGGCGATTGCGCTTGCGCGGCCAGTAGCGTTGCTTGCGCCAGGCATCGCTTTTGCGGGGGTTTTGCCACTTAGCCCACTTGGCGAGTTTCCAGTAAAGCTGATAATCCATTCGATTGAAGGTGCGTTTGGCTGAATTGGCGCGAT
>CAIJPN010000005.1 GCA_903822545.1 uncultured Anaerolineae bacterium | reverse complement strand
GCGCAATCGCCCTCATCCCTGGCCCTTCCCCCGGCGGGGGAAGGGAATTACCCCCCTCTCCCTTTGGGAGAGGGCCGGGGTGAGGGAACTCCTTGCAAAAAGGCAGTTTGACATATCAAGGTAGCAACTTGGGTTAATTATTTTGTCTGCTCTTCTTTTCCTTCAACCATTGTTTATACAGGGTGAAATTATGACAACACAAACCGTTAATGTTGGTGCCCAGGCGATCCGCCAGGCAATCATTTATAAAGAACCGCTCGTTGCGGGCAGCGCCATGCCAGATACCACTATCGCCTCGAAGTTTGAAGCGTTGATCTATTCGCGTTCGCTGCTGGTGAAGCTAATCTCTCGCTACAAAGCTGCCGGTTGGCAGGGGCTTACGTTGCTTTACTTCGATATTGTCAAAAATAGCGGCCCGGCGGGTCTGTCATCGCTGGCGGCGCAGAAGAGCCTGAGCACCTCTGCCCAAAAAAGCATATCTGTACACTCCAACACCATTACCATGGATACGGGTGAAATGTGCCGTATCCACGATGCGATCATCCAGAAAGGTACGCTGGATGGGCTGCCGGTCAGTGAGGGCTGGTTCATGCACCGCTCCGATGGCAGCCGCTATGAAGAGCCGGGCGGTGGCGCGGCCCAGTATCGCATGAATTTTGCAAACGCTGACTACCGCAAATATTACATCAACAAGCTGAATCGTGAGTTTAATAGCGTTGACCCCAATCACCTGCCGACTGGCGCGCAGGGTTTGTTCCTGGATAATGCTAATATCTCCTGGACCCTGCTGATGGGGATGAATGGTGGGAAGCCGCCGATGGAATTTGCCGATAAAGCCGCTTACCAGCTTTCGGTAAAAACTTTCATCTCGGAAGTTCGTTCAGCTTTTCCGAACATCAAAATTTGGGCGAACATGACGGCTTTTAGCGCCAACCCTGAGAATTTCACCGATTTCAAGCCTTATCTGGATGGGGCTATGATCGAAAGCGCTTTCCTGGACTGGAGTCTCCAACCGCGCCCGGTTGACAAAATTGAGAGCGGCAACACCATGGTTGACAGTTGGGGTAAGCCACTTTTGTATGTGGTGCAGGGAGACAAAAACGGGGCGTATCACGCTTATACCTTTGGCTTGTACCTTTTGGTGGTGAGCGATAACGCTTACTTCTTTTACACCGATAAGAGCAATTACGCCAATTATTACGAAATTCCCGAGTACAAGCTGACGCTGGGCGCACCCCTGGGCGCGCGCCAGAAGGTTTCTAGCGGGGTGTGGAGACGCCAGTTCGAGCATGGCACCGTTCAGGTGGACATCAACACCAGGACGGCAACCTTCACGGTTGCGTAGGGCAAAATTTCGGTTGTGAATGATGGTAGAATGGCTCCTCGACCCTAGACGAGGAGCTTTTCTTTCCCATGCCTGTTAAATTGATCCTGCGCAAACAAGAAATCGATGTCAAGCCGGGGATGACCCTGCTGGATTCGCTTAAAAAAGCCAATATCCTGCCCGAGGGGGTGATCGCCACCCGCAACGGTGAACTCATCCTGGAAGATGAGATCTTGCAAGATGGCGATGTGGTTAAGCTGGTTGCCGTCATTTCTGGCGGGTAGATTATGAAATGTAAATCCTGTGGCGAAAAAGCAACGGTCTATATGCGCCAGCACCACAAATTGGCGCTGTGCAAAGAGCATTTCTTGGAGTGGCTGCCCGAACAGACTGAGCGTTTTATCAAAAAATATCGTATGTTCGGGCGCGATGACAATATCCTGGTGGCGGTGTCTGGCGGGAAGGATTCACTCTCGCTGTGGGATATCCTGCACAGGCTGGGGTACAAAGCCGATGGCCTGTATATCGGTTTGGGCATCGACGAGGGCATTTCCTATTCGGACGAGTCCCACCGCCTCGCCGAGAAATTCGCCAGTGAGCGCGGGCTAAAGCTCCACGTGGTGGATATCCAAAAAACCTATGGACACACCATCCCGGTGATTGCCGAGAAAACCCATCGCGGATTTTCGCGGCCGTGCTCGGTCTGCGGCGTGACGAAGCGCCACGAAATGAACCGCATCGCCCGCGATATGGGTTATTCGGTGCTGGCGACCGGCCACAACCTGGACGACGAAGCCGCCACGCTGTTTGGCAATACGCTCTCGTGGAGCAAGGATTTCCTGCCACGCCAAAGCCCGGTGCTGCCCGAAAGTGATGGGCTGGCGCGCAAGGTCAAGCCGCTGTGCCGTTTTTACGAGAAAGAGATGACCGCCTATGCCCTGCTGCGCGGCATCGAGTACATTTACGAGGAATGCCCGTTTTCGGTCGGTTCCACGTCGATTTATTACAAGGAACTGCTCAACCAGCTTGAGAGTGAACGCCCCGGCGCGAAGCTGATTTTCTACACCAAATTCCTGGAAGCCAAAGATGCTGGTTTATTCGCCCCGCCCGAACAAATCCGCGCTGAACTTTTTCCATGTCCCACGTGTGGGCAGCCCACCAGTGCCGAGGGTCAGTGCTCTTTCTGCCGGATGATGGAGAAGGTGGACGAGCGGACTTCGGGATAGGAAAGATGATGAGGCAGGAGATAAAGAGAGACGAGTTGACGAAAATTTTCGCCAACTCGTCTCTCTTTATCTCCTTATCTCTCCTCGTCACTTCTTCGCCAAATACTTTTTCTGCCACTCAAACAGCTTGTTCAGCGCCTCGATGGGCGCGAGCGAGTTGATATCCAGGCTTTTTAGCTCGTCCAGCAGCGGGTTGGTTTCGGGGAAAAGCGCAATCTGCTGGGCCGCCACCGGGTTGATTTTGGTCGCCCGCCCGCTGGTTTTTTCCAACTCAGACATGATCTCGTTTGCGCGCTGGATGACCGGCCTGGGGAGCCCCGCCAGCTGGGCCACGTGGATGCCGTAGCTTCTATCGGCTCCTCCGGGGATGATCTTGTGGAGGAAAACCACCCGCCCCTCAGCCTCTGTCACCGCTACATTGTAGTTTCTCACCCCTGGCAGTAAATCCGCCAACTGCGTTAGCTCGTGGTAATGTGTGGCAAAAAGCGTCTTGGCGCGCAGGTGTGGGTGGTTGTGGATGAACTCGACCATGCCCCAGGCAATCGAAACGCCATCATAGGTGCTTGTCCCGCGCCCGATTTCATCCAAAATCAGCAGCGAGCGCGGTGTGGCGTGGTGCAGGATATTGGCGGCCTCGATCATCTCAACCATAAAAGTCGATTGCCCGGCGTGGATTTCATCCTGCGCGCCGATGCGCGTGAAAATCCGGTCGATCAAGCCGACTGTGGCCGACTGGGCCGGGACGAATGACCCCATCTGCGCCATCAGCGCGATGAGCGCGGCCTGCCGCAGGTAGGTGGATTTACCAGACATGTTCGGCCCGGTGATGACCCTGACAATTTCTCCCATTTCGAAAGAGATGTCATTCGGGACGTATCTTTCGCCTTTCAGGCTTTTCTCCACCACCGGGTGGCGGCCCTCGCGGATGTCGAGTACGTCAGTTTCGACCACCTGTGGGCGCACAAAACCATTCAGCGCGGCGGTCTCTGCCAGAGCGGAGAGATTATCCAGCTCGGCCAACGCCCGGGCGGTGAGCAAAATCCGGTTGGCCGATTTTGACAGCGTGGCGCAAATTTCCTTGAACAGGCGCAGTTCCAGTTCGTGGATGCGCTCTTCGGCGTTGAGCACCAGCGTCTCGTACTCTTTCATCTCGGGGGTGATGTAACGCTCGGCGTTGACCAGCGTCTGCTTGCGGATGTAATCTGCCGGGGCGTTGGCGGCCTGCCCGGCGGAAATCTCGATGTAGTAGCCGAAAACTTTGTTGTAGCCCACTTTCAGGGTTTTGATGCCGGTGCGCTGGCGCTCGAG
>CAIJPN010000004.1 GCA_903822545.1 uncultured Anaerolineae bacterium | reverse complement strand
TTTGGTATCCATGATTGGAACCGGGATTTTACGCCAGGTTGCATTTTATTATGGGTTGGTGCTCATTCCACCGGTTTCCATCCTGGCAGCGATGGAACTTTCTGCCATCAAGCAGTATGTTGTCAAAGCACGCAACTCATTAAATTGGTTGCCCGCGTTGTTGGCGGTTTTGCTGCTGGCAACCACAATATCATCCCATTCCAAAGACTATCTTGTCGGTTACCTGCAATATCTTACCGGGCAGATTACGCTTGAGCAGTTTGTCAGGGCCGATACAACCTCGGGCCCCGAAAAAGTCGACTCAATGTTGACTGCGCAGTATCTTGCCGACCACACCACTCCAGATGAGACGATTTTCATGTGGTCAGACCAGGCGCAGACTTACTATTTTGCCAATCGTCGTGCGTCGGCAGATGTTCTCTGGCCGCTTCACCTGGTATTGATGGGTCAACCGGAAAGGGCATTTATCTCACACCCACGTTATGTCGTACTCGGTACCATCAATACACTGCTTGGTGACGAATATCCCACCTGGCTGGCGCAAGAATTGGAAAATAACTACACTTATGAAACAACCATTGGCCCCAATGAACTTTACCGGCGTAAGGCCCCGTAGGTTTTATGTTACTATCCCCAACCTGGAAAAGATGCAATGAAAATCCTTCTTGAACAGGCACAATCCCTCATCGATGCTGTTTTTTGGGGGTCTGCAAAGACGCCGACCCACGTTCGGCTTCGAGCTTATTTATTCTTAACACTATTTGTTATTGGCATTATTTATTGGATCGGTTTTTTTAGTTCAGGCAATTTATCACTTAGTGCAAACGACTGGGTAAAAGAGGATGCTTATCTCAATACGCTGCGTTTTGCGCAGACAAATAGTACCATCCCGTGGCAATGGAGTGAATCGTTTTACCATAATACAGACAAGTTTCTTGCAAACCCTGAAATTATCCTGACCCCAGATATTATCCTTCTGCCCTGGGTATCTAATGGTGTCTTTATCATTATCCACGTTGCACTTTTCTATGCGGCTGGTTTTTGGGGTTCTTTCTTGTTAGCAAAAAAGTTAAATGTAAGCTTTCTTTCTTTCTTTTTCTTTTGGTTATTATTCAACTTTAATGGACACATATCTGCACAAATTGCGATGGGGCATTTCCAGTGGGCTGGCTATTTCCTTATCCCGTTTTTCTTCATTTTCTTATTCAAGTTTACAGAAAACCATCAAGACAGGTCATCTTTTAATAAATCGCCGGTGCTTGGCATTTCATTATTGTTTGGCATATTATTCCTTAATGGCTCAGTTCACATTGCAATTATTTGTGCATTGTTTTTGATAGTGACGCTATTATTCAAGTGGACTTTGTACCCAAACATTATTTCATCCATTTTTATTGGTTTTACGCTCGGCCTCAATCGTTTGCTGCCTGCCGCATTATGGTTCCCATCAAAAGATATATTTGGTCAAGGTTACCCTACAGTCATCTACTTGTTCGATGCATTTACCGCCCTGCGAGCCTATAGTTTTACAGATTTCCGCGAGTACAGGGTATGGGGTTGGTGGGAATATGACTTTTATATCGGATTCGTCTCGCTTATCATTTTCATAATATCTATTGCTGTTATATTTAGGCGAGGCAAAGTTGCATTTCCATCCTATCTTTTGAAAGCCGCCGGAATATTTTTATTATTATCATTAGGTAATGTCTATAATATTTTCAATAAGTTGCACCTGCCGCTTATAGGGATTGAACGTGTTCCATCGCGATTCCTTATTATGCCTTTCACATTTTTTCTAATACTCTCCATGATTGGAATTGATGAATTGGCAAATTCGAGCGAAAAGTGGGTCAAGACTCTTTTGGTAAGCGCTATGCCTTTTGCCATGGGTGAACTTTTTTTTCACTTTGAATTCTGGCGCGTTCAAATTATTGAGTTATATTCCGAAAAAATAGAAAAACCGATGCTCTTGTTAATGCCTTGCTCAGACCAGGTGTATATCACAACGGTTTACGCGAGTTGGATTGCCTCTGGCATGGCACTTATTTTAGTAATATGGTTTTTGCTGAAAAAGCGCACAAAAACCATCGGATAAATCACCAGCCCGCCGGACCTGGCAGGCAAGAGCCAGCCCGGGCAGTTACAGTTGGCGAAAAATCTCCCAATTGGCTATCGCAAGAACTGGCAAACCACTATACTTATGAAACAACCATTGGATCCAATTGCCTGTATCGGCGCACAACCCCATAACCAAAGGTGAAAAATATGACCAGCAATAACCCAGACCCCCAGGAAAGATTCCCATTCGGAAAAAACTGGCAGGAATTCCTGAATGTGTTGACCGAATCGCACATTACCGAAGCCCAAAATTCACTAAGCAAATTCCTGGGCCAGGCCAACCTTGACGGTAAAAAATTCCTCGATATTGGCTCCGGCTCAGGCCTGCATAGTCTTGTTGCTCGCCGGATGGGTGCATCCGTTCATGCGTTTGACTATGATACCCAGTCTGTAGCCTGCACCCGCGAATTGAAGCGCCGCTTCTACCCGCAAGATGCCTCCTGGAACATTGAGCAGGGTTCCATCCTCGACAGGCAATACCTGGAAACCCTCGGTACATTTGATATCAGCTATGCCTGGGGTGTTTTGCATCATACCGGAGTGCTCTGGCAGGCGCTTTATAACGCCCAGCTAGTTTTACGCCCCGGCGGATTGCTGTTCATTGCCATTTACAACGACCAGGGCTTGATTTCAGCCCTTTGGAAAATCATCAAACGCACGTATTGTTCCGGCGCGCCAGGACGCTGGCTGATGACAGGTATTTTCTTCCCGCTTTTTTTCATTTCTGGCCTGCTAATCGACCTGCTGCACCTGCGTAACCCGGCCCGGCGCTATCATGAACATAAAAAATATCGCGGCATGTCCTTGCTGGTTGATTGGCGCGATTGGTTGGGCGGCTACCCTTATGAACCGGCGGAACCTCAGCGCATTATCAGCTTCTACCAAAACCTGGGCTTTGAATTGCTGCATTTTGAGCCAACCGGGCATGGTTTTGGCAATAACCAGTTCCTCTTTCGAAAAATCGAATCAGCCGGATAAGAAAAGGCGGTTTCTATGTGTGGAATTTGTGGTACTGTCGCAGTAGATGGAAAAGTCAATCTGTCGCGCAGCATTCTGGAGGGCATGAATCAATCCATGCTGCATCGCGGCCCCGATGAAGGTGGAATTTTTCTGGATGATCGCGCGGGGCTGGGTTCGCGCCGACTCTCCATCATCGACCTTGCCGGGGGCCGCCAGCCAATCTCCAACGAAACCGATACCAGCTGGATCGTTTTCAATGGCGAAATCTACAACTACCGCGACCTGCAAAGCTACCTGCAAAAACGCGGACACCAATTCCGCACCAACTCTGATACAGAAACCATCCTGCACCTCTACGAAGACTTTGGCGTCGATTGCGTTCAATACCTGGACGGCATCTTCGCTTTTGCCATCTGGGACAGCCAGAAAAAAGAGTTGATCCTGGCCCGTGACCGCATGGGCATTAAACCGCTCTATTACACCCTGCTCCCTGATGGTCAACTGGTCTTTGGCTCAGAAATGAAGGTCGTGATGGCCCACCCGGGTGTGCAGCGCGATGTTGACCTGATTGCCCTGAATGAATATCTCTCGTATGAATACGTTCCCACCCCGCGCACAATCTTGCGTAATGTTGCCCGCCTGGCCGCCGGACATATCCTGGTGTATAGCACTCGAGGCATCCAGGTTCGGACCTACGACACCCTGAGCTTTCGCCAGGCCGAAAGCCGTCCCCCCGTCAACTGGCATGACTATGCCGATGGGCTATACAACACCCTGCACAGTGCCGTCCAGCGCGAGCTGGTCAGTGATGTGCCTGTGGGCGTGCTACTAAGCGGTGGCATCGACTCGAGCGCGATTGCCGCCATGATGGTTGATATCTACCCTGGAAAAGTGGAAAGCTTCACCATCGGCTTTGAAGAAAACTCTTTCGACGAGGCCCGCTACGCCCGCATCGTATCCAAATACCTTGGCACCCAGCATAACGAAATGACCCTGACCTCCAAAAAAGCCGTGGAACTGGTGCAGGGCATCCCGGATATCCTCGACGAACCTTTCGCCGATTCATCTTTCATCCCAACCTTCCTGCTCTCTCAATTTGCCCATCAAAAAGTCAAAGTCGTGCTGGGTGGCGATGGCGGCGATGAGCTTTTCGCGGGCTATCCAACCCTGCTTGCCCACCGCCTGATCGAATATTACGAAAGAATCGTCCCCTGGACGCTGCGCGCCCATGTGGCCCCTTACGTACTGGGTATGTTATCTGTTTCATTTGATAACATCAGCCTCGACTTTCGCATCCGGCGCTTTTTAAGCGGGCGTGGAGTGCCGCTTCTCACCCGTCACCAGCGCTGGTTGGGCTCTTTTGTAGATGAAGAAAAAGATTTGCTCCTGCAAAGCTGGATCAAACCAGTCTTGCGCGAAACCTACTACCAGTCATTTGACCACGCCCGCTCCAGCGATGCCGAAGAGCCCTACAACCGCATCCTCTACAATGATCTGCGCACCTACCTCGAAGGTGACATCCTTTACAAAGTAGACCGCGCCAGCATGGCGAACTCTTTGGAAGTGCGCGTGCCCTTGCTCAACCGCGAAGTTGTCCGCTTTGCCAATGCCCTACCTTTTGATTTAAAACTCAAAGGCCTGACCGGGAAATTCATCTTTAAAAAAGCCATGCGTGGCCGCCTGCCTCAAGAAATCATCCAACGCTCCAAAAAAGGTTTCAACATGCCGGTTGCCTACTGGCTGACAGGCGACCTGAAAAACCTGCTGCTCGATATGCTTTCCGAAACATTCGTCACCCGGCAGGGACTGTTCAATTACGCTTACATCAAAGGCCTGTTGGATGATCATTTTTCACACAAAAAAGATAATCGCAAACCATTATGGACATTACTCATGTTTCAGATGTGGTACAACCATTATATTCAGAGATAACCATGGAAAAAAACCTTTACGATAATATTCAACAGGTAGAAGCGACTCATTGGTGGTATAAAGCTCGCCGAGAAATTATCTTTGATTGGGTGCAGAGAATTCTTCGAGTGAATACTAATGCTCGTGTTATGGATATTGGCTGTGGTACTGGATTCAATGTTGCCTACTTGAATAAACTCGGCTACAAAAATATCACTGGCTTTGATTTTTCTGCTGATGCATTGGGCTATTGCCGCGCCAGAAACCTGACTAATTTAATTTGCGGAAATGCTTATCACCTTCCTCTGAGCCTTGCCAGTTTTGATGTCATTCTCACTCTCGATATTCTTGAACACATGCAGGATGATGAGCAAACTTTGCGCGAAATCTTCCGTGTTTTAAAACCGGGGGGCATGTTGGTCATATTTGTTCCTGCATATCAGTTTCTTTGGAGTTTTCAGGATGAAATTAGTCACCATGTTCGTCGTTATACTGCTAATGAATTAAGCACTAAAGTCCAGCATGCCGGTTTTGATATCCAAAAAATCACCTATGCCAACACATTTATGTTTCCGGCTATCTGGGCTGGACGTTTGGTGTTGAAAAATTTCCGGCGATTCTTTAAAATCACATCCGAAAGTCAAATGAATCCTATTTGGATGAATGATTTTCTTTATGCCATTTTTCGATCTGAATTAATCTTATTGCGTCACATTAATTTCCCTTTTGGTGTCTCAATTTTATGTGTTTGTTGTAAACCTGCTTGATTATCTTCTAATTTTGTCTCCCTGGTTGTGCTCGCGGATCTGGTGCTACTGGTTTGGTGGCTTTGAAGAAATAGAATTTGTTTTCAAGGTTCAAAAATCCAAAATCCCATCCAAAAAATAAAAAAATACCACACTCTGAAGTAATCTCCAACGAACAGCGTTGCCCGGTAAGTGAGAACGCATTCATCACGCCTGCCTCGGACACTGCTTATCGGTGATATCGGCTCGCATTCGCATTTGGCCAACAGCGGGTGAGCATTAAATTTTCTAGAAACAACCATCATTTTCAAAATACAGCCCAATAAAAACTTGGTCTGGTAAAATAATTCCATGCGACAAAACGCCCGGCTTTTTTCACTCGCGCTATTTACCTTTTTCTTTGCCGTAGCCGTGCTGGGCGGCTTGTTTTGGGCCAACATGAACCTGGTTCGAGCCTTCCAGGGTGGAGAAAAATTCATACTCGGCTGGAAAAGCACCCGAAATTTTATCGTACAAGGAATTTCGCCCTACAGCGACATCAACACCCTGGATGTCCAGCGCGAAATCTACAATCGCGCCGCCCGCCCCGGCGAAGAGCAATATCGCTACGCCGAACCACTCTACTTCATCCTGCTCAACATCCCAATCGCCTCCATCACAGATCGCCGCGCTGCCCTGGCCCTGTGGATGATTTTCCTGCAAGCCAGCACTGCCGGCACCCTCTTTTTATCCCTGCAACTCAGCAAATGGCGACCGGGCTGGCTCTACCTCATCCTCCTGGTAATCTTTTCCTACAGCTGGCTGCCAGGAGCCATTGCCTTCCAGCGTGCCAGCGCCCTCCCCATCCAGATGCTCATCCTGCTAAGCGCCTTACGCGCCGCCGAAGTTGACCTGGATGAACTGGCCGGAGCACTGCTGCTCCTGGCCGCTTTGAATATAGAAGCCTTTGGCCTTGTCATCCTGCTGGTACTCTTTTGGGCCGCATCGGCCCGGCGTTGGCGCATTCTGACAGGCTTCACAATGCTCTTCATCTTTTTGGCCATTTCAGCGCTGGTTGTTTTGCCAGCCTGGCCACTCCAATTTGTGCGCGCAGCCTACCAAAACTTAACAAACACAGCCCAGCCCAGCCTGCCGCTCGTTTTCGCCGCCTGGTTCCCGGCCCTGGGCAACCGGCTTGCCCAACTTGTCATCGGCATTATCGGCGCCGTTGTTTTGTTAGAGTGGTACGCAGTTCGCAACCGGCACATCTACTGGCTTTACTGGACAATTTCATTAACCCTTGTCGCCACCCCGTTGCTCGGCTTGCCGGTTTCGCCTGAAAACCAGGGAATATACCTGCCAGCCTTCATCCTGATCATCTCCGTCATGGAACAACGCTGGCAGACTTTTGGACGCTGGCTGGCCATCATCCTGCTTCTCCTGGTTTGGGCAGGCCTCTGGCTGATCTCATACCAGCCTGGTGGCAGTTTGCAGATGAATCTATTGACCCTACCTGTGGTTTTTTTCATCATCCTCTATTGGATCCGTTGGTGGGTGGCCCGCCCTCCGCGCCTCTGGGCCGATACCGTACCCAGAATTCGCTGACCATTGGGATATCCACATCGCATTGAAGTAATAACTTTATTATCCGACTTTCATGTGCTATACTCAAAAATATTGAGCAAAATATGAGCGATATCACACTTGTAGTAATCGACGACCATCCTCTCTTTCGACAAGGGATAGTAGATACCTTATCGATAGAAGATGATTTTAAAGTGATCGGCCAATCATCAAACGGTGAAGATGGGCTGGAATTAATCCGCCGGGCCGCCCCCAAAATAGCCATAGTAGATGTCAATTTACCCGGCATAAATGGGCAGCAAGTTACCCACGAAGTTACCGTTGAAAAACTCCCTACACGGGTTATCCTCCTGACAGCATACGATGACATAGAACAACAACTCCATGCGGCTATTGCTGGTGCATCAGCCTACTGCACCAAAGATATCCAACCTGAAGATTTGTGCGAAGCCATCCGCCAGGTATCCATTGGGAATTACGTTATGGGCGGACAACCCATGATACTCGCTGAGTTTAAAAAGTGGATGGAACGCCAGCTGGAGTCCGCCCGGCGCTCATACAGCGAGCCAGGCAGCCCATTCCACCCGCTTTCCAGCCGAGAGATGGAAGTTCTCAGTTGTATTGTCAGCGGCATGAGCAACAAAGAAATTGCCTCCCTGCTAGGGATCAGTCACCAGACTGTAAAAAACCACATCACATCCATCCTGCGAAAATTTGGGGTAGAAGATCGCACACAAGCGGTTGTATACGCCCTCAAACGCGGCTGGGTGAAACTAAACCAGGAAATCATCACTCAGGAGTAGTTAATATGGTATTCGTGGATGAACAGGCCAACCCGCTGGAAGATGCCCGGAAAGATATCAAAACCGACCTGGAAGAAGCCACTCGCTCCTTGAGAGAAGTGACACTCATGATCGACCAGAGCCAGGTTGAAGTCAGCAAACTTACCCAGCGCAATGCTGCCATCACCACGCATTTACAACAAGTGCAGTCCCAGGGTTCTGCCAGCGCCCAAGAAATTAGAATGGCCTATGACTCAGCCCTGGATGCCCAGCAGCGCTTGCTTGTCATGCGTGGGCAACTGGAAAAACTACAAAATGATCGGAACCACCTCAGCCAGCATAAATCTGTGCTAGAAAAACTCGTTACCGCGCTGGATTACCAACCGCAAGTTGTTGCGGCTGGAACGGGCCCCGCACCGAAAAACGAAAAATCCAACATGGAAATGGTTATCCAGGCTCAAGAATCCGAACGTCAGAGATTATCGAGGCTGATGCACGATGGTCCGGCACAGGCGCTTTCCAACTTCATCCTACAAACCGAAATCGCCTCCCGTTTAATGGATGTCGATGTAACCCGCGCCCGGGAAGAACTTGCTAACCTGAAAGCTGCTGCCATGGGCACCCTTCAAAAAGTACGCAACTTTATCTTTGAACTGCGCCCCATGATGCTCGACGATCTTGGGCTTGCTCCCACCATCAAGCGCTACGCTGACACGTTCAAAGAACAAA
This sequence comes from uncultured Anaerolineae bacterium, assembly GCA_903822545.1. Classification (GTDB taxonomy): domain Bacteria; phylum Chloroflexota; class Anaerolineae; order Anaerolineales; family Villigracilaceae; genus CAIJPN01. The sequence goes on along the minus strand of CAIJPN010000004.1, from coordinate 37,164 downwards.
CCGGGCTGGATGTCAACATCAACATCACAGGACAGGAGCGCCGCCTGGAATCTTACATTGAAGTTTTGGTTTTCCGAGCCCTTCAAGAATTGCTTGGAAACGCATCTCGTCATAGCCAGGCTAACCTCGTAAAAGTTCTCGTTGATTTTGGAGAAAGCATGGTAAAAGTTTCTGTCGATGATAACGGCAAAGGCTTTGCCCCCGAAATCCTGGCTCAGAAAAATAGCCTGGGCCTAAACCTGATTCGCGATCGTGTTGAAATGGTGGGGGGCAATTTTGAACTGGATAGCGTGATTGGCAAGGGCACTCGCATTTCCTTTGCTGTCCCTGCTGTAAAGCAATAAGATTCCGCAGTTTGCGGCCTTTTGTTGCTATCATATTTGTAAATATAACCACTTGTAATTTTTATAGCCTGGTTATATAATCTAGATAACTCCAGATTATGGAGAATCCGCGAACAGAAAGGAGGTGAATTCTCATGTTGTTCTCTCTTAAGGAAAAGGGTCAGGGCTTGGTCGAATACGCATTGATCCTCGTATTCATCGCTATTCTTGTTATTGTGGCCGTTGGCCTGCTTGGCACCACCGTCAATGGAATTTTCGGCACCATCAATACCAAGCTGTAAGATTGGTTTTTGTTAATCAAAAAGTGGCATCTAACTAGATGCCACTTTTTGATTTTCATATGCAGGTGCAAGTATAAACTTTTTGTTTTTTACTGTATAATCACTATTATAGAAATGAATTTGTTCAGGAGGATTCTATGAGACGTGGTAGCCGCATTTTGTTACTGTTCCTGCTCGTTATCATTGTATTGGGTGCAGGGGCATTCTTCTTTCTCAGGGGTAATTTCCTTGCTGGTTCTACTCCCACACCAACACCGCCCCCAATTACAATTGTGATCGCTGGGCAGCCAATCCCAAGGGATAGCCAGATTACGGTAGAGGCTTTATCTTCAATGCCTTTTCCGGCTGATCAGTTGAATGATCAATTGATTCAAAGCCCAGATGAATTGGTTGGTATGTATGCAAAATACCCCATAGCGCAAGGGATGCCGATTACACGCGAAATGCTCTCTGAACGGCCTGGTATTCTTCAGCCTGGTTCTGAGGCTGCAAAGGTTATTCCGGCGGGGTTGACCGCGATCTCTATCCCCATTTCACGTTTATCGGCGGTTGCTTATGCCATTCGTGATGGTGACCATGTTGACGTGATTGCAACAACAACATTTGTGGATGTTGATCCCTCGTTCCAGTCCACATTGCCAAATATCACCGCAGTGATTACCGGCACCGGTTTTCTGCCCGAACAATTGCCAGTGCTAACGACAAGTGTTGTTCCAGGTGGCGTTCAAGGTCGCACCGAACTGGATCCAACTCTCAATCAGGCATTTTATGTGCTACCTAATGAGGTTCAGCGGCCTCGTCTTGTTTCCCAGATGATTTTGCAAAACATTCAGGTTTTGAAGATCGGTGATTTTAAGCTTGCAGAAGAAGAAGAAGAGACTCAGGCAACAGCAGAATTAGCTCCCCAAGCTACTCCAACTACTGTGCCCACGCCCCAACCAGGACAACCAGTGGTTAATGCTGCCCCTGGTCGCCCGGATTTGATAACCCTGATTGTGCCTCCTCAAGATGCTGTTACCCTGGCGTATTTGATTTATAGCAATGCGAAACTGACCCTTACTTTGCGCCCGCCGGATGATGGTACTCGTGTGGAAACAGAGGCGGCTACTTTGCAATATTTATTGAGCCAGTATGCTATTCCGGTGCCCGCCAAGTTGCCTTATGCTCTAAATCCTCGTATCGATGCTCCTCTTGATCCTCGATTACCGAACGATTCTGTTGCTGTTCCTCCCCAATAAGTATTTTATGTAATCTGAGTACCATAATCCTTTGGAGCTTCAAAAGATGGCTGCGGATAAAATTCGTGTTTTGATAGTAGACGATATTGCTGAAACCCGTGAAAATGTTCGGAAGTTGCTTCAATTTGAACCCGAAATTGAGGTAGTCGGTGCTGCGCGTTCTGGCCGTGAAGCTGTCCAGTTGACAACTGAGTTAAAACCGGACGTTGTTTTGATGGACATCAACATGCCAGATATGGATGGAATTACTGCGACCGAGACAATCCGGAAAAACGATCCGGCAGCCCAAATCGTGATTTTGTCTGTTCAAAGTGATCCAGGATATATGCGTCGAGCCATGCTGGCTGGCGCAAGAGATTTCCTGACCAAGCCTCCCATGGCAGATGATTTGATTTCTGCTGTTCAGCGCGCTGGCGAGATGGCTCGATTTGAGCGCTCGAAAGTTGTTGTGGCTGCACCTGTAACGCCTGTGGCTGCACCTGTTCAGCAGAGTTCTAAGCTAAATTTGCAGAATGGGAAAGTTATCATGGTTTACAGCCCAAAAGGAGGAGTTGGTACTACCACCGTAGCTGTTAACCTGGCGATTGCTTTGAATAATGCTGATACGCGGGTTGCTTTACTGGATGGCAATCTTCAATTTGGGGATGTTGCGATCTTTATGAATGAGCAAGGGAAAAATAATATCTTGGACCTTGCTCCCAGAGCAGATGAACTTGAACCCGAGGTGGTAGAAAGTGTGGTTATCAGGCATGCTGCTACAGGGGTGCACATCCTTGCAGCTCCAAGCAAACCTGAACATGCTGAGCAAGTATCTGGCGATAGCTTTTCAAAGCTGGTAAATTATTTTCGTCGATTGTATGCTTATGTGGTGATTGATACATCCAGCATGTTGAACGATATTACTTTGGCGGCATTGGATACAGCGGATATTGTAGTTTTGTTGGTCACACAGGATATTCCATCAATTAAGAATGTGCGCCTGTTCCTTGATTTACTTACTACCATTGGAGTCCCGAAAGACCGGATTTGTTTTGTTATGAATCGTTACGACAAGCGTATCTCGATTGCTCCGGAAAGGGTGGGTGAGAACTTGAAGCAGCCGATAGTGGGCGTAGTTCCATTTGATGAGCGTATTGTTGTTCCAGCAGTAAATCGAGGGATTCCATTCATGATCGACAACAAAACCCAACCTGTCGGGCGTGCCATTTTAGCTGTGGCTGAAACTGTCCGCGCCCAATTGAATAAATAGCGGTTTAATGTTATCTTTGGTATATGTGGAGGTAATAGATGTCTCTTTTGAAACGGATAGAACAGGGCCAATCAACCCGGGCTGATCAACCGACGGGTGTGCCTGCCTCTGGTTCTTCTCATGGCGAAAGTGCCCAAGGGGGCGGTTTGTCATCTTTGCAAACCAGGCGAGTAAGTGCTCCCAGTGCTTCTCCGCAAGCAGGTACATATTTTGACCTAAAAACACGGGTTCAGAACAAACTCTTAATCGAACTGGATCCTTCTATGGATATTTCCAAGACGGACGAAGTTCGTCGAACGATTATGGAGCTTTTTGAGCAGATATTAAACGAAGAGAACATTGTATTATCTCGCCCAGAGCGCCAGCGTCTTTTTGAGCAAATTTCTGCTGAAATTTTGGGATTTGGGCCAATTGAACCTCTCTTGCAAGATGATACCATCAGTGAGATCATGGTGAACGGCCCCAAGAATGTTTATGTAGAACGTAAAGGTAAACTTGTACGTGTGCCAGTTACTTTTGATGGTAATGAACATGTAATGCGCGTTATTGATCGTATTGTGGCACCATTGGGTCGTCGTATCGATGAATCCAGCCCGTATGTTGATGCTCGCTTACCTGATGGGTCCCGCGTAAATGCTATCATTCCTCCGATTGCACTTTGCGGTCCTACAATTACCATCCGTAAATTTTCCAAATCCCCGATTACAGTTGATCAATTGATCGGTTTTGGAGCAATTACCCCTGAGGCTGTTGAATTCTTGAAAGCCTGTGTAATTGCTCGTATGAACATTGTTGTTTCTGGTGGTACAGGCTCTGGGAAAACCACCATGCTTAATATTCTCTCGGGTTTTATCCCGAGCGATGAGCGCATTTTAACTATAGAAAATGCTGCTGAATTGCAACTACGACAGGAACATGTTGTACCGCTTGAGTCTCGACCTCCCAACATTGAAGGTCGTGGTGAAGTAACGATTCGAGACTTGGTGATTAATGCCCTTCGTATGCGCCCTGAACGTATCATCGTAGGGGAATGCCGTGGCGCAGAGTCTTTGGACATGCTTCAGGCTATGAATACCGGCCACGATGGTTCAATGACCACAGCGCACTCCAACGGCCCGCGCGATACTTTGTCTCGTATGGAAACAATGTGTTTAATGGCAGGTATGGATTTGCCGGTGCGAGCCATTCGCGAACAGATTTCTTCGGCAGTTGAAGTGATCCTCCACCAGGAGCGTATGCGAGATGGCACCCGTAAGGTTGTTAATATTACCGAGGTTACCGGTATGGAGGGTGATGTCATCACACTTACCGATATTTATGTGTTTGAGCAGACCGGTATCGAAAATGGCAAAATTTTAGGTCGTTTGCGCCCAACCGGCTTGCGTCCCAAGTTTATGGACAAGATTGAGGCTGCTGGAATTCATTTGCCATCTTCAGTCTTTGGTGTTGGTGACCGGAGACGGTACTAGAGCTAATAAAATTTGTTACCACAGGTGATTTTATGCTATATGTTGTCATAGGCGTCGTTGTCATTGTTATCCTGGTTGGTGTTGGGATTTATGTATCATCATCCAGTGAGCGCAATCTGGTTGAGAACCGCCTGGGGCGCTATCTCGAAGAAGACAAGCCCAAAGGCGATCAAGGACAACAAAAATCACAAATATCTGAATGGGTTAATAAACGAGTTGAAAAATCTAGTTTGGGTGAACGTGTTGCCCAAAGCCTGGCCCAGGCTGACATGAAGTTCAAGCCGGGTGAATTTTTCTCCTTGATTGTTATCCTCTCGCTTGGGTTGGGTTTTGCTGGCTTTATTGGAGGTGGGCAACAACCGCTTTCTTTTGGTATTGGGGCAATTGTTGGTGCTGTTCTACCTATCGCATATCTGCGAACACAACAGGGCCGACGCCTGACGAATTTTAACGGTCAGTTGCCAGATATGCTTAACTTGATGGTGAATGGTTTACGCGCTGGATACTCTACCATGCAAGCTCTTGAAGCAGTCAGCCGTGAATTGCCTCCCCCAATCAACGAAGAATTCCGCCGTGTGGTTCAAGAAATGCAGCTTGGCGTACCCATGGATAAAGCCCTGGACAACCTTTTACGCCGTATTCCCAGTGATGACCTTGACTTTGTAATCACAGCCATCAATGTGCAACGCGAAGTTGGTGGCCCCCTGGCAGATATTCTAGACTCCATCACTTTCACCATTCGTGAACGTATTCGTATCAAAGGACAGGTGAAAGTGATGACATCCCAGGTGCAATTGTCGGGTGGCATCATTACATTTATTCCGTTTGCTTTATTTGGTATTTTGTGGTTTATTAACCCAGAATATATGGGAGAACTTTTTACCCCTGCCAACTTTACTTGCGGTGTTTCAGCGGTGGTTGCAAGCCTTTTGATGGTTGGATTTGGCTATGCCATTATGCAAGGTATTGCCAATATAGAGGTGTAATATGGATTGGTCAGTATATGCCATTATTGGTCTGGTGGTAGTCATTGGAATCGCGGCAGCCTTGGTATATGTGGGTCGCCGAGTGGACAGGGGTGATGATGATCCATTGCAAGCCCGGCTAAGCGAATTTACACAGCGTGGAGAGTCGGTCACACTTGAAGATATTGAAATGTCCCAACCTTTTCAAGAGCGTGTCATTATCCCGATCTTGAAAAGTTTTGGGGACATGGCAACCCGCTTCACGCCTCAAAACCAGCTTGAACAGATTTCTCGCAAACTTGAACTTGCCGGAAAAGCTGGATCAATCGATCCCCCAATGTTCATGACTTCCAAGTTCGGCGTTGCAGTAGTTGCTGCCATTGGGACTTTTGTCATCTCAGTATTTGTTTCCCACAAACCAGTCTCCCAGGCGATTTTGTTTGCCCTGATTGGCCTGGTCGTGGGATACTTCTTTCCAGACCTTTGGTTGAGCAGCGCAATCACCAAACGCCAGGAAGAAGTTCGCAAAGCTATGCCAGATGCTCTTGACCTGCTTACCATTTGCGTGGAAGCGGGCTTGGGTTTTGATTCCGCCATGTCCAACGTTGCAGAAAAATGGGAAAACGAGTTATCCATGGCTTTTGCTCGTGCTATTCGAGAAATCCAGTTGGGAAAATTGCGACGCGAAGCTTTACGTTCAATGGCTGACCGTATTGATATTGGCGAAATGACTAGCTTTGTTGCTGCCGTTATCCAAAGCGAATCTCTAGGCGTTAGTATGGCAAAAGTGTTACGTATTCAATCCGAACAAATGCGTATGCTCCGCCGCCAGCGCGCCGAAGAAAAGGCTCACCAGGCCCCTGTAAAAATGCTCTTCCCGATGATTTTCTTTATTTTCCCATCGATTTTCATCGTACTAATGACCCCTGCCATTCTGAAGATCATGGCAATTGACATGTAAGGGCAACCAGGTGAATCACAAAATCCCAACGCGATATCGGTTATACCGATTATTGTGGGCCGGGATTGACATCCTCTTCCCACCCACTTGCGGAGGCTGTGGTAAATTGGGCGTGCGCTGGTGCGATGATTGTCAACAGGCGCTTACACCCTTGACGCAGCCGCTTTGTGAGATTTGTGGCCTTCCACAAGCGAATAATGGAATCTGCCGTGCGTGCACAAATTCACGACCGCATTATGACATCATGCGGTCGTGGGTTGTTTTTAAGCCGCCGGCGCAACAGGCTCTCCATCGACTAAAATACAAAAACACCTATTGGCTTGGCGAAACCCTTGCTACAATCATGTATCCAGCGCTCCAAAAAACAGGTTGGGATTTTGAAATCATCATCCCAATTCCGTTAAGCCAACAACGCCGGGTCGAACGAGGCTATAATCAAGTAGAAGAGATTGCGCGTCCCCTGGCTTGGAATGGCAACTGGATTTGCCAGCCCAATGCCCTCCAGCGCGTAAAGCACACCCAGTCACAGGTTAAGCTCAACGCTGTACAGCGCAAAGAAAATGTCAAAGGCGCATTCCAGGCCGATCCCCATCTTGTAGCTGGAAAAAACGTTCTTATCCTCGATGATGTAATTACCACCGGCGCTACTGTCTCTGAAGCAGCAATTGCCCTGAAAACAGCCGGAGCCAAGCAAGTTTACGCTTACTCATTCGCTCGCGCCCTTGCTCATAGCGATCTCGACAAAATCTAGCCATTTTCACCGCCCAATTCACGGGCAACACACACTATCCGTTCCTCAAGGAGGCTCATATGGTAACCAAGTTAGAGATAGTTGGTCACGATTTCGACGTTACAGAACGTATCCAGGAATACGTCGAAAAGAAAGTAGCAAAGATAGAACGCCACCTCAGCAGCATCGAAGAAATCCATGTAGACCTTTCCCACCTTAAATCGGCCCGCTCCGCTGCCGATCGCTACGTTGCACAAATGACCGTGCGCGGCAAAGGATTGCTCCTCCGCGTCGAAGAACGCGCGGATGACATTCGTAAATCTGTAGATGATGCCGCCGACAAAATGGATCGCCAGATCGTGCGGTTCAAAGGCAAGCGCCAGACCGGGCGCGGTGATGGCAAATCAGCCGCCGAAGTGGCCCCTGAGATCGAGCCAATGCCAGAAATTGAAACCGAAGAAGCCCCCGTCATCGTTCGCCGCAAAAAATTTGACATCATCCCCATGACCGAAGAAGAAGCCATCGAACAAATGAAACTTCTCGGCCACGACAACTTCTTCATCTTCTACAACGCCAAAGCCAGCGCAGTCAACGTACTCTACCGTCGCCGCGATGACACCTACGGTCTCATCGAGCCATCTGTCCGCTAAAAATCTCCTCTTGCATTACAATAAGCTGGCCCTCCGCGGCCAGCCTATTTTTTTGGAGAACCCAATGGGTCAAAACGACTTCGACGATGCCATCCTTGAGCCAGATTGGCAAGAAAACGTCAACTTCCCATCCATCGAAAAATCCATCCTCAGCATGCTCACCGCTTTTGGCGAAGACCCCACACGAGAAGGCCTGCAAAAAACCCCCGCCCGCGTGGCCCGTATGTATGGAGAACTCCTCGCAGGCTACCACATCAATACAGAACGACTCGTCAACGACGCCATCTTCGAAGTCCAGTACGATGAAATGGTCATCGTACGCGATATCGAATTCTATAGCCTTTGCGAACATCACATGTTGCCCTTCATTGGGCGCGCTCACGTTGCCTACATTCCAGACGGCCGGGTGCTCGGCCTCTCCAAAATTCCCCGCATCGTCGACATGTACGCCCGCCGCCTGCAAGTCCAGGAGCGCATGACGCGCCAGATAGCCGACTTCCTGCGCGACCTGCTCCACCCACAAGGCGTTGCCGTCGTCGTCGAAGCCATGCACCTGTGCTCCATGATGCGCGGCGTCAAAAAACACAACGCCCGCATGACCACCTCGGCCATGCACGGAGCCTTCCGCGCCAACCTCGCTACTCGCCAGGAATTTCTCGATAATATTTCGCGCGGCGCATCACCCCTCCAACTCTAAAAGTGGGGTGAAATAGCATCTCGCCCATACGAATTTGAACAGCCAATGTTCTTTCTTGAAAAAAGGACAAACATTTTCCACGCCCAAACCAGATTGCCCCCTGCACACATCTCACACCCGAACATCCACCCGAGACGCTGCCGCCCTGGCAGCGTCTGGCCATTAAATCAACTCACCTCACCCCGCTCAATTTCCACACCCACCGAAGCAGTGAACGCAATCGCCTGGGTCTTCTCCACCTTTACGCAGACTCCCCGCACCCCTGGCGTCTCCAGGCATAACCGGGCAACATCCTCTGCCAGGGCTTCCACCGTCAACCGTTTCGACGTTTCAGCGTGCGCCTTGACATGGTTTGAGACCTTCTCATAATCCACACAATCAGCAATATCATCCGATTCTGCCGCTTTGCGTGTGTCGGTAAACAGAGTCAGGTTGAAAACCATCTCTTGTGGGGTCGTGCGCTCAAAATCATAAATCCCGATAATCCCCACCACTCGCAAGTCTTTGATCAAAACCTTATCCATCTTCGTATAGTCACTTTCTTTTGTCGTCAATTTTTTGGTTGAGGGGTATTACAACAGCCAAAGGTAATGCGAGATGCCATCCTGTGCCACAGGTGCGCAACTGTTATACGCGTGGGGATTTTACTTCGCAGCTTTGACCAGCTTGTCATAAGCCCAGAATATGGCTGCCAGTGCCAGCCAGGCGACGATTTGCTCAAGGCGCAATCCGCCGGGCAGCAGGGTGGAATCGCCACGCAGGCCGAGGATGAAGAGTTGTGATCCAGCTACCAGCGCGGAAAATGTCAGGAAGAGCGTTCCGGCAGGGGCAGGTGAATCGGCCAGTTTGCGGTAGAGCAGCCCATAGATGATGGAAGCTGCCAGTAGTTCGTAAAATTGCGTGGGATGGCGGGCTGCGCCCCATAGTTGGATGCTGAAAGGCCATGGCAGGGAGGTTTCCATGCCAAAGGCCGAGCCAGAGGCGATGTGGGCTGTGGCAATGCCGAGGGTCAGCAGCATGAAAAGGGGCGTCAGCGCATCCAGTGTCGGCCAGAAATGGATGCGATAACGGCGGCCCATGACCAGGGCGGAAATGAGTCCCGCCGCGAACCCACCGAAGGGGTCGAGCATATCTGGGTTGAGCGAGAAAAGCCCGAGTGGGCTGGCAAGGAATGCTTCCGCATTATTAAGAGCGTAGAACAGGCGCGCGCCCAGCCCTGCGGCGAGGATTACTATAAAAACGAGGCTGTAGAGCCGGTCGGCACTCAGCCCATGCCGGTGACAGGTTTTTTCGGCCAGGGACAGTCCGAGCCACAGGGCCAGCAGCAGCATGAGGCCGGGGGTTTGCAGGGCCAGGGGCCCAATGTTGAGAACGGGCAGCATCAGGGTTTCTCCGCCAGTAGTTTTTGGATGCGCGCGCGCAGTTGGGCTTCGGCCATCGGCCCGCCGATCAGCATATCGCGGATAATGCCATCGCGCCCGATGAAGAACGAGGTGGGCAGTGAGCTGACGTGGTAGGCGCGTGTTACCGCGCCATCGATATCCAGCGGCACGGGGAAGCTCAGGCCGAATTCATCCATAAAGGGTTGAATGTCGGCTTGTTTGTCCTGAGAGGTTGCGTTAACGGCCAGCACTACGAAGCCCTGGTTTTGGTAGGCCCGGTAGGTGGCTTCGATGGCGGGCATTTCGGCGCGGCAGGGCGGGCACCAGGTGGCCCAGATGTTGACCAGCACGACCTGCCCGCGCAAGTCGCTCAGGGTCACAGACCGGCCATCGAGCGTAGTCAGGCTGAAATCGGGGGCCAGGAAGCCAACCTGCGGTGCGGGGATTTTTCCACTTGTGGTGGCCCCGGCAGGCGCGGCAGAGGCCCAAATCCAGCCTAATCCGGCCAGCAGCAGCACCAGGTGGGTGATTCTTCTCATTTTTAGTTGCGAAATTTGCACTTTGCCTCTATAGTTATTAATAGTGATTGTGTTAATGATGCGTTGCACTGTATTTGACGGAATTTTTCCTGAAGGCCTGGTGCAGCGCATCTCAAGGTGCCGAGAATCCAAATTCTACCTGATTCGATGCAAAACCATGTTCTTTGATACTTCTTTTGTCGGAATTGATGCTTCAGGAGGGCGCAAGCCCTTCACTTATGCCGCGCTGGATGCTTTGGGGCGGCTGACGGCGCTTGCCGAGGGCGAGCTTGATGATGTGCTCTCGTTCCTGGCAGCGCACGAGAAGATGCTGGTGGCCGTTAATGCACCGCCGCGCCCCAGCCATGGGCTGGTGCGCGATAACCATCCCACGCTCACGCCCATCCGCAAGGCCGGGCGCGCCGCAGAAATGCGCCTGGCCGAGTATGAACTGCGCCAGCGCGGTATCAACGTTTCGGCTACACCCTCGAAACGTGAGATGAGCTCGGGCTGGGTGCAGGTGGGATTTGAACTGTACCGCCGGATGGAATCACTCGGATTCTACCCAGATTCTGCGCCGGAAGCCAAACGCCGTTGGATCGAAACCCACCCGCAGGCCTGTTTTGCCGCTCTCGCCGGGCAGATGCCACTTCCCAGCTCCACGCTGGAAGGTCGCCTGCAGCGCCAGCTTTTACTCTACGAGCAGGGCCTCGCCATCCGCGACCCGATGGATTTTTTTGAAGAACTGACACGCCACAAGCTGTTGAAAGGGGCGCTCCCCCTCGAGATGCTGTACACTGCCGAGGCGCTGGATGCCCTTTCTGCCGCGTATGTGGCGTTCCTCCACGAAAAGCGCCCGGCTGAGATCATCCGCGTGGGTGACCCGGACGAGGGGCAAATTATCTTGCCGGTGAAAGAGTTAAAGAACAAGTATTAGTCAGGGAGATGGCGTGGCTGTATTGACAATCAGCATGCCGTGTGTGCGGGTTTCTACCAACAACGCGTAATTTGCCAGCAGGTAAACGTGTAAAACTTCCGAACTCAGGCCCAGAGGGGTGGTCAGGTTGTAATCGGGGTATTGTTCCTGGATCAGTTTCCAGTAATTTGTTTTTGGTGTAATCTGGCTGCGAATATCTCCTGTCGCAGTGGCAACTGGTGTCAGCGAGGTGATCAGCGCCGGGTCGAAGGTGATGGTGCGCGGCGTCACCTGCTGATTGATGCTATTGGAACACAGGGTGGTGGCAGCCCGCAGCAAGAAAAGAATCATGAGAACTATTCCAACCGAAGAAGTTTGCCCGGGAGAGCGCTGTGTTGCTGGCGCGGGTGCCGGGCGGGAATACCCTGGTGTGGGATGTGGGGCCGCCCCTGGCTGGTAGTGTGTGCCGCTGCGTGGTGTGGAAGATGCCGGGCGGCGCGCCTGGTCATATTGCAGGCGCTTGACCGGGTCGCTGAGCGTGGAATAGGCCCAGTTGATATCCTGCATTCGGGCCTGGGCGATGGGTGATTTGTTGAAATCGGGGTGATATTTGCGCGCAAGCTGGCGATAGGCGGCTTTGATCTCCTCCGCGCTGGCTCGGGAGGAAATTCCAAGGATGGTGTAAGCATCGCGGGGATCGGGGCGCATGGGATTAATCCAAAAATTGCATGAAAACCTGGTTGCCGAGCAGTCGTCCGTGACGGGTCAGACGCAGGGTTTTTGCCCCCGGGGCAGGGGGGTGCCATTCGAGCAGTCCCAGGCTGGTCATTTTTTTGATTTCTTGCGGGTAGGCATCGAGCAAGCCCAGGCCGAAGCGGGCACGGAAGGTTTCGTCGGTTACACCTTCCAGTGTCAGGCGCAGGCAGGTCATCATGGTTTCGGCCATATCTTCGCGGGGAGTGTTGCGGTGATGGTTGACAACGGCGGGAGATAAAGGAAAGACGGAAGACGGAAGCGGGGGCGAGAGCCGGTCGATGTAGGTTTTGATGCGCAGTACGTTGGAGTAGCGCACCCCGTCAGCATAGCCGTGTGCGCCCGCGCCCAGGCCGAGGTAGTTGAGATTGCGCCAGTATTGCAGGTTGTGGCGGCACTGGAACTTTGAATTCTCTCGCGCCCAGTTGCTAATTTCGTACTGCACGTAGCCCTCGCCTGCCAGGAAATCCATCGTCCACTCGTACATATCGGCGGCCAGGTCGGGGTCGGGGATGGGGAGAAGCCCTTTGGCGGCCCAGCGGCCAAAGGGTGTGCCATGCTCCAGTGTCAGCGCGTAAGCGGAGAGATGCTCGGGGCGCAGCCCCACAACCAATTTAACGGTACGCTGCCAGCTTTCCAGGGTCTGTTCGGGCAGGCCGTAGATCAAGTCCAGGTTCAAATTCTCAAAACCGGCAGCCCGCGACCAGCGCACCGCATCCACCACATCCCCATAGCCGTGAATACGCTCCAACATACGCAATTCCAGCGGGTTGGTGCTTTGCACACCGTAGCTGATGCGGTTGAAGCCGATTTTGCGCAAACTCTTCAAGTATTCCGGCGAAACCGTGCCGGGGTTGGCTTCCAGCGAGATTTCAGCTTCGGGTGAAACTGTGAAGTGCTCAAAAATATTCTGGAAAATATCCTGGTAGTGGGTTACTGTTAGCAGCGAGGGCGTGCCGCCGCCAAAGAAAATGGTTGCAACGCTCCCCTCGTCCCCCACCCTCTCCCGGCTGGAGATGGAGCTACCCGTAGCTTTGATCTCGTTACACAGGGCATTGACATAGGCTGGGAGCGAGTCATCCTGCCCGGCATAGGTGTTAAAGTCGCAATATGCGCAGCGATGGCGGCAAAAGGGGATGTGGAGGTAGAGAGAGTAAGTCATAGTGGAAAGTGGAGAGTGGTAGGTGGTAGGTGGTAAGTTTTCTTTCCACTTATCACTTACCACTTGCAACTGCCTTTCGTGGGAGTCCAATAAACAAGGCCACTGGCCCGGCCAGCAGCAGCCACATGGCTACTTTCAGGCCAAAAGCATCGGCGGCCAGGCCGAGGGCCATAGGCAGGAGTTTGCCAAACATACCTGCGATGTTATCTAACACCAGGACGGTACCGGGCTGGCCGGGCAGTTCGGCGTATAGGTTAGCTTTTAGAATGGCGTACCAGCCGGAGTTGAACAGGCCGAGCAGCGCTACCAGTACCAGCTTCAGCCAGGGGGGAGAAGAAAGAAGAAAGAGTGGGAAGAGAATCAGTTCGGCGATCACGCTGATGCGCAGATAGTCGAGACCGCGCACCCGTTTGACGAGTGGGATCAGCAGGAAATCGCCCAACAGGCCAACCACCGTCCAGATGGCAACGGCCCACCCGGCAGTTCCTGGCGCAAATCCGGCTACATCCACGAAGTAGAGTGCCAGGTAGCCGAGCAGCACATCCAGCATCAGGTCTGAGAATTCCAGTAGCACCAGCCAGCGCAGGATGGCTTTGTTGCGGAGCTGTGCCAGGGCTTTTTTTGCATTTTGCAGGAAATCTTCCACGCTGGGGAAGTCGGCGTGAGGATTCTCAGCGTGGGGAATGTGGCGAATGGCGAAGAAAAGCGTCAGGGCGGAAAGCAGGGCCAGGATAAAAAAGGCTGGTCGCCAGCCAAATCCCAATGCCAGGACACCCATCAATAGGAATGGGCCGAGAGTGACGCCGAGTGAACCGGCGAAAGTCCAGCGCGCCATGTTGAGTTCTTCGCGCTCTGGTTCCGAATCGACCAATGTACCCTGTGACAGGCTGACAAATGCGCCGGAAGCCGGGTGAAACAGGATGGTGGCAAAGAGCAGTGGTAAAAATGAGCGGCTGAGGCCGGTGAGTACCAGTGCCAGTACGAAAAACGCCCCACCACCCAGGATGAGTACGCGGCGCTTCCAGGTATCGCCCAGGATGCCAAGGAATGGCTCAATGAAGCTGGCAATGATGGCTGGCAGGCCCATCAGCAGGCCGATTTGGGCATAGTTTAGCCCAAAATCGGCGCGGATGAGCGGCCAGGCGGATTCGTGCACACCAAAGACGAGTTCGTCGATAAATTCAATCAGCAGGTAGATCATGTGGGGGGATTGTAATGCAAAATCGTGATGCGGGTTGCTAACCTGGCAATGCCTATTTGCCGTTATAAATTTGGTTTTGTTTTAACTCAAGTGTGGGTTTGGTCCGGGTGGAAATTGGCCGGTGGATGGTGGTTTGTACCCAGTCAGACAGTTTTCAGTTCTGCAAGGTCAATCAAGGCCGGGCTGTTATTCGGGAAAAGAGAGGGAGAATCAGATTGTACGAAAGAATCAGCGTGCTGTACCGGGCTAATTTAAAACTATAATTTGTGCTATGTGAAGACAGGCGCAATCGATTGGACTTAGCCTGCACGCTGGGATTGTAAAGAGTTATCTCGTGTACGAAGCAAAATGCGAAGGAGAAAATACAATGAAAAAAATCCAGTTTGCGACACTATTTTTGGTTATTATCCTGTTGGGTACTGCCTGTGGGCAGAAAGCGCCTGACACTTCACTGTTGGTGCCGGAAGTGACAGAAGCGCCGCAGAGTAACAATACGCCTGAAGCTGAAAAATACACTATTGCCCTGGTGATGAAAACCCTGACGAACCCTTTCTTTGTGGAGATGGAAAAGGGCGCCCGCAAAGCTGAGAAGGAACTGGGTATCAACCTGATTGTCAAAACGGGTGCGCAGGAAACTTCTGTGGAGCAGCAAATCACCATTATCGAGGAATTGATCCAGGATCAGGTGGATGCCATCTTGATTGCTCCGGCAGATTCGGTGCAGTTGATTCCGGTGTTGAAGAAAGCCCAGGATGCCGGCATTGTTATCATCAATATTGATAACCAGCTGGATGCGCAGTCGATGGAAAAGATTGGGTTGACGGATGTGCCCTTTATTAGCGTAGATAATGAAGATGGCGCATATCTCTCAGCGCAGTACATCAGCAAGGATGTGAGTGTACCTGCCCAGGCGATTATCCTGGAAGGCATCACCACTGCCAAGAATGCCCAGGATCGTAAAGCTGGCGCTGAGAGGGCTTTTTCTGAGAATAAAAACATTGAGATTGTCGCATCTGAATCGGCCAACTGGAAGATTGATGATGCCAACACCCTGGCTGCCAGGTTGTTTAAAGAATATCCGGATGTCAAGCTGGTTTTTTGCGCTAACGATATGATGGCTTTCGGCGTAATCCAGTACCTTAAAGATAACGGTAAGACCGATGTCAAGGTGGCAGCCTACGATGCCCTGGCCGAAGCCATGCCCATGCTGAAAGATGGTTCACTTCAATCCACAATTGACCAGCAGGCGGCTTTCCAGGCTTATACGGGCGTACAGCTTGCCATCCGGAAGCTCCAGGGAGAAAAGGTGGATGCATTGACCCTGTTGGATGTGAAACTTGTAACTGCAGAAAATGCCCAATAAATCTTTGCGCGCCTGGCGTAGCCCCAGCCTGGCGCTCAGTTTGGCTGTGTACCTGTCCCTGGCAAGCATCCTGCCTTTGCTGGTGTTGGACCTTGTCTCGGATTATTATTCGCGTTCGGTGATCGAGCAGGATGTTACGCATTACAACCAGGCGCTGGTCAATGCCCAAAGGGATTACCTGGATGTGCTTTTCCAGGAAATTGAAAGCCTGATTATCAACATTTCAGGTGTGGATGATATTAAAAACGCGATTGATGATGTCTCCAAATCGCCAAATATTTTTACAGAGTTGGCGACGAAATCACGCATTGGTTACATCCTTAGCGGGTACAGTGGCGCAAAAGGGCTGGTTTCGATTGATATTTTCACTCCCGGCGGCGCACATTATCATGTTGGCGACACACTGAATGTTGAAGGAACCAACCAGGCTGTGCTCGACAAAGTCACAGAACAGGCGCAGGCTTCTGAGAGCCTGGTAACCTGGGTTGGGGTGGAAGATAATGTTAACAGCAATTCAACCCATGCCAAAGTGATCACAGCTGCCAGGCTATTCCAAACCGTGGACGCCAGGACTTTGCAAGAAAAACAGGGGGCCTTGCTGCTGGTCAATTACAGCGTAGACAGCATCTATGAGCACTTTTCCAGCCTGCAAATAGGGTCAGGCGCTTATTTCATTATCATCGATAGCGCCGGGCGGCTGATCTACCACCCCGATCGTAATTACATTGGCGTATCGGTGATGCCCGCTTTCATCGGGAAGTTGACCGACGATAGTGTTGTGACCGATGTCAATGGTATGAAAATGCTGGTAACGCATACCAAATCGGATGTGAATGGCTGGTTGATTGTCAGCCTGATTCCCTACAAAAACCTGACAGCCAGCGCCGATACGATTCGCAACGTAACCCTGGTGGTTTTGGTAATGAGCCTGGCATTTATTGGGCTAATTGTGATGATTGTCTCTCGGACAATCATCCGCCCACTGGCGCAGATCACCGAGTATTTCCAGCAAATCCAAAACGAGACTTTCAACTGGCACATCCGGTTGGATGAACACCGCACAGACGAAGTTGGCAAATTGATGCGCTGGTTTAACGAGTTTCTGAACAGTATGGAAGCCAAGAACCGCACCGAACAGGAACTGGTGAAAGCCAAAGAAGCCGCCGAAGCTGCCAACCGCGCCAAAAGCATCTTCCTGGCCAACATGAGCCACGAGCTGCGCACACCGCTGAATGCCATCCTGGGTTTCAGTGAGTTGATGTCTTATGACAAAACGCTGACCCCCTCACAGCGCGAAAATGTTGAAATAATCAACCGCAGCGGCGAGCACTTGCTCGGACTGATCAACGACATCCTTGACCTGTCCAAGATAGAATCGGGGCGGGCGGATGTGCGCGCTCATACCTTTGACCTTCACAACATGGTCAAGGGCCTGGGCGAAATGTTCGCCATCCGCGCCAGGCAAAAAGGGCTCAAACTCATGGTCGAATACGCGCCGAATGTGCCCCAGTTCATCACATCAGATGACGGGAAGCTGCGCCAGGTACTCATCAACCTGATGGGCAATGCCATTAAATTCACATCGACGGGCGGGGTGGCCTTGCGAATTTACCTGGTGGAGGATGCGCCCCATCCAGAAGATTCCATCTTCCGGCGCTGCCGCCTGAGATTTTTGGTGGAAGATACGGGTATTGGTATCAAGTCTGAGAACCTGACGCACATCTTTGAGCCTTTTGTGCAGATCCGTGACTCGAATTTGTCCCAGCAGGGCACTGGTTTGGGGCTAACGATCAGCCACCAGCATGTGGAATTGCTGGGTGGCACGCTGATGGTGAACAGCCAGCCCGGGGTGGGTTCCACCTTTAGCTTTGAGATATTGGTTTTGAGCAGCGCCCCCCACGATCTTTCGACAGCGCCCGAAATGGATGTGCACCTGGCCCCCGGGCAGGTGGCGGCTGATGGTCGTTCCTTCCGGGTGCTGATCGCGGAAGATGGAGACGCCAACCGGCTATTCCTGGCAAAAATGCTGACATCCTTTGGATTTGATGTGCGCGAAGCCGTCAATGGGGAAGAAACCCTGGTTATTGCGGGTGAATGGCAGCCTCACCTGATCTTTATGGATATGTTCATGCCCCTCTTGGATGGTTTGGAAACCACCAAACGCATTAAGGCCACTCCGCAAGGAGAAAAAACGATTATTATCATGCTCACAGCTCACGCCTTTAATGACGCTCGTGATGCCGTCTTGACCCAGGGCTGTGACGATTTCCTGCGTAAGCCGGTGCGTCAGGGCCAGATCGCTGGAATTTTGAAGAAACACCTGGGTGTGCAATTTGTCTCTGAAACGGAACCCACAGACAGGGCCGGGCAGGAAAAATCCACTGCCGAGAGATTGTTGCCCGCCCCTCCCAATGAATGGAAACAAAGTTTGCTTCGGGCTGTTCTTGAAGCGGACGTTCTTAAAATGCAAACTCTTATCAAGGAAATCGAAGACGCTTATCCTGATCTAAGCAAAACGTTGGCAGAAATGCTCTATCACTTTGATTATGATGGCATTTGCGCTCTGATCGATTCACTATAACCATTTGCGTAATGTGGAATTTTACCCATGCCAGAATTAACCAAACCAGGCCCCCAGGCAGATATCCTCATCATCGATGACACCCCTGACAATTTGCGGTTGCTTAACCAAATTTTGGCCAGGCAATACAAAGTTCGGCTGGCTCCCAGTGGGCCTATTGGGCTGACGGCTGTTCGCTCTGTTCCCCCAGACCTGATTTTGCTGGATATTATGATGCCGGGAATGAGCGGTTATGAAGTGGCCGAGCAGCTCAAAGCCGACCCGGTAACCCATGATATCCCGATCATATTTATCAGTGCCCTGGACGATGTGGATAGCAAGGTTCAGGGTTTTGCGGTGGGTGGCGTGGATTATGTTACCAAGCCGTTCCAGGAAAAAGAGGTGCTTGTACGGGTAAACACGCATCTTTCACTGCGTGCGCTCTATAAACAGGCCCAGGCCGAACTGGCTGAACGCCGCCAGGCAGAAAAAACCCTGCGGGAAAACCAGGCCTTGTTTGACCTGTTTATCCACAACTCGCCGATTTATGCTTATATCAAATCTGTTACTTCGTCTGAAAACCGGGTTTTGGCCGCCAGCGAAAATTTTGATGAAATGATTGGCGTACCCGGCTCGAAAATGGCCGGAAAAACAATGGAAGAGCTTTTTCCGGCTGCCCTGGCGAAAAAAATCATGGCTGATGATTGGGATGTTGTCTCACACCAGCACATGATCAAGCTGGACGAGGATTTGAATGGCCGCAACTATACTACCATCAAATTTCCCATCATCCTGGGAGAGAAAACCATGCTGGCGGGTTACACAATCGATATCACCGAGCGCAAGCAGGCTGAAGAAGTTTTGCGCGATAGCCGTGACAAACTCAGCGCTGCCAATGCTGCGCTAGAGAAGGCCTCACGTTTGAAGGATGAGTTCCTGGCGAGTATGAGCCATGAATTGCGCACCCCATTAACGGGTATCTTGGGGCTTTCCGAAGCTTTGCAATTGTTCACCTACGGGCCTTTGAATGACAAACAACTCAAGGCCTTAAAAACCATCGAAACTAGCGGCCGCCATTTGCTGGATTTGATCAACGACATCCTTGACCTGTCTAAAATTGAAGCTGCCAAACTGGATATGCGTTTTGAGCCGTTCTCGGTTTCAGATATTTGCCAGGCGAGCCTGCAACTGGTAAAGGGCGTGGCGAGCCAGCGGCAGCAAAATGTCAGTTTCAACCTTGATCCCGCTGCCGGGATCATCCGCGCCGATGTGCGCCGTTTGAAGCAAATGCTGGTGAACCTGTTGAGCAATGCGGTCAAGTTTACCCCCGAGGGTGGCAGCCTGGGACTGGATGTAGTTACCAGCCCGGAAGAGAAGTTGATTCGCTTCGTTGTGTGGGATAACGGGATCGGCATCAAACCAGATGAGATGGTTAAACTTTTCAAACCGTTTGTGCAGCTTGATAGCAGCCTTTCGCGCCAGTATTCTGGCACCGGGTTGGGGTTGTCGCTTGTCCAGCGCCTGGCAGAACTGCATGGAGGCAGTGTCAAAGTGGAAAGCACTCCCGGTGAGGGCAGTCGATTTACCATCAGTTTGCCCTGGTCTCCCGATGTCACCAGGCCTGCACCCAACCTGTTCCCGAACGAACCAGAAATGCTTCTTCGGAACACACTGTTTATCGAAGATAATGAACTGGATGCTGAATACGCCACACGCTACCTTCAAGAGCTGAATATCCACAATATAATCCATCCCACCATCCGTGGCGCGCTTGAAAAAGCGGCGTTCCTGCGCCCCAGCGTCATTTTGCTGGACCTGCATTTGCCCGATGGTTCAGGCCTCGATTTGCTGAATGCACTTAAAACGGATGCGCGCACGCACAAAATCCCGGTCATCATCGTTTCAGTGGAAGAACGCCGCGCCGATGCTATTCGCATGGGTGCGTTGGGCTACCTGGTTAAGCCATTTGGCAAGGAAGAACTCTTAACCGAGTTGAATAAAGCAGCCAACCTGTCGCGGATGGTGGAGCCTGTGATGATTATCGGCTCCAGTGGGCAGGCTCCGTTGGTGATGCTGGCTGATGATAATGAAATGGTACTCAGCACCATTTCTGATTTCCTGTCAGCAAAAGGTTTCAGGGTGTTGGCAACGCGCAGCGGGGCTGAACTGTTGGAATGTGCACCCTCTGCCAGCCCCGATATTATCCTGGTTGATATCCAAATGCCCGGCATGGATGGCATGGAAACCATGCGCCATTTGCGTGCCCATCCTGACCCCAAGCTTGCCAAAACGCCCATTATTGCAGTCACCGCCCTGGCAATGTCGGGCGACCGCGAAAAGTGCCTGGAAGCGGGCGCAGATGATTACATCAGCAAGCCAATTGCCATGAAAAAGCTGGTAGATCGCATTCTCGAAATATTGGAACAGAGAAACCCCTCTAAGCCTTGAGATTTGGAAAAAGCCCTGGGTTTAGAATTGCGCATTTTGCCTGACAAAAAACGCAATTCTCGCCCGAATCAGCAAAGAGTAACCCTGCTAATGGCAGCGGAGATTCAGTTATGATGGACCTTCCTGGGCCTGGAATGCAGGCCGATATATTAATAATTGACGACACGCCAGATAATTTGCGTCTGCTGAACCAGATTTTGAGTAAAAACTACAAAGTCCGGTTGGCCCCAAGCGGAACGATCGGTCTGGCTGCTGCTCGTTCCTCTGCTCCAGACCTGGTGCTTTTGGATGTGATGATGCCAGACCTGAGCGGTTATGCCGTGGCCGACCAGCTCAAAGCTGACCCAACTACCCAGGAAATCCCAATTATTTTCATCAGCGCACTTGATGATGTGGAAAGCAAGATGCGGGGATTTGCTTCTGGCGGTGTGGATTACATCACCAAGCCTTTCCAGGAAAAAGAAGTTTTGGCGCGAGTGAACACCCACCTGTTGTTGCGAGCGCTCTATAAA
Organism: uncultured Anaerolineae bacterium; assembly: GCA_903822545.1. Classification (GTDB taxonomy): domain Bacteria; phylum Chloroflexota; class Anaerolineae; order Anaerolineales; family Villigracilaceae; genus CAIJPN01. Next base: position 15,765 of record CAIJPN010000004.1, on the reverse strand, counting down.
CGGGCGCAAGCTGAACTGGCAGAACGCATGCTGGTAGAAAAGGCCCTGCGCGAGAACCAGGAACTGCTCTCGCGCTTTATCCTCAACTCACCCATTTACGCCTACATCAAAAAAGTGACCCCATCAGAGAGCCGGGTGGTGGTAGCCAGCGAAAACTACAAGGATATGATCGGCATCCCTGGCTCGCAGATGATCGGGAAAACGATGGAAGATCTGTTTCCTGCTGAAATGGCCGCCAAATTCACCGCCGACGACTGGTTTGTCGTCTCCAACGGAGTTGTTCTTAACCTGGATGAAGACCTGGGGCCGCGCAACTATACCACGATCAAATTCCCGATCGCCCTGGATGAAGAAACCCTGCTGGCTGGATATACCATCGATATCACAGAGCGGAAACGCGCCGAAAACCAGATCACCCAGCTAAACGGGCAATTGGAGCAGCGTGTCAATGAGCGTACCATGCAGTTGGAACAGGCGCTTAAAGAGCTGGAATCGCTCAGTTATACAGTTTCACACGATTTGCGCGCCCCGCTGCGGGCCATTGTGGGCTATTCGAATATAATCCGCAGCGAATCCCCTGAGGGTCTTACGCCTGAAAGCATCAGGTTGTTGGGTTTGATCGATGAAAATGCCCGCCTGATGGGCAAAATGGTCGATGGTTTGCTCAAATTTATGCACCTGAATCGCAAAACGATGAAAATGTATACCCTGGATACAAACCAGGTGGTAAAACATGTGCTTTCGTTATTAAAAAAGGAACAACAGCCTGGGAAATACGAACTTAAGCTCGATGATTTGCCAGCCTGCAAAGGCGACTTAGAGTTAATCACCAGTGTCTGGTACAACCTGCTTTCCAATGCCTTTAAATTCTCCCGCTCGCGCGAGACTGCCCGCATTGCGATTGGTAGTCAGCGTGGGGCAAACGGCGAGATGATTTTTTATATCAAGGATAATGGTGTTGGGTTTAATATGCGTTACTCTGATAAGCTCTTCAAGGTTTTTCACCGCCTGCACCATGCCCGCGAATTTGAGGGGATTGGGATGGGCCTGGCATTGGCCCAGCGCGTTATCCTGCGGCATGGCGGGCGCATTTGGGCCGAATCAGTCGAAGGCCAGGGCTCTGTTTTTTCCTTTACCCTGGCCGGGTGATGTGTTTTCGTATATCAAATACCTGTTTGATCTGTTCAGAATTCGGGAGACATTAAAAAATGAAATCGTTTTCGCACAAACCCCTTTTATGGCTGCTCACCTGCCTGCTGTTGATTGCCTGCCAGTTCTTGCCCACGGCTGCCACCCAGCTGCCGGCTGCCACCCAACCTGCTGCACTCCCGGCCTCCACCGAGGCACCCCGCCCCGCAGCTGTCACCCAGGCGCCTGCGATAGCTGTTGAACCGGTTGCAACCGCGCTCCCAGCACCCACCCAGGTTGTTCTTCCACCGGTCGATAATGGCAAAATCGCGTATGAGCACCTGTCTTATTTATCTGGCCAGTTGGGGCCGCGCCGCCCGGGCTCGAAAGCTGAAACTGCCGCTGCCGAATACATTCGGGATGTGTTTGAAGGTATCGGCTATGCCACAGAGACCCAGCCTTTTGCTTTTGAAGATGAAGATGGCGACAGCCTGGGCTCGCAGAATATTATTGCGGTCAAGCCGGGAATTTCTAACCAGGTGATTATTGTCGGCGCGCATTACGATTCGGGTAGCGAGGCGGCAGGGGCTGATGATAATGCTTCAGGGGTGGCGGTTATGCTCGAAGCGGCCGAAGCGGTTTATTCGCGCCAAACTCCCTATACCCTGGTTTTTATCGCTTTTGGGGCAGAAGAAAATGACCTGGATGGCTCGTATGCTTATGTGGAGCAGATGAGCCGTAACGAGATCGAAGATACGGTTGCGATGGTTAACCTGGACAGCCTGGTTGCGGGAGACCTGGCTTATATCTATGGTGATGATGGCCCTGGCACGCTGCTGGATTGGACGATGGAGCTGGCTAGTGACAGCGGCTTTTTGCTGGATTTTCGCGCCGCCGATGAACTGGATAACCCGGACGGTTCACGTTGCGAATGTGCCGATTATGATCCCTTCCAACTGGAAGAAATTCCCTTTATTTACTTTGAAGCTACCAATTGGGAACTTGGTGAACAGGATGGCATGACCCAGGTTGATCCGAGCCTGGGTGAAAATGGCGAAATTCGCCACACTCGATATGACACCATTGATACGATAAACCGCCTGTTCCCCGGGCGCATTGAACATCATCTTAATTTATTCACAACCCTGTTGATTGATATCTTGACGGAGTATCAAAGCTAGTTATCGATAATGCGCAAAAAAACAGGCTTCCGCGCCGTTGTGGCCGGAGGCCTGTTTTTTTATGGATATTGTGCTGCCTAAGGACTGCCCCCTAAAGGCAGGGCTTCTAAATAACGCGGATGGCTTCTTGTAAAACCATCATTCGGAGTTCCGGGCGCAAGGATTGTGGCCTGCCCAGGTCAACCTGGCAGCCGAGCAGATTTTCAAGGTGTGTTCTCAGGTCAAGGAGTTGGAAAAAGCCGGTTGGTTGGGCAAACTTCACCAGGATGCCGACTTTGCCGCCAGGGCGGGTTTCACCGCGTGCAACGGAACCAAACAGGGAAAGATAGGCAATCTGGTAGGTTTCCACCAATTCTTGTTGCTGTTCTCGCAGGATGCGGATGATATCTTCACGTTTCATCGGGTTCCTTTCTTTTTGCCAGCCTGGTACGGGTAAATGGTTGGGCCAGGCTTGTGTGCCAGTGATAATCATACGCAAACCTGGCTTGGCGGGCATGGTTTTAAACCGACGATAATCCGCCGCTACTCCAACGATAAACCTACGCGTTTGCTGAACCCGGCCAAAAATCAGAAGCGCGCCAGGTTCAGCTCGGCTCCGTCAAACGTGGATGTGTGCCCATCGCGCACCAGTTCGGAGAGCAACTGCCCGGCCACCGGAGCCTGGATGATGCCCATGCCGCCCCAGCCGCAGTTGAGCAGGAACCCTTCCAGGCTGGGGGCTGCGCCCAGGATGGGGCGGCCATCCACTGTCAGCGGGCGCACACCAGACCAGGATGTCTTCAGTGCGGCTCTTTCAAGCGCTGGGATGCGGTACATGGCATGGTCGATGATTCTGTTCACCATAACGGTATCCAGCGCGGCCTCCGGGCTTTTTGCCGGGGTGTTGCCCATGCCCATCAGGCCGCCGCCGGTTTCGGGGCGGAAGTACCATTCTACATTTTCGTCTTCCAGGAAAGGCCGCCCGGGCGGGATTTCTGGCACTGGGCCGGTCATCACAATGGTGCGGGTTTTGTTCGTTAATGGGATTTCCACACCCGCCCAGCGTCCCACTTCGGCGGCCCACGGCCCGGCGGCGTTGACCACCACCGGGGTCGCGATGAAGCCTTCGCTGGTTTCCACGCCGGTAACACGGCCATTTTCGGTGCGTAGCCCGCGCGCCTTAACCCCCTGTTGCAGGCTGACGCCGCGCGTGGTGGCTTGTTTGATGTAGCCCCACATGATCATGTGCGGGTCGAATGGGCCGTCATCCGGGCCAAAGATTCCCACTTCCAGGTCGTCGCTGCGGATTTCGGGATAGCGATATTTGATTTCGGCGGGCGAAAGCAGTTCGGTGGCGATGCCGAGCGCCTGCAACCCGATGGCGTGCTCGCGCAGGTGCGCTGCTGCTTCGCCAGATGCCACGCTGATCCAGCCGGTCTTGCGAAAGTCGATGCGCGCGCCAAGTTCCTGCTCGAACTGCATGTAGCGCCCGTAGGAATACTGTGCCATGCGCGCCAGCAGCGGGTCGCGCCCGAATTGCAGGCTGAGCATGGAGGCTGATTTGCTGGATGTACCCGCCCCGACCTGTTCCATTTCGATGACGGTCACATCGCTGATGCCGTTTTGGGCCAGGTGATAGGCGCTGCTGCACCCGATCACTCCCGCCCCGATGATGACAACTGCTGCGGTTGGTTTCATGTTTTCCCTTCCATTCTGCGAAATTTTTGGCCAGCGTGGCGTGATCATCTGATACTACCAGAATGAAGTTTTACCGGTTTCGCCGTGTAGATTGATGAAAATCGTTGGATGATGTCGATGTTTTTTGTAGCATACCCCAAACCCACTGAATTTGGGGGATTTTTTGATGGATATCGCATTAGACGGGTGGATTAACCTGGAATACCTTTCACAAAGGCGTTTCGTTTTTGCAAAGTATCGTCAATTTGCTGGTTTTATCGTATAAATGGGCTGTTAAATGCTGCAAAGCTTATCTGGAGGAGACACATGCCTGACCTTAAAACAATACTTCTCGTTGAAGACGAAGCCCTGATTGCCGCTGGGGAAAAACGATTGTTGGAAAAAGAAGGTTATAAGGTGCTCCATGTTCTCAGCGGTGAAAAGGCTGTCAATCTGGTTTGCAGTAAAAACCAGCCGGTTGATCTTATTTTGATGGATATTAATCTTGGTAAGGGGATGGATGGCACCCAGGCCGCCAGCCAGATTTTGCAGACGCATGATATCCCCATTGTTTTCCTTTCATCTCATACCGAAAAAGAGATCGTCGAAAAAACCGAAGCCATCACCTCGTACGGTTACGTGGTTAAAAACAGCAGCCCCACAGTCCTGCTGGTATCCATCAAGATGGCTTTTCGGCTCCATTCGGCTCATATGCAGCTGCGGGAGAGTGAAGACCGCTATCGGACACTGGTCGAATATTCGCCCGACAGCCTTGCCATCCATTTTGATGGCAACTTGGCATATGTTAACACTGCGCTGGTCAAACTTTTACATGCCAGCGGCCCCGAAGACCTGGTTGGCAAGCCCTACATGCAGTTTGTCCATCCCGATTATCACGAGATTGTTGCCGAACGTATACGCCGCAGCTATGAAGAACACCAGTCATCCACCATTTTGGATGAGAAGCTTATCACCCTGGATGGGCACATCATAAATATTGAAGCGATTACCACCTCCATCCAATACCAGGGCAAACCTGCCTCACAAGTGATCATTCGTGATATCACCGAGCGCCAACAGGCCACCCTGGAAATCGAACGCCTGAATTTGGAGTTGCAAAACCACCTGGCTGACCAAACAAACCGGCTGGAAAAAGAACAAATTGCCCACTCGCAGGCCCTTACGGCTTTGCAGGAGAGCGAAGAACGCTTTCGCGCCGCGCAGGAGATTTCGCTGGACGCTTTTACCATGCTGCGCTGCATCCGCGATGAAAATAACCGGATTGTAGATTTTATCTGGACCTATGCCAACCCGGTGGCCTGTCAGATTTTGAAACAACCGCGCGAAAAACTGGTTGGTCAGCGTCTTTTGCAAGTTTTGCCCGGCAACCTTGAAAACAAAGCCCAGTTCGAGCGCTATACACGCATCGTAGAAACCGGCCAGGGGAACGAAATGGAAGAGGAGTATAAGTCTGGCAATGTCTCCGGCTGGTTTCGCAACATGACCGTCAAACTGGGCGATGGTGTCGCAGTCTCCTTCAGCGATATTACCCAACGCAAGCGGGCCGAAGCCAGGCTAAAACGCAGCTATGATGAAAGCGATGCCAGCTTCCAAATGATTTTCGAGAAAACCATGGCGGGTTACGTGTTGACATCGCCAGATGGAAAGTTCATCAAAGCCAATGCCGCGTTTGCCAGGATGCTGGGATATTCCACCGAAGAATTGTGCCAGGTCAACTTCCGCGATATTACCCATCCCGACGATCTGTCCATCAGCAACGAAAGCATTCGCAGCCTGCTGGCCGGGGAGCATGATGCCTACCAGTTCGAAAAACGCTATTTCCATCGAAATGGCTCGATCGTCTGGGTATATCTCAATATCGTGCTGGTGCGCGGCAACCAAAACGCTCCCCTGTATTTTATTGCCAGCATCATCGATATCACCCAGCAGAAACAAGCTATTGAAGATCACCGCCAGAGCGTCCTCATGCTCAAAGATGCGCAGCGCATAGCGCACCTGGGTTCGTGGCATTGGGATGTCTTGACCAATCGCCTGACCTGGTCTGATGAAATTTTCCGCATCTTTGGCGTTGACCCGCAAACCTTTGCGGTGACCGCCGAAAATTTTGAAAAAACCATTCACCCGGATGATTATGAGTCGTTCATCCAGATGCGCGAGCAAATGCTGGCAGGGCAGGCCGATATGGAAATTGGTCACCGAGTGGTGCGCCCGACCGGCGAAGTGCGCAATGTGCTGGAACGTGCCAGGGTGTTAAGCGATGAGAATGGACGCGTCCTGGCTGTGACGGGCACAGTACAGGATGTCACCGAACGTGAGCAGGCCGACCGCGCCCGGCTGGAAAGCGAACGCCTGTACCGGCAAATGTTCGTTGAACATTCGGCTGCCAAATTACTGGTTGATCCGGTTGGCGGCGATATCGTCCAGGCCAACCTGGCCGCATCGCGCTTTTATGGTTACCCGGTTGAAACCCTCCAGGCGATGAACATAAACCAGATTAATATGCTCACGCCAGAGCAGACCCACGTAGAAATGGATTTGGCGCAAAAAAAACAGCGCAATTATTTCATCTTCAAGCACCGCCTGGCTTCGGGACAAATTTGTGATGTGGAAGTATATTCTACGCCCCTGCAAGTCGGTGAGCGGCAACTGCTGTACTCCATCATCCATGATATTACCGCGCGCAAACAGGCTGAGCAGGCCCTGGCAGTAGAAAAGGAGAAACTGGATAACATCCTGCGAGGAACCAACTCGGGCACCTGGGAATGGAATATCCAGACCGGGAGCACTGTTTTCAATGAGCGCTGGGCCAATATCATCGGCTACACCCTCGAAGAAATCTCACCCGTATCCATCGACACCTGGATCAGGTTCACCCATCCCGATGATTTGAAAGCTTCGGAAGAACAATTGAACCGGCACTTTGCCGGTGAAGTGGGTTACTACCAGTGTGAAGCGCGCATGCGTCATAAGAACGGGGAATGGGTTTGGGTGCTTGATCGTGGCCGTGTGGCAAGCTGGATCGCTGACGGCAAACCAGAGCTAATGTATGGCACGCACCAAGATATTACCGAGCGTAAAAAAGCCGATGAGTACATCCAACGGCTAGCCAGCCAGCTGCGCGTGATTTTAGACACGGTGACAGCAGGGATCAGCCATGTCCGCAATCGCAAGATTGAGTGGGCGAATGTTGCCCACGATGAGATGTTTGGTTACCATGCCGGCGAAACCACAGGTCTGGAAACGTCTGTATTTTACGCAGATCGTGCTGATTTTGAACGGTTCGGGGATGAATCATTCGCACACCTTGCTCAGGGGAAAGTCTATAGCAGGGAAGTGGAAATGAAAAAGAAGAATGGCTCACGCTTCTGGTGCCGGCTTACCGGGCACTTGATTGATGTTGATCGGCCATCAGATGGTTCCATTTGGATGATTCAGGATATCAGTCAGAGCAAGCAATTCGAGCAAGCGCTCATGAAGAGCGAGAAACGCTATCATGATTTGTTTGAAAACGCCCCGGTGGCGATTTTTCAATCCAGCCTGGATGGTAGTTCGGTATTTGATGTCAATCCGGCTTTTGCTGCCATGTTTGGCTATGAATCGCCCGCAGATGTGCGTACTTCAATCAAAAATATTGCCACAGAGATTTTCGCTGATCCCAATCGCCGTAATGAAATCTTGCGTATAAAGGCCGCCCACCCGGAAGTGAACGTATTTGAGAGTGTGTACCAGCGCAAGGATGGCAGCACGTTTGTGGGGGAACTGGTGTTGCGCGCTATTCCCAACGCTGATGGGCAGCTTCGCTACCTGGTAGGTTTTATCAGCAATGTTACTGAACGCCGGCAAGCTGAGCAGGCCCTGCGCCAGAGCGAAAACAACTTCCAGACATTTTTTAATGGTGTCGATGATCTGCTTTTTGTGCTGGATGCGAATGGCTACATTATCAAGGCCAATGCTACTGCCTGCAAACGGCTCAGGTACATAGAAGAAGAGTTGGCCGGGCAGCATGTCTTGATGGTTCACCCCCCGGCGCGCCGGGCCGAAGCCGGGCAGATTGTGATGGATATGTTATCTGGGAAGCGCCGCGAATGCCCCGTGCCTGTCATGGACAAGCTTGGTGGCCTGATTGAAGTAGAAACGTATATTACCAAAGGAAAATGGAATGGGCAGGATGCGTTGTTCGGCGTAACCAAAGATATTTCGGCGTTAAAACGTTCGGAAGAAAAATTTGCAAAGGCGTTTCGAATGAATTCATCGCTGATGGCGATTTCAACCCTCAATGAAGGCATTTATGTGGATGTGAACGATGCTTTCTGCGCTACCCTGGGATATCAACGTGAAGATGTGATCGGGAAATCGGCGGTGGAGTTGATGCTTTTCCGCGATAATGCTGAACGCCAGGAAATGGTGAAAGAATTCCGGGAAAATGGTTGCCTGAAGAACAAACCTTTTAAAATCCATACACGCGATGGTGTTTTGATGGAAGGGTTGATGTCTGGTGAGTTGATCGAATTGGATGGCAAATCGCACCTGCTGACCATGTTTTTTGACCTCACCGAAAGGAAGAAAATGGAGCAGGAACTCCAGGAGCAGCGGGATTTTGCCACCCAGATCATTAACCTGATGGGGCAGGGCCTGACCGTTACAGACTGTGAGGGGCGCTTTGAGTTTGTCAACCCGGCATATGCGCGGCTGTTTGGATACGAAACCAACGACCTGGTTGGCAAACACCCCAGTGATGTGACTTTGCCTGAATTCCAGGCAGAACTGGCAGCGCAGCGTAAGCTGCGCCAGTCTGGCAAAACCAGCACTTACGAAACGAGCTTGCTTCGCGCTGATGGCAGTCTTGCGCCGGTTTTGATCACAGCTGTGCCGCGCATGTACGAAGAATCCCAACTGGCTGGTTCCATTGCTGTAATTACCGACCTTACCGAGCAAAAAAAGGTAGAGGACCAGGTCAGGAGCCTGCTGCACGATAAAGAATTGCTGCTGCGCGAAGTGCATCACCGCATAAAGAACAACATGAACATCATCACCAGCCTTTTAAATTTACAGGCCGAGATTTGTGATGATGACCCCGCCAAATTAGCGCTGCAAGACGCTTCGGGGCGGGTGCAGAGTATGATGGTGTTGTACGACAAGCTCTATCGCTCGCAAGATTTTAGCGCAGTATCTATCCAGGATTACATCCCGGCACTGCTTGAAGAAGTGATCCGCCTGTTCCCCCAGAAGGATTCGATAACGCTCAAAACCCAGTTGGATGAGATTTTTCTCGATGCCAAACTGCTTTCCTCGATTGGCATTATCCTGAACGAACTGGCCTCCAATTCGATGAAATATGCCTTCCCGGGGCGGGATGGCAACATCACAGTGCTGGTTACCCGGCAGGGCCAGAAGATCTCAATTGTTTATGGCGATGATGGCGTGGGCTTGCCTGAAACTTTCTCGATTGAGAATTCAACAGGTTTTGGGATGCAGCTGGTATCGATGCTGGTGCAACAAATTGACGGTTCCCTGTCCATTGAGAGCGGCAACGGAACTTGTTTCAAGATCGATTTTGAAGTGCAGGAATAGCCGCTGGCAATTTTTTAATGCTGCCCCAGCGTGCCCATTTGCGGCACGCGCTGTTCCGGTGAGTTAAAAGCCCAGACCAACACCAGCGCGGCGAAGGCGAACCCGAAACCGTACAGGCCGACGCGGAAATTGAAGCGGCAAAAATTGCCCTGTCCGATGTAAGAAATAGTAGAGAATGTAAAGATTTGGTCAAGCGTGTAAGAGAACTACTACCTAAAGTGCATGACCCTCACCCCATGGTGCATGAGAAGCTAGATGTTGCTTTGTATCGCGCATCTGAACTTATAGTATTTTGGTATCGTCCTTATGAAGAAAATTATCAGTCCGCATCTGCAACCATCTCAAAACTAAAAATACAGGAGATTGACAAAAAACTAAAATAGGTTCATCTCGCACTGCCTTTCTTTATTAGTTCCATCTCCAATATCTGAGCCTTTTCACTCCCCCTGACCACCGACGGCTGATAACTGCTCACTGAAAACTGTCCGCACCAGCTACCTCGCCCGCAACTGCAATGGGTACTGAAAACCCATGAAATTCGACCCCAAAATCCACCACCGCCGCTCCATCCGCCTGAAAGGCTACGATTACCGCCAGGCGGGCGGGTATTTCGTCACCCTGGTCACACAGGGGCGCGAAATGATGTTTGGGGAGGTGGTGGATGGGGAGATGCAATTAAATCCCGGCGGTGAAATGATTGTCCGCTGGTGGTTGGAATTGCCCAACAAATTCCCCAACGTTACCGTGGATATTTTCATGCCCATGCCGAATCATTTTCATGGAATTATTTTTATCGAGGAAACCCTTGGGGACGGCATTGGGGCAGACCCACGTGTCTGCCCCGGTATCGCCCATAACCCCGCGTCCGCAGAAATATTTCCCGGCCAAAGGGGCGAACACGCAGGTTCGCCCCAACCCGTCTTCCATCAGCGCCCAAACGCCCCATTGTCGCAAATGATTCAATGGTTCAAAACCATGACAACCAACGAATACATCCGCGGCGTCAAACAATTGGGCTGGAAACCGTTCAACGGCAAATTATGGCAGCGCAATTATTAAGAACACATCATCCGTAACGAAACCGAATTAGACCGCATCACCCGTTACATCGAATCCAACCCGGCGCGCTGGAACGATGACAACGAAAATCCAGCCCGCAAACCAAAAAACTGATGACTGATAACTGCTCACTGACCACCATCCGCACCGGCTGCCCCGCCCACAACTGCGGCGGACGCTGCCTGCTCATCGCGCATGTTGAAAATGGACGCATCACCCGCCTCGACACCGATGACCGCCCCGATACCCTCGCCGCCCCGCAACTGCGCGCCTGCCCGCGCGGACGCGCCTATCTGCGCCGCCAGTACCACCCCGACCGGCTGCTCCATCCGCTCAAACGTACCGGCGCACGCGGCACCGCGCACTTCGCACGCATTTCTTGGGATGAAGCCCTCGACACCATCGCCGCCCAGTTCGAGCGCGTCAAAGCCGCCTACGGCAACGAAGCCCTGTTTGTCCCCTACGGCACCGGCTCCTACAACCAACTCAACGGCTCGCACACCGCCCGCCGCCTGCTGAACCTGTACGGCGGCTGCCTCGGCATCTACAACTCCTACTCGTGGGCCGCCATCAACGCCGCCACGCCCACCGTCTGGGGCACGCTCGTCACCGGCAACCAGCGCCAGGACTGGCTCAACAGCCGCTACATCCTGATGTGGGGCTGGAACCCCGCCGAAATGCGCGACGGCACCAACTCCGATTACTTCATCAAACTCGCCCGCCAAAATGGGGCCAAAGTCGTCTGTATCGACCCGCGTCACTCGCTCTCCGCCGCCGCCCTGGCCGACGAGTGGATTCCCATCCGCCCCGGCACCGACGCCGCCATGCTGACCGCCATGGCCTACGTGCTGCTCACCGAAGGTCTGCTCGACACCGCCTTCATCAACCGCTACTGCCTCGGCTGGGACAAAGACCATTTACCCCCCGGCCACGAAAACGACGAAAGTTACACCGACTACCTGCTTGGCGCGCGCGACGGTTTACCCAAAAACCCCGAATGGGCCGCCGCCATCACCGCCGTCCCCGCCGCCACCATCGCCCGCATCGCCCGTGAATACGCTACGCTCACCCCCGCCGTGCTCTACCAGGGCTACGGCATGCAGCGCCGCGCCTATGGCGAGCAAGTCGTCCGCGCCGGGTGTGTCCTGGCCGCCATAACCGGCAATTTTGGGATTTCGGGCGGCTGGGCAAGTGGATTGGGATTGCAAGCCCCGGATGGCGGCGGTTTGTGGACTGTTTTCCCCACCGGGCAGAATCCCGTTAAAGCGGCCATCCCCGTCTTTCTCTGGACCGAAGCCGTCCTCCGTGGAAAGAGCAAAGTCCCGGCGATAGCCGGGATGACCCAGGCTGACGGCGTCACCGGCGTCCCCAGCCTGACCAGCGACATCAAGTTAATCTACGCTGTCGCCACCAACTGCCTGATCAACCAGCACGCTAACGTCAACCGCTCCGCCGAAATCCTGCGCGATGAATCCAAAGTCGAATTCCTTGTTGTCCAGGACAACTTCCTGACCCCCACCGCCCGCTTCGCCGACATCATCCTGCCCGCCTGCACCCAGTTCGAAACCTGGGGTGTGGAAGACGGCTGGAAATACTCCGATGAAGTCATCCTCCAGCCCAAACTGGTTGACCCGCCCGGCGAATGCAAATCCGACTACCAAATCTGCGCCGAAATCGCCCAGCGTCTCGGCATCGGCAACGCCTACACCGAAGGCCGCGACGAAAAAGCCTGGGTGGAGTATTGTTTATCGGTTTGGCGCTCAACCCGTTTCCCCGATTTGCCCACCCTCGACGAATTTCTAGTATCGAATATCGGCGCCTACTCCAACCCCGTCACCAAACCCGCCATCGCCTTCCAAGATTTTCGCCGCGATCCCGAGCAATTCCCGTTAAAAACCCCCTCCGGCAAAATCGAAATCTTTTCGACGCAGTTATTTGACCGAAACAATCCAATCGAAATCCCGCCCATCCCGAAATATATTCAAGAGTGGGAACATCCATTTGGGGACACGGATTACGCGGATTACACGGATTCACACGGAGAAAATCAAAAAGAAAAAATCCGTGAAAATCCGTGTCCGTCCGTGAAATCCGTGTACAAAAAAGAATTTCCCCTGCAGGCTATCGGCCACCACACTCTGCACCGCGTCCACTCCACCCACGACAACAACGACTGGCTGGGCGAGGCCTTCCCGCAGCGGATTTTTATCAACCCGCTCGACGCCGCCGAGCGCGGAATCCGCGACGGCGACCTCGTCCGCGCCTGGAACGAGCGCGGCGAAGTGGTGATTCCCGCGAGAGTCACCCCACGCATCCTGCCCGGCGTGGTCGATATCCCCCAGGGCGCGTGGTGGGCTCCCAATCAGAGTGGGGTCGACTTCGGCGGCTGCATCAATGTCCTGACCTCCGAAAAATGGACGCCCTACGCCTTTGGCACGGCACAGCATACGATCATGGTACAGGTTGAGAAATACAGAAAGGGCAAAGCCCCATGAAACCTACCCCCAGGCGACTTTTCAGCTGGTTTTTGCTGGCAATTGTCTTCCTGGTGCTGCTGCACTTTGCCCTGCCCTTTGGCCTGATTCCCAAACTGGCCTTCCCAAACTGCGGCCCGGAAGGCTGGGCCTGGCTGGAGGCGCGTTTTGAAAACAAGCAGAATGTGATCGCCTACTTACAGGCGCATGAGCTGCAATACCTGAGCGGTTCCAGCCTGCCGCGCCTGGTCGACATCCCGCCCGATATGAAAATCACCCGTTTTGATGTGGAAATTGACTGGCAGGCGCTCGAACAGACCATCGAAGTAGAAAACCGGCTGTTCTATAAAATCTACAATCTCACCTATACCCACCCTGCCTGCATGAAAGGGCAATACTACACGTTGCGTGTGACCAGTTTTGGCTGGGCCTCGCTCTACGGCTGCTGCGGAATATAAAAAGCACTGTTACGATACCGTCTTCTTTCGCTCCGCCAACTGCTCATAGCTGATGCCGAACCGCTGAGCTATGCCCCGGGCGTAGCTCAAACCACGCGGCGGACCGGGCTTGATCTGGTAGGTGCGGGCCACATCCTGGGCTTCGGAGGCATCTTCGGCCTCCACCCCCGCCACCAGGCTGGCGATCAAGCTGTCGCTTTTGTCATCAGCATTTCGACTGGAAAGCCGCGCGCATCTTCTGGATAATGCCCAGGTAGGTGTTGAGTTCGCTTAAACGCCCCAAAAGTGCGCCATGCCCCGGTTTCCAGCATAGGCGCGCAGCCTTTCCATCAGCGGCAACAGGGCGGCCAGTTTGGCGGCAAATTCCGGGTTGCCGATGAAATCTTCGAGCGTTTCCTGCCGGTAAGTGATGATTTCCGGGTCGCTGCACAACGTTACCAGGATTTCCCTGACCGAATGTTCATAGGCCGGGCCATGACACAAGGCTTTGACCAGCTTATCCACGGCCAGGTCGGCCAGCGCGTTTTTGCTCCAGTGCTGGAATGCTGAACGATCAACGTTATCAGATGGATACAACAGGCTGATGCCAGGCTGGGCATGTTTTTGTATTTGAAACACCTTGAATTTGAGCTATGTAACCGGTTACATGAATTTTAGCATAAAAGCACGCTGGAACTGAATACCCCGGCCTGCGGGCTTTTCTGAAAGTCACATCACTGTTGTGCTGCTCACCCTTTGCGCGGGATGGAAAAGAGAATGGTATAATCCGGCTCACGCCTCAGTAGCTCAATGGACAGAGCGCCTGACTTCGGATCAGTAGGTTGCGGGTTCGAGTCCTGCCTGGGGCGCTAGATGTGGGGGCGAAAGGCCCCCACATCGCCGTATATAGGGGTAAAAAACAATTTCCAGGGATGCTCGGTGCAAATCGGTGCAACTTATTCTAACCGTTTAAACAAAAAAACATACCCCCGACCTTCTGATAAGGCCGGGGGTGTGCTTTTACACTGCGGGGATTTCTATTGTCTGACCCAATGGCAGGTTGTTCATTGCCCTGACAATGTCACCAAAACCACCCGGAACCAGGTGAGCATAGATTTCCATTGTCACTTGCGGGGATGAGTGCCCCAGGTAACGGGAAACACTCACAACGGAGGTACTGTTCGCCAGCATCATGGAGGCAGCGTTGTGACGAAGATCATGGAAGCGGATTTTGGCAAGGCCGGCGTCCATAAGCATTGCGTCGAAATCCCGCTGCATGTTGCGTTGATCGAGTGGATTGCCTATGGTGTTGGTGAAGACCAGGTCGCAATCCTGCCACTTGCTACCCGTAAACTGCTTTTGGACGATCTGGTTTTGCCGATGCGCCGTCAGCATCTCCACCAAATCTGGGCCAATGTTGATGGTTCGGCGGCTGTACCTGGTCTTTCCTATCAGGTAAAGATTGAGTTTGTCCTCGGGAACCCGCAACAAACAAATGGCCGATGTGGATTGATGGCAACTCGCCACTATTGACCAGCTCGTATCTGTGCTTGCGCCTTGTGCGTGCTTGCATCGAAATCCGTGTGGTATTTGTTTGGCAATCTCGCGTAGTTCTTTTGAACTGCAAAAATTGGAAACAGCTTTTTTGATACTGTTCGTTCAGTTCACAACAGTGTGCACATTCCAGGTAAATCTAACAAAAGGATGTTTGTCATTTGACGGGGAGTGAGAACTCTTATAAACTTAATCAACGGATTGCTGTGATATACGGGATATTTTTGGTGTCTATTTCAACAGGTTGGTTTTATGAGCGAAGCTGATACCTGCCGAACTTACATTTTGCCGAAGTTGCAAGCTGCCCAATGGGATGATGATTCCATTCGGGAACAGTATGTGTTGACCCCGGGGCGGATTGTGCCCATTGGCGGGCAGCACACCCGCAAAACGGGATTACGCCCTGATTATGTGCTGTTCATCCGGCGCAATATCCCGATCGCGGTGGTGGAAGCTAAAGCGGATTATGTCAACGCCGCGGATGGGATGGCCCAGGCCATGCAATACGCTGAAATGCTGGGGGTGAAGTTTGCTTATGCCAGCAACGGGAAAAAGATCATCGAGCACGATTACATCACCGGGTTGGAGCAAGATTTGAATGTTTTCCCAACCCCAGATGAATTGTGGGCACGCCTGCAAGGGACGCTGAACCTGCCCCAGCCGCAGGATGCCGCCGATGCGTTG
>CAIJPN010000003.1 GCA_903822545.1 uncultured Anaerolineae bacterium | reverse complement strand
GGGCGGTTTTTTAGACCGTAAATCCGATGGCGAACCCGGTATTACCGCGATCTGGCGCGGTTGGCAAAGACTTCAGGATTTGGCCGATACTTGGTATATTGTCGTCAACGGCAAAACCCAACTTGTGGGTAATAGATAGGGCTAGGGATAATTGGCAAGGAAAGGGGGGTGGTGGTAGGATAGGCGCTTGAAAACCTGAAAATAAGGAAAAAGCCCTTTGCGAGAGTTGTTTGGGTTGCGGCGAAAAAAGTGGTTTGTGCAGTGGTTGGGTTCCATCCTGCCGAAACCGAAGGCGCTTGAAAGCCCAAAAGCGAAAAGGATTGTCCGTTTTGCCAGGCAGACTAGGAAAGGGCAGGCAAGCCCCGAGAAAGTATCGCCAGCGAACCCCAGCCATGGCTGCGGGGTTGGTAAGTCGTCGCTGGACGGTGAGGGAGCTGCTCAGTTATCCACTCTTGTAATGGGGCAGGGCGGGAAAACGGGGGCAAGATCGCTGAAAATGCATACCAGCCCGCGACTCCGGGCTGGTTCGGGGCGGCCCAACGCGTTTTTTATCCCTGGCGGATTGTGGCTGTCCCAAAAGTTTCACGTCCGGTTCCCTGGCAAAGAGCGCCAGGATAGGCGGGAGTGGCGGTGGGATGAGCAATCGCCCCACCCACCATAATTGGGCATTTTTTTGAACGCGCGTACTTACTGACTTATCAAAGTACCAAGTTTTTGCAGCACTTCATCAAGCGATGACGATGGTAACTTACAAACAAACTCTGCTTGTCTGGCACGCCAATCAAGGCTTTTCACCTGGTCTGACAAAATTGCACCACCTATTTTCAAACCATCGGGGATGAGAACTTCAAACGGATAACTTTTCACTTGACTTGTTATCGTGCAAAGAATCGCTAACCCAACTTTACCGTTATATGTTGCCGGAGATAAAACTAAGGCCGGTCGTCGTCCAGCTTGCTCGTGTCCCGCCTGCGGATTGAAAGTTATCCAAACAATATCACCACGATTCGGAATATATGCCATAGGTTTTACCAAACTTCATTCCCTACAGCATCACCAGTGTCAGTTTCATGGTGAATATTATTGCTATTTACGCCAGACAATAATTGTTCAAGTGTCCAAGTTGGCGCGGTGATTGGTTTGATAACGATTTGACCATCAACGAGCGAAACTTCTACAACCGAGTCATTTTCCAATTGCGCATCGAGCGCAAATGCTTTGGGAATTCTCAGAGCAAGGCTGTTGCCCCATTTTTGAACTTTTGTGAGCATAAGGTATCTCCTTTCGTATCTACAACAAAGATACACCTTTTTGCTCGATTAATCAAGCTCTTTTTCCTGCAAAAAGGGAATGCCCAACGGCAGGCTTTATTAGAATGTTCTTGTCTGGAGCGCGGCGAAGGCGTATCCTTGGGGTGATACCATCGCCGGGGATGTCTTCGGGGCAGGAGCGTCAGGGTTGGCCGAACGCCGCTATGGGAGGCACTTCTCTCACCAGAAATGCAAGCCCGTTGTTTTACCCCGCACCTGCGGTGGGGGCAGGTGTCTGGCCGCCCGGCGGATACTCTAATCTGGGACGGCGCGAAAAGCGCCTGAACCCGAATCGGTAGTTGCAACTCCTAACCCACAAATCCGCGCCCCAGACAATTTCATTAAGGAGTGTAGCATGAATTCAAAGGACATTCAACGCTATATCGCCCTGGACATCCACAAGGAATACGTGATGGCCGGGGCCATGAACGCTGCCCAGGAGTGGGTACTCCACCCGAGAAAAGTGGAAATGCTCCGCTTCCGCAATTGGGCCGCCGCGAACCTGCGAGATGGAGATGCGGTGGTAATCGAAACCACCACCAACGTCTGGGACATCTACAACATCGTCGCACCGCTGGTCACCTGAACCGTGGTCGCTCATGCCGGAGCCGTGCGCCAGATCGCCGAAGCGCGGGTCAAGACCGATACCGAAGACATCAAACGGCTGATCCGGCTGCTGATCGCCGATATCGTCCCCGAAGTCTGGGTGCCGCCTGCGCATGTGCGCGAGCTGCGCGGGCTGATCGCCTACCGCAGCCGCCTGGTCGTCAATGGCGCTGCTGTCCGCAACCGGCTGCGCAGCCTGGTGCATCGCCACAACCTGCAACTGCCCAAAGGTGAACTGCTCGATGCCGCCTGGTGGAAAAGCCAATCGCTCAGCATCCTGGAAAAAATCCAGGTGCGCCAGGAACTGGCGCTGCTGACCCAGATCGAGAAAAACAAAACCGAGCTGGATGCGGAACTCGCCAAAATGAGTGTAGGTCAAACCTGGGGCAAACCAGCTACTCAACTGTTGCAACTACCAGGCCTGGGGCTGATCGCCACGATGACGGTTTTGTCTGCCATCGGAGACATCCGCCGATTTGAAGACCCGAAATGCTGCTGTGGTCGTGGAGCCTGGGAGACGAAGCCCGGCTGGGACTGACCCCGAAGCAATTTGCCAAGTACAGCCTGATGCGCCTGGGTGTGCGAAGTGACGTAACCGAATTTCAACGTGGTAAGGTGCTGAGACGGATCGCGCCGAGGGACGAAGTCCTGAAGCGAATGTCTGAACTCAACCTGCAAACCTGAGACAGAACTGTTTCCCTGGCATAGACGCTGCGACTGCCGGGCAAGGCGAGCCTGATAGCGGCAAAACCGACCTGAAATGGGTGCGGGGGGCGAATCATATCCTGAGCGCGGACCGGGCGCACGGAAGCGATTTTGCACGAAGCCCCGACAATAATCAAGGGTATTATGGGCCACAAGTTGGATTATCGTTTATGATGCCATACTTGGCGCGTTCTTGGGATGTAAAATCTCGTAAAAGTAAAGAACAAGCCCGTTGGATAGTATCATGATACGTAATATCCCAAATCCGAATTGTTTTGTCCGATCCGCCAGTTACTATGCTTTTGCTATCAGGAGAAAATGCCACAGATATAACATCGCCTTCATGCCCACTCAAAATGCGTAATATTTGCCAGGTTTCGACATCCCAAAGTATGGCTGTCCCATCGGAACTGGATGATAGCAGGTATTTGCCGTCTGGCGAAAAGGCGATATCCAAAATTTTACTGGTATGACCCGGGAGGTTCTCAAGTTGTGTGCATTCGTGAGTCTCAGCCCCAGTGGGATTTGACTGCCAGTCCCAAATCAGGATGTTGTTATCTTTCTCAGATGCGAGATATTGTCCGCTTGGGGAAAAGGCGATAGTCCCGCTTCCATAAGTTCCGAAAGGGCCCCCAGGGGTTGAACAAACAGCAAATGGAAGGGATGTGTCAGGATTTTCAATCCGGTAGATTGGAATCTCAACAGCCCCAGTCACGGCCAAATATGGAGATTTATCTGATGCGATCTGTGTAAAGCTGGCTTTGAGATTCCACCACCAAATATTATAAATCCTGGCGATGGTATCCCAGGAACCCCCCGCTTCCAGAAGGAAACGGTCAGATTCAACCCGCCCCCAATAAAGGTATTTGCTCTCAGACCCATCGACAGAACGTGAAAATGCCATGATTTGCGTGAACACATCGTAATTAATTTCTTTGATAGGCTGGTATTCATCGCCATTTTTCTCCCAAATGACAACGGTGCTTGTTCCGCCGCTATCACTCCATTTTCCGCCGTGAGCAACCAGCCAGCGCCCCTGGGCAGAAAACTCAACAAATGGATCATTTAACTTCACTGGCATATCTAATTTCTTTTGCTCCAATGTGCCTGCATCCCACATACGGATAGTGTCATCATTGCTTGAAGATATTATGAAATGTCCATCTGGTGAAAAACTCACTTTTATGATGCTGTCTTGATGTTCGCGAATCGTGCGGTTATCTTGGCCGGGATTGGCCTTCCATATTCGGGCAGTTGTGTCAAAGCTGCCAGTCGTGATCGTCTGTCCATCCGGTGAAAAAACAACCGACCAGATATCGTCTGTATGAGCGGCAAAAATGCGGACGGTATTTCCGGTTTTTATATCCCACAATCGGGCAGTATCATCCTGGCTGGATGTCAAAATGTAATTGCCGTCTGGCGAATAGGCCACAGAAGTAATTATGCCTACATGGCCGATAAATTCTTCCAACAAGATACCGTTTACTTTATACAGGGCCACAGTGCTCGAATCCAGGCCAACTGCAACTGTTGCGCCATCGGGAGAAAGAGCGCCATATCGTATAGGTAAGCTCGCTTTTATCGTCTGACGATGGGATACCTTCAGCGTTGTCCAATTCATATCCCAAAGGATGGCGGTGCCATCATATCCTGTTGAAAGAACAGTCTTCCCATCTTGGGAAATTTGGATGCTTGAAACAAAACGCTCGTGAATTTGCGGGAAAGAGAAAACGAGCTCGCCAGTTTCTATACTCCATACTTCACTCATACCCGGCCCTTCGAAGGGCCAGCCTTTACCGACGAGAATATATTTTCCATCTGGAGAGAATTCAGCCGCCCACAACAAATTGGTGTAGTAATAATATGAATCTACGTGAAGCTCTTTCATTCCCTGAAAGTCCTTGTCCCAGATTTGTATGTAGCCGCCAGAACTGGCAATCAGGAAATAATTGCCATCGCGTGAATAAGCAACATCGTGGACGCCTAATAAAGCGGGATCATTATCCGCATTGTAATAATTATCAAACCCGCTAAAAGATTTAATCACTTCACCTGAATTTGTGTCGCACAAGGTGGCTGTGCCGTCAATATAGCCTATCAAAACCCGTTTTCCATCCGGGGAATATGCCACAACCCTGACCTTGCTGTCATGTTGATTGAATATTTTTTTTGTATACAATCGATCCAGACTCTTGCCCAATGTTTCCTCTATGGCTGCATCATATACACCATTCTTTGCTTTTGCTGCGTTTAGAATCAGCAAAGTAGCGACTTCTGCATTCCCATTGGGTTTGGACAAAATAACGTTGGCCTCTGCGACCCAACGACCGGCCAAAGAGTTCTGGGCTTCTACTTCCGCTTTGTGAGCCTGTTTTTCCGCTTCGAGCGCGCTGACTACGGCGGTGGCTTTTGCATCCAGGGCTTGCTGTCCAGCAACCTGGGCTGTGGCCTTTTGCTGTTCCGCTTCATTTTTCTGGTTCACAGCTTCTGTGCTGGCCGCCTGGGCCGTTGCCGCTTGCGCAATTGCATCATTTTTTGATGCCTGAGCTTCAAAATAAAACATGCCTGCCACGATCATCGCAATCGTCGCCCCAATTGCCAGGATGGTCATCAGCGTGTTGCGCTGGCGCTCGCGTTTTTCACGCTCTCTGAGTTTGCGGCAGGCTTCGAGGAAATCTTTTTCCTCGGGCAGCAGTTGGGATAGATCCAGCCCTTTTTCGGCCCCGCTGAGCACTTTCCCGCGCAGCAGCAAGCCATCGGATCGGCCTTGTTGGCTCCAGAGCACAGCCTGGCGCTGGAGCAGGCTCAGGTTTTGTTGGAACCAGGCGGAGTTGTTCTCGCGCACCGGCTTGAGCATGCGGTCGTGCGAGAGTTCGTACCAGGTCTTGCCAGCACGCTTCTCGCCGCGGATGATGTGGGCATCTTCCAGCAGGCCCACCACCCGGTTGGGCAGGCCGTCGCTGCTTTCTGCGCCCATCAGCACCTGTCCGCGGATGCCCTCCGGGGTGATCAGTTTGCGGTCGAACCACTCGCGGATGCTGCGCTCACTGGCAGCGCTCTTTTCAGCCACACTTTTCACACTGGCGGCATAATAATCAGCCAGGGATTGGTTGACATCGCCTACTTCGGCCAGGTCATTCTCATTGATGTCGTTATCATCCTCGGCCAGGCCTTGCCACAGCCGGAAACAGACCACCTGCATCTGCACCGGCTCGACACTCGGCCCCAGCTGCTCTTCCAGCGAGCCATCCGGCAGCTGGACATGCACCCGACGCAGGTCATCCACCAGCTTTTGCGCGACACTGGTGATGAACTCAACCCCCTGGGCCTGGGGCGGTTTCTGGACGGCCTGCATGGCCCCCTCTACCCCCAGCAAGTCCAGCCGGAAGGTGGCCGCAAAACGCCCTGGAATGGGCCGCGTGTAGGGGGCCAGCGCTCCCAGGTAATCTTCGCGGATGGCGAACAGCGCCCAGCGCTTTTTGTTGCGCAGGGCCTTGCCCAATTGCTCGAAAAACAGCCATTTGCTGTCGCGATCCGTTGACGCGATGGTCAGGATTTCTTCAAACTGGTCGAAAACCAGCACGTCACAGGCGAAACCGCTCTCTGGGCGGGGGCGACGGGTCAGGTAATCATCCAGCGTCAGCGAAGCCAGTTCGGAAACGGGCAAACGTTTGGTTTCAGGTAATCCTTCTTCCAGCGAGAGCAGGGTGCTGAAGGTGTAGCGATTGAAACCAGCCGCCCCGGCCAGCTCGGCGGGCGGTTCCTGGTTGACGCGCACAATCGGCAGGATGTTGAATTCTTCGGCCTGCAAGCGCGGCAGCAGCCCGGCCTGCAGCAGCGAGGTTTTGCCCGCCCCGGAGGGAGAGTGCAGCAGGACGATGCGCTCGGCTTCGAGCAGCGCCGAAAGTGAGCGCAGTTCGCGGTCGCGGCCATAGAAC
Organism: uncultured Anaerolineae bacterium; assembly: GCA_903822545.1. Taxonomy (GTDB): domain Bacteria; phylum Chloroflexota; class Anaerolineae; order Anaerolineales; family Villigracilaceae; genus CAIJPN01. The sequence goes on along the minus strand of CAIJPN010000003.1, from coordinate 1,578 downwards.
GGCTCACCGGCCTGGAAGGAGCGCGGCCCGACATAGGGATTGGGTCTTGTATTCATGGTTTACCTCCCGCCTTTTCCCGTGCTAGAACCGGGACTACCTCGCCAAACATTATCCAACTCGATTAAAAACTCCTCGGCATTGCCCCAAAACAGGTCGATGGCGGCGCTTTTGCCGAAATAATCTTCGAGATACCGGCGCGCGCCCTGGGGCTCGAGGATGCGCTCATCGTCTGGCTCCAGTTGTGCCGAGATCTGGGCGTAGCTATCGCGGCGGTTGCCGCCCGGCTGCGAGAGCAGGCTGCGGTAGAGCACGCGGAAGTCCCAGTTTTCGGCCTGGAAGCCCAGGAACATCAGGCTGGAGGCGCTCAGGGCGCGGCGTACCTGCTCGGGGATCAGTTCGTTGTTGCGGGTCACGCCCATCAGGAAGTCGAAGTAGTTGTCTTCGGTCAGAACCACCGAGTCAGGCTCATCCCAGCGCCCGAACAGGTGGAAAACCAGCGGTTTTTGCTCGTCGGGCTCGTCCTTGTAGTCGTCCAGCTTGCCCTCGATGTACTCGTTCCAGGGGCAGAGCAGGGTGGTGGGGGTTTTCCCGGCTTCGCGCAGGGCGTCTTCGAGCAGGGTGTCCTGGTTGACGGTCACATAGATCGGCAGCGGCAGCCCGGCCAGGATTTTGTAGCCATCCTGCGGATTGCTTTGGCGGCGGATTTGCCCCACTGCGTTGATGACATCTTCGAGCTTGGAGCGGTTGCCTTGCAGGTTGGCGGGCAGGCTTTTTTCGTGGCGGGATTGCAGGCTGGTGCGCAGGTATTCTTCGAGTTCGTCGAAGGGGAAGCGCGCATCCTGGTTGATGGTGAGATATTGGGCTACCTGTGGGAGCGACTCTTTATCCTGTGCACCCATCGGGAAGCGATATTGATCTGCCCACTGATGGGCGATCTCGCGCTGGGAGCCGAGCACCGTTTCGGAGAGTCCCGGCCCGACGATGGGGGTGCAGCGTCCGCGCTTGACGTTTCGCACCAGCGCCGGGAGTTTTTCCGCGCCTTTGCGCACATCGCCGAAGCCGGGGGTGTACCACAAGCGTCCGCTTTTCAGGCGCATGAACAGCACGGGGATCCAGTAATCGGGGTTTTTGCGCACAAAACCGCGCCCGACAGAGAGCGCGCGGTCGATCTGACCGTCTTTTTGCAGCGCGGCGAAGAATTCGGGCAGGAAATCTTCGGCAGTTGCCATCGAGAGATTGTCCTGCATGGCCAGCACTGCCGGAACCCCGGCTTCGGCCAGGCGCGGCCCTATGGCAGTCAGGGCGTCGCCGGTGCCTTTCCCGGCGCTCTGGCACGAGATCAGCACCACCAGGCGCGGGCGGATTTGCAGTTCGCGGATGCGGGCCACAAAATCCACCCCGGCCACGCGATCCAGTTTGCCTTCTTCATTTTCCAGACACAGCACCGGCTGGCCGTTGGCAACATAGCCGTGGCAGACCAGGTACAGGATGTCGAAGGGTTGGGCTTGCAGCTTTTGCAGGATGCTGTTCAGGGTGGAGCGTTCGCCGCCCTCGGGCAGGTTCACCACCGGGATGTTT
>CAIJPN010000002.1 GCA_903822545.1 uncultured Anaerolineae bacterium | reverse complement strand
CGGGCAAGCCACCCTGGTGCTGTGCGCCCTCGACCTGATCGGATTCTTCCGTGCAGATGTGCGCCAGGTTTTGGAGCTGGTAGGCAGGCCGGATGTGCAGATTGTGATCGCATCCACGCACACACACCATGGCCCAGATACAATGGGGTTATGGGGGCCAGATTACGATACTTGCGGGGTAGATGATGCATATTTAACGGGTTTACGCCAAAAGGTGGCCGAAACGATTCTCAGCGCGCTGGAAAATGCCAGGCCGTGCGAAGCGATGCGGGCGGCTGTGGTGCCTGTACCCGGGCTGGTAAAAAACGCCCGCAACCCGGCTATCGTTGATGACGAGTTGATGGTGCTGCAATTTGTTGGGCAAACTGGCCCGTGCGCCACCCTTTTCAATTTCCCCTGTCACCCCGAAGTTTTGTGGGAACACAACCCGCAGATCACATCTGATTATCCCGGTTACCTGCGCGCGGAAGCCGAGAAGTTGAGCGGCGCCCCGTGCATTTTCCTGTCTGGGGCACTGGGCGGCATGATGACGCCCGATGTGGTTGAGCATTCTTTCGCAGAGGCAGAGCGGATGGGTCAGCGGCTGGCCCGGGAGGGGCTGGAGGCTATCGCAGCGGCCAGGAATGAGCCGGTATCTGTTTCCGTCCACAGGCGAGAAGTCAGGGCCAAATTGACCAACCCGCTGTATAAGCTGGCCTTCCAGCGCAAGCTGCTGCCGGATGTGCGCGACCCAAAGGGCTATCTCACCAGCGAGGTCAGCCTTGTTCGGGTTGGGACGGCCTGGTTTGCAGCGGTGCCAGGCGAGCTGCTGCCCAAACTGGGGCTGGCAATCAAGGCCAGTTTAATGGAAGCAGGCGGCAGGGCGGTTGGGGTGATCGGCCTGGCCAATGATGAGTTGGGGTATATCCTTCCCAAAGAAGATTTTAAATATCCAGTGAATCCCTTCAACCCCGGTGCGCATTACGAAGAAACCAATTCCATCGGCAAGGAGATTGGGCCGAAGGTGCTGGAAGCTGTGCAAACTTTATTGAAGGCTCACAGCGCTTAACGCTGGAGCCAGGAGAAGCCTATGACCAAAATCACGATCATCGGCGGCGGGTCTTACACCTGGGGGCCGACTTTTTTGCGTGATATTTTTGCCACGCCCGAGCTGCGCGGCGCGACGATTGTCCTGCACGATATTTTGGCGGATCGGCTGGACCTGGTTTTTGCGCTGGGCCAAAAGATGCTCGCTGATTTCGGGCTGGATTTCCAGCTGGAGAAAACGCTCTCGCTGGAGCAGGCCTTGCGCGGCGCGGATTTTGTCATCCTGACGATTACCACCGGTCGGCTGGAAGCAATGCGCCCCGACCTGGAAATCCCCGCCAGGTATGGCATCTTCCAGGCGGTGGGCGATACCACCGGCCCCGGAGGGCTGGCGCGGGCGCTGCGGAATATTCCTGTGGTGGTGGAGATTGCCCGCAAACTGGATGAATTCTGCCCGGACGCGCTTTTTTTGAACTATACCAACCCGATGACGGTGCTGACGCGCGCCATTGGTATGAGCCGCAGCATGCCCAACCGGACGGTGGGGCTGTGCCATGAGTACATTGGCGTGCGCGAGAACCTGGCGACCCTGTTCGGCACCCGCCCCGAGAAAATCCAGGCACGGGTGGCGGGCGTTAATCACCTGATCTGGATTACTGACCTGTACGCCGATGGCAGGCGTGTGTGGGATGCGCTGCCCGAACTGACCGCCAAAATCTTGCGCGGTGAGATTGTGGTGGATGCGGAGGATACATCTGTGTTTGCCGACCACGCCAGGGTAAAATCGACCCTGTTCCAGCTTTATGGCGCGCTCCCGGCGGCAGGCGACCGGCACATTGCCGAATTTTTCCCACACTTCATTACAGAGTCCAGTGCCTGGGGTGTAGATTTTGGGCTGCGCCTGACCAGCATTGAAGACCGCCAGGGCCTGGAAATGTTCGCCAAAATGATGATCGAATCGGTGCTGCGCGGCGAAACGGATTTACATGATTTTATGGAAGATGTCTCCAGCGAAGCTGCCAACAAAATCATCCGCGCTGTAACCTGTGGCGAAACATATGTTGGCATTATGAACCTGCCCAATACCGGCCAGGTTGGCAATTTGCCCCGCGAAGCAGTGGTGGAAACCTTTGGCATAATCGACCAGACCGGGGTGAGTGCTGCCAGCTACGGGGATGTGCCAGCCGGGGTGCAGAACATCCTGGAACACCACATCCGCCAGCAAGAAATGACCATCGACGCGGCGCTCAACGGCAGTCGGGCGCTGGCCCTGCAAGTGCTGTTAAATGATCCGCTCTCCAGCCGCCTGGGCATCTCGCAGGCCCGGCAAATGCTGGATGAATTACTGGAAGCCAACAAAACCTACCTGCCCAGGTTCTTTTCATGACAAATTCCCGCTCACTCTGGCTCATGCGACTCTATTTCCTGCTCTGGACCGGCGCGGGCGGGTTTATTTTCCCGTTCATCACGCTGTTTTACAAGCAGCAGGGCCTGAGCGGCACCGAAATGGGTTGGCTGGCATCCATCGGCAGCATTGTCGGGCTGGTCAGCGCACCACTGATCGGGCGCATCAGCGACAGCGCATCTCAACCCCGGCGCATCCTGCAAGCCTGCCTGCTGGGGTCAGGCATACTCATCTTGCTGCTCAGCCAGCAAAACCTGTTTGTGTGGATGGCTGTCATCGTAGCCGCAGAATCAATGATCGGTGCGCCGATCTACCCGCTTTCAGATGCCCAGGCCCTATCGCTGACCAGCGAAAAAGATGGCTACGGCTCCATCCGCCTGTGGGGTTCGCTCGGGTGGGCCATCACCGCCTTACTCGGTGGGTGGATGGTGGAACAGGCAGGGCTGGTATCCGTTTTCTTCGGATACGCTGTACTCTACGGGTTGTGCATCCTGGCCTTAGCGTGGATCACAACCTCCCCGCGCCTGCAACACAAAGACGAAGCGCCGCACATCCCGCTGGGAAGGGTAGCCCGCTCCCTGGTCAGCAACCGCACCCTGGTGGGGCTGGCCCTGGCCCTGGCGATTTTCTGGTTCTCCAACAACGGTCGCATGAACTTCGAAACGCTCTACATGCACGAACTTGGCGCAAGTGAGCAACTCATCGGTTGGGCCTACACCTACCCGGCCCTGCTCGAGCTGCCGATCATGTTATGGGCCGACAAGCTGGTGCGCAAATACGGCGCGGGCACGCTCTTCACCCTTTCTGTATTAATGGAAGCCCTATCACTGCTGGTCATTGGCATCTATCCTTCCATGGCCAGCATGTTATTCATGCGCGCTGCCAGCGGGCTATATTACAGCTTTTTCGTCATCGCCTCGGTAGCCTACACCGTCGAAAACGCCCCTGCCGGACAAGGAGCCACCGTACTTTCGCTCTACTTCGTCACCCTGGCCGGAATCATCTCCCTGGTTTCGTCCCCGATCAGCGGAGCAATCTACGACCAGGTGGGAGCCTACCCGCTTTACCTGCTCGCCACCGCCGGGACATTGATTGCCTGGCTGGTACTGTGGTTCACCAGCCGAAGGGCATAAAATCGCGGAGGCCGCAAACTCATGTACAACGCCTACATCTTCGACCAGGACGGCACCATTTACCTGGGCTGCACCGCCCTGCCCGGTGCAGTGGAAACCATCGCGGCCATCCGCGCGGCGGGCAGGCGCACCATTTTCCTGTCCAACAACCCCACCAAAACCCGCGAACAATATGCCGCAAAACTCGGCGCGATGGGCATCCCCACCCCGCTGGAAGACATCGTCAACTCGTCGTTTGTTATGACCCAATGGCTTTTGCGCAATGCGCCGGGCGCGCACCTGTTTGTCATCGGTGAAGCGCCGATCCAGGCGGAATTGCGTGCGGCAGGATTCCAGCTATACCCTGACAGGCCTGCATCCGAAGTGCCCAGGAAAATTGATATTGTCGTGGCGTCATTTGATCGCGCCTTCGATTATCACAAGCTGCAAGTGGCCTTCGACGCCATCCGGGCCGGTGCGCGGCTGGTAGCCACCAACCCGGATCGTTACTGCCCCACCCCCGGCGGCGGCGAACCCGATTGTGCCGCCATCATCGCCGCCATCGAAGCCTGCACCGAAGTCAAATGTGAGCCTATCGTCGGCAAACCATCTCCCATCATGATCGAGATGATCCTTTCGCTGCTCAACCTGCCGCCGGAAGAGTGCATCATGGTCGGCGACCGGCTCGAAACCGACATCCAGATGGGCATCGACGCCGGGATGTCCACCTGCCTGGTGCTAACCGGCGACGCCACCCGCGAAAAACTGGCCCAAAGCGGCCTGCATCCCACCCTGGTGCTGGAAAATATCAGCGGGCTGCTGGACAATAAGCCTTTCCCTGTATCTTCATAACAACTTTTGCAGGCAAGCGTTAACCGTTCATTTTCCAATTCCCTTCGCCAAAATTTTCCCGTCAGATCTGTGGGGCGGATTGCTAATCCGCCCCACAGAATGCGAAGGCATTTTTTCAGGAGCGACATGAAATTTCTCGGTGAGTTTGCAGCCTTGTTCACATCCTTTTGCTGGGCCTTAAGCGCGGTCGGTTTCAGCAATTCCACCAACCGGCTGGGGTCACAGGTCACCAACCGGCTGCGCGTGGTGCTGGCAATGGTAGCGCTGATCGCCATCAACACCGTGCTTTATGGCAAACCCATCCCCTGGGATGCCGGTCTCGACCGCTGGGGCTGGTTGACCATTTCCGGGTTGATCGGGCTGGCGCTGGGCGACGCTTTTCTCTTCGCATCCTACAAACACATCGGCCCACGGCTGGGATTACTGCTCCTGAGCCTGGCCCCGGTCTTCGGCTCAGCCATCGCCTGGGTCTTGTTCCGCGAAACCCTGACGCTGCTGCAACTCAGCGGCATGATCGTCACCCTGGCGGGCATCTCATGGGTGGTGGCCGCCCGCCCCACCGATGACTCGCAGACAGATCACGATCTCAAACGCGGCGTGCTGTTTGGCATCCTGGCCGCGCTCGGGCAGGCCGCCGGATTGGTACTCTCCAAACAAGGCATGGGCGGCGACTTCTCGCCATTTGCTGGCACGCTCATCCGCATGATCGCGGCTGTTTCGGCATTGTGGCTTGTGGCCGCATTCCAGGGGCAAGCCGCGAAGACGGTACAAACCATCCGCGAGAACCCACTTGGGCTAAACTGGGCCATCTTCGGGGCGTTTTTCGGCCCGGTGATGGGCGTTTCGGCCTCGCTTCTGGCCGTCCAGCACGCCGAAGTGGGCGTGGCCAGCACCATCATGGCCCTGCCGCCGGTCATCATGCTGCCCATCAGCTACTTTTTCTACAGGGAAAAGCTCAACTGGCAATCGGTGGCAGGGACTCTGGTGGCGATTGGCGGTGTGGCGTTGTTGTTTTTGCATTAACACTAGGGGCAACCCGCCCTGTGTAAAAACGCGTTCTGTGATGCCCAGACGAGTCGCCCCTACCCCACCAACAAGTATCAATATCCATTCATTTATGACTCTCTACCCGAATCATGCCCTCCGCGCCCTGGCGCTGCATACCCAAAAACTGGATACAGCCAACGGGAATGAACCCGCTCCCAGCCTGGATTCCGTTTACGAAACGGTAGCCAAGCTCGGGGCGGTTCAAATTGACACGCTCCAGATGGTGCACCGTGCCCATTACCTGGCAATCTGGTCGAGGCACGGAAACTATCCCATTTCCATATTTGATGATTTGTTCTCAAAAGAGCGCAAACTCTTTGAAGATTGGTTCCACGCCGCCTGTTACATCCCCATCCACGAGTATCGCTACCAGATGCCGCGCCAGCGCAAAATCCGCGAGCGCGGCCACAACTGGTACGCCCAATGGATTGACGACCCCGGCAACCGCGAGATGGTGACTGCCGTCATCGAACGGATTCGCGCCGAGGGCGGGCTGCGTGTGAGCGATTTTGAGCATCCCAAACGCGAACGCAGCAGTTGGTGGGATTGGAAACCCGCCAAAGTGGCGCTGGAATACGCCTACGCCTACGGCGAGCTGATGATTGACCGGCGCGAGAAGTTCCAGCGCGTTTACAACCTGACCGGGCGCGTGCTGCCTGAGCATGTGGATACATCCGAGCCGACAGCCGCCGAGCGTGACCGCCATTGGGTGGAGTTTGGCGCGCAGGCCCTTGGCGTGGGGCTGCACCGCAACCCCGGCGATTACAGTTGGATGAAAATCACATCCAGCCGCCCGATTGTGGCAGAGTTGATCAAGACCGGGGCGCTGGTGGAAATTTCCGGGGAGACCGTGACCGGGCCGCAGACGCTCGTCATCCACCGCGACAACCTGCCGCTGCTGGAAAAAGCCGCCAGCGGCGAGATCCGCCCGCAGCGCACAACTTTCCTGAACCCGTGGGATAGTTTCTGGTGGGCGCAAGACCGCGACGAGGCGATTTTCGGCTTCCAGCATGTGATTGAGCTGTATGTGCCCCCGCCCAAGCGCATCTATGGCTATTACCTGATGCCGATCTTGCACAAAGACCGGCTGGTAGGGCGACTCGACCCCAAGATGGAACGCAAAACCGGCCTGCTGCGCCTGCGCAACCTGCATCTCGAGCCAGGGGTTGCGCCTGACGAAGAACTGGTAGACGATGTGGCCGCCGCGCTGCGCGATTTTATGAAATTCCACAAAGCCAAAGACCTGAGCATCGAGACCAGCAACCCGGCTGAGTTTGGCGAGAAACTTGGGCGAGCAATCTAAGACATCGAACCGCGCAGAACGCCAAAAGCGCGAAGTTTTTAAGATTTTTCTTGGCGCACTTCGCGGCGGCCTCATGTCTGTTTACACCGCGCTGCGACTTCCGCAGGGTTTCGGGCGGGCCATCAGCCAGGCCGGGGCCTTCCACCTGTGAGATGCAGAAACCGTAGCAGTCCAGTTTGTGCGCCACCTGCCGCGCCCGAATGTCAAATTCTGGCTGGATTGCGGTCAGATGGACTTCCTGCTCACATCCAACCGCGCCATGGCCGCAATCATGCGCGAACACGGCTACGACATCACCTATCGCGAGAGCGGCGGCGCACACAACTACACCACCTGGCGCAACGCCTGCATCCCGACGCTGGAGCATCTATTCGCATGAAACTCGCCACGCTGGTCTACCTCAAACACAACGGTCACACGCTGATGCTGCACCGCATCAAAAAAGCCAACGACATCCACGCAGGCAAATGGAACGGGCTGGGCGGCAAGCTGGAGCCGGGAGAAAGCCCCGAGCAGTGCGCCATCCGCGAGGTGAAAGAAGAGTCTGGGCTGGAAATCCGCGCCCCCAGGCTGCGCGGGCTGCTGGTTTTTGCCGATTTCAAGGGTGATGACTGGTATGTATGGGTTTACACGGCGGATACTTTCAGCGGCGATCTGATCGATTCATCTGAAGGCCGCCTGGAGTGGATTCCTGATTCCCAACTGCCCGCCCTGAATCTTTGGCCCAGTGACCTGATCTTCTTCCCCTGGCTGGAACAGCCGCGCCACTTCCACGCCCGCTTCCAATTCCACGGCGACCAGATGTTCGGGCACGAAGTCAACTTTTACGGGTAGGGGCGACCCGCCCAGGTATAAAAATCCGTTTGCCAGGCAAGCAAACTGGCATAACCAGCACGCTCGATGGCCCCAAAGGATCGCCCCTACACAGCAGCAAAAGCGAGCTTTTGCACTCCAAAATGAATTATGCGCAATCAAATCCCCCAAAAGTCACATTTGGGGGATTTTTCGTCCACAAAAATGTCATTACCCGGTAGGTTGCCTGTAAAGTCACAAAATACTTGTGAAACCTATAATTAACTACACGTAGACAAGGATGAAATTATGAAGCGAACCCCTCAAAAATATCTCAGCGGACTGGCAGTTTTCGTCGTCTTATGGGTGCTCATCATCGGCGCGGTACAGATCCAGTTGGGTGTGCCCACCCAGATCATCGCCTGGCTCAGCCGCAGCCCGAACCCACTCCAGGCACTGATCGCCTTCGCGGCACTGGTCAGCAGCCTGGTGGTCGGCGCAATCCGCCTGGGCGTGGAATTTGGCCCCTTCCAGCCGATCATGGCCTCTGAGCGGCTGAAAAGTTATCTCACCGGGCTGCCATTGTGGTTCATCGCCATCGTCTTTGCAGTTTCATTCGCATTCCTGTTGCTGGTGCCCACCTGCCAGCCGCCCGCCACCGTCTTTTTTGAAGTCAACCGCCAGCGAACTTTCAGCCCGGCCCAGACTCTCAGCGTAAAACCCGGCGAAATCGCCTCGGTGCGGCTGGTCGCTTCACAGGAAGGAGACTATCTTTTCTGTCAGTGGCAATCGGCGGGTGGAGCCTTCTCCAGCGTAATCAATGCCAACGGGCCGTGCGAGATCAATCTCCAGTTCGCCGATAAAGCCGCAGATGGCTTCCTGACCGTCCTTGTCCGGCAAAATCTCTGCACCCAGAGTGCCATTTTTCCCCTAAAAGTGGAGGTGACGCCATGAAAATACTGATTTCATTCCTCATCCTGTCCAGTTTGCTGCTGGCCGCCTGCGGCGCGAACGCAGTCGCCCAGGTGGACATCACCCCCGGCGATTGCGTCCTGAGCCCCGGCGAACAGGTCACACTATCGCTCACCGGGGTTATCCCGTCCGATGCGCTCATCCAGTGGAGCACCAGCGGCGGGGTTGTACTGGCCCAAAACCAGGGTCTCAACGCCGTCTTTACCGCCCCACCCGATGGCGGCGATGTGCAAATCTCAGTTTACATCTCAACCAACCTGACGCCATCCAGCCCAATCACGCGCATCTGCCGGGTGGCGGGGAACACCGACCCACCGCCAACACCCTCCGCGCCCGCGCTCCTGCCCACTTCCACATCTTTGGGGCCGAACGCGTTGTCCGTCACAATCAGCGAAGTGATGTCCAACCCGTGCGGTAACGAGGATTACAAAAAGTGGAACGAATACGTGGAACTTTACAACTACGGCAGCCAACCAGTGGATGTGGGCGGATGGTGGCTGGCCGATAACGGCCCCGATAACCATGCGGATATGCTCGTCTCGTGGAATGATCGCCGCCCAAACATTTCCCTGGGAAACGTATACACCAACTCGACCATCATCCCCGCAGGCGGTTTCGCCGTTATCCTATCGCCCATCTACGCTGAGGGAATGCCCCCTCACAACATGCCCTACCACTTCCCCGATGAAACCACCATCCTGACCATCGCCGAGGGCGACCGGCTGGGTGACGACATCTTCGGCATCATCGGCGACGGGGATGGGCGCGATGTGCTGGTGCTCTACAGCGGCGGCGAGAACGCCATCCGCGAGGTGATTTCCACCTACGGCAGCCCGCTCTCGATCACCAACTACCCGCAAGACATCCGCGACAACCGCACCGACCTGATCCCGCTCGACCTGAAAGACTGCACATCTGCCGAACGAGCCAGCCCCACCGCCCCCGACACACAAGAAAGTTGGGTGCAGGTGCGCGACGGTACCCCCGGCGAAGCGCCTTTCGAATAGAAACTGTAAAGCAAACCTATAGATTTACTTTACATCCTTGCGCCAAACGTAGGTCAGGCTTGATGCCTGACCTACAACATAGCACAGGCGGGTATAATACGTGTATATGACGATTTTCTCCGGCAAACACATCATCCTGGGCGTCACAGGCTCGATCGCCGCCTACAAAGCCGCCGACCTGGCCTCCAAGTTGACCCAACAGGGCGCGGAAGTGGATGTCATCCTGACGCCGGGGGCTGAAAAATTCATCACCCCATTAACATTTCAATCTGTCACAGGCCGCAAAACCTATACAGATGCCGACCTGTGGGGCGGGCAGGCGCATATTTTACACGTTGGGCTGGGGCACGAGGCCGATTTGCTGGTTATTGCGCCCTGCACAGCCAACACGCTGGCAAAGCTGGCGCACGGACTATCTGATACGCTGCTGACCATCACCGCGCTGGCGGCCAACTGCCCGATCATGGTCGCCCCGGCCATGGATGCGGGCATGTACGAGCACCCGGCCACCCAGGCCAATGTCAAAACGCTGGTGGAGCGCGGCATACGCTTCATCGGCCCGGCTGAAGGACGCATGGCCTCCGGGCTGAGCGGCAGGGGCCGTATGGTGGAGCCTGCCGAGATTTTGGGCAACATCCGGCTGGGGCTGGCGCGCAAAGGGCGGCTGGCTGGCAGGCATTTTGTGGTCACGGCTGGCGGCACGCAGGAACCGATTGACCCGGTGCGCTATATCACCAATCGGTCATCGGGCAAGCAGGGGTTTGCGCTGGCCCAGGCTGCGCTGGATGCCGGGGCCGCAGTGACACTCATCAGCCACCCCACCGGTTTGACTGCACCTGTTGGCGCGAACCTGGTGGAAGTCCGCACGGCGCAGGAGATGCTGGATGCCGTCCTGGCAGCCTGCGAAACTGCCGATGGCCTGGTGATGGCTGCGGCGGTGGCAGACTTTCGGGTGAAAGCTGTGGCGAAGCACAAGTTGAAGAAACGGGACGGTATTCCGCAGATCGAACTGACAGCCGCGCCAGATGTTTTGAGTACGGTAGCCCGGCACCGGGGCGGATGGTCGAATCTCAAAGTTGTGGTAGGATTCGCGGCAGAAAGTCGCGATTTATTAGAAAATGCTACATCCAAATTGACATCCAAAAAGCTGGATTTAATCGCCGCCAACGATATTTCGGCGTCTGATGCCGGGTTTGCCGTAGACGATAACCGCATCACGCTGCTTTATGCCGATGGACGCCATGAAATTCTGCCGCTGATGCCAAAAACCGAGGCCGCCGGAGCAATTATTGCGCGGGCGGCAGAATTTGTGGAGCGATAATGCGCGTTCTCGTTCTTTCTGATATTCATGCCAACCTGACCGCCCTGAATGCGGTTCTTGCAGACGCGGGCAATTTTGACGAAGTCTGGTGCCTGGGCGATGTGATCGGGTATGGCCCTGACCCAAATGATGTTATTGAGCGGCTACGGGAACTTCCCAACCTGAACTGCATCCTGGGAAATCACGATGTGGCCGCGCTGGGGATGATGAACCTGGCGGTTTTTAACCCTGAGGCGCGCAAGTCTCTTTTGTGGCAGGCTAAGTCGGTTTCAGATGCCAATTTGAACTTCTTGCAAAACCTGCCGCAAAATGGGATGGTGCGTGGGGATGTGACCATGGCACATGGCAGCCCGCGTGACCCGGTGTGGGAATATATCTTGAATACGCTGGTGGCGCGCCTGAATTTTGAAGAATTTGCCACATCATATTGTTTTGTGGGACATTCGCACATCCAGTGCATGTTCAAGTTGGATATGCGCCGCGACCGAATTTCACTGGATGTCCTGAAACCCAATCATGTTCACAAGCTGACGCCGCGCGCCATCCTGAACCCCGGTTCGGTGGGCCAGCCGCGTGACCGTGACCCGCGCTCGGCTTACGCAATTTTCGACCCGGATGAGCAAACCTGGGAGCCGCGCCGCGTGGAATACGATATTGAATCGGTGCAAAAACGCATCCGCGAGGCCGGGCTGCCTGAAAAACACGCACTCCGCCTGTCAGAAGGCTGGTAATGATTGCATCAGTGGTGCAAGCTGCGAGCTTGCACCACTTTTTTTGCTGGCAAACATTATATGGTCTGCAGGGAACTTTTTTATCGAAACGGACGTTATAGGGGCGAAATCACTTGTTGGCATTCCCAAAGGAGGAAGTCATGAAACGCATTGTGTTGATATTCGTTCTCACGACACTGGTACTTTCAGCTTGTGCAACTCAAAGTGTTTTTAGTGAAGTCAATTCTGGACTGGGCGGCGCAAGCGGCAGCCCAGCGCCGATGTATGATTCTGGCAACCAGCCAATGACGTTGGAATTGCTCCCTTCCAGTGAGCAGGTTGTATTTGCCGATCAATCCAAAGCATATGATGCTGCGGCAAATGCCGTAGTAACACAACAGCGCATGGTCATCCAGAACGCCGATCTGTCGATTGTGGTAAAAGACCCACAGGCCAAACTGGAAGCCATCATCGCGATGGCGGGGCAAATGGGCGGGTTTGTGGTGTCATCCAATATGTCGCAAATACAATCACCGCGCGGGCAAAGAGTGCCAGAGATCGCCGTCACCATCCGTGTGCCGGTGGAAAAGCTGGATGAAGCGCTGAAACAAATCAAAAGCGATGCCATCGAAATCCAAAACGAGAACCGTTCGGGGCAGGATGTCACTGATCAATACACTGACCTGAAATCGCGCCTGAAAAACTACGAAGCCGCCGAACGCGAACTGACCGAATTGATGAAAAATGCCCAAAAGTCGGAGGATGTAGTCGCCATCTTCCAGCAGTTGGCTTATTACCGCGAGCAAATCGAAGTCACCAAAGGCCAGATGCAGTATTTCGAGGAATCCGCAGCGCTCTCGGCCATCTCAATGCGCCTGATCGCCGAAGAATCGATCCAACCCTTGGAAGTGGCCGGGTGGAAACCACAAGGCGTAGCACGCGATGCCATCCAGGATCTCATTTACTTCCTGCAAGATTTCACCGATGGCCTGATCCGCTTCTTCCTGTATGGCTTCTGGGTGCTGCTGATCAGCCTGCTGACCATTGCCATCCCGATCTGGTTGGTGATTAAAATCATCCTGTGGCTAATCCGGCGCGGAAAAGCCAAAAAAGCGGCCCCGGTTGAGCCAGTGGAAAATAAAGCAACGCAAGAAGAAGAAAAGAAAGAGTGATGCACAAGCACCCCCTTCCCGGTTGGGAAGGGGGTTTTTCGATATAATCAACAGCGATGGAAAAACTTCTTCAAGATACCCAACGATTATTCAACATCACCCTCACAGCCCGGCAGGTGGGTGCGCTGGAGCTTTATGAGCGCAAATTGCTGGATTGGAACGCCAAATTCAATCTCACAGCCATCCGGGATGTGGAAGGAATCCGTGCCAAGCATTTTCTCGACTCGATATCGTGCGTGCTGGCCTGGAAAGAAAACCCACCCCGGCGGCTGGTAGATGTGGGCACGGGCGCTGGATTCCCCGGGATTGTACTCAAACTGCTCTACCCGAACTTGCGCCTGACCCTGGTCGAATCAGTTGGGAAAAAAGCTAATTTTTGCCAGCACATCGTCGATACACTGCAACTCAAAGATGTAGAGATTCTCCACGCCCGCGTAGAAGATATTGGCCAGCAGCCAGCCCACCGCGAGAAATATGATTGGGCCGTGGCGCGCGCCGTGGCCAACATGCCCATCCTGGCCGAATATCTCTTGCCGCTTGTCAAAATCGGCGGGGCGATGCTGGCCCAAAAAGGGGAAAGCGGCCCGGCAGAAGCGCAATCGGCTGAAAAGGCGTTTAAAATCCTGGGGGGCAACCTGCGGCAGCTGGTCAAAGTTGAACTTCCGGGTGTAGCCGATGAGCGCTACCTGGTCATCATCGACAAAATCGCGGCAACATCAAAAACCTATCCACGCAAAGCGGGAATCGCGGCAAAAAAACCTTTATAAATAATGGGGTGTGTAGCCGGGGCATTACCTTAGTACCATTGTAGTTGTCGGACATGTCACCTAAAATAAGGGTAGACAGAACCTTTTTGTGGAAGGACGATTGACATGCGTGTGATTAGAGTGCTGCTAGCTTCAATTTTCATCCTGGCGATAACTTTTGGACAGGTTATGCCCGCTTTTGCCCAGGCAACGACGCCCGTCACTGGCACAATCAGTGACATTCAATTGGCGACAGACCCTGTCAGCGGGACAACCGTAGTGGAAGTAACTTTTGCTGATGCCAGTGGCACGGAGCAGAAGATCTATATTAGCGTAGATACTGCTGCAAATTTGGGCCTGGTTACCGTTGACCCGCTCGCGGGGAACGTGACTGTTGTGCAAGCCATGATTGGGCAGCCGTTCAGCCTTGACCCGGCCCTGATTCTGTCTGATGGGACGGAAAACGCGGTAGCAGCAGCGATTGCTGAATACTTTGATTTGGAATACTATACCGTTGAGTCTCTCCACGATGATGGGTTTGGTTATGGTGTCATTACCCAGGCTTGCTACATGTCCTTGCAGTTGGCCAAAGATGCATCCCTGTGCGATGATATTTTGACTGCCAAGCAAACCGGTGACTATAGCAAAATCACCCTGCCAGATGGACAAACCGTGAGCAATTGGGGCCAGTTGAAAAAGGCTCTCATCACGAAAGGCCATCCCAAGAACCTGGGCGGGATTGTTTCAGGCCATGCCGCGAATGGAACTGGCAACAATGGTAACAACGGGAATAACGGCAATAATGGCAACAACGGAAATAATGGCAACAACGGGAATAACGGCAACAATGGTAACAACGGAAATAATGGCAATAACGGCAACAACGGGAATAATGGCAACAATGGCAATGAAAATAGTGGTGGTGGTAAGGGCGGGGGGAAGAAACCCTAACCAGTGATGAGTGGAATCAAAAGAGCGGGCATAGAAGGCCCGCTCTTTTTTATTGTCTGATGGGAAGGATTTATTTCCAGTTTTGGGCTTTGGCGATGCGCTCGTTGAGCGGCGGGTGGCTGTAGAAAAGCCAGACGACCCACTTTTCGGGGTCGATCTCGCCGAGGTTCTGGTTGGCAAGGCGGACGAAGGCGGTGGCGAAGGCTTCTTTTTTGCCGGTGGATGCCAGGGCGTAGTCATCTGCCAGGTTTTCGCGCCAGCGGGAGAAGCTGTTTTCGAGCGGCATGGTCAGAATGCCATAGATGCTCAGGATGAGCATCAGCGCGGGCAGGGCAGCCACATCGGAAACAGAGCTAAACCCGAAGAAGGCTACAGCCGAGTCCATTGCAAGGGATGCAAGGTACAGCCCCAGGGCGGTGGTCAGCGTGCCGAATCCGATCAGGAGCGGGATATCCTTATGGACGTGGTGACCAAGCTCATGGGCGAGGACGGTTTCAATTTCATCCAACGAAAATTCATTGATGAGCGTATCGCCCAGCACGATGCGGCGGGTGTTGCCCAGGCCGGTGAGGGCGGCATTGGCAGCCTTGGTGCGTTTGGACATATCGAATTTGAAGACGCCCTGGACTTTGGTGTTGGCTTTTTTCGCCAGGTTCATCAGGCGCTCGGCCAGTTCGGCGTGTTCTTGGCCCAGCGGGATGAATTTATTAAAGATGGGCATGATGAGGATGGGCGCCAGATTGACCATCAGCACCTGGAAAACCAGCAGGCCAATGGCGGCCCACAGCCACCACAGGCTCCCAGCGGCATAGAGGGCCAGGTAGAGAAGTTCAAGCAGTAACAGGCCAATGGGCAGGATGATCACCAGCCCCTTGAGTTCGTCGATCAGCCAATCTTTGAGAAGCTGGTTGGATTGGCCGAAGCGATGCGGCAGGACAAAGCCGGTGTAGTAGCCAATCGGCAGGGTGATGAGGGCGTAGATGCCGCCAAAGATGAGCACAAAAACCGGCAGCAGCAGCCACTGGTTGGAGATGGAATCGCCCAGCCAGGTACGCAGCGCAAGCGACCAACCCGCGGCCAGCCATGCGCCCAGGTAGGCGAAGTTCAGCGCCTGGTCAACGAACCAGAAACGGCGTTTGATGCGGGCATATTCTTTGGCCTGTTTTTGTTTTTCAAGGTCGAGCGTAGTCATGTTATTGGGCTTTCTCGGCCGCGAGCATGGTGATCACTTCTTCGGTGGTCATCACCTGGCCATAAGATTTGAAGGCCGCCAGCAGTGCAGCGTGGACATGCGCAGCCGGGACAGTCATCTCGCCGTGGGTTAGGGCGCGAGTGGCGCAAGCATCGGCTGCAACGATAACCTGGTAGCCGAAATCGGCGGCAGCACGGACGGTGGCATCCACGCACATATGAGTCATCATGCCGCAGATGATAACGCGCTCGATCTCCCAGCTTTTGAGCAGGTCGAGCAGGTCGGTTTCGCGGAAGGAGTTGGGGAAACTTTTGTAGATGATGGGTTCGCCCTCGAAGTGCGCCACTGTGTCGTGGATGCGGATCCCGTCTGTGCCGGGGATGAAAAAGGTTGCACCGGGACGGCGGGCTTCGTGCTGGATATGAACGTGAAGGACTTTCTGTTCGCGGAAGCATTGCAGCAGCGCCCCGGCCTGCAACCCGGCTGAGAGCGCACCTTCCAGTTCCATTTTGCCACCGGGGAAGTAATCGTTTTGGATATCGATAATCAGGAGTGCGGTTTTCATTTTTCCTCGTTTGAGATTTGTATCAAGGTATGATAGGGCGACCCTTTTTGGACAAAAAATCACCATTTTGTGCCAGGTTTCCTGCAAAAACACATCTGCTTGTGCCTGGGCGGGTCGCTCTTACGCTTTTTAGATCAAATACGGTGGACTCTTATTCTGTAAATCCCGCCGGGGGGATGCCCAGCGCCTGGATCAGCCGCGCCCAGTAGTTGACCTGGGCTGCGGTGGATGCCAGGATGACCATTTCGCGCTCGTTGAAATGGGATTTTACCTGCTCGATGAAATCGGGATGGAATTTGAGCGGGGTTTGCGACACCAGCCGGGCATACGCAATTGCCAGCCGCTCCCGCACCGAAAAAGAGTCTACACCTTCAAGCGCAAGCTGCCCGCGCAGCGCCAGTACTTCATCCGCGCTGATGCCAGCCGCTTCGTGCTCGTAAGAGTTCATGTCGATGCAGAATGGGCAGGCGGCAGCAAAGGAGGCGGACATGCGCACCAGTTGGAGCATGCGCTTATCCAGCTTGCCATCCTGGTGCGCCACCAGCGCTTCCAATGCGCCAGAGCCAATGGCGGCCTTCGGATACCAGGCCAGGATGCGCGCCGGGAGCATTCGGCGTCCGGTCACTTTTTCGGCAAACCAGATGCCCAGCTTCAGGAAAAAGGGAATAGATTTGGGTGGATCGATAAAGGCTTCCATGCGCAAATTGTACGACAAAAGCTGCCACCGGCCTGAAAAACTCTCATCTGGTATTTAAGTTTCATTCAGGTTTGGCTAAACTGGCTGCATATAATAACAATTACATTCTCCGAAACAAACCGCCAAGAGCCTGGGCCGGCTTGAAGGCGGTTTGGGGTTTAAAAGGGCAGGATGCGTTTTTTGGGGGATTATTTTGGGGTTGTTGACCGCATGAACCTTATCGCATACAATGACTTGAATATTTTAGTCAAACTTGAGGAGAGAACATGGCTGAACAGGATTTTTTTCATTCAATCGCCCAGGCTGTGATCGATGGAGATACGGATGCCGCCACCGAATCTGTCCACGCGGCGCTGGATGCGGGTATCGACCCGCTGCTGGTTCTGAATCAGGGCTTGATGAGCGGCGCGGATGAAGTGGGGAAACTGTTCGAGCAGGGAGAATTCTTCCTGCCCGAGTTGATGCTGGCAGGGCGCGCATTAAAAGCCGCCATGGAAGTGGTCAAACCTGTTTTGCTGGAGAAATATTCCGGGGCGGATTCGCAAGTCAAAGGCAAGGTGGTATCTGCCACGGTGCAGACCGATATCCACGATATTGGCAAAAACATCGTTTCATCCATGCTGACCGCCGCCGGGTTTGAAGTGACCGATATGGGCGTGGATGTGCCGATCAAGTCGATCATTGACAAGGCCGAGGAAGTTGGCGCACAGGTTATCTCGCTTTCGGCGCTGCTGACGACTTCGATGCCGTTTATGAAGGATTTGATCGACCTGCTGGAAGCGCGCGGCTTGCGGAAGAAATATATTGTGCTGGTGGGCGGCGCTTCGGTGACGGAAGCCTGGGCCAAAGGCATCGGCGCAGACGGCACGGCCCGCAACGCCGCCGATGCGGTGAAGCTGGCGCGCAAGTTGATGAATAGCTAAGCCCTCACCCTCTGCCCTCCCCCGTAGGGGAGGGGACTTAATCCCTTCTCCCCTTGGGAGAAGGGTAGGGATGATGGGAATTACGCCGAATTGAATTTTCTGGATATGCTGGAGTTTGAATGTTGAATTATCTCGAAATCCTCGACCGGGCCAACGACGGCCCGTATATGACCGAAGAAAACTGGGACCTGGAAAAGGTCTCGATGACCGCCAAGCGGCTGGTGAAAAAATACAAGCTGGCCTGGAACCGCGAAGAAATCGTGGTGGACGATGGCGCGCTGATCGACGCCATCTGGCAGGCCGGTTATGAGATGGCGGTGGAGTTGGGCGCCTACAGCCGCTCAACCGAGCGCATTATCCAGCTTTCGCAGGATGAAATCGACAGCGGCATCCGCAATATGCCGCAGAGCATTGTGATGGGCGAAGGCAAGGACGCCCGCACGTTGTATGCGCGCCGCCCCGGCGATGAACGCGCCCCCTTGTTTTTTGGCGGCACCCCCGGCACGCCCGTGCCCGAAGATCTGTTCATGCTGAATGTGATGTCGTACATGCAGGAGCCGCTGATCGATCTGGCGACCTGCGGCACGCTGACGGAAATCGATGGGCGGGTGGTGCGCACCGGCAACCCGATTGAGATTGTCTCGACGCGGCGCGAGCTTCAGTATATGCGCCAGGCGCTTACACGAGTCGGACGCCCCGGCATGGGGATGCTGGCAGCGCAGAGTTCGGTCTCAGAGTTGGGCGACCTGGCTGCGGCGCAGTCAAAATACCTGCGCTCGTGTGATTCGCACCTGGTTCCGCTGCTGAACGAATTGAAGATGGATCACCGCAACATCTCTCGGGCGGTGAATTCGCTGGAATATGGCATGATCAACGCCTCGCTACCGTGCGTCATCGTCGGCGGGCTGGGCGGAGGGCCGGTGGGTTCGGCCATTGTGAATGTGGCCTCGTACCTGGTGGCGAACATCACCTGCCTGGCGGATTATCATATCCTGCACCCGATCCACGTCCGGCATGTGGCGACATCCACACGCGACGTGCTGTGGGTGATCAGTGCCACCGCCCAGGCCTTTGCGCGCAACGCCCCGGCCATCATCGTGGCGGATATTTATCCCAAATCTGGGGCAGGGACGAAAGAACTGCTGTACGAAGTCGCCGCCAATGCGATTGTCAACGCTGTTGCTGGCGGCCATCTCGAAGGTGTGGGCGCTGCCGATGGCCTGAAACCAAACAGCACCGGCCTGGAAGGCCGCCTGATGGCCGAAGTGGCGCTGGCCTCGCATCGCATGAAGATGAGCTTGAAAGAAGCCAATGCCTGGGTCTTGAAACTGCTGCCCAAGTATGAGCATGTCTTTGGGCTGGAGAATGGCAATCCCGGCCAACCTATTAATGAATTGTATGATGCCAAAAGCATCCAACCAAAGGATGAATGGCTTAAAATATATGAGGAAGTCAAAACGGATTTGAAAGAAATGGGTTTAAACTTGTAAAGACAGGCCCTGCCTGCAAAAATACCCCAAAGGAGAATGTATCATGACCCTGCCCCTAATGCTCGTTGTAAATATTGTTATCCTGGCTGTGCTTGGTCTTATCGCCCGATTTGTAAAAATTGGCGGTGACGAAGGCAAAGGTGGCTTTAATTTCAATTACAGCACCTCCGACTTGATTATCCTGGCCGTCATCGGCGCGATCTCTGGCGTCATCAACACCGGGACCGGCATTGTCTGGAATGCGGCCAACTCGGCTGGCGGCCCGCTGGCGGGCGCAGCCCTGCAGGGCGCGTTTATGTGGGCTTACCTGCTGGCCTTCTTCCTGATCCGCAAACCGGGGACAATGCTCATCGTCGGGTTGGTGGAAACCAGCATCGAGGCGCTGCTCGGCAACCCATCTGGCCTATCCACCCTTGGCTGGGGTCTGACCCAGGGTATCGGCGCAGAAGCTGTGATGGCTTTCTGCATGTACGGCAATTTCGGCTGGCTGGCGTTTGCCCTGGCGGGCGCGGCTGCATCCCAGTTCGGCACAGTTTGGACGGCCTACCTGTTCGGTTGGGACAGCAGCCCTGAAATCGTAACCCAATACTGGCAGGCAGCGGCCATTAACATGATTTCTGGCGCTATTCTCTCGGGTCTTTTGGGCTTCTGGCTGGGCAAGATGGTGGAACGCACCAACCTGCTGCGCGCCACCCGCCGCGAGTAGTTTTTTGCACTTTAGGACTCCGAAAGCTCTGCTTTTGGCAGCCCAAAGATAATAGTTCAAAACAATATCAACATATCTTTTGCTTGTTTTTTGTGAAATAATTCAGGGCAGGATGAATGTCTTGCCCTGAAATTGTGCTTTTTGCGAAAGGTTCTCTTTGACACTGCCTCCTTCTAACGACCTGCTCGTCCAATTTGATCGGGTGACATATAAGCACTATGGGAAAACTGCCCCTGCGCTGGCGGATATTAACATCTCCATCAAGCGCGGGTCTTTCACGCTGCTGGTTGGCCCATCGGGTTCGGGAAAATCGACTTTTTGTATGCTGCTGAATGGCATCGTTCCCAATCTGTTGGGTGGGAAACTGGCGGGTACGGTCACAGTCAATGGACAGGATGTCTCAAAAACCCCGGTGCAGGAACTGGCAAAATCAACCGGGATGCTCTTCCAGGACCCGGAGTGGATGTTTGCAACGCTGCGGGTGGAAGATGAAGTGGCTTTTGGGCCGGAAAATCTCCAGCGCAAGCCGGAAGACATCCTCCAGAGTGTGGAAAAGTCGCTGGATTATGTCAACCTGACGGGGCTGCGCAAGAACCTGGTGTGGGCACTGTCTGGCGGGCAAATCCAAAAACTGGGGCTGGCTGCGGTGCTGGCCATGGAACCTCCGCTGGTTGTGCTGGACGAGCCGACCGCCAATCTTGACCCGGCCACGACCCATTCTGTTCATGAGTTGATTTTGCGGCTGCGCGATGAAGGCAAGACGGTGGTGCTCGTCACTAAAGACCTGGATGAGTTCATGTCTCAGGCTGACGATATGATTGTGCTGGCAAATGGCAAACTGGTAGCGCAGGGCACGCCGCGTGAGGTGATCCAGCGTCATGGCGCGGAATTGCTGGAGTTGGGCATCTGGCTGCCGGAGCCGGCGGAGATTGGCTTGCGGCTGCGGCAGCAGGGCAAACTTCCAGCCGGGGAAACGCCGATTACGGTGGATGAAGCTGCCAGGGCGATGAAAAATATCCGCTTTAAGCAGGAAAAAGCCCGGGGCGAGAAGAAAACTCCCGGCGAGGTGCTGATTCGGGCGTCCTCCATCCAATTTGGCTACAGCCGCAAAACGCGCGCGCTGCGCGGGGTTTCGTTTGACATCCGCCAGGGCGAGTTGGTGGCGATTGTGGGCCAGAATGGGGCCGGGAAGAGCACCCTGAGTAAGCTGCTGGTGGGGCTGCTCAAGCCAAGCGGCGGTGAGCTGACCATGTTTGGGCGCAAGGCGCGCGATTGGAATGTGCAAGACCTGGCGAATGATGTGGCGTTGGTTTTTCAGAACCCTGAGCACCAATTTTTGTGCGATACGGTGCACGAGGAGTTGGAATATAGCCTGCTGGCGCAAGATATTGTCGATTCGGTGGAAGTGCAGCAGCGTGTAAAGGCCATGCTGGATCGGCTGGATATTGCCGATACAGCGGAAAGTCATCCGTTTTCGCTGAGCGCGGGCGCGAAACGCCGCCTGGGTGTGGCAACGATGCTGGTGGGCGGGCGCGCGCGCCTGTTGATTGTGGATGAGCCGACTTATGGCCAGGATAAGCGCCTGACCGAGCGCCTGATGGAGTTGATCAACATGCTGCGTCGCGAGGGTATTACGGTGCTGATGATCACCCACGATATGCGGCTGGTGGATGCGCACATCGAGCGCGCGATCGTGATGGCGAACGGCGAGAAGATTTTCGATGGCGCGCCGTCTGACCTGTTCCGCTCGCCGGAACTGGTGGAACGGGCTTCGCTGCGCGCCACCGCCCTGCGGCGGCTGACCGACGCGCTGCGCGCCGGGGGCTGTTCCATCCCGGATGGACTGAATACGGTGGACGCTTTTGTGGATGCGGTGGAAATGCTATGAGTGAACAGACCCTGCAATATGTTGACAACAACTCGTTTGTCCATCGCGCCGATGCGTTGAGCAAGCTCATCCTGGTGCTGGTAGTGGTAGTAACCACCTTCCAGTTGACCAGTAACGATGCGCGCGGCATCATGCTGAGCAGCCTGCTGATGCTGGCGATCATCTTTGCGCGTGTGCCGCTGGCAAGTGTGCTCAAGGCCTCCCCGTTGATTTTTGGCGTAGCACTGCTGCTGGGGATGTTCCACCTGTTTGTGACACCCGGCCAACAGGTTTTGTTCACGATTGGGCCGCTGAGCGCCACCCAGGAAGGGCTGGCAAAGGGGCTGGGATACTTTTTCCGGCTCTCGATCATGGTCACAGCCTCCTTCCTGCTGATCTGGACGACAGATATCCGCGAACTGATGGTGGGGCTGGTGAGCGTCGGCATCCCGTACCGTTACGCTTTTGCCATTTTCATGGCGCTGCGCTTCCTGCCGATTGTCCAGCAGGAAGTGGAAGCAGTACAGGCGGCCCACGCCATCCGCGGACGGGCCAGCCGCAGCCCGCTGGCGCATCGCTTCCGGCTCTGGCAGCGCTATTTATTCACAGTCATCGTCAACGGCCTGCGGAAAGCCGAAAACACCGCCCTGGCAATTGAATCACGCGGCTTTGGGGCTTATCCCACCCGCAGCTATGTCAAAGGCTTTCGCTGGAGCACCACCGGCATGATCCTGGTTATCCTTTTTGTGAGCCTGGGCGCCGGGCTGATTTACTGGGAAAAGGTAATTCTCGGTTTATGAGCAAATACCGCATCTTGTACTGGAAACACATCCCATCGGGTATTGTTGCATCTGGTGATGGGCGCGAGGTCAAACACCAGCTGCCTGCGCGCTTCCAGAACGCCATCGACGCATACGCCATGGCCGCAGGTCTAACCGGAACTGATGCCTACATGGCCGAATGGCATCGCGGCCCGTGGATCGAGCGCGAGGGCGCGCCGGAAGAAATTATCGCGCAGGTAGCCAAAGAGTTGGAAGAAGAATTCAAAAAGAAGGTTGAAATTCCCCGCAAGCAGGGATAAACGTAACCAATCCAAAAAATCCCAGGAGAGAAATCATGGCTAAGAAAGTGAACACATTGAAAAAACAAAACGAGCTAAAAAAGCAGGCCCAGCAAACGGCCCGCACCATCCAATATATCGCCATCGCGGTGATCGCAGTTATTGCCGTGGCGGTAGCCTATTTCATGTGGCCCAAAGAAGCGGCCAAGCCCACACAAACTTCGCCCAAACAATATGATTCCGCTGCACCCATGAGCATCGATGCGGCCAAACAATATTTTGCCACCGTTAAACTGGCAAAAGGCGGGCAATTTGTCATCCAGCTGCTCCCTGATAAAGCACCTATCACCGTCAACAGCTTTGTCTTCCTGGCGCGCGAGGGCTATTTTGATGGAACAACTTTCCACCGCGTTTTGGAAGGCTTCATGGCCCAGGGCGGCGATCCCACTGGAACTGGCGCGGGCGGCCCCGGCTATGAATTCGTCAACGAGGATAGTGACCTGACCTTTGACAAAGCCGGTGTGGTTGCCATGGCGAATGCCGGGCGCGACACCAACGGCAGCCAGTTCTTCATCACCTTTGGCCCGGCAGAGTTCCTGAATGGCGGATACACCATCTTCGGGCAGGTGACCGAGGGCATGGATGTGGTCAACGGCATCACCCGCCGCGACCCTGACCAAAACCCGACCTTCACCGGCGATGTTATTGAGAGCGTGACCATCGAAGAAAAGTAACGGCACCCATCAACCAAAAACAAAAGACGCCGGGTTTGTGCAAACCTGGCGTCTTGAATTTAACGGTAAAAGCCTACTCGTTGAGCGTCCCCGGTGTGATGGTACGCACCTGTCGGTATGGTTTCAACTGCTCAGCCAGGACGGCCTGCATCAGGTAAGCGGATTCGTGCATCAGCGTGTCGTGATTGTAATCATTCAGCTTAACCATACTCGCCAGGCATGGGAAGTGGTGATGCGCCAGCCCGGCGCGTTCTTCCGCATCATCGGCAGACATCCCGACCAGTTTTTCGGCCACCGCCCGGGCGCAGCCGCAGACCGCATCGCGCTGTACTTCGGCTGAGACAATGCAGCGGGTCGATTCATCCACCGTCACGCGAATGTTTGGCTGGCCGAAATAGCGCGCAAACTCGGCAATCACGGCGTTATCGTAGCTTTCGCGCTCGCGGCGTGTCACCTTGTAATCGGTTTCGGTCAGCGAACAGAGCGGTTTGGGCGTGGCGCAGCCCACATTCATGCGCTCCAACCAGCCGCGCAGCTGGCGCCCCAGCCCGCGTGGCAGCCAGTTCTCATTGTCCACCGCCACCACGACGCCGCGCGCACCGCACATTTTGACAATATCGGGAATCAGTTCAGCAACCGACCTCGTTTCAGCGAACGAGAGCACCAGGTCGCTGGCGGGGAATTCGGCTGGAAGGAAATCTTCGGGGTAATCGATAATCAGCGGGAAAGCAGCGGGCGCTTTCCATGTTTCAATCGTCCAGCCAGGCGGGCAGTGTTCCCGCAGGTTGTTGACGTGGCGGACGCCATATTCACCGGAAATAATCGCAAGGATTCGCATGTTCTTATCATAACGGATTTTTGCCAGTGTGCTGTGACTTTAGTTACCTGATTTGCCCAGGGGTGCATCGCACCAGTAATTCCAAATTCAAAATCGAGTCGCAGGCAAAAGGGCCAAAATCCTAACAACTGGGCGCAAAGTCGCAAAGGTTTTTAGAAAATTTGGCCTCACCGTTGCTCTAATCGGTCTTTTTACCGGTTTGCGCGGATAAGTCAAAAAACTTGGCGTCTTTGCGTTAATTCCATTGGTTTCAAATTTGGAACTGCTGGACGCACTACAACTTTAATACATGGGATAGAGGACATGCTGTATAATTTTAAGAGATTGAAGTAACAATCTGGAGGCTCTCATGGAAGAAAGAAGACGGGAATCACGCAAGAAACTGATGGCTTTCACCCCGGCCTATGATTCAGAGCGGGGCAGGCTGCTTGGTTATCTCGACAACCTGACCTTGCAGGGTGCGATGGTCATCAGCCAGCGCCCGCTGGATATTGACCAGATGGAAATGCTGGCGATTGAATTCCCCGGTGACCTGTTCGGCACAGCAGTTACGCGCATGAAAATCCAGGCCCGGGTGGCGCGCTGCACCCCCGATGAAGAAAGCCCCG
The DNA here is from genome assembly GCA_903822545.1 of uncultured Anaerolineae bacterium. GTDB lineage: Bacteria > Chloroflexota > Anaerolineae > Anaerolineales > Villigracilaceae > CAIJPN01. The sequence continues at coordinate 42,604 of CAIJPN010000002.1, read as the reverse complement.
ATGCTTTTAAGATCGGCCTGGAATTTGTCAACCTGGCTCCTGAAAACGACAAAATCATCCGAGCCTTGCTCGAAAGATACCACTTCCGCCACCAGATTTAACCAAAAGCCCCTCCAATCGAGGGGCTTTTCTTTCGTTGCAGGGGCTGTCAGCAGCGGGTTGCAACCAAAACTGGAAGCCGCGCACAAAGCCAAAGAGCCGTCATCACAATCGGGCGAAGGATAGTACAATCCGATTATCTGTCAGAGATGCGCCCATAAAATCGCCGAGGTATTCATGACAAAAATCCTGATGATCGAAGATATGCCCGATAATGCCGAACTCGTCCGGCGGATATTGACCAACGCTGGCTACGAGATTGTTCACGCGCTGGATGCTGAGTCTGGGCTGGAAATGGCAATCGCCGAACACCCCGACCTGATCCTGCTCGACCTGGGGCTGCCCGACTACGATGGGCAAACCCTGGCCGGCTGGCTGCGCGCCGAGCCAGAGACAACCGACATCCCCATGGTGGCCTTCACCGCCTGGCCCGAAGAAACCGCCCGCCAGATGGCCATGAGTTATGGCTGTGTTGGCTACATTGGCAAGCCGATTGGCAAAATCACCGAATTCACTGCGAAGATTGCAGCTTTCCTGAAAAAGTCCTGAAATGGCTGTTCCATCCCCCAAACCCAACATCCAATTAATCCCTGCCAGCCAGTTCAGCATCGAACAACTGACAGCCATCTACAACCAGACACGTGTTGACTACCTGGTTCCTATGCCCATGAACGCTGCCCGCCTGGCGGAATATGTGCGCATTTATGATGTTGACCTCGAACATTCCCTGGTTGCCACAACCGTTGATGGACAAATGCTGGGCGTCGCCATGCTGGGCGTGCGCACTGAACGCGCCTGGGTCACACGCCTGGGCGTCATCCCCACCATCCGTCACATGGGAACCGGTTACGCACTCACCTCCGGGCTGGTGCAACAGGCGGCCAGCCTGGGCATCGACTTCACCATGCTGGAAGTCATCAAAAACAATGAACCAGCCCACCAACTCTTCTTCAAACTGGGATTTTACGAGATCGGTGAACTGCTGGTGCTGCGCCGCGCCCCAACCATCTCCCCGCCCGATACGATCGTGGCAGATGCTGAACGCCTGGAGCGCACCGAAGCCCTCGACCTGGTCGGACGCGACCGGGGCACCCAACCCTGGACCAACCAGTCCGAATCGTTGTTCAACGCCCAGGATGTCTCTGGCCTGCGGCTGACCCTGGCCGATGGCAGCCGTGGCTGGCTGGTATACCAGCGCCAGAAGTTCACCCTGACCCGTTTTGCCTACAAAACCGAAAGCGGCGACCCGGTCGTCATGGCCCTGGCCTTTCTCTCGCACCTGCACAACCAGTATCCCAGGCTGGATACGCAGTTGGAAAACATCCAGGTCAACGACCCGCACCTGCCCGCCTTTTACCAGATGGGCTATGTCGAATCCTTCCGCCGCATCGAAATGTGGCGCGGCGAACCGCCTGCCAGCATCCGCCCCAAAACGGCTTGATGCGGAGTTCAACATCTCCTGGTGTTAACATCACCCAAAGTCTCGAGACTTTAGACTCCATCATAAACCCATGCCCGAAACCGTCCAACTCTTTGTCACCTGCCTCGTGGATACGTTCTTCCCGCATGTCGGCGAGGCGATTGTGCGGGTACTGAACCAGGCCGGGGTGCGGGTGGAATTTGCGCAGGCGCAAACCTGCTGCGGCCAACCGGCCTTCAATGCCGGGCTGCGCGCCGATGCCCGCCCGCTGGCCGAGCACACCATCCGCGTATTTGAGCAAGCCGGGGGGGCGGTCATTATCCCGTCCGGGTCGTGCGCGGCCATGGTGCGGCATGGCTACCTGGAACTTTTCCGCGACGACCCGCTCTGGCTGCCGCGCGCCGAAAAACTGGCGGCGCGGACGTATGAATTCAGCGAATATCTTGTGGATGTGCTGGGAATCACCGACCTGGGGGCACGTTGGCCGGGCAAATTGACGTTTCACTCATCCTGTCACCTGCGGCGCGCCCTGAATGTGGATCGCCAGCCCCGGGCATTACTGTCCCGCATCCGCGAGGCCGAACTGGTAGATTTGCCCGAACCTGAAGATTGCTGCGGCTTTGGCGGAGTCTTCTCGGTGGAGCACCCGGAACTTTCGGCTGAGATGATGAAACGGAAACTGGCAAATTTCACAGCCACGGGCGCACCTACCATGGTAGTGTGCGATACGGGCTGCCTGATGCACCTCCAGGGCGGATTGAATCGCACGGGGAAACCCCTCAGCGTGGTGCACATCGCCGAAGTGTTGAATTCCAGATGAAAAGGTAAAGTCCCTAAAGGTTTCCAAAACCTTTAGGGATTATCATTCCCAATGAAAAAAAATATCCACCAGCAAATCCGACTTGCGCTTGCAGACGAAAACCTGCAAATCGCGCTGGATGGCAACGCGCTGCGGCGCACCACCGGGCGCAGGAAAGCCATTGCGGCCCTGCCCGATTATGAGCAGCGCCGCGCCCGCGCCCACGCCATTAAAGCCGAAATCATTGCGCACCTGGATGAATATGCGAGCCAGTTTGCGGCCAGGGTGGCCGAAAACGGCATCTGCGTGCATCGCGCCAATGATGCGGGCGCGGCGATTGATATTTTCCTGCAAATTGCCCGGGAGCGCGGGGCGAAGCTGGTCGCCAAGTCAAAATCGATGGTGACGGAGGAAATCGAGTTCAATCACCGGCTGGAGGCCGCCGGGCTGCGCGCCGTGGAGACTGACCTGGGCGAATACATCGTCCAGCTGCGCGGTGAACGCCCCAGCCACATCCTGACCCCGGCGGCGCACCTGCGGCGGCAGCAGGTGGGGCAGCTTTTCCACGAAAAACTGGGCGTGCCGTACACCGAGGACATCCCCGAGATGGTGGCGACAGCCCGGCGCGTGCTGCGCGAGGTCTTCCTGACCGCGGAAATCGGCGTTTCGGGTGTCAATTTTGGCGTGGTCGAGAGCGGGACGCTGTGCCTGGTAACCAACGAGGGCAATGGCCGCATGGTGACAACCATCCCGCCGGTACATGTGGCGCTGATGGGCATGGAGCGGCTGGTGCCTACACTGGATGACCTGGCGCTGTTCCTTTCGCTGCTGCCGCCCGCCGCCATCGGGCAGCGCATGAGCGTTTACACCACACTGATCAATGCGCCGCACCGCCCCGGCGATGCCGATGGCCCGGCGGAACGTCACCTGATCATCGTCGATAATGGCCGCACAGCCATGCAGGCCTCACCGCTGGCTGAAGCGCTGGCCTGCCTGCGCTGCGGCTCGTGCCTGAACGCCTGCCCGGTCTTCCGCGAGATCGGCGGGCACGCTTACCTCGGCGCGGATGGCTCGCTTGCGCCCTATCCCGGGCCAATTGGCGCAGTGGTATCGCCGGGCCTGTTCGGCTGCGAGAATTTTGGGCAGCTGGCCCAGGCCTCCTCGCTGTGCGGGGCCTGCAAGGAGGCCTGCCCGGTGGATATTGACCTGCCCAAGCTGCTGCTACGCGTCCGGGCGGGCGAGGTCGGCCAAAAAGCCGGGGCAGGTGTGGGGCTGCCCGCACCGCTCAAACTTGGGCTGAAGGTTTTTGGCGCGACGGCAACCTCCCCGGCCATGTTTGGGCTGGGGCAGAAGGCCGGGGCGCTGGCAGGAAAAATCGTCTTGCCGGGCAAAAACTACCTGCCGCTGCCCGCCTGGACGGGCTGGGGCTACAGCAAGGATTTTCCCAAAATGGCCGAAAAGCCATTCCGCGAACGCTGGAAACAAATTCGACAAAATATTGGGGAAAAGCCGCTCGAAAAGCCGGCCGCCGTACACAAACAGGATGCCGAATCCGCCCCGGAAGTGGACTCTCGTTCACTGGGAGAGATTTTCGCGGCTGTGGCAGCCTCCACCGGCTCCAGGGTGTACCGCATCACCGCGCAGAGCCTCATCCCAGAGTTGGCGACCTGGCTTCGGGCGCGGGGCATCGCGCGGGTGAGCGGCGACAGCCTGGGCGCAGAACTGGCTGCCAGCCTGGGAATCCCATTCAGCCAGGCACCCGACCCATCCTCTTTGGCGGGCATAACCGGGGCGGTAACCGGCATCGCCGAATCTGGGTCACTGGTACTGCTCGGTGGGCCGAATCTGCCGCTGAGTGCCTCGCTCCTGCCCGATTTCCACATCTGTATTTTGTATGAATCCAGCCTGGTGCGGACTCTGAACGAGGCGCTGGCGCTGCCCGCCCTAAAACCTGCGCCGATGCTGGAAATCATCACCGGCCCAAGCCGTACCGGGGATATTGAGATGGCGCTGACGACCGGGGTGCATGGCCCCAAGGAGGAGCATATTTTTGTGCTGGGAGATGGATGAATATCAATTTCTTAACAAACAAGCAATCTGCAACGCTCAATGCTTTGGAATATTGTGATAATGGGATATGCTAATAATTATTCACATCGAATTAACCATCAAATGGCATGAGACAGGTTAAATGTGATGTAGAATTGTTAACAGAGTGAGCAGTATGAATGTTTTTCAGGAGGCAGGATGTCGGCAAACCCCGCAGATAACACCAGCATTTACCAAGAACTTTTCGACCACCTACCGGCAGGCATATTCCGTACCACCCTGGATGGAAAGATTGCCTACGCCAACCAATCCATTGCCGAACTTTTTGGTGATAAGTCACCGGCGGAATTGATGAAACGGGTGCGTAATGTGGCAGAAGATCTTTACGTAAACCCGGATGACCGCCAGACGCTCATCAAGATATTGACCGAGAAGGGGAGGACGGTGCGCGAGGTGGCGCTCAAAAAAGCAAATGGGGAAATCTTTTTTAGTGAGCTTAATATCCGTGTAGTAAAAGATGAAAAAGGTGATGCACTTTACCTGGAGGGAACCGCGCAAGATGTAACAAAGAGAAGGGAAACTGAAGAGACAATTTACAGGTTGAATACAGAGTTAGAGCAGCGGGTACGCCAACGAACAACCGAATTGGAGCAAGCAAATCTTGAGTTGAATAGTGAAATTGTGGTTCGCAAGCGGGTGGAAAGGGAATTGCAGTCTCTTGTGCAAGCCGAACAAAAACGTCGTTTGGAGCTGGAAAAACTAGCCAAAGTTTCCCTGTCGCTACGCCAGGCCACGCAATCTACCGATTTCCTGGAAATGCTTACCGATGAAATCCAGGATTTGTGCGATGCGGAGCTGGTGGCGGGCATTTTGTATCGTGATGTGCCACATAGGGTAACCAAATATAGCCCGGGGTTGGAAAAAACCTTATCTGCTGCGCAAAAAGATGCTATCTCCGCGGCCCTGATGAGCGGGAAGACGAACAACCCGCGCAACAATGTGCCCGGGTTTGAAACAACTGAGCTTTTGATGCTGGATTCTTCGGATGGGCTGTATGGCTCGGTGCTGGTGGCTTCCCGCCCAGCCTATGCGATCGCGGCTGATGAGAAAAATATGCTGGCAACCATCGCTGATATGGCCGGGACGGCGCTCCAGCGTATTGGCGTATTGGAAACGCTGGAATTACGGGTGGAAGGCCGCCGCCAGGAACTGGTAGTGCTCTATAACTTGATGACGATCATCGCTGAAAGCTGGAAGCTGAACGATATCCTGGAATTTTCGTTGTTGCTGACGATGGAAACCATCAGCATCAATAAGGGGATTCTGTATGTAGTGGATTCATCCGACCCACAAAAACTGCAAGCGGCTGTGCTGCGCTGGCGCGCGCCGGGCGTTGTGCCAGAACCAGAGCTAACATTCCATGATGTGCTGGCTTATAAGGTGCTCGAAACGAAAAAGGAATTGGTACTGGAAGACCTGCGCGATCAACCGGCATACACCGAGGTGGAAGCTTGCAGTTATGCGGGCGTTCCCATCCGGTCGCGTGGAGAGATGCGCGGGGTTTTGAGCCTTTTTGCCGATGACAAAGGAAAATTCACAACCGAGGTGATGGCGCTGTTATCATCCATTTCAGACCATGTTGGGATCGGTATCGAAAATGCCCTGCTGTTTGAAAAAACCCAGAAAAATAATGCAGCCATTGATGAAGATGCCGGTGATTAATGAGCGCAAACATCATCGAAAAGCTCCCCACCTGTAAACATTAGGAAAGGTATCTTTTGCTAGTCTAAAGAAGAACAGGAGTTTCGCTATGCTCTCCAAATTGTTACGAATTTTTTCGGTAATCCTGATAACAGCGTTCATTTTGAGCGCTTGCGCACCGACCACTTCGCAGGCAGAAAAGCCACCCTTGCGCGTTGGCTGGAGTCTTTGGCCAGGCTGGTACCCGATGCTGATCGCCCAGGAGAAGGGGTTGTTCGAAAAACACGGGGTCGTTGTTGAAATTGTTTTTTATGAAACTTATAAAGACACTATGCCAGCCCTGGGGTCAGGTTTATTGGATGGCGGCGCGTTAGCCCTTGGCGATGTACTGCTGGATGACGTTTCTGAAGACAACCATATTGTGCTGGTAACCGATGGATCAAATGGCGCAGACCAGGTTGTGGCTGCCCCCGGAATTACCAGCCCCAAAGATTTGCGCGGAAAGCGTATCGGTGTGCAAGCCGGAACGTATGGGGAAATCCTGGTACAAAAAATGCTGGATGCGAATGGCCTGACCCGAAGCGATATAACCCTGGTGGAAGTTCCGGTAGAAGCCATACCAGATGCCATCCCCGGAACAATCGATGCGGGCCATACCTATGAGCCTTATGCAGGGCAGGCGCGCGAAAAAGGCGCCAATCCCATATTCACCAGCGCCGATACGCCCGGCTTGCTTTTGGATGTGTTTGCCTTCCGTTCAAGTGTCCTGGATGAGCGTCCTGAAGATGTGAAGGCTTTTATTGCGGCCTGGCTCGAAGCAGTGCAATTCTGGCAGGACAACCCGGTTGAAGGGAATGAGATCATCGCAAGAGCGCTTGGTTTACAGGTAACAGATATTTCGCTGGAAGGGATAAAGTTGTACGGCCTGGCAGATAACAAAGCAGCGTTCCAAAAAGGCACCGAAACAACCTCCATCTATTACCCGGCCCGAACTGAACTCCAGTTTTTGAGCGACAAGGGCATTATTTCATACCCCATCCAGATCGATGAACACTTTCTCAACCCTTCCTTCCTACCGTGAATGAAGAGGAGCGAAAAAGATGAATACAACTACAACTGTACAATCTACCCGACCAGGTTTTTCTTTACGCTGGCGTGATTTCAGCCTGGGCGCTAAATTGATTATAGCCCTGCTGGCAGTGGCCATCATCCCGCTGGTCATTATCGCAGTCATCAACACCCAAAATACCCAGCAAGCCCTGACCAGCGAGGCTAATGAAAAGCTGTTTGCAGGCGCGAAACAAACAGCAGCCATCCTGGATGCGTTCATGGCAGAAAACACCCATGCAGTGCGCGCGGAGGCCCAGTTTGCCGCCATCGTGGACTACATCACCCTGCCTGAGGGGCAACGCGCCAACAGCCCGGAAGAATCCCGCCTCCTGCGCTTCCTGGCGGGCACGAGCCGCAAAGACCCGGTTTACTTGAACTCCATCGCCATCCTGGATGCCAAGGGGATCACCCTGATTGACACCGAACCAAGCGCAAACGGCACAGATCGGTCTGACCGCGTTTATTTCCAGGAAGTTATCTTGACCAACCGGCCATACGCATCAACCGTAGAATACGATAGTACAACCAAAAAACCATCCATTTACTTTGCCGCACCGGTGCATGATGCCGCCGGCAATATCATTGGCATCATCCGCAAACGTTTTGATGCAGCCGTGTTGATGGAGTATGTGATCCCGCAAAAAGGCCTGGTGGGCGCAGGCTCCTTCCCGGTGCTCCTGGATGAAAACCACGTGCGTCTCGCGCATGGGGCCAACGTCGCCGCAATCTATAAATCGGTGGTGCCGCTGGATGCCAAACTGGTAACCGACCTCCAGACCAAACGCTTGCTTCCACCCGGAACCCCAGAAGAACTGGCAACCAACCGCCCCGATTTTGAAGCAGGCTTGCAAAATGCGGCCAGCCAGCCTTATTTTGCAGCGGAGCTAACAACTGATGGTAACCTGGAACAAGTGGCGGTGACATCCATGACCACGCAAAACTGGCTGGTGGTGTTTGCTGTACCGCAGACACAATTCCTGGCCCCCATCAACCAGCAGGCCCAATCCAACATTCTGCTGACGTTGGGCATTGGCTTTATTGTCGGCCTGGTCGGTCTGTTTGTTTCGCGCACACTCTCAGGGCCAATCACCCGCCTTACCCATACCGCTGAAGCCATCGCCGCCGGTGACATCAACATCCAGGCCAAAGTGGAAAGCAGTGATGAAATCGGTACCCTGGCAGGCACCTTCAACCGTATGACCTCCCAGTTGCGCGATTTCATCGCCACGCTGGAATTGCGCGTGGCCGACCGCACCAAAGCCCTGGCAACGGCGGGCGAAGTCAGCCGCCGTATTTCCACCATCACTGATGAACAAAAGCTGGTCGTGGAAGTGGTGAACCAGCTCCAGTCTGCCTTCAATTACTACCATGCCCACATTTACCTGCTGGATGACTCAGGGGAAAACCTGCTGATGGCAGGCGGTACCGGCGAAGCGGGCCGGATCCTGCTGGAGCGCGGCCACAAAATCCAGCACGGACGCGGCCTGGTAGGCCGGGCAGCAGAATCAAGGGAGATCGTGCTTGTGCCAGATACCAGCAAAGCTGAAGGCTGGCTGCCGAACCCATTGCTTCCAGAAACCAAAGCTGAAATCGCGGTGCCAATCCTGGCCGGTAACAAGGCCCTGGGGGTGCTGGATGTACAAAATAACATAGTGAATAGCCTGGGCCAGCAAGACGCCGACCTGATCAGTTCCATCGCCAGCCAGGTAGCGATCGCGCTCCAAACCATCCGCCAGTTCCAGACCACCCAAAAAATGGCGAACGACCTGGGCGTGGTGGCAACCGTAGGTATCGCCACCGCTACCATCACTGAAGCACAGAAGCTGCTGCAAGAAGTGGTAGACCTGGCCAAAAAATCTTTCAATCTTTACCATGCGCACATTTACCTGCTCAATGAAAGCGGGGATACCCTGGTGCTCACCGCTGGCGCAGGTGAAACCGGGCGGCAAATGGTATCAGAAGGGCGCACCATCCCATTCGACCGCGAACAATCGCTGGTGGCCCGCGCCGCCCGTTCGCAAGCTGGTGTGGTGGTCAATGATGTCACCCTCGATCCAGACTTCCTGCCCAACCCATTGCTGCCAGATACACGCGCAGAAATGGCTGTGCCGATGATGGTGGGCGGCAAAGTGGTAGGTGTGCTGGATGTGCAATCGGAACAGGTTAACCGTTTTACTGAAGTGGATGTAAATATCAAGACGACACTGGCCGCGCAAGTGGCCGTAGCCCTGCAAAATTCCCGTTCTTTCGCACAGGCCCAACAGGAGGCCGAACGCGAAGCCGTTTTGAACCAGATCAGCCAGAAGATCCAGAGCGCGCCGACCGTGGAAATTGCTTTACAGACTGCGGCGCGCGAACTTGGCCGCGCCCTGGGGATGCGGCCCACAATGGTATCAGTGGAACCGGCGGCCCTTTCTGGTGAGCGCAAAGCTGTTCAGGAGTAGAGCATGAATACAAGCCCAGTCACTCAATCCGCATCAACCGGCATCAGGCAGTTCGGTTTTTGGGCCAGGCAGCCCCTGGGGCGAAAACTGCTATTCGCGTTTGGGGCATTGTTCGTTTTCACTATCATCATCGCCGCCGTGACCTTGTACGGTCTATACCTGGTGCAAACTGAATTCCAAGATACGTTGTCACAAGGCGTGGAAATGCGCCGTCTTGCCAACCAGTTAGATATTGAACTGCTACGCGCCCGCCGCGCTGAAAAGAACTTCCAACTGCGCTGGGAAAGCGAGGGCTATGATACCGCTTATAGCAACTACTACGCACTATACTCGACAGCGGTTAAAGCCATGCGCGAAAATCTTGATGCGCTGGATCAGTTTGGCGCAGTAGCGGCCACCCTTTCTACTGGTGAATTCACCCAGGCAGGCTACGAAAACGATATCGCCACCCTGAAAGGCTATGTGGATAATTACGAATCCATTTTTAATGCGCTGGTAAATGCATATGGCCAGCGCGGTTATAGCGAAACCACAGGCTTCCAGGGCGAATTCCGCGCCGCCGCCCGGATCATCGAAACAGAAATCGCTGGAAAACCAGGCATGGAGGCGCTTGAAATCTCTTACCTTGAAATTCGCCGCAACGAAAAAGACTTCATCGCGCGTGGCGACTCGCAATACGATGAAAACGTTCACACCATGGTTGCCCGGCTCAAAGAGCAAATTTCAGCCAGCGAAACGCTCACCACAACCAAGAAGCAGGAACTGAACCGCCAGGCTGACATCTACATCAAAGCCTTTGACCAGCTGGTAGATATTGACCAGCAAATTGCAGAAAATGATGCAGCCCTGATCGAAGCCGGTCGCGCAGTAGAGCCGCTGACGCTCAAAATCCTGGACCTGGGAACCAGGCTCGGTGCAGAAAAGACTGCCCAGGCGCAGGCCACCGCCCAACTGGTCACCACTGCTACACTGGCAATCGTAGTAGTCGCCATGGGGCTTGCCATTGTGCTCTCGATCACCATCGCGCGGCAGTTGACCCGCCCAATCGTAGCGCTGACAGCCACCGCCCAGGAAATCTCCAGTGGTAAGTTTGATGTCCAGGCGGATGTGGCATCCGCAGATGAAATCGGTGCGCTGGCAGACACGTTCAATGTGATGACCGCCCGCCTAGGCCTGGCCTTCGAAGATGTGCGCCGCCGCGCCCTGGCGGTGCAAACCTCGGCAGAAGTCAGCCGCCGTCTCTCGGCAGCCACCAACCCTCGACAACTGGCTACCAACGTGGTGGAACAGGTGCAGGCCGCGTTCCACTACTATCATGCCCACATTTATTTCTTCGATGATGCGCACGAATTCCTGGTAATGTCTGGCGGTACTGGTGAAGCCGGGGCCACCATGCTGGCACGCGGGCATAAAATCCCCAAGGGGCGCGGCCTGGTGGGTCGCGCAGCTGATAGCAACGCCCCGGTGTTGGTGCAAGATGTGACCAAAGCTGAAGGCTGGCTGCCCAACCCGCTGCTGCCCGACACCAAATCTGAAACAGCCATCCCGATTTCGATGGGTAACCAGGTGCTGGGTGTGCTGGACGTGCAGCAAAACGTGATCAATGGCCTAGGCGAAGAAGATGTGGAGTTGCTGCAATCCCTCGCCAGTCAGGTCGCCATCTCATTGCAAAACGCTCGCTCACTGGAACAATCCCGCTCACAGGCTGAACTGGAAACCATGGTCAACGCCATTGGCCAGAGAATCCAGCGCTCATCGTCAGTGGAAGAAACCCTCCAGATTGCAGCTCGCGAGCTTGGGCTGGCTCTTGGCGCTCCTCGCGTCAGCGCCAGGATCCAGGCAAATAGTGAGAAAAACGATCTGCCCGGAAGCAATAACTAGCCCAGAAAGAAACCCCAACGGGTTTTCTTTACCTGTCTGATCTTCTTTAGAAAGTTACCCCGCTTTTTTGTCTACCAGGAGGTGCCATGAGCACACCAAACTTAAACCCCAAAAATCTTGGCTCATCTTTGTCTGGATTTTTACAGGCATCCATTCGCAACCGCCTGACCGCCATCGTGATTGGCGCGGCCATTATCCCGGTGGTACTGATCAGCATCGTCTTGGGATGGGCTACTTATGTACAGGTTAGTAACGCACTCACAAAAGATGCTTTCGATAAGCTGGCAGCTGTGCAGCAGATCAAAGTGAACCAGGTCACAAACTACTTATCAGAACGCCAAGGTGACATGGTGACTTTGCGCGAAACCACTGCTGCACTAAGACAGGCTGCCATTGCCAAACTCGAAGCCATCAATAACTTAAAAAGAGACCAGATTTTCAACGCTTTCCAAGTATGGGATGCCGATGTGCGTGATGTGGCCTCAGACCCTGGTGTAATCTCTGGTGTTCTCGACCTGGAAGCCGGATTCAAAGAGAGTGGCGCCACCCAGGTGCGCGACCTGTACCTGGGGAAGAGCGATCTCCAAATGGCTCCAGATGGTAGCGCTTACAGCACCGTCCATCTGGAACAGCATGGTTTCTTTAGCGGCTACACAGCCATTCATGGCTACGAAGATGCCTTCTTAATTGACACAACCGGGAATATCGTTTACAGCACCCTCAAAACCGATCTATTTGGCACCAACCTTGTTTCTGGGCCTTACAAAGACAGCAACCTGGCCGGGCTATACCAGTCATTGAAAAAAAACCCGGTCGGCCAATCTGTTATTGCCGATACGGCCTTGATATTTGACAAACAGACCATGTTCATCGGGACCCCCATCTATAACGCCCAGGTATTGGTGGGGATGCTGGTCTACCAACTACCGCTGGCTGAAATCAACGCCGTCGTCCAGGATCGCACCGGCCTGACCCCCTCGGCTGAATCCTTCCTGGTTGGCAACACTGCGAGCGGCGAAATCCAATTACGCAGCGACCGCGTTGTCAAGCAGGGCGCAATCGGTGATCCTAAACCAGATACGGATGGTCAGAAAGCCCTGGCCGGCGAAACAGGCTCAGAGTTAAGAGTTGGCACCACCGGAGTGTATGAACTAAGCGTATATGCCCCACTGAACATCCCGGGGTTGAACTGGGCCATTGCAACAACTTCTTTCGCCAATGAAGTTTTTGTGCCCCAGTTGGAAGGTCGCCAAAAAGACTACCTGACCAACTTCAAAGAAAACTATGACTTTTACGATATTTTCCTGATCAGCGCTGATGGTTTTATTTTCTACTCTGTCGCCAAAGAAGCTGATTACCAGACCAACATCATCACCGGGGAATACAAAGATACAAACCTGGGTTCCCTGGTTCGTGAAGTCAAAGAAAGCAAATCGTTCGAATTTGTAGATTTTGCACCTTACGCGCCCACCGGAGGGAAACCGGCTGGCTTCTTTGCCATCCCCCTGCTGAATGAGAAAAACGAAATTGAAATGATCGTGGTGGCACAAGCATCACAAGCCCAAATTCAAGACATCATGTCTGAAACCACCGGCCTGGGCAATACGGGTGAAACCTTCATTGTCGGGCAAGACCAAACCCGCCGCACAGAAACCCGTTTCCTGGCAGACCTGGGCGTAGAATCGACCATCCTGGATCCAAAATTCAAAGTGGATACGGTTGCATCACGCTCGGCGCTGGCAGGCGAATCAAGTCAGGGGACTTTCACTGATTACCGTGGACTTCAAGTAATGGCAGTGTGGTCGCCGGTAGAAATCACAGAATCAAGCACATCGCGCGCCGATGCGCAAACCTGGGGTCTCATTGCCAAAATTGATGTTTCCGAATCCCTGGCCCCGGTCAATCAGTTGGCAGGCACGCTGGGCCTGGTCATTGGCCTGGCCGCGCTGATCATTGGCGTCCTGTCCGTCTCGGTTGGTACGCGCTTCGCCACCAGTTTCGTCAACCCAATCATCAGCCTGACCAGTACGGCTGCCAAAGTTGCCGAAGGCAACCTGAACTTAATGGTTGAAACCCAAAGCTCAGATGAAATCGGCGTGCTCTCCAGAGCTTTCAACTCGATGACCGCCCAGTTGCGCGAAATCATTGGTTCACTGGAAGGCCGCGTAGCAGAACGTACCCACAGCCTGGAACTGGCAGCTGAAGTCGGCCGCTCCGTCTCCCAGGTGCGTGATCTCGAGATCCTGCTACACGATGCTACAGAACTCATCCGCTCACGCTTCGATCTTTACTATACCCAGGTATACCTACCTAACCCGAGCCGCACAGAACTGCTGCTGAAAGCCGGTACCGGCCCGGTTGGTGTGGAACTGGTTGGCCGCGGGCACAAACTCCCCTTGAACACAAACTCCATCAATGGTCGTGCAGCTATCGAAAGGCGCTCAGTGGTTATCGCCGATACTGCATCCAGCCCAACCTTCAAACCCAACCCGCTGCTGCCTGATACCCGTTCTGAAATGGCCGTTCCCCTGCTGGTAGCTGATCGCGTGGTAGGCGTGCTCGACCTGCAAAGCCGGGTTCCTGGTTCGCTGAACCAGGAAATGCTCTCAGCCTTCGAAGCCCTGGCCGGACAATTGGCCGTAGCCATTCAAAATGCCAACCTGCTGGCCGAAACCAACGAAGCCCGCGCCGAAGTGGAAAAGCAGGCCCGCCGCCTGGCCCGCGCCGGGTGGGAAGATTACCTGGATGCCATCCACCAGCCAGAACATGCCGGCTTCATCTTTGAACAGAACCAGGTGACACCCATCACCGAAGAAACCCAGTGGTCTGAAGAAACACCCACTGTTAGAGCGCCCATCGCGATCAGCGGTGAGCCGATCGGCTCGCTGGCAGTTGCCATTGATGCGCAGCAATCAAATCCACGCACAGCCGAACTGATCACCATCGTCGCCCGCCAGGTATCGCAACAAGTTGAAAACCTGCGCCTGCTGGATAGCGCCAACCGCTACCGCGCCGAGGCAGAACAAACCAGCCGCCGCGCCACCATTGAAGGGTGGCGGCAATACCTGCAAGCACGTGAAACCGAAAAACTCAGTTTTATGTATGATCTGCGCGAGGTCAAACCTGTAGATGCAGCCCCGACCCCAGAAACCGAAGAACAGGTCACCACAATGCCGATTAAGATCCGTGAAGAATCCATCGGCAAACTTTCGGTGATCGGGTTAAGCCAGGATGATACAGAATCCATCTCCCTGATCAACGATGTAGCCGAACGCCTCAGCGCCCATATCGAAAGTCTCAGGCAGTTCGAAGAAACCAAACGCGGCCAATTCGAACTCGACCAGCGCGCCCGCCAGCTCGCAGCAGTGGCCGAAGTCAGCACCGTGTCATCCCGCGAACTGGATATTCAGAAAATGCTCCAATCCGTGGTATTCCTCACCCAGCGCCGGTTTGGCCTGTACCATGCTCACGTGTTCACTTATGATGAACGCGCCAAAAACATGGTAATCACAGCCTGTGGTTGGAAAGAAGGTGATGAGAACGAAGGCACGCACGGCACCACCATCATTCCGCTCGCAACTGAGCAATCGCTGGTAGCCCGAGCCGGACGCTCCCGCGAATACGTGATTGCCAACAACGTGCATACTGAACCCGGCTGGCTGCCCAACCCAATGTTGCCCGAAACCAAATCTGAAATGGCCGTTCCGCTCGTCATCGGTGAGCAACTACTCGGTGTGCTGGATGTACAATCGGATCAGTTGAACGCCTTCTCGGCAGAAGACGCCAGCATTTACACCACACTGGCCTCGCAGGTAGCCACCGCTCTCCAAAATGCTTACTCCTTCGCTCGCGCCCAACAACAGGCTGAACGCGAATCCATGCTCAACACCATCAGCCAGAAGATCCAGAGCGCCACAACCGTAGAAGCCGTGTTGCAAATCGCCGCCCGCGAACTAGGCCATGCCCTGGGCGCGCCACGCACCATCGCACAATTAAGCATGAAAAAAGATGAAAAGTAGTCAGTAGCAGGATTCAGGAGATTCATAACAATATGGCTCCTCCCGATCAATTCCAAAAACGGCTCAAAAAGCTGTTCAACGACATGGATCGCATCGCCGCCCAGCCCAACCTGGACTCGGCAGTACTGCGCCATGAACTTGACCTGTTGCGCGCACGCGTGGCTGACCTGGAAACCCAATTCCTGGAACAGCAGTACCGCCCGGCCGCGCTGGTTGAAGCCCCCAAACCGGTAGAACCAGCCGCCCCGGCCAATGAACCAGTTTCACCTTCCACTGCCATCATCTATGAGAAAGAACTGGTCGGTTTCTCCTTCACCGGGGAGACGCTCGAACCGATGCAAGTTGCCGCCATCGCCAAATTGGATACAAAAAATGCCATCAAGGCCCAGCTAACTGAAACAGGCCGGCCGATCGGTTCGATGATCATTGAACCAGCGCCAGAACACCCCTGGTCTCCTGATGACGCCAACCTGGCCCAATCGGTGGCCCAGCAGGTTTCACTCCAAATCCAGAACTTGCGTTTGCTGGCTTCAGCTGAACGCGCCCGCGCTGAAGCCCAGGCAGCCACCCGCAGGTTCACCCACGAAAGCTGGGATTCATTCCTCGATGCCATCCACCAAAGCGAACGCATCGGCTTCAGCTATGACCAGGAAGCCGTAGAACCTTACGCCAACCTGGCCCCGCCTGAAGCAGCGTTCGAAGAAACAGTTGCTGTGCTCGATGAACACATTGGGAAGTTAATCCTTGAGGCCGATCCATCCCGCCCGCTGACAGAATCCGACAAAGCCATGGCCAGCGCCGTTGCCCGCCAGGTAGCCCAGCAGGTAGAAAACCTGCGCCTCCTGGCAGAGGCCTCGCGCGCCCGGGCCGCAGCCGAAGAAGCCACCCGCAAACTGGCCCGTGACAGTTGGAAAACCTACGTAGAACGCACAGAAGAAACCCTCGGGTTTGTGTACGATTCAGCCCAGGTGACACCACTGCAAGATATGCCCCAGAACATCACCCTTTCAGAACCGCTGATCGTGCATGGCGAACCGATCGGATTACTGGCCCTCACCGACAAAACCGATTTTTCTGAATCCCAGGCAGCCATGCTGGCAGCCATTGCCACCCAGGCCAGCATCCACCTCGAAACACTGCGCCTGAACGAAGAACTGCAAAAGCGCGCCCTGGAATTGCAGGAACTGGAACGACTGAAATCATCCTTCCTGGCAAACATGAGCCATGAACTGCGCACCCCGCTCAACTCCATCCTCGGCTTTTCAGACGTCATGCTCGAAGGCATTGATGGCCCGCTGACCGATTACATGGAAAACGACCTGAAACTGATCCAGAAAAACGGCCAACACCTGCTGCACCTGATCAACGATGTGCTCGACATGGCCAAGATCGAATCGGGCCGCATGAACCTGCACCCCGAGAAGTTCAAAGTTCACAGCGTTTTAGACGAAGTCACCAGCATCACATCCACCCTTGCCAGCGAGAAAAACCTGGCCCTGTTTATCGAACCAGATTCAGACAAAGAAATCGAAGTCACCGCCGATGTCACCCGAATCCGGCAGGTGGTCATCAACCTGGTCAACAACTCGATCAAATTCACCGAAAAAGGCAAAGTATCGATGCGTGTTGACCGGCTCGACGCAGAAAACGTCAAAATTACCGTGCGCGACACCGGCCTTGGCATCCCGGCAGACCACCTGGAAACCATCTTCCAGGAATTCTCACAGGTTGATACATCCACCACCCGCAAAGTGGGCGGAACCGGCCTGGGGCTGCCAATCAGCCGCCGGTTGGTAGAAATGCACGGTGGCCGCATGTGGGCCGAAAGCACCGGTGTAAATGGTGAAGGCACACAAATGTACGTTATCCTACCCATCGAAGCACACATCGCCGAAGCTATCGAAAAAACATCAAGGAAGTAATCCATGTCGACTCTTCACCATCTGCAATGCGCCATTTGCGGTCACCAGCAGCCCTACGAACCGTTTGTGGCAGCTGTGTGCAAAGAATGTGGCGGGCAATGGATGGAAGCCCAATATGATTACACAGCCTTCAAGCGTGAAATCTTGAGAGGGTTACCTGGCCGGGCTTTTAACTTGTGGCGCTACCAGGAAGTCCTGCCCATCAACAACATCGCCGAATTGGATATGTACCCGGCTGGTGGCACCCCGCTGTGGCTCTCAAAACGTTACGCCCCGGCGCTCGGACACCAGCATGTCTACATCAAAGATGAGCGTTACGGCCCGACCAGCTCCTTCAAAGACCGGCAGGCGGCGGTAGCTGTGGCCGCCATGATCGAAGGCGGTATCAAAGAAGCGGTGATCGCATCCACCGGGAATGCAGCCGTGGCCTTTGCAGCGGCCTGCGCCAGGGCGGGCATCAAGCTGTGGGTTTTTATGACCAGCCTCGTCCCCCAGGAAAAATTGCGCGAGGCAGCCCTGTTTGGCGCAGAAGTGATTCGCGTCAGCGGCAATTATGACCAGACGAAGCAAATCGCATCCCAATTCGCCCAGCGCCGCCACCTGCTGCTGGATCGTGGCTCAAGCGCAATCCCATCACGAGAGTCGATGAAAACCATCGCCTATGAGATTGTCGAACAACTCGGCTGGCGCTCCCCCGATTGGTACATCCAGGCTGTTAGCGGCGGCATGGGCCCGATGGGCGTTTACCAGGGTTTTAAAGAACTCCTCGATATGGGGCTGATCGACCACATCCCCAAACTGGCCGTCATCCAGGCCGAGGGCTGCTCACCAATGGTAAAGGCCTTCAAGGCTGGGGCCGATACCGCCGAAGCGGTCATCCCCGACACCTGCATCATCATCCTTTCCACTGGCGACCCGGGCAAAACCTACACCTACTTGTGGAAATTGACCCAGCAGTATGGCGGCACGATGGAATCGGTGACAGATGCCGAGGCTTTTTCTGCCATGCGCGCGCTGGCCAAAAGCGAGGGTATGGCTGTAGAACCCGCCACAGCAGTTGCTTTTGCAGGGTTGGAAAAGATGCTAAAAAATGGCATAATTGACCCGAACGAACTGGTTGTGGTCAATTGCACCGGGCACACTTTCCCGGTAGAAAAACACGTTTTGGGCGATCAGTGGGCCGTGGATGTTCACCTGAGCGAAGGCCAGGCAGCCGCACCACGCGAAGGGCTGCAAGCCGCACTGGAAAACCTGGATGAGAAAGCCACCACAGTGCTGTTGATCGACGACAACGCGGATGACGCCCTGTTGATCCGGCGGCTGCTCGAAGCAAAGAAAGCCTATCGCGTTTACCATGCCAAAGATGGCTGGGAAGGCCTGGCCCAGGCCCGCCAAAAATTGCCCGATATTATCGTCAGTGACTTGACCATGCCCGGAATCGATGGGTTTGGCCTGGTCGAAGAGCTGAAACTCGATCCGCGCACCCAAAACATCCCCATTGTGGTTGTCAGTGCGCGCGACATTACCGAAGAAGAGCGCAAACGGCTGAGTGGCAATATTGAAGCCCTGTACCAAAAAGGCTCGCTGCCACCTCGCAAATTTGTAGAACAAGTTGTCCATGTCATCGAAGACGATAAGAAATAAAAGAGGCTAGACTATGGGATATAACGTCTTATACATTGAAGATAATCCTGATAACATGATGTTAGTCCGGCGCGTTCTTGAATCGCGCGGTTATATCCTGTTTCAAGCAATGAACGGGTTGACCGGGGTTGAAATGGCTGAACGGGACGAGGTTGACTTAATCCTGCTGGATATCAACCTGCCAGATATCGATGGCTACGAAGTAGCGCGGCGGCTCAGGCACAGCAAAAAATCTGCACTGTTGCACGTTCCCATCATCGCCATTACTGCCAACGCGCTCAAAGGGGATGCTGAAAAAGCGCTCGATGCCGGTTGTGACGTATACATGTCAAAACCAATCAACATTCGCGAGCTATGGGCACGCGTCGAAGCCCTGCTGCCATCTCCAAAATAAGCGGACCGAACACCCCAGGCATCCCCCATGTCCATCAGATCATCCAGAGTTTATTCGTATATTACCAACCTCACCTGCGCTGACTGCGGAAGAATCTTCTCAGCCAGCGAGGTAAACACCTATTGCCCCGACTGCCAGGCCCCGCTAATGACCAATTACGATCTTCAGAGCCTGCGGCAGAACCTGCGGCGCGAAGATTTCACCAAACGCCATTGGGGAATGTGGCGCTGGCACGAACTCTTGCCGGTACAATCCCCGGCCAATTGTGTAACACTGGGAGAAGGGGATACCCCCCTGCTATACCTGCCACGCCTGGGAGAAAAATACGGCCTCCCGCACCTGTTCATCAAGGATGAAAGCACCAACCCCACCGGCTCTTTTAAAGCGCGCGGCATAGCAGTAGCCATCTCCAAAGCCAAAGAGCTGGATGTCCGCAAAGTCATCATCCCCACCGTGGGCAACGCAGGCGGCGCAATGGCCGCCTATGCCGCCCGCGCGGGCCTAAAAGCCCACATCATCATGTCCAAAGATACCCCCATCGCCAACATCGAAGAAAGCCGCATGGCCGGCGCTGAAGTCAACCTGGTTGATGGGCTTATCAGCGAAGCAGCCGGCATCGCCGGTGAAAAAGCCCGCGCTGAGGGTTGGTTTGACCTTTCAACCTTCAAAGAACCTTACCGCGTGGAAGGCAAAAAAATCATTGGATACGAACTGGCCCAATTCTTTAGCTGGGTACTGCCCGATGTGATCGTTTACCCAACCGGCGGCGGCACCGGGCTGGTTGGCATGTGGAAAGCCTTTGCTGAAATGGACGCCCTGGGCTGGCTGGAAAATTCCAGACGCCCACGCATGGTGGCAGTACAATCAGATGGCTGCGCCCCAGTGGTAAAAGCCTTTGAAATTGGCGAAGCCTTTTGCGATTTCTGGCTGAACGCCCGCACCATCGCCACTGGCCTGCGCGTACCCAAAAGTTTCGCCGACCATCTCATCCTGCGCGCCCTGAACGAAAGCAACGGCACCGCTGTTGCCGTCAGTGACGAATCCATTCTCGCCGCCCAGCACCAACTGGCCGAAACCGAGGGAATTTTTGCCGCCCCCGAAGGCGCAGCCACCATCGCCGCGTTGGATCAGTTGATACAGCAAAAATGGATTCGCCCCAACGAGACGATTGTGCTCTTTAACACCGGCTCGGGGCTTAAATACCTGAATGCCAGCATACGCACAACATAGAACCAGCAACTCCCCCAGGTTTCCTGGTAGAACAGCAAGCAACCAACAGCCGGGAAGTTTTTCAGGTGAAAAACTTCCCGGCTGTGTTTTTTTGAATAGCAAACCCGGGTTCAACCTGCTAGTAGACCGGCAGCCCCGTATCTACATCCCGCGCCCAGGCGTTGATGCCACCTTGCAGGTTTTTCACCCGCTTGAACCCGGCGCTGACCAGCAGTTCCAGTGCGCGCGTGGAGCGGGTGCCAGCCTTGCAAAAGAGCACCATTTCTCGGGCTGAATCCAGCTCAGAAAGGCGCGCCGCGAGCGTGCCAAGCGGGATGTTCAAGGCCCCCGCTATGGCAGAGATTTGCAGTTCGTGTGGTTCGCGCACATCCAGCAGCAGCGGGGGATTTTTACCCATTAAACGGGATGCAAGCTCAGGGGCGGTAATATCCCAATCGGCCCCGGCAGAACCGGTTTCATGATCATGTCCCGGAACACCGCAAAATTCCTCGTAGTCGATCAATTCCCGAATATCTGCGTTAGGCCCGCATACCCGGCATTTGGGGTTTTTCTTGAGATTCACAAAGTCAAACGACATATCCAGCGCATTGTAGAGCAGCAGCCGCCCAACGAGACTATCGCCGATGCCCAGGATGAGTTTGATGGCTTCGGTGGCCTGGATGGTGCCGATGGTGCCAGGCAGGATGCCCAGCACACCGCCCTCAGCGCAGGTGGGAACCATGCCAGGCGGGGGTGGCTCGGGGAAAAGGCAGCGGTAGCACGGGCCGGTGCGGGCGTCAAAAACGCTGGCCTGCCCATCAAAGCGGAAGATGGAGCCATATACGTTGGGTTTGCCCAGGAAAACGGCCACATCGTTGCTCAGGTAGCGGGTGGGAAAGTTGTCAGTGCCGTCGATAAGCACATCGTAGTTTTTGGCAATTGCGAGGGCATTGGCAGATGTGAACGGTTGGTTATACGTATCCACCTGGATGCCGGGATTTAGGTCTAGCAGGCGGGCCTTGGCGCTTTCCACCTTTAGTCTGCCAACGGTGGCTGTGCCATGCACAATCTGGCGCTGGAGGTTGGTTTCATCGACAGTGTCGTAATCTACCAGGCCAATGCGGCCAATGCCCGCCGCTGCCAGGTAGAGCGAGACGGGGGAGCCCAGCCCACCGGTGCCAATGACCAGCACAGAGGCGGCCTTGAGTTTTTCCTGCCCATGCAGCCCCACTTCGGGGATGAGCAGATGGCGCGAGTAACGTAGGATTTCTTCTTTTGTCAGTTCCATGTGATGATTTCCTGGTTGGGTAGTCTGGTCAGCGCAGCCAGGCCAGTAAAACCTTGCCCAACATTGCAGTTATTGTAGCTTAAAACAAGACCTTCGCCAAAATTCTTGTAGGGCCAATCAGGGTTTTCTCAAATTCAGCTTTTTGCCGCCAGGGTTACCAGGATAGCACAAAACGCCAATAAAAACAAAAAACCTGGCAAATCCTGGATTCCTGGCAGTTTCGAAAGAAAACCCTGCAGGGCAAATCCGTAGATTTGCCCTGTGTTTGGGAGGGCGCACGCGCAGCTGGCAAATGATTCGGCCAAAATCAAACCTAAGTACGGATTATCACCCATTGCCAAAGCTGGTAAAACGTCTAAGATAATAACGATCACGGTAGGACGCTGATCAGCAGCATAACTATTCAACATTCAAACTGCGCATGATTATGGATAACAAGAGCACTTCAAAACCACTCAAAATCCTGACCGAAATTGCCATCGCAGCCTGTCT
This sequence comes from uncultured Anaerolineae bacterium, assembly GCA_903822545.1. Taxonomy (GTDB): domain Bacteria; phylum Chloroflexota; class Anaerolineae; order Anaerolineales; family Villigracilaceae; genus CAIJPN01. The sequence goes on along the minus strand of CAIJPN010000002.1, from coordinate 20,133 downwards.
CTACTATCTCACAGCCCGTTTGGGTTTTCTCATTGCACTGCCACCCGGCAATGTAACCGCCCTGTGGCCCCCATCTGGCCTGGCAATCCTCGCCATCTTGACGAGTGGCACACACACCAGCCTGGGGATTTTCATCGGCTCTTTCGTTGTAAACTGGCAGATGATGAGCGGCAGCGCCGCCCTGACGGTGGCTGCCGCCATCGCGGCTGGATCCACCCTCCAGGCCTGGGTTATCGTTTACCTGCTGCGCCGTTTCGTCAAAACCCTGCCCCCCGAAACAATCCAGCAAACCATCCTGGCAATTAGCCTGACCGTAGCCGGCACCCTGCTGGCGGCATCGGTAGGCGTCACCAGCCTTAGCCTGGCTGGTATCGCGCGGTGGGATAACTTCTCCAGGCTCATAATCACCTGGTGGCTGGGCGACCTGACCGGCATCCTGGTATTTGCCCCAACCCCATTCATCTTGTGGGTCATACGCCGGGGGCGTCAGGTCAGCGAACCATTCCTGTGGCCGCTGACCTGTTTCATCATCGGCATCTCACTGTTCACCTACCTTGTAACCGACAACACCGAACGACAAAAACTGATCAGCAGCCTGGAAAACGACACCCATGAACTGGCCCAGGCACTCCAAACCACCATCAACCAGGAAATACTCTCCCTGACAGCCATTCGCGCCTTCTATGATAGCTCCGAGACCGTCACTCCGCAGGAATTTGCAATCTTTACCACGCCACTCCTGAACAGTTCTCCGGCAGCCGCCGGTTTTGAGTGGATCCCGCGCATCAGCCTGGCAGATCGCCCGGCCTTCGAGCAAGCCATCCGCGCCCAGGGATATGAAGATTTTTCAATTTACGAAAAAGATGCCCAGGGAAATCACCAGCCAGCCGATTCACGCGCCGAATACTTCCCCGTCACACTGATCGAACCGTTCGCCCCCAACAAAGCCGCTTTTGGTTTCGACCTGGCATCCAACCCAACGCGCCTCGCAACCATAACCCAGGCGCGTGACAGCGGCAAACCGGCGGCCACAGCCTCCATCCACCTGGTGCAAGATACTGGCAGTCAGACCGGGATACTCATCATCATGCCGGTCTACCGCCACGGAATGCCCATCGACACCATCGAAGAACGCCGCGCCAACCTGATCGGCCTGACCCTGGGCGTTTTCCGGGTAAATGACCTGGTGAATCATGCATTGGCGAACATGAAGGCGCATAATATCGAAGTATATGTGTACGATATAAACTACCCAGGCGCAGCAACCTTCATGTCATTTCATCCATCCCAGAGCGGTGAACAAACCATCAGCACCCAACCCGCACTGAGCGAATTGGAAGTTGGAGTTTTCAAAACCGGCGCACTGAATGTTGGCGGGCGCACCTGGCTGATCGTGACCCGCCCAGGGCCGGGATACAATCGCAGCGTTGAATCCTGGATACCCTGGGCCAGCCTGTTCATGGGGGTGGGTGTGGCAGGTGTTTTCCTGGCTTTTGTCAACCACCAGCAGCAGGTGAAAGAAGTTTTACGTAAGAAAGATGCTGAATACAGCCTGGTTTCTGAAAATTCCAAAGACATTACCTGGATATTGGATGTGGAAACCATGCGCTTTAGTTACGTCAGCCCGCCAGTGGGACGAATGCTTGGCTACAGCCTGCAAGAAATGAGCCAGCTAACCGCAGCCGATTTTCTCAGGGCTGAAGACTTACCCCAAATAATGGCAGAAATTTCCGCCCGCACAGAAGCCCAGAAAACGCATGGCCACTCCGAACCATACATCGGCGAAATAGAACAGCGCCGCAAAGATGGCACCTATATCACCACAGAAATTTCAGCTGCCATTGTGACCAATGCAGCCGGGAAATTCCAGGCGGTGGGAACCACCAGCGACATTACCGAGCGCAAACATGCGGCGCTGCTTCAAAACACCGTTTACAAGATCGCCGAATCAGCCCAGGTAGCCGAAACACTCCAAAAACTCTACGAACAGATCCACCTGGAAATCTCCAGGGTGATGTACGCCAAGAATTTCTACATCGCCCTGTATGATGAAACCAGCAACTTGCTAAATTGTGTCTACTCGGTAGATGAAAAAATTTCATCCCGCGATCCAAACCCGCCAACCAGGGGACTGACCGCACATGTTTTACGCACCGGCAAATCCCTGTTATTCCATGCAAACCAGCCGATACCCGAAGTGGAACTCCTGGGCGAGACATGCTCCGTCTGGCTGGGCGTGCCGCTGATCGCCCAAAACAAAACCATCGGCGTGATGGCAGTGCAGCACTACAACGATGACCAGGCCTACACCGGGCACGAACAACGCATCCTGGAATTCGTCTCATCGCAGGTGGCCACGGCCATCGACCGCAAACGTGCTGAAGAAATGCTCCGCAACAGCCAGGCCAGCCTGGAAATGGCCCAGGCAATTGCCCACCTGGGCAACTGGGAAATCAACATCCAGACGGGTAGCGTTTCCTGGTCGAAAGAAATGTTCAACCTGCTGCGGCGCGATCCGGCGCTCGGGACGCCATCCAACGCAGCTTTTCTCGAATCCATCCACCCGGATGACCAGCAAATCATAAACGAGATGGGAAAGCGGGCGAATGAAACCGGCCAGCCCGCCACGATTGAGTTCCGTTTCAATAAAGATAGCGAACCCACTCGCTACTTCCAACTCACCATTTACCCGATCAAAAACGAAAACGGGCAAACGGCTCGTATTTCTGGCACCCTGCTCGACATCACAGAAATTAAAACCACCCAACTGGAACTGGAACAGCTAAACCGAGACCTGGAAAAACGCGTGGAAGAGCGCACCGCCGAAATGCGCCGCAGCGAAGCCACCTACCGCGCCCTGTTTGAGAACTCGAACGATGGGATTTTCCTGTATTCCACATCCGGGCAGGAGCTAAGCGCCAACCAACAAGCGTTCAACATCATCGGGTACAGCCAGGAAGAATATAAAATCCTGACAGACACCATCCAGAATCCGCTCATCATCCAGCCAGAAGAACGCGATGACTCGGATGCGCGCTTCGAAGCTGTCTTGCGCGGTGAGCATGTGCCGCTTTACGAGCGCACAATCACCCGCAAAGATGGGCAAAAAATCGATGTAGAAGTCAACCTTTCGGCAGTGCGCGACCCCAATGGGAACGTGATCCTGGTGCAGAGCGTGGTGCGCAACATCACCGAACGCAAAAAAGCCGAAGAAGCCCTGCGCGAAAGCCGCGACAAACTGCGCGCCGCCAATGCCGCCCTCGAAAAAGCCTCGCGCGCCAAAACCGAATTCCTTGCCAACATGAGTCACGAACTGCGCACCCCGCTCAACGGCATCCTGGGGCTTTCAGAAATCCTGCTGGATAGCTATCGCGGCCCGCTGAACGAAGCCCAGCGCAAATATATAATCAACATCGACGCCAGCGGGCGACACCTGCTCAGTCTGATCAACGACATCCTGGACCTTTCCAAAGTTGAAGCTGGCAAACTTGAGCTGCACCTGGAAAAGATCGACATCAACGAAATCTGCATGGCCAGCCTGGCTTTTATCAAAGAACCGGGGCATAAGAAAGGGATCCGCATAGAGTTCCGGCCCGACAAGAGACTATCCAACATGATGGCTGACCCGCTGCGCATGAAACAAATGCTGGTGAACCTGCTGAGCAATGCCATTAAATTCACACCATCAGGCGGTAAAATCAGCCTGGAAGTACACGCCAACCTGGAACAGAACCACATCGAGTTCTCTGTCAGTGATACCGGCGTGGGAATTTCGGCAGAAGATTTGCAGCGCCTGTTCACGCCATTTACCCAGATAGACAGCAGCCTGACGCGCCAACACGAAGGCACCGGACTGGGACTGGTACTGGTTAAAAACCTGGCAGAACTGCACGGCGGCGGCATTAGCGTCACCAGTGCAATTGGCCAGGGCAGCCGATTCACCATCTTCCTGCCCTGGCTGCACAATCAGTACATCCAAAATATGCTGGTTGAGATTGACCCCAACTCACGCGATAACTACCTCACCCATAACACCCCCGCACGCCCCGGCACAGTGCTGCTAGTCGAAGACAGTGAAACCAACATCATCACCATCAACGAATACCTGGAACGCATAGGCTACCAAGTGATAATCGCCCGCAATGGACAGGAAGCCATCTCAATAGCCGAAGAAAGCTCTCCAGACATTATCCTGATGGACATCCAGCTGCCTGTTATGGATGGGCTGGAGGCGACCCGCCAATTGCGCAACAACCCGCGCTTTGCCAGCACCCCAATCATAGCCCTGACCGCCCTGGCCATGCCCGGTGACCGGGAACGCTGCCTGGCAGCCGGAGCCAATGAATATATCAGCAAACCTGTCAGCCTGAAACAGCTTGGTAACGCAATTAGCAAACTACTGGAAAACGTAAAGGAATAGCCCATAAACGCAAACTGCGCTTTCTTGTCCACAACATAACCCTTCAGCCATCCGGCTTCGCGGGGGGTAAATCCCGCTGGCTACAATATAGCGCCCTTCATAACACCCCCGCCTGGACTCAACCAAGGTGATATGGGAAAACAGCAAAATTGGTGAAGATACTGCTGTGAACGGCAAAACCGGCAGGGAAGCCAACTGGTTAGACAGTTACAAATCTGATGAATTTCGGAGTCCCATCCCCTTTAACATGATGGGCGAAATCGGCTTTTACGATTCGGACAAAACCAAAGATGATTTGCCCGGATTGGCGCATCCACCCGTAGTTCCCGGCCCAAATATCAATGAATTTAAAGAGAATTTTATGAATCTATTCTTCAAGCACTTGCTTTCGCACCCCACTTTTGCTGATGATGCAGAAAAAACACGCCAGGCCGGATTTCTTAATCTCAGCATGGTTTTGGGGTTGGGATACCTGGTTTTGCTAATCCCTGTTTACCTGCTCGACTTGAGCGCCAAAAGCAGCATGCTGGTGATTGACATCGCAGCGTTGGTGGTTATCTTGTGCCTGCGATTCATGCTGATGCGCGGAAAGGTCACACTGGCCGGGTTTGGCCTGTTAACCCTGATATTTGTCTCAATAACCATAGTATGCATCAGCCAGGGCACCATTCGGACGCCGGCAGCAGCAACCTACCTGTCCGTCATCATTATCGCGGGAGCCATTTCGGGCTGGATGGGTATTTTTGTTTCCACCGCAGCCAGTTCATTGGCAATCTTGGGGTTGATCCTGGCCGAGAATGCCGGGATGCTGCCCCAGCCAGATTACTCGACCACATTGACCCAATGGGTTACCTACAGCAGCCTGTTTATAATTACGGGCATGTTGAGCTTTTATACCAACTCAAGCACACGCGAAATACTGGTACAAACGAGACAGGAAATCGTTGAACGCAAGCAGGCCCAGGATGCCATACGCCTGCTGGAAAGCCGATATCGCGCCCTGTTTGAAAATGCGCCCGATGGCATTTGCCTGATCAATGCAAAAGGGAAATTCACCTTTGGCAGCCCATCAGCCTACCGTATTTTTAGCTACTCGGAAGAAGAGATCATCGGCATGCAGGCCCTGAAAATGGTTCACCCGCAAGATGTGGGAGAGATGAAAGCCAGGTTTGCCCGGCTGGTGAACAGCCCAGCCCACTCCAGCTTTACAATGGAATATCGCTACCTGCACAAAGATGGTCAGCATCGCTGGATCGATGGAACTTTTACCAATTTGCTCGATGATCCGAGTGTCCAGGCTGTGGTCAACAATTTCCGCGATATTACCGAACGCAAAATAAGCAACCAGCAGCTGCAAGAAAGTAACCAGCGCTTTCAACAACTGAACAGCATCATCCCAGAGATGTTCTGGATGTATGATCTCAGCGCAAAACGCTTTATCTTCGCCAGCCCGGCTTTTGAGATAATCTGGGGACGCAGTTGTGAAAGCTTATATGCGGATGAACAGCAGTATCTCAACGGTGTGCTGGCAGACGACCGGCCAGCAGTAGAGTCTGCGATGGAACAGGAGGCCCGTGGCGAGCAAGTTGAGTTTGAATATCGCGTGCAGCGACCCGATGGCAGCATCCGCTGGGTGTGGGAGCGCAGTTTCCCGGTGTTAGATCCAGTTGGGGATAGCACCCGCTGCACCGGCGTTGTTACCGATATAACGGAAAGGAAACAGGCGGAGGCCAATGCCATTTACCGGCAAAAACTGCTGGAGAAGGTCATCCAACTGGGCAAAAATGTGACCGGCATCACCGATTTGCGAACCTGCCTGCGCGAAATCCACCGCAGCATCAAGGATGAAATCGGGTTTGACCGGGTGGGGCTGTTTTTGTATGACCAGGCCAGCAACAGCATTCGGGGCACATTTGGCACCAGCCGCCAGGGCGAGGTGGAAGATACCAGTTGGTTTTCGGAAAGCGGTGACAATAACCTGGCCTGGTATAAGGCCTTGAACACTGCATCTGGCATGATTATGGTGGAAGATTACCAGACTGAGTTCAACCGGCCAGCCGAAAGTGAGATGTACGGCCTGAAGCAATATGTGACGCTCTCGGCCTGGGCCGGGGATCACCCCGTGGCGGTCATCGCCGCCGACAATATCATCACGCAGCGGAAGATGAATCCTGCCGATTTGGAAGCCCTCCAGCTTTTTGCGGGGTACGCCGGGCTGGCTATTGAAAACGCGCGGATGCATGTTGAGCTTGAAAAACGTGTGGAAGAACGCACCGCCGAATTGCGCCAGAGCGAATTGATTTATCGCGCCCTGTTTGAGAATTCCAACGATGGCATCTTCCTGCTGACCCCCTCCGGCGAAGAATACCGCTCGAACCAGCGCGCGGTGGAAATGCTGGGTTATACCAGCGGGGAATATCACACCATCATGGCTGCCGACCAACGCCTGGAGACCCAGCAACACATCCAGGCCCTTTTGCGCGGGGAGCAAGTACCGTTATATGAACAAACCCTGACCGCCAAAGACGGCCGGAAAGTATTCGTTGAGATCAATCTTTCGCCGGTGCGCGATGCTGAGGGCAACCTGAGCCTGGTGCAATGTATGGTGCGTGATATTAGCGGGCGCAAACAGGCCGAAGAAGAGATCCGCGCCAACAGCGACCTGTTCCATGAATTTATGCGCTACTCGCCGGTTTACGCTTACATCAAAGATGTCACCCCGGCCCGCAGCCTGGTGCTGTTTTCCAGCGAAAATTTTATCGATATGATTGGCATTCCCGGCTCACAGATGGTCGGAAAAACCATGTATGATCTCTTCCCGCTCGAATTCGCCCAAAAAATCACCGCTGATGACTGGAAGGTGGTTTCCAATGGCCAAATGATCAGCCTGGATGAAGAGTTGAACGGGCGCTATTACACCACCATTAAGTTCCCCATTATCCAGGGCAACCGCAACCTGCTGGCTGGCTACACCATCGACTTCACCGAGCGGAAAAAGGCCGAAGATGCGGTTATCAAGAGCCGCGATGAGCTTTTGACTACCAACATCGCCCTCGAAAAAGCCAACCGGCTAAAAGATGAATTCCTGGCGAGCATGAGTCACGAACTGCGCACACCGCTGACGGGCGTTTTGGGGCTGGCAGAATCGTTGCAGATGCAAGTGTATGGCACGTTGAACGAAAAACAGCTCAAAGCCTTGAAAAACATCGAAAACAGCGGTCGCCACTTGTTGGATATCATCAACGATATCCTTGATCTTTCGCGCATCGAAGCCAACAAACTGGATTTAAATTTTGCGCCATGCCGGGTTTCAGATGCCTGTCAATCTAGCCTGCAACTGACAAAGGAACTGGCAAACCGCAAAAACCAGAGCGTCAACTTTTCTAGCAACGCACCCCAGGCTGTAGTGAGCGCCGACCCGCTGCGCTTGAAGCAAATGCTGGTCAACCTCCTGAGCAACGCCATCAAATTCACACCCGATGGCGGCAAGCTGGGAGTGGAAGTAAACGGCGACGAACACGCCGTCCACATCACAGTCTGGGATGCGGGCATTGGCATTGCGCCGAAGGATATGGAACGCCTATTCAAGCCCTTCACGCAGATCGATGGACGTCTCTCCAGGCAATATAACGGCACAGGGCTGGGGTTGGCATTGGTCAGCAAACTGGCAGAACTGCACCGAGGCAGCATCAGCGTCGAAAGCACTGTCGGCGACGGCAGCCGCTTCACCATTTCATTGCCCACGCACCAGGTTGTCCAACCGGTTTCGGGTGGAACTGGCATAGATCGCCCGGCCTGGGATGCCAACACCCCAGAGTCTGCCCCAAAAACCACCGTCCTGGTGGCTGATGACAACGCGGTAAACTTGACCATCCTCAACGATTTCTTATTGGCAAATGGTTATGATGTCATCACTGCACAGGATGGAACTGAACTGGTTGAACTGGCCCGTTCAAGGCACCCAGCCGTCATCCTGACCGATATTCAAATGCCGGGCATGAACGGGCTTCAAGCCATTCGAGAGATCCGCACATCAGGGATCCCACACCTGAGCACAGTTCCCATCATCGCAGTGACCGCCCTTGCAATGGTTGGAGACAAGGAAAAATGCCTGGAGGCTGGCGCGAATTACTACACCAGTAAACCACTCAAACTAAAGGAACTCTTGAATTTACTCCAAAGCCTGTGAATACCCACCGGTAAACATGACAGTTTTTTATAACCATCGCCAGGAGCGCCAGGCTTTTTATGAAAAAAGCCTGGCGCTCTCTGCTTTGAGTGCAGGCACATTTGGTTTATGCAGCACAATCGCAGGGCGAAAAATGATCGTTATCCATTATCCACTTTGATGCCGATTCAAAATCACGTAAATGCCAGTGATACAATCAGGCAATTGGAGTTTGCATGAATTCACCACAATTACGCACACGCTATCGTCGCATATTGATATTTTTTGCCGGGGTAATCAGCCGTTTCATCTTTTGGGAATTAATCCTGGCCCGCATTGGCTTCCGCGCTGTAGCGCGCCGCAACCGCCCCGAGCGTTTCCGGCGCGAGGCAGTGCGTTTTCGCGCCCTGGCCATCCAGATGGGCGGAGTCATGATCAAAGTCGGGCAGTTTTTATCCTCCCGGCTGGATGTGCTGCCCCCCGAAATCACCGACGAGCTGGCCGGTTTGCAAGACGAAGTGCCAGCCGAGAGCTTTGCATCCATCCGAGAACTGGCCGAAAGCGAACTACAAGCCCCCTTAATGGAAAACTTCGAATGGGTAGACCCGAACCCGCTGGCAGCCGCCTCGCTAGGACAGGTTCACCGGGCCAGGCTAAAGGGCGAAACAGGAGTCTCCTTCCAAAAAGTGGTCATCAAAGTCCTGAGACCTGGCATCGAACAAGTTGTGGAAGTTGACCTGGCCGCGCTGCGAGTGGTTGGGCGCTGGCTGATGCGCTACCGACCCATCCGCGAACATGCCGATGTGCCCGCGCTGCTGGTGGAGTTTTCGTCCACGCTCAACGAGGAGATCGACTACCTCCAAGAAGCCAAAAGCGCCGGGGTTTTTGCCGAGATTTTTGCAGATGACAAGGGCGTGCATGTCCCGCGGGTAGTGCCTGCACGCTCATCCCGGCGCGTGCTAACGCTGGAAGATGTTTTTGCCATCAAAATCACCGATTACGAGGCCATCACAGCGGCAGGCATCAGCCGGGCCGCTGTGGCCAACAGGCTTTTCGATGTGTATTTGAAGCAGATTTTTGAAGATGGCTTTTTCCACGCTGACCCACACCCCGGCAATTTATTTGTCACCCCACTGGGAGAGGGCCCCAACCCGCCCTGGCAGTTGACTTTTGTTGACTTTGGCATGGTCGGGCGGATTTCAGATGAAATGCGCGCCGGGCTGCGCGAGATGTTGATCGCCATTGGCACAAAAGACCCGGCCCGGCTGATCAAGTCTTACAAATCCCTGGGCTTTTTGCTGCCAGGTTATGACACCGCCGCCCTCGAGCAAGCCTCAGACGAGGTTTTTTCGCGCTTCTGGGGCATGTCGATGAGCGAACTACGCAACGTAAACATCTCGGAATACCACAACCTGGGGCACAAAATCCGCGATGTAATGCTGGAACTGCCCTTCCAGGTGCCCAACAACCTGCTGATGCTGGCGCGCACGGTGGGCATCCTTTCGGGCATGTGCACCGGTCTCGACCCCGATTTCAACCTGTGGAAACAGTTAGCGCCCTATGCCATGAAACTGGTAGAAAGCGAATCAGGCTCCGGGCTGCAAACCATCCTAAACGAACTGACCGAGATGTTCAAAGTGCTGATCGCGCTGCCGGGGCAGGCCAGCCGGGTGCTGGGCCAGGCCGAACGCGAGGGGCTGATGGTGCGCGCCCCGCAGGTTTCGCGCCAGATCGCCTCGCTGGAACGCTCTGTGGATCGGCTCTCCGGTGCGGTAGTTTTTGCGGCGCTGCTCGGCAGCGGGACGTATCTCTACCAGTCTGGGAATCTGCTGTTTGGCAGCAGTCTGCTTACAGCAGCGCTGTTCTCGCTCGGCTGGGTCATATTCAGCCCCAGGAAACGCGGCTGAGCCTATGGAATTACCCCTTCCCCCGCAGGGAGATGGCCGGGGGCTGGGATTGGCGCGTTCCTGAACAAAAACAGGATGGTTCAATGAACCATCCTGTTTTTGTTATTGGTTGGGAAGAAGCCAGTTCAGTCTTTCTTGTCGAACCGTTCGATAGCCGAGTCGAGCACACTGCGCCAGGCCAACAGCATTTCACGCCTGGCTTTGCGGCGATGTTCGCGCAGTTCGCGCAGGCCATCGGGCAGCAGGGCTTCAAAGCCTGCGCGCATCTCTTCACGAGCGGCTTTATAATGTTCGCGGGCTTCTTCGGGAATGTAGCTTTTGAATTTGCTCTCGCGTTCGGTTTTTTCAGTCATAGTCATACTCCTTTGTTCAAATCCATTATAGCACTTTCGCAGCGGATTGTTTCATCGCTCAACCAGGCCTTGGGAAACAAGGATTGGTATAGAACTGCGCCATGTCTTAACAAAGCGTGTATACCCCGGCGCAAACCGAAACCTGTTCATATTCTGCCCTCAACCCGGCCTGGCGCAGCGCTGGAAGGGATTCATCTGCCAGCCAGTAGAACTCTTCATCCCACAAATCACCAATCGATGCGGCAAAAGTCTTCATGGCAATTCTATCCGGAAAAGACAGGTCGGCGATCACCAGCTTCCCACCGGGTACCAGGCGATTCTCCACCAGGTCGCGGCAAATGCTGACTTTTTGAGCCAGTTCAAAGTGGTGGAAAACATACGCCGAGACGATCACATCGAAGCTGCGCTCAAACTCCGAGGGCCAGGCCTGCCGCAGATCGTGGAGTGCAAAATGGGCGTGAGGCAGTTTGGCGCGAGCTTTTTCGAGCATAAGCGGCGAAAAATCGCTGCACCACAGTTCGCAGCCGATTTTGTCAAAGAGCAGGGCCAGCTTGCCGGTGCCAGTTCCCAAATCCAGCACAGCATGGCCGGGGCGAGATTCGGCACGGCCAAGTACGGTCTGGAGCACTTTTTCGTAGCCGTTAAACGGGAAAATCGTGCTTTCCAGCGTAGATTGATCGTAATGCTCCGCCCAGGAGTCAAATTCAGATGGGGGAAATGGGTCGTTTACCAGCATGGATTTATCGCTCCAACCGGGCAATTTCTGAAGCCCCAGGCAGGCAGCGGACATTGACCTGATCGCCGATTTTCAGGCTTTGGTACTGGCCCTGGGGAATGGCCTGTTTAATGGTGAAATTCTCATCATAGGCATAGACGATGAAACAGTAATGGCGGCCTTTTTTATCTTTTTCAAGGCGCTTTTCGATGATTTCCGCGCTGATAATTTCCCCGCGCCGCTCAAGCTGGATAGCATCCCATAGCTGCATCGCCGCCGGGAAGAAAATGCCACCGCCGATGATAAATACCACCAACCCCAACAACATTAACCCACCGCCGATAGTGTACCCGCCATGATAAATGTTCGATAATCCGCTATCGAACATGATAACGGTCAAGAAAACGCTGGCCATGAAAATACATCCCAACAGCCCGGCATACAGCAGGTTGGAGGAGAGAAAGGTTGGGCCGAGTTCGGGTTTTGTCATGGAATTTGTTGGGGCGCGGCGGATCGTTCCGAATTTTATTGCACAACCGACCCGCTGCGCCCTTACAAAAAACGTTATGAAAACCGCCAGGTGGTGCCCTGTTTACCATCTTCGATGGTGACGCCCAGTTCTTTGAGCCGGTCACGGATCAGGTCAGACATGGCCCATAGTTTTTGTTTGCGCACTTCGGCGCGGACTTCAACCAGCAGGTTGATAAATTTGTCGGCGTCGCCAGAGCCGGTTTTTTCGGCCAGGCGCAAGCCCAAAACGCCAGTCAATTCACGGATGGTGTCTTGGGCGGGTTTAAGCTGGGCATCCGTTGCGCCAGCATCGCGGGCGGTGTTGGTGATGCGCACAAAGTCGAAGATGGCGCCCAGGGCGCCGGCAGTGTTGAAATCGTCATCCATGGCTTCAATGAAAGCTTTTTTAACGGTGTCCATGGCAGCAGGCAGGCCGGTGACAGATTCGGCGTTGGAGTCGGTTTCTTTTGTGCTGGCAGGGCGCAGGGCAGATTTGATGCGCTCGAGGCCTTTTTCGGCGCCATCCAGTGTTTCTTCGTTGAAAACGAGCGGGGCGCGGTAGCTTCCATTCAAAACCAGCATGCGCATTACATCGGCATCGCGCTTGGAGAGGAATTCTTTTATGCTGATGATATTGCCGAGGCTTTTGGACATTTTTTCGCCGCCGAGCTGCAACATGCCATTGTGCATCCAGTAGCGTGAAAATTCTTTGCCAGTGTAGCATTCGGTCTGGGCGATTTCGTTTTCATGGTGCGGGAAGATCAGGTCATTGCCACCGCCATGGATATCGATTTGTTCGCCGAGTTCGACCAGGTTCATGGCTGAGCATTCGATGTGCCAGCCGGGGCGGCCCTGACCCCAGGGGCTTTGCCAGGAGATTTCACCGGGTTTGGCGGCTTTCCACAGGGCGAAGTCCATGGGGTGCTCTTTTTGCTCTTCGATTTCGATGCGCGCTCCGGCCTGCATGTCTTCGATCTTGCGAGCAGAGAGGCGACCGTAATCTTCATCTTTGGTGACGCGGAAGTAGACATCGCCATTGGCGGCGGGGTAGGCGTAACCGCGTTCGATCAGGCCTTCGATGAAGCTGATGATTTGCGGCATGGTTTTGCTGACCTGTGGGGTGGCGCTGGCGGGCAGGATGTTCAGGTCCAGCAGGTTTTGGCGGTAGTCGGCGATGTATTTGTTGGAGAGTTCGAGCGGTGGAATACCAAGCTGGTTGGCGCGGTTGATGATTTTGTCGTCTACATCGGTGAAGTTCATGACGTGTTTGACGCTGTAGCCGCGATATTCGAGATATCGGCGCACAATGTCAAACACCAGTGATGACATGGCGTGCCCAACGTGCGCATCGTTGTAGACGGTGACGCCACAAACGTACATCTTCACCAGACCGGGTTGGTGGGTCTGGAAGTCTTCTTTTTTGCGGGTGAGGGTGTTGTAAAGGCGGATCATAAGTTCTCCTGGTGGGCAGATTATAAAGGGTGACGGGGGAAGTGGAAAGTGATAGGGAATAGGCTTTTAGCCAGCTTTTTTGCTGCCAGGTTGACCAAGACCCATTATTCGCTAATGCACAGATGAGGTGGAGATATTTTGGCATGGGTGACTTCCAAGATACAACGATTTTGCTGTTTTGAGTGAAAAGCGCCAAGAAGAACAAAATGTTGGTGAATTGGGATATCTTGGATGTTTGGCATTTTTGAATTTGAGAAAGGTGTGCCGCCAGGGGATGGGCTGGAGTGATAAAAAGGCGCATTTTTGCGCCAGGCTGTACAGGTATGGGTTGTTTTTGATGGGGATGGTTATTGGTTGGCTGCCTGTTGCAGGGCAAACACAATTGCCTGGTTGCGATTTTTGAGATGCAGCTTATCCAGGATATTGAAGATGTGTACCCGCACGGTTGACTCGCTCAAAACCAGGGTTTCGGCAATATCTTTGTTCGATAGCCCCTTGCCAAGACATCCCAAAACTTCTTTTTCGCGTTTGGATAACAGCTCGTAGGCAGGTTTATCAGTATTTTCGGTAAAGTGCTGCTGGAGCAGGCTGATGGTCAGTTTACGGGTGATCTCTGCGGGCAGGAACTGGTTACCCTGCGCCACCGCCATCAACCCCGCCATAAACTGGGGCCGGGTGGCTTCTTTCAAGATGTAGCCCATTGCGCCAGCCTGTACCGCCGCCAGGACGGTTTCGCTGTCAGCAGAGCTGGTCAGGACGAGGATACGGGCGTTGGGGTCGTTGGCGATGATTTCGCGGGTGGCGTCTACGCCATTTTTGATGGGCAGGTTGATGTCCATAATGATCAGGTCAGGCTGCAGTGAGCGGGCAGCTTTTACTGCGGTGCCGCCATCAGATGCCTGCCCGATGATTTCCAGGCCGTTTTCTGCCAGGATGGCTGTGCAAAGGGCTTCGCGGAACATGGGGTGGTCATCTACGATCAAAATACGGATGGGTTGATTGGTTACCACGATTAGTTTGCTTTCTCCCGGGCAATAATGAGTTGGATGGTGGTTCCTTTACCAGGTTCAGTTGCGATGTTCAGTTTACCGCCCAGGCGCGCAGCCCGTTCAGCCATGTTTTTTAGGCCCATACCAGCCTCGCCGACCAGTTCGGGGGTGAAACCCTGACCATTATCTTGGATGCTCAGGCAAAATTGTCCATTTGGTTGGGAAAAATGCACCTTGACTTTGCCGCCGCGCCCATGCCGCAAGGCATTGTTCAGGGCTTCGATGGTGATGGGGTAGAGTTCGCCCTGCCATTCTTGCGGCCACTGAATTGGTGGGTCGATGAGTAACTCAGCTTCGATTCCAGCTCGCCGCTCCACGGCATCCATCCGGAGGGTGAGAGCGTCTTCGATATTGACGTTTTGGATTGGCAAGAGTCTCAGTTCAAACAACATCAAACGCATTTCTTTCAAAGCCTGAGACGCACTTGTGATCAGGTGCTTCAAGATACCTGGCAGTTTTTCGGGTTGGGTCTGGTAAATCTGCTGGGCGGTTTCTGCTGAATATACCAGGCTGTGCAGCGATTGGGTGACCGAATCGTGCAGATCGCGGGCCAGCCTGCGCCGTTCTTGCATTTTAGCGGCTTCACTGGCAGCCCTCCGCAGCCGGTCATTTTCCATCACTACCCCCACCAGGTCGGTCATTGCACCGATCAGGGCGATCTCATCTATCCGGAACAGGTGTGTGTCTTGCCAGAAATATGCGATCACGCCGAATTCGTGCTGTCCGATTTCGATGTTTTTCATGGCGCAGGCCAAGTAGCCAGAGGCAGACCGCCCGAGGGGAATCTGGTTGGTATTGTTTTCGTTGAGAACCAGCACGTAGTCGTACTGGTCGCACAAATCGGGTGGAAGTGTAATCTGCCCCAGGGTGCTGCGGCCCTGCCCGGTTAACCCGTAGCAGGTTTTCAGGGCAAGTTGCTCCTGGTTACGCTGGTAAAAGATGATGGCGTCACATTCCAGGGTGGCTTTTACTTTTTTTAGGGAAATATCCAGCAAGTCACCTGCGTGTTGGCTGCCTGTGACGACGAGCAGGTCGTATAACCCGGTCAGTTTTCGGCTTTGCTCGGCCAGTTTATCTGAGAGCCAGTCTTGCGCCTCGCGGAGTTCTTTTTCGAGGGTTTTGCGCTCTGCGATTTCTGCGTTGAGCTTTTCAATCGATGCTTCGAGGTCGCGGGCGCGCTCGAAGAGCTGGTTGCTAATGTCCTGGAAGGTGATGTAGGTGACGAGCAGGCCGGTCAGGGAAAAGGTGATCGGGAACAGGTTTACGCCCAGGGTCATGAATGGGGGCAGGAGATATAGGGCAAAGGCCCCCATAGGCAGGAGCGCAGCGATCAAAACCCAGAGGGCTTTGCTCCTGGCTGGACCGGACAGGTGTATTACCCGGTTTATGAGCAAATAGTAAGAATAGAACATGATCGCCAGCAGGCTCAGGGTGGCGATCACAGAAAAGGGGCCGTTTTCGAATATTACTCCCTGGCCGGCATTTCCGAGGGTGTAGTTTTTCCAGAACAGGTGGTGCCAGGGATTGGTGAATGCGATAAGTGTCAATCCGCCCAATGCCAGCGCGAGTTGCCAGCGTCTGAAAACGGTCAGCCAGGGGCAAAGCTGGTAGTAATCGATGATGAACAGGAGGAACAGGAAGGAAAATAGCCTGCTGGTGGCATATTGCAGGTTGAGCAGCAGCACTTTGGCTTCCAGGTTAGATGTCATACCTTCCATGGCGCTGAAAACCGACCACAGGGCGATGGCAAGCATTACGTAGGCCAGGGTCCGGATTCCGGGTATCTGCCTGCGCATCAAATTGACCAACGCTGCCACCAGTGTCACAGTTGCGGCGATAATGTCAATGATGTTGGCGGGGGCGATGTTCCAGGCCATAAGGGGTTTTTAATTTTTTATTTTTTCAATAGCGGCTTTCGGGCGAGGACGTAGAGGATTACCATGATGACCAGCCCGGCGGCCCCAAATAACGGGACGTTGCCAGATAACCAATCTGCGCCGTTGGCTGTGGATAGCTCAAGTTCGCTGGGTTTGCTTTTGCCGTAGAGGATGCCCCCCGAAAGGGCGTGGACTTCAAAGCTATATTTGCCGTTTTTCCAGCCTTCGGGCGGGATGTAGGTGAAGCGATTGCTTTGTGTGCCGAGGTCTATGCCCGGGATGGTCACCATGTCCAGTTCTTCGAGCGGGCTGCCGTTGTATGAAACAACCAGTTTGAGGGTGAGCGGGGCGGTGGTTTCGAAGATATTGCGCAGGGTGTAGTCGATGCGCGCGGATGAGATGTTTTGTGTGCCTTCGCGCATGACCGGCACGGCGCTCAGACCATCTACAAAAAGTGTCTGGGCGGTCAGGGTCACTTTTTTGTCGTCGTCGGGGGCGATGGTGAACTGGGTTTCGGCCACGGTTTCGCCATTATAGTATTCGATCAGCACGTAATCGCCGGGAACCAGACGGTCGTCCAACGCGCCGCCGGTAAATTCGCCAGCGGGAGAAAGCTGTTCGTTTTCTTTGCGGAAGAGGCGCAGTAGGCCGTAGAATGGTTGGTTATCGGGTGTGATGGTGTTGACCGCTATTTTGCCAGATTCGCCAAAAATGGTCAGGTGTGTGACCAGTTCGGCTGAGCCGACGACGCTGACGCCCTGGACGTTGCTGGGGACGACATCTGCCGCCAGCCTGATCTCATATTCGCCCGGCACGACCTCTTCTGCCAGGTTGATGAGCACCGGCAGGGTCTGGTTGGTGTTGGCGGGCATATCGAGAACCTGGTCGGCCAGGTTGATCTCGACGCCTTTGGGGGCGGTGGCGGTGATTTTGACCTGGATGGCCAGGTTGTAGTTGTTGTAGACGACGATCTCGGCTTGTGACGATTCCATTTTCTCGCCGGGGATCATTTTGTAGTGGTGGCGGTAGAAAGAGCCAGAGATGGCGATCCCGCCCGTGCTTTGGGCCTGGGCCGCCGGGGCGGGGATCAGTAAAACCAAAAGGCACAGGAAAACGCCCAGGGTTCGGATTCTCTTGGGAGGGGGAAAGTCCATGTTATTTCACCGGTTGGCAATGGAAAAGGTGATTGAGCCGCGATACAGGCCGTTGGCGCTGACTTCGGGGCTGAGCGCCAGCCAGATGTGATAATTTTTCTCGTATATGCCGCTCTCGCCGGTGGCCTGGCCGCTGGCATCGATGGTGGCGTAGGAGCCATCGGCGGGCAGGACGATGGCGGCAGAAAGGTCGGCGGCTTTTTTGTTGGAAACGCGCAGGGCAAAGGTGTTGGATTCGGTGGCGTCGGCGCTCAGTTGAACAGTTTCGGAGGCGTCGCCCACTTTGTACCAGGTTGTGCTGGCTTTGACCATTTGTTGGAAATCGCCGTTGGAGAGGAAGTAAACGCCATCGCCAGATACGGTGACGGCGGCGATGGAGCCGCTTTGCCCGGCGCGCAAGCCGTTGGCGATGTAGCCCCAGTCGATGAAGTCACTGCCAGCCAGGCTGACTTCGCCGTACCAGTTCATGGGCAGCCCGGCCTGGCCGCCTGCCTGGTAGTAGTCGTAATCAGAGTATGGCACCGAATCGCTGAGTTTGGCGGCCACCTGCCATTTCCCGCCGGTGGTTTCTTGCGCTACTTTGCCGATCTTTATGCGGAAGTAAAAGGTGTGGCTGGTATAGCCGGGGTTGGCTAGCTGGCCGGAGGTGGGCAGGGACAGGCCGTAGGCGCGCCAGCTGCCGTTGGCTGGCACGTACACCGAGTTGTCGGCGCGAGTCCATTCCACGGTCATCAGGGTTTGGGGGTCGAAGATGCCCTGGCTGGAAAAGGCTTCGGATGTGAAGGCTGTGCCGCTGGGGTCGTACCACAGCTTGACGGTCAGTTTTTCGAGCTGGCCGATGCCATCTGCATCGCTGACGGTTACGCTGATGTCGTATTCCTGTGCGGGGTTGAGCGAGGCCGGGATGCCGCCGTCGGCTACGGCAGTGATGTTGATGGCATCAACCTGGGGCGGGGCGCTGGAGCCAAACTGCCCGGTAGCGGGCGATTCTTCATCGGCCAGTGCCGGGGTGAATGGGAAAAATCCGGCGGCCAGCACCAGGCACAGGAGGAGCATTGCTCGATTGGTGTTTGCCTTGCTGTGTTGCATAGGTTAATGATACTCCAAAAAATTCCCGCAGGCCGCGTATGCAATGTCATGTGAATGTCACAGCCTGCAGGGAAAAGCGGCGCGAGTTTTACATTCGCGCTGCCAGGGCCAGGAATATTTAGGTTTTGTAAAAGAATAACTCCGCATTTTCGGATACCACGTTTGGCCCCATCCCCGCCTTCCCCCAAATACGGACTGGAGAGCGTCCGTATTTGGGGGAAGGAGCTGAAACTTGGCAAAAAATGGGCTTCTCCTCCCCCAAATCCCCTGCTTTTGGGGATTTGGGGGAGGCCGGGAGGGGGTTGCCTGCGAATGTTAAAAAATTAATCTACGGAGTAATACTTTTACATCCCCTTAGTAGTTGCGGATGCCAAAGGTGATGGCGCCGGTGAAGTAGCCGCCGTTGGTGACGGTGGGGCTGAGTTTCAAGTACAGGGATGGCTCCGTCGGATTTCCGATTTCGGCTGTCCGGGGCTGGCCTGTCCATCCGCCAGCTGTGCCATCGACAAACGTATCGCCAGCGGGCAGTACCAGTCCTAAGGTTATGGGGTCACCCAAAACCCCGCTGGGCCAGACTTTTAATGAGAAAGTATTGACTGTAGTGGGAGAGGCGCTCAGGGTGAAGGTCTGTGAGCCGCCGTTCGTCCAGGTGGGGGCGGCTTTATATTGCCAGAGCCACTCTCCATTAGCAATATATTTCACGCCGCCCGCGGCGAGGGTAATCTGTTCCACTGCGCTGGCGCTGTTGAAGTTCATGCCAGAGGGGACGATGCCCCAATCGACGGTGTAGCTGCTGGGCACAATCACCTCGCCGTACCAGTTCATCCACAAACCGTATAAACTACCTTGGAGAACAGCATTTTGGGCTGTTTGCGCCTGGGCGTCTTCAGCGATCGCAGGCAACTGCCATCGGTCAACACCAGTGGTTTCACGGGCAGCCTTGCCGATTTTGACCGAGTAGACAAAATCGAAGGTGGTGATGTTGGTATCGCTGCTTTGTGCGACGGTGGGCGCGGAAACCAGCGCGAAAGCCCAGGTGGTGCCGCTTGTGTAGGCATCACTCCAGGTGCCAGCGGTATTGATGAAGGTATATCCCATGTCCAATTCCGGGGTATTGCCAGCGCCATACCCCGACCAGGCTGATCCCGAAGTGGTGTCAGAGTCCCACCACAGGTGGGTGTAGATCTTGCTCAGGTTGCCGATGCCGTCATTATCGGTGACGCTGACCTTGACCCAGTAGGTCTGCTGCGGAGTGAGCGATGTGGCCGGGCTGGTCAGCGCGGCATCGGTGTACACCACAATCGAGTTGACGGTGGGCACGGCGCTGGTGCCGAACCGGCCGGTGACGGGGCCTTCGGTCCCTGCCGCGGCGGGTGTGACAAGGCTGAGGCTGAGCATAAAGACCAGGCATAGTGCCAAGATTCGTTTCATGAAAGTCT
>CAIJPN010000001.1 GCA_903822545.1 uncultured Anaerolineae bacterium | reverse complement strand
TCGGGGCGTTCCTGGGCCATTTCGGCGGTAATTTCCACCTTGGGGTACAGGTGCCCAATCCGTTTTTCGGCTTCGTCGCGCATCCACTGGCCGTAGTAGCGCACGTCCTCGGCCAGGCCCTGCGCGCCTTTCCATTCGCGTTTCATCAGGCGCATTTCCTGGCGGCTTTTGGGGTTGACCGGCGCTTGTCCCGCAAACTTGGGCGGGATTTCGATCATGGCCTTGTTGATCAGCACCGCCACCGGGTTCAGGTCGCTGGCGTAGGATTCCAGCCCCAGGCGCTGGGCTTCCAGCGGCAGCGCGCCGCCGCCCGCAAAGGGATCATGGAAGGCGGGCAGTTTCTCGGGGTCATACAGGGGCGAAGGGGGCGAAGACATAGCTTCGCCCTTACTGGCGTAGTACTGGGCGCAGGTGCGCCGCCAACTGCGCCAGATTTCGTCACGGGCGGCCTGCAAAACCTTCTCATTGGTCGTGTTTTCCCACAAAACCAGTTCTTCGATAATTGTAAACAGGCGTTCGCGCTCGATCTGGGCGATGACGCCCTCCAGGGTGGGTTGCGGCCCTGGGTCGGGGTTGCTGCTGGCAGGCATCCCGGCTGCCTGGGCTTTTTCGAAGGTCGCCTTGCGCGTTTCCCAGGCTTTGAGCTGGCTTTTGTGCGCCCGCTCAGCTTTGGCGCGCGTGGCCGCATCCGCCAAAAGCTCATCCACATACTCGGAGGGGTCATCCACCATCTGCGAGAAAATCACCGCCCGGGCCGCGGCCAGCGGTCGCCGCGCCCACCACAGGTGCAACGTGGAGGGGTGTCCGTGCCGAATGGATTTTTCCCGCGCGGAGGCGGTGTTGATGGCTTCAAGGGGCAGGGCGACTTCGATGAGTTTTTTCATAGGATGTTTTTCCGGTGTCAAGTGTCAGGTTTATCTTGAAAGCAAGGCCTTGAATTCGGGCAAGTTTCGAATGGGGTCAAGGATATCGTCATTGCGTATACGGGCAAGGATTTCCGTATCTTCACTGGCAATCTTTAACTCTGTAAGCGCTTCCGAGTAGCGCCTGAGAAGAATTAAAGCTTGGGCGCGACCATAGTGGTCAACACTTTTTATACAAGGTAGGCCAAGCGCCTTTTCAACATCTTGCATTGCTGCTTGCTCGTTACCCAGCGCGCGGTAAATTACGGCCCGTGTAGCGTAGTCATTTGCATCGGCAGTGGCTGAATTTACCATCACAGTTAAGTCAGATAGAGCCTCTTTATAGTTTTTCATGCGACGGTAAGAATCGCCACGGGCGAAAAAGGAATAAATGTAGTTATTATCCAATTCAATTAAGCGGGTAAAGTCTATCACTGCCGCAGGATAATTCTTCATCAACCGATGTACTTCACCCCTGCTTTTAAATGCCCAAACATAATTAGGATCGATATGAATGGCGCGATCAAGATCGCTAAGAGCTTTCTTTAGATTATCTTGAGAAAAATAGGCTTCTGCCCTTTGGGTGTGCAACCAGGCTGAATTTTTATCGATGCTGATTGCATGATCAAAATCCATAATAGCCTGCTGGAATTTTCCCATTAACCGCAGCGTTTCCCCTCGATTGGCAATCGCAACCACATTCTTGGGGTCAATTTCAAGGATGAGAGAATAATCCATCAAGGCAGACGGATATTCTCCAAGTCGTCTCGATGTATCAGCGCGCAATAAAAGAGCGTGGACATTTCGCGCATCCAGCTCCATCACACGATTGAAAGATAAAAGCGCATCCTGATATTTACCCCAATCATAATAAATCCGACCTTGCGCAGAGAAAATTTCCACATTTTCATCTATGGCAATAGCCTGGTTTATATCAGCCAGAGCTTCTTCAAATTGTTGTAAACAAAAATAACTATTCGCTCGCAAGAAAAGCATGTCGTAGATATTTTCGTTTAATTGAATCGCTCGGCTGAAATCATTAATTGCTTCATTGTGCCTACCTGCCTGGGCGAAAATACGACCTCTACCCTCAAGAGCAAGGGAAAAATTGGGATTAATCGCTATCGCGCTGGAAAAATCTTGGATAGCTTTTTCAGGTTCGCCCATTTCCCGATAAATCTCTCCTCGCAGGGCAAACGATCCAAAATCCCCAGGTTCAAGCGATAATAAATCACTGTAATCTTTAATCGCCTCTCGATGCTTTTTCAACCGTCGAAAAGTTTCTGCTCGTTCACTCAGTCCCCAAGGAAGACTTGAGTCATTCACTTCAATGACAAGGGTAAATTCGGCTAGAGCTTGATCAATCATTCCCATTTCCCGAAATGTTCTACCCCGATTCATGATGGCATAAGTGTAGGTAGGTTGCAAAGCAACAGCTTGATTAAAATCTCGAATCGCTTTTGGAAAATCTTTCAAATGACGATACGTTTCTCCGCGTTGGGCAATAGCCCATACATAATTGGGATTCAAATGAATTGCTTTGTTGAAATCATCCAGAGCCGCTTCCAAATTACCCATATTTAGGTAAGTTTCACCCCTCTGCGCTATTGCAGAATCATCATCTGGGAGTAATGCGACTGCTCGGTTAATATAATCCAGCGCTTCCGTAAATCTTTGCAAAGTGCGCATCAATCTACACAGCTCTATCATCGGCTCCGTATAAGCAGGGTCTATGCTCAGGGCATGCAGGAAATCGCCAATTGCTTCTTCCTCTTTGCCAGGAATTTCCTTATAGGCAAGCCCTCGATGAGTAAACAACCAGGGGTTTTCGTTCTCCATCTCGATAGCCTGACTAAAATCATCAATCGCTTCACCATATCTTTGTGCGCGAAGACAGGTTTCTGCTCGTGCAGAAAAAATGCCAGGATAATCTTTCTCTCCACCCAAAACAGAATCGAAACATAAAAAAGCTTCTTCAAACCTATTTACTGCCCCCAAAACTAAACCTCGACCCGCAAGTGCAAGAGGATTGTCTGGTTCAAGTTTAATGGCTTGGTCATAATCTGCTAATGCCTGCTCATATTTCCCAATTATGTAGAAAAGTTCACCACGGCAAGCAAGAAGCGTGACATCAGCATTGGACAATGAAAGAGCAAGATCAAAATCAGAGAGAGCATCTGTGAAATTCCCCAAGTATCGATTAGCCGATCCTCGTCTATACAGATTCCAGGTAGCCGGGCCATCTAGCTCTATTATTCTATTTAGGTCAGTGATGGCCTCCACAAACATCCTTTTTGTTAAATAAATTTCGGCTCGAGCCGACAAAACAGAGGTGCTGTTCGGGTTTACCGCAAGAGCTTCTGTGAAACTTGACAACGCTTCATCCGCTTTATTTATACTTTGAAATACTTGTCCCATACCTGTAAGCACAAATTCATTTTTGCTATTTATTTTGAGCGCGTTATTAAAATCATCCAATGCTTCTGAGTATTTTCCGAGAAGGCGATAAGTATCTCCGCGACCTGAAAATGCCAGGACATTGTTCGTGTCCAGACGGATCGACTGGTTGTAGATCGCAAGTGCTTCATCGAGAGCTCCCATTCTCCGCAATGTGCGAGCCCGATTTGTCATTGCAAGAACATTGTGTTCATCGATGGACAAGATTTGTTCAAAATTCTCCAGTGCTTTTGCAAATTCGCCCGTATCAAGATAAATTTCTCCCAGTTTTTCAAAGGAATAAATATCCTGATTATCCAACTCCAACGCCCGAGTAAAATCGCTAATGGCGGAATCATAATTGTTGATGGCATAATGAGACGCCCCGCGACTAGAGTAAGCAAACCCATAATCTGGCTTTAATTCAATGGCGTGTTCAAAATCTGTTATTGCTTCGGTATTTTTCCCCCATAAGCGATATGTTTCTCCTCGTGCGGCCAACCCAATGAAGTCTTTATCATCCAAGTTTATTACTGTAGTATAGTCCTGAACGGCCTTTTCGAATTCGCCCGCTCCTCGATAAAGCTTTGCCCTAGACAGTAACACTTTAACATTGTTGGTTTGAATTAAAAGAACACGAGTGTAATCAGTTATCGCTTCTGGAAATTTTTCTAAAGTGCAATAAACATCGCCACGGAGTTCAAATGCCCAAGGGAATGAATTGCCTAAAATATTGATGGATTGAGTTAAATCTTCAAGAGCTTCTGCATAACGGCCAAGAGCGTGGTAAGCCCCGCCTCTACAAGATAACACATAAGGATTCTGATGGTCTTCTTGTAAGATTGCATCACACTCTTGAATGGCTTCCTGGTTTTTGCTTAACAATTGATAGCATACTGCTCTGAGCAAAAGAGCTTGGTTTAAATTAGCGTCCAATACCAATGCCTGGTTGCAATCCTGAATAGAATTTTCAAATTCACCTAGTTGGAAATAAACAATACCCCGCATCAAAAGAATGGAAGCGTTTGATCTTTCTAGTGAAACTGCCTGATTTATGTCTTCAAAAGCTTCTTGGTACTTTCCTAATAGACGATAAATTTCACTCCTGATTGCAAATGGGCGGCTAAAATTTTTGTCAAGGTTAATCGCAGAGTTGCAATCTGCAATAGCTTCATCAAATTTAATAGCAAATAAATATGTAGCGCCCCGACCGGTAAATGCCATTACACTTTGGGAGTCTAATTTGATTGCATCGCCAAAACTTTGGATCGCGGCATCATATTTCCCCATTTCTCGATAAACGTCACCCTTGACCAAAAAAAATGCTAAGTGAGATTTAAAATCAGCTGTTGCGACTGTTTCCATCCGGTTTAATACTGGAATAATTGGTTCATAACTTTTGTTGAAATATAAACTCGCAAATTCTCGCAATAAAGCTAGAACATCATCCAGTTCTTTATATTTTTGTTCATCAGCAACTTGTTCAATGATTTTTACAATGTCATCAATGGTGTTTTTACCAGCAAAACAGGCGGGTAAGAAGGTCTGGACACCCTTCTCAAAATGTCTGCTTGGTAACGCGCTAAGGATATGGTATATGCGTTCAAATTCATAGGAAAGCCATTTGGGGTCGGCATAGGCAGTGCGATCTGGCAAGGCCATTCTATTTTGCAGCCCTAGAAAAAAATCAGACAATAACTGGTGGTGCCTGGCAAATTCGATGGGAGCAAGATATTGTTGATACCTAAGCATCAGATCGCGCACTTTTTCGTGAAAGAACCACCCTCGTGTTTTATCGCTGCGAATATAGCTTTGATCAATCAGCCATTCAAATTGTGATAAAGCTTCTTCTCCTAACAGAACAGACAGTACATCTTTGTTGAACTGGCGAGGAATAGACGCCAATAAAACAATTCGGTGCAATTCAACCGGTGTCCAACTTAAAAAACGTTGAACCGCATCCCGTGTTATATCGGGTAGCGGTAGTCCCGGTTCTGGGTTTGCGGTAGCCAAAAGCTCCAATAAAGCAGGCAACCCCTCAGCATCTTGATGAATTTGATTTACAAGATTCTCATCTTTGATGCTGTGACTGGCTAAGAACTGGCGCGTTTCGTGGATTTGAAATGGTTCAATCGGCAATTGAGTTAATCGTTTGCCTAATTTTGACCATTGATGTGAAAGCCGCTCACGCCCACAAACTACGAATGTAATTCGTGTGTTGATAGAACCATAATCAAAATTAAGCAAAGTCAACAACCAGGGAGAAAGTTCTTTGGATGTGCGCTCAAATACATCTAATAAAATTACCAGACGTTTTTTCTCTGCTAATTTATTGAGGGATTCAACGAATAAAGGGGTTAGTATTTTTTCTGGTTCCTGTATAAGTTGTCTTTCATCTTTGTTGGTCCATTTTGAAAACAGAAATCTTCCCGTTTCGGTCAAGGCGCTTCCTGCCGATTGTTTCAAGTTATCTCTTCCCAATAACCCTAGTCCAGGGACTCTACTAAGGGCATCCATGCTTACATCTGTCAATATTTGGGCGCTTAATTCTGCAAATCCGCTTGGAGCTATTGGATTTTTCTCAATTTCATCACGAAGTTGACGGTATCTTTGGTAACGCCCGGAAAATTTATTACCATTACCCTTTAGCATGCCTAACTTTTCAGCCACGAATCCCATTAACGTAACTGGGTTTGCCAATTTTTCATCGCAGTAAACCGGGGCAATATTAAATTCAGATGTTGATGCAATTTTGATGAACTGCCTCAATAGGGTAGTTTTACCAACGCCACCTTCACCCACAATTGATAAGAGCATCCATTTCGGATGTTCTCCAATGTAGTTTGCTCGAAAAATGCTTAATTCATCGTCACGTCCAACAAATAATTCCGAATCTTTCTCGTATTCTGGATCATCCCAAGTCTGGTAATGTTTCGCCATAGCGCACTCCAAAACCTTACTGTTCACCGAATTAATAGTATTCTAAATCATGAAGGCGATTCAGCCCGTTTCCACAACTCGTCAAAATCGTAGTTGACGCTGGTCACACCAAAATCCGGTTCACGGCGGAAAGGCTGGCGCAAATAGCGGACTTCAAAATGGCCATCTTTGTGGCGTTTAACCATCGCTAGTATGAAACTCTCGGGTTTGTTGAGCGAGTACAAAATCTCGTTGCGGGTTACAGTAATCACATCCGCCCCTGCCACGCGGCCCTTCACCTCGATAAAGCGCAGTTGGCCGCTGCCGGGAATTTTGCTCTCGATGTCGTACCCGAGCCGCTCAAACTCCCGGTCGGTCGGGTCAAACCCCAGACTGCGTTCCGTTTCCATCACGATGGCCCTGGCCCGGGCCGCGCTCACCTGGGTATCGGTCGGGTGTCCCTGCATCGGGGTTGCTTCGCCGCGCATCAAACGGATCAAGCCAATGGGAAGGACCAGCAACCCGCCCAGCACCACCGGCGGCAGCGGCGCGATCTGCGCTTCGAGTTTGAGTTCAGCCAAACGCTTATCCAGGCGCGCGGCCAGGTTATCGGCCCGTTTGCGCGCTTCGCCAGAGTTCAGACGGGCATTCGGCTTCCCGGCCTGCTCCTGCAACTTGAGTTCCTCGGCGCGATGATCCCAATACACAATTTCCCGGGTCAGTCGATCCTTTACGGCGGCTTCCGTTTTGGCAATCAGCGCCAGGCGCGCATCGCGCACTTCCTTGAGATGTTCCGGCACTACATTTGCCACTGCATAGCCCTGGGCCTTGGCTTCCATCTCGCGCTGAATCCAGGCGCATTCGGGCCGTGCCAGCAGGGCATCGATCCCCGGCTCATCGGCGGCCAGTGGGCGGTAATCTAGGTAAGGGGCGTAATGCACATGTCGGGCAGCGCCCGTCGCATCAATTTCGGTATACAGCATCCGCTTGGAAATCACCCGGCGCTCCCCACTGCGGGTCAGGCTGGCATCCTGGATGGCATGTTCCAGCGTGAAAAGCACCCGTGGCTGGGTTCCGTAATCACGCTCATCCACCAGCACCGTTCCACGCCTGAGCAGGTCGCGGTTGCGCTCCAGGGTCAGGTCAATCACCGCATCCAACAACGGGTGGCCGGGGCAAACAAAAGCGGCCAGCGGCTGTCCGGGCGGGGTCACCAGATCTTTTTCAAAAGCAATGCGTTCATAGCGCGGCAAAACCGCCTCGCCAATGCCAATCACCCGGTCGCGGTTACGCACCACGGCTGGAACATGGGTCACTTCGTAGCGGCGTGTTTCGCGCTGTTTGGCGGTGCCGCCCAGGGATTTGAAAGCTTCCAGGAAAAACGATTCGATGTAGTGCGGCTGGAGACGGCGGGCATCGGCCCGTTCCATATCGGCGCGAATGCGTTGCACCCGGCTCGTGTCCATCACATCCTGGGCCAGCGCGCGATCATCGAGCAGGGCTTCCAACTGGCCGCGGTCAAGCGCGTTTTCAAGCACAGTCGTCAGGTAGGCGCGCGTTTCGGGCAGGTCGCCGTAGCGGATGGCTTCGATCAGCAGATCGCGCAGCGACTTGCCCTCGAACTGTAGTTTTCCAAGCACATCGAAAACCTGCCCGCCCAAAGCCTGGCGCGCCTGTTCCAGCTTTTCCAGCAATTTGCGATACACATCGCCTTCGCGGGTTTCCTCGGCCACCAGGTTCCACAAATAACAAACTTCGGTCTGCCCGATGCGGTGGATGCGGCCAAAACGCTGCTCCAGGCGGTTTGGGTTCCAGGGCAGGTCGTAGTTCACCATCAGGTGCGCACGCTGCAAGTTGATACCTTCGCCCGCCGCGTCGGTTGCCAGCAACACCTGCACCTGCGGGTCAAACTTGAACAACTCCTGCGCTTTCATGCGCTCCTCGCGCCCCATCCCGCCGTGGATCATCACCACCGCTTCCCTGCGTCCCAGCAGGGTGCTGATGCGGCTTTCCAGGTAATTGAGCGTGTCACGGTGTTCGGTGAACAAAACCAGCTTCTGGTGCGGCGAGGCCACCGGCTTTGCGATCGGCCCGGAGCCATAGGGAGCCTGCTCTTCCGCAACGCGCCCGCCCAGGGCTGCCGGGGTAAAAATCTCACCGAGCAGGCTGGCCAGTTCGCGCCACTTGGTATCTGTGCTACTACGCCGAACGGCCAGAGCATCCGCTTCCAGCCGTTTGAGCGTCTCGATTTCGGCCTTCAACTCGCCGATCGTGCGCGCCGCGGTGGCCTGATCGAGAATTTCTTCCTCGGCAGTATCCAGTTCATCGGCTGGTGCTTCATCCAGGTCTTCTACCGTCTCGGCATCCAACTCGGGCACATCGCTGGAAATGAAGGATGGAAGTTGTCCGCCACGCTGGAGCAGTTCCAGTTCCCGCAAGCGGCTTTCCAGCCTTTCGCGCCTGCGCTTCAGGGATTGGTAGATGGCCTCGGGCGAGGATGCCAATCTCCGCTGGAGAATGGTCAGCGCAAAACCGACCGTTCCTGTGCGTTTGTCATTCCCAAGTTTTTCTGCACGGTTGAATTCTTCCCGTACATAATCGGTGACATCTTTATAAAGGTTTGCTTCTGCTTCTGAAAGTTTATACGGCACCGTGTATGCAATCCGCTCCGGGAACAGGCGTGTGCCATCGAACTTGAGCAGCTTCTCTTTGACCATCCGGCGCATCAAATCCGAAACATCGCTGGCGTGCGCCCCATCGCGGAAACGTCCCTCAAAGCGATCGCCATCGAGCAGGGCCATAAATAGCTGAAAATCTTCTTCCTTGCCGTTGTGCGGTGTGGCCGTCATCAGC
Organism: uncultured Anaerolineae bacterium; assembly: GCA_903822545.1. Classification (GTDB taxonomy): domain Bacteria; phylum Chloroflexota; class Anaerolineae; order Anaerolineales; family Villigracilaceae; genus CAIJPN01. Next base: position 1,432 of record CAIJPN010000001.1, on the reverse strand, counting down.
AAGAAATGGCGCGTGATGGTGGAAAGCAGTTGGCCGAGCTTATAGCGTTTGGTGTACTTGATCTCACCCCCAAACACCGTGGCGGACATCTTGTGCGCTTCGTCGCAGACCACCAGGTCCCAGCGGCAGTCTGGCGTTTTGAGTTTTTCCTGCACATTTTCATCGCGCGAGAGCTTATCCAGCCGGGCGATCACGAAATTGGTTTCCAGGAACCAGTTGCCGGTGCGCGCGGCTTCCAGCTTGTCATTGGTCAGGATTTCAAAGGGCAGGTGGAAGCGTCGGTAGAGTTCATCCTGCCACTGCTCGGCCAAACTGCCCGGGCAGACAATCAGACAGCGCTGCAAATCCCCGCGCGCGATCAGTTCCTTGATCAACAGTCCGGCCATGATGGTCTTGCCCGCGCCGGGGTCATCGGCCAGCAGGAAACGCAACGGCTGGCGCGGTAGCATCGACTCATACACGGCTGTGATCTGGTGCGGCAATGGGTCCACCAGCGAAGTATGCACGGCCAGCACCGGGTCAAACAGGTGTGCCAGGCGGATGCGCTGGGCCTCGGAGACCAGCCTGAATAAGGCTCCATCGCCATCAAAACTCCACGGACGGCCTTCATCGACCAGTTCCAGGCGCGGTTCATCATCCCGATAAAGCAACTGGTTGGCGACCCGGCCTTCGGCGGTCTTGTAGGTTAGTTCCAGGGCTTCAGAGCCAAACCACTGCACGCTGACAACGGTAACAAGTCCGTTTGGCAGGATGCCCCGGATGGATGCATTGGGTTGAAGGTCTTCCAGATGGAGCATGCGTTCCCTCTACTTGCCTGCTTTGGTTATCGGCTAACCAATTGGGAATACAAGGCCTTGGGTTGCGCTGGCGGGATGTGTGATAGATTTCCCCGGCCACTGCGCGATTAATCCACGTGGGCAGTAAGATGCTCTTGCCAGTGGTATTGAGCAGAGCTTATTGGTTAAGTATGGGGGATGAAGGATGATTTGTCAATTTCTACCGGCCATTCGCTATTAATTATGGCAACATAGTCCACCCGAATACAAATCACCGATTGGATCACTCTTCCACATACTCAATCACATCTTCCACCTTTACCCCAAACAACTTGCACAGCGACTCGAGCACTTCAAACGAAATCGCCTCGGCCTCACCCCTGGACAGCCGGAGGGCGGTTCCGTAGGCGATGTTGGCTTTTCGCATCAGGTCGGTGGCATTATAGCCTTTGGCTTTCATGAGTTCTGGGACTTTGACTTTGATCACGCGGCACGCTCCCAATCCAAAAAATGACCCTGGGCCGCGCTTGACAAATTCCCGTAAAATCAATATACTGAGAATAGTCGAGTGTACACATGCGAGTGCGCAAGCGACAACCAGGTCAGGCATTGAGCAGGTTCTGGCCCACCATCAATGCCTGACCATCACTATAAAT